>DASYRM010000020.1:0-81199 GCA_036004405.1 Vicinamibacterales bacterium
GTGTGCTCCGAGACCGTGAGCGGGTTGCGGCGCGGCATGGCCTCCACCGCACCATTGCGCACGATCAATGTCTGAGAGAGAAAAGCGACGCCGATGCCGGCGTCGAGCGCCCGGAGGTCGAGGGGCCGCTCCCAGGCCCACAGCATCAGGCGGGGCAGCGCCTCTGGCCCTGACGGGCGGTGCACGGAGGCACCGGCGGACGAAAGCGAGAGCCCGCCGGCCAACAGCGCGATGAGGAGGAATGCTCCACGCCGCATGGCGTGCTCATCAGCATACCGCTGTCATCTCCAGTAAAGTATTGCGGCAGGGGAGGCGGGGTGATGAAGCGAATCGTGGTCCTGGGAACGCTCGTGGCCTTCGGCGCTCTGTCGATCGCGGTGTCGGGCCAGGCGCCCCCAGGTCCGTCGGGCAAGTCCATCGCCGCGACCAAGATCGAGAAGGTGAAGGACAACCTCTACGTCATCACCGGCTCGAGCGCCGAGGATATGTCGGTGTTCAGTGGCGGCAACGTGGCCGTGTTCATCACCGAGACCGGCGTGACGCTGGTCGATACCAAGCTGCCCGGTTTTGGACCGACGATCGTGGACCGCGTGAAGTCGGTCACGAACAAGCCGATCACCCGCATCATCAACACCCACACGCACGGCGATCACACGGGTGGCAACCCGTTCTTCGGCGCCAACGTCGAGACCATCGTCCAGGAGAACACCAAGGCCAACATGGCCAGGATGGACGACTTCAAGGGCGCCAACGCCAAGTTCCTGCCGGGGAAAACCTACAAGGACAAGATGACGGTCGGTTCGGGCAAGGATCAGATCGACCTGTACTACTTCGGCCGCGGCCACACCAATGGCGACACCTTCGTGGTGTTCCCCGCGCTGCGCACGATGCACGTCGGCGACATCTTCGCGTGGAAGGCGCTGCCCTACGTAGACCCCGACAACGGCGGCAGCGTGGTGGAGCAGCCGAAGACGCTGGCTCGCGCGGCAGCCTCGGTGAAGAACGTGGACACGATCATCAACGGCCACATCCCCGTGGGCACCTTCAATGACTTGCAGGAGTATGCGAGCTTCACCGCGAACTTCGTGGCGTTTGCCGAGCGGTCGCTCAAGGCTGGCAAGAGCGCGGAGCAGGCCGCCAAGGAATACAAGGTCGATCCCAAGTACAAGGGGTACAAGGCGAGCGTGAACCCGATGTACGGCGGGCCGCAGCCCAATCTCGAGATCGCATACAAAGAATTTAAGAAGTAGGGTCCGCCTTCAGGCGGACCGTCTGCGTCCGCCTTCAGGCGGACCGTCTTGGCCACCTTCAGGTGGCCCGTAGCGGAGGCGATGGCCATGGCGACTCTATTGACCCGGCGAGAGACCTTGAAGCGCGGCGCGGTGGCCGCGGGGATGTTGACGCTGCCTTCGTGGGCGCTGCCGGCGCTGGCCGAGGGCGAGGTGGACGTCGCGTTCACCGACTACCCGGACAGCTTCACGGCGTCGCCGGCCAACGGCGAGCGGCGCTTCCTCGATCTGCGGAAGGTCGACGGCCTGATCACGCCGAACGAGCAATTCTTCTTCATCCAGCACTACAACCGGCCCGAGCTCAACGCCGCGACGCACAAGATCAAGGTGACCGGGCTGGTCAAGAAGCCGCTCGAGCTGACACTCGCCGACCTGAAGGCGATGCCGTCGGCCGAGATCGTCAACGGCTACGAGTGCTCCGGCAACAGCCCGCGGGCCATGCAGGGGCTGTCGTCGAACGGCCGCTTCACCGGCGTGCGCCTGCGCGACGTGCTCAAGCGCGCGGGGCTCGACGACAGCGCGCGCGAGGTGGTGTTCTTCGGCGCCGACCGCGGCAAGGAAGACGTCGTGTTCCGCCAGCAGACCTTCAAGATCGAGCAGCAGTTCGCGCGCAGCATCACGCTCGAGAATGCGCAGAAGCCCGAGCCGATGCTCGTCTACGCGCTCAACGGCCAGCCGCTCACGCGCGACAGCGGCTTCCCGGTGCGCCTGGTGATGCCGGGATGGTACGGCGTGGCCAACGTGAAGTGGCTGTCGGAGATCCACCTGCAGGAAGGTCGCTTCCTCGGCAACTTCCAGGCCCGCTGGTACCGCACCGTGCGGACGGTTGGCGGCAGCGGTGGCGAGACCGACGCCGAGACGCAGTGGGTGGAGACGGAGGTCACGCACCTCAATCTCAAGTCGGTGATCGCGCGTGTGACCAAAGCGGGCGGCGCGCATCGCGTCCGCGGGTGGGTGCTGAACGACGGCACGCCGCTGCGCTCGGTGGAGGTCAAGGTGGACAACGGCCCGTGGAAGCCGGCCGTGCTCGACGCCGCCAACACCAAGCACTCGTGGAAGCTGTTCACCTACACGTGGGAAGGTGCGACGCCCGGCGAGCACACGCTGGTATCGCGCGTCACCGACGTCAACGGCCAGGTGCAGCCGACGGTCGAGGAGCTGGCGCGCAAGAAGACCTTCCTCGAGGACAACTCGCAGATGCCGCGCAAGGTGATGATCGCCTGATCGATGTCACGCTCCTTCCGGCTGGCGCGGCTCGCGGGAATCGACATCTTCGTCCATCCTACGTTCGCGCTCCTGCTGGTGTGGGTCGCGGCTTCGAGCGGCCTGCAGGGGCGGACGGTGGGCGCCGCGGCTGAGGGCGTGGCGCTCATGCTCGCGCTGTTCGGGTGCATCGTGCTGCACGAGCTCGGCCACGCGCTGATGGCCCGCCGGTTCGGCATTGCCACCAAGGACATCACGCTGCTGCCCATCGGCGGCATGGCCCGGCTCGAGCGGATGCCCGAGCGGCCGGTCCAGGAATTCCTCGTCGCCCTGGCGGGCCCGGCGGTCACGCTACTGATCGCCGTCGTGTTGTTCGCCTGGCTGCGGGTGTCCGGCGACTGGCGGCCGCTCGAGGCGATCTCCGTCGGGCGCGGGGCTTTCGTCGAACAGATCATGGTGGCGAACGTCGCCCTGCTGCTCTTCAACCTGCTGCCCGCCTTTCCCATGGACGGCGGCCGCGTGCTCAGAGCCGTTCTGGCCGCGCGAACCGATTACGTCAGCGCCACGGTGCGGGCGGCGTCCATCGGCCAGGGCATCGCGTTCCTGCTGGCGCTGGTCGGCCTGTTTTCGAATCTGTTCCTCGTGGTCGTGGCGTTCTTCATCTGGATCGCTGCGGGCGAAGAGGCGGCCGCGGTGCAGAAGCGATCGGCGCTCGCCGGCGTGACCGTGCGCGCCGCGATGATGACGCAGCTCCAGACGCTCACGCCGGCCAGCACCCTTGGGGATGCGGTGGAACTCCTGCTGTCCGGTTCGCAGCAGGACTTCCCCGTGCTGCAGCGCGGAGCGCTCGCCGGGATGCTCACCCGCCAGCGGCTGATCGGCGCGCTCGCGTCGCACGGCCGCGAGGCCGCGGTCGGCCCGTTGATGGAGGAGAGCATCGCTGTGACACCCGATGAACTGCTCGAGCCGATGCTGACGCGGCTCGACGCCACGAACACCCGGAGCATCGCGGTCGTCGATGAGGGCCGACTCGTGGGCCTGGTGACGCTCGACAACGTGGGCGAGCTGCTGATGGTCCGCGCCGCCGACCACCGCGGCGGCGCGCCGCCGGTCAGTTGAGATCGGCGGTCTGCAGCGCCGGCGCGTGCCAGGCCTTGTTGCGCACGTGCGTGCGCGACTTGATGCGCCAGCCCGCCGGCGCCTTGACGTAGACGTCCTCGTAGCCGCCGTGGCGCTCGATGGTGCCCGGCCCCTTGATGTCGGTCCACACCAGCTTGGTCTTGCAGCCGCGCGAGCCGCCGCCGATGAGCGTGGCCAGCGCGTCGCGCCCTTTGGCGAGCACGCGGCCGCCGGCCTTGAACCCCGCGTCGGAGTTCTTGTCGATGAACTCGCCGTCGGGCGTGAACACGTCGGCGTAGTCGTAGCGAGGCTCCGCCTCGCTAGGCAGTGTTTAATTGCCCGCCCCTTCGGGCGGGCGAAAAGGCGCGAGTGTCGATGCCGTACGCGTAGCGGTTGGTCAGCTGCGCGATCTCCTGGTAGTCGGCCGCCGACAACTTCGGTGCCGCTGCCGCATCGACGCGCGGCATCGAGAGCATGAGCGCCTCGTCGCTGCGCTCACGACCGCGCTCAGTGCAACGGTTGCGATCCAAGGCATTTGAACATGGTTCTACCTACCTGACCCACCTGGCCTACCAGCCCCACCTGACCTATCTGTGAAAACGTCCGACCAGGATCGCCTTGCCGAGCACATGGCCGTCCATGGCGGTCACGATGGCGGTGCGCGTGTCGGCCGCCTGCTGCGGCGCGCCCTGCGGCACGTCGAGCTTGATGTCGAGCGCATAGAGCTCGAACGTGTAGTGGTGGTACGGTCCTGGCGGGGCGCCGGGGCCCATGTACGAGTTGGAGCGCAGGCTCACCTGACGGCTGCCGTCGGGCAGCTCACCCGCGGCCACGCCTTCAGCCAGGCTGGTGGACGTGCCGGGAATGTTCCAGATCACCCAATGCGTGATGTCCATCTTCGAGCCGCGGTTCAGCACCGGCTCGGGGTCGTGCATGATGAGCGCGAAGCTCTGAGTGCCCATCGGCACCTGCGACCACGAGAGAGCGGGCGACACCGCCATCGCGCCCGCGGCCTGTGTGTACTTGTCCGGGATCACGCCGCCGTCTTCGAACGCCGTCGTCGTCATGAGCAGCGGTGGCGTCTGAGGCCCGCGGCCGCGCCCGCCTCCTGGTGGCGGCGCTTGCGGCGCCTGCGCCACCAGCGATGCGGCCCCCGCCGCGAGCAGTGCCATCACCGTCAGGATGCCCGATGCCGATCGCACACGCCTTGTCATCGTCTTGTCTCCTTGCAGGCGGACCTGGCTTGTCCGCCAAAGCCTTGGCGAAGGCGGAAGGTCCGCCTCTACGTACCGCTCAACGTGCCGAGCACGGCGACGGCGACCAGCCGTCGCCGGTGGCGAGATGCTTGAAGTCCGAGCTGGTCAAATACGCTCTCGTGAAGAACACCGGGTCTTCCACCTTTGTGGTCACGGTGAGCCAGCGGTCGCCGTTGGGTGCCGTATTGAGATCGAAGTACTCCGTCACCCTGGCCTTGTCGCTGTACGGCGCACCGTTCCTGCGGATGTAGCCCGCGCGAAGGTTGGTCGTCACGACCTTCAGATTCCCCGACCGCGCGCCGCCGCCCCGTGGACTCCCTGCATACGCCCACTCCGCAGACGACCATCCCTGCCAGCTCGGTTCCCCGGTTGGCGCGCCGGCGCCAAAGCGGAGCAGGCGCGTCTGCGTGCCGGCGTCGGTCTCGATCTTCAGCGTCGTGTCGTCCGCCCACGTGATGTGCAGCCGGCCCGGCATCCGCATGATGTTGCCCGCCCCGTAGGCCCGGCACTGTTCGCCCGCCGCTTCATCGTGCGCCGGATCCCACGCGTCGCCGATGCGCCGCCCCTCGGCGTTGAGGACCAGCGTTTCGTAGACGCCTTTCTTCGGCGTCACCATCCGGAACTTCCAGTCCTCCGTGATCACCGACACCCAGTAGCCGGTGAGGTCGATGGCCGCAGCCGCGCGCGGCGTCGGCGGCGGTCCGCCACGCCCGCCCCGCTGTGCGTGCACGCCAGGAACCAGTAGCACCGCGCACGCTGCCAGCGCCATGCCTAACCTGAGGGAGGTATGCACCATGGTCGGGTCAGTCGACCGCTTCGCCCTGTTTCGTGCCCCACGTGAACCCGTCCACGGGCCGCTTCAAGCTCACCATCAGCACCCGGTACTCGCCGGCCACGCGCGACGGCCGGCCGACGATGACGACGGCGTCGCCGACGTGCAGCGTATCGCGCGTGATGCCGTTGTTGGTGAGCTGCGCGGTGCCGCTCCACTCCACGGCCCAGCGTTGCGACACGCCGGCGTCGTCGGGCGCCTGCACGTGCACGAAGGTGTGCGGGTTGCGGTACACGAACTGGACCAGCTTGCCCTCGAGGCGGATCTCGCGGCTGACGTCGTAGGTCGCGCCGTAGGAGTGGTGGGCGAGAGCTGGCCCCGCCATCCAGATGGCCGCCAGAACGAACAGGGCCCCCGCGCGGAGCCCGGGCAATCGAACAATGTGTCGAGCTGTGAGTCTCATCACTTCTTCTCCGGAAGGCTGCGATACACCGCCTCGACGAACATGTCCGTCGTCCAGGGCCCGGTGGTGGCGCCGTAGCGGCCGTCGAAGTCGAGCGTCGGCCGCGCCGCCTTCGCCTGCGCCAGCGTCTGCCCTTTCTTCTTCAAATCCTGCACGCGATCCCGAATCATCACCAGCATGTTGCGATAGGAGGCCACGTCGGCGGTGTCCGCCAGGCGTCCGCGGCCCGGGATGATCCAGGTGCCGCCCTGCGCCCGGTATTCCGCCACCGCGAGGTCGAGAATCTGATTGAGCCCGTCGATGACGCCCTGAATCGAGCCGCCCTTGTCGAGATCGATCACCGGATAGCTGATGGTCGAGAAGAGGCTGCCGGCGTGAATCACCTCGGAGTGGCGGAAGAACACCAGGCTGTCGCCATCGGTGCTGGCTGCGGGCGTGGAGTAGACGATGACCGCTTCGCCGTTCACGTACTCCGGCAGCTTGTGCAGTGAGTCGAAGAACGTATCCGTGGGCCACGCGGCTTCCGGATATGGGGGCGGCTGCTTGTTGGCCGACGCGCTCATCCGGTTGAGCACGTTCTCGTGCGCGATCACCGACGCGTTGCGGCCCACCGACGCCACGGCGCCGCCGAAGCCGCCGCCGCGCGGGAAGAAGCCGCTTGCCGCGATCTTCGCATTGCCGCCGACGTGCTCGGCGGCGTCGTTGGTGTTGACGATGTAGCGCAGCGGCCGCGGCGGCAGCGGTGAACTGATCACCGCGTTGATGTAGGGGCTCGCCCAGCCCCACTGCAGGCCGGGGCAGTTGGCACCGTTGCAGCGGTTGGGAATCGGCGCGGCCGTCGCGGTGGTCGCCAGCTGCGCCAGCGCCGCCTGCACCTTTTCGGTCATGGCGCCGCCGCCGGTGTTGACGAGCAGCATCCCGTCGGGCCCCACCGAGGCCGCCAGGTTCACGCCGTCGGCGATCAGCATGTAGACGTTGCCCTGCACCGGCAGCACGTGCACCTCGCCGTCGCGCGGCCCCTGATCGTTGATGGCTGTGGCGATCGGCACGCCGGAGCGCGACGACGGGACGGTACGTGGTTGCGGGTCTTTCGACCCGCCCAGGGCGCCTCGATACTCGGGATACAGAGTCTTCACGCCGCCGCGTGCGGCGTCGGCCGGCACCCACGGCTCGTTCTTCAGCCACTCGGTGATCGCCGTGTTCTGCCCCGGCAGGAAGTGCGGCACGTGGTGGCGATCGGTGCCGCCGTTCTCGGCGAACGCCGAGGCGTTGCACGTTTCCATCTGCACGCTTGCCGTCGGGTCGTAGACGTAGGTCGTGGACTGCACGTACGGCTCGTCGAGATACACCGGGTCGTCCACGACGGTGGTGATGGTGAGGATCTCGTCGTGACGGGTGATGTACTCCGTCATCGTATAGAGGTCGCTCGTCTGCGGACCGCCGCGCTTCAAGTAGCCGTCCTTGAGGTGCGTCGTCGACACCTTCAGCGTGTTGCCCACCCACTCGCCGGTGGAGAAGCCTGTCCACGTGTGCGGCGCCCACGCCGGCGGGTGTGGCCGGCCGTCCATGAAGATGGGACGGTCGAGCGAGCGCATGAACTGCACGTGGTACGCGCGCACTTCGCGCGTCAGCGGATCCTGTTCCTTCAGGATGCGCGCGCCGCCCAGGCCTCGCCACTGATGCGGCGCCGAGTGCGGCCGGCATTGGTATTCCGGCGTGCCCCAGATCGATTCGGCCGAGGTGTCGGCGCGCATGCGCCCGGCGTCGTTGAACGGGATGCCGAGATAGTCGCCGAGCGGCGGCTGCCCGAGGGCACCCAGCTGGCCGGGGTCCTCGTCGTTCTGCAGCGCCCACTCGCCGGCGATGTCGGGCGGGGTCAGCGTGCGCGGCGGCTGCGCGAGCGCGGTGCCGGAGCTGAGGGCGGATGCGAGGCACCACGCGGCGGCCAGGCGCAGCCCCGCGAGGAATCGATACGTCCCGGGCATATGTCGGCGTGATGATACGACGGAAGTTTGATTTTTCGCGTAGCGCAGGGGCATGGTATCGTCCGCTGCTAACCAGTGGGGAGGTCGGGGATGTCCAGGCGATTGGTGGTCTTTGTGGTGGCGGGAATGCTCGCCGTAATCGGCGCGCCGCGCCTGCACGCGCACCATTCGTTCGCGATGTTCGACACCTCGAACCGCGTCACCCTGACCGGCACGGTCACGCAGTTCCAGTGGACCAACCCGCACGCCTACATCGAAATCGACGTCCCCGCCGAAGGCGGCACCCCGGCGAAGCACTGGACGGTGGAACTTGGCAGCCCGAGCATCCTCCTGCAGGGCGGGTGGAAGTTCAGCGACGTGAAGCCGAACCAGAAGATCACGGTCGTTCTCAGCCCGCTTCGCAACGGGCAGCCGGCCGGTCTCCTGGTGCGCATCACCCTGGCGGACGGTCGCGTGCTGGCCAACGGCCCCGGCCCCACCGGAGGGAACTGATGCGACCGTACGTGCTGGCCGCGGCCGCGCTGTTCGCGACGGTCGTGGCTGCCGGCCTCGCCGCGCAGAGCGGCGCCACGCCGGGTCTGTCGGGGTCATGGGCGCCGTATCGCGGCGGCCGTGGAGCGGATCCGAAGTTTGCCGCGCCGCCCGCCACGGAGATCCTGCTCAAGGGCGACTACAAGAAGAGTTGGGATGCGCGGCGCGCCGCGGAAGCCGAGGCCAACAAGAAGGGCGAGCCGTTGGCCACGCCGGCGGTGGAGTGTGTGCCCTATGGGTTCCCTCGCATGATGTCGGTGGCGCTCTATCCGATCGAAATCCTGCCGAGCGCGAAGCAAGTGACCATCATCACCGAAGCCTTCAGCGAAGTGCGGCGCGTGTACATGGGCGAGAAGCAGCAGCCGATCGACGAGGTGCCGCCCGGCTACTACGGCCATTCGGTGGGGCGCTGGGAAGGCGACACACTGGTCGTCGACACGGTCGGCATCAAGACGTCGATTCCGGCCTTCCAGATGATTCCGCACAGCGACCAGATGCGGATCACCGAACGCATCCGCTTGGTGGCGGCCGACTACCTGCACGACCAGATCACCATCGAGGACCCGGTGGCGCTCGAGAAGCCGGTCACCTACACGCTGGCCTACCGGCGGCTGCCGAACTACAAGATGGTGGAGTTCGTGTGCGAGAACAACCGCGAGTACACGGACGCGAACGGCGCCGTGAAGCTGCGGCTGGGCAAGTGAATCCGAGGAGACACATGAGGTTCGCGATCGTGACGTTTCTCGTGGCCGGTGCGGTGGCCACTGCCGGCGCGCAGCAGGCCGACGCGCCGCCGCTCGGCGCGCTGGCGCCGGCCAATCTGAACAAGTCGCGGCCGGCGGCACCATTCGACGTCACCGGCACGTGGCTGAACGACATTCGCTTCAAGGGCTCCTGGCGCTTCGGCCCGCCGCCGGACAACGTCAAGCTGAAAGGCGAGGCGCTCAAACACTTCGAGGCGGCGCGCCAGGCGCAGGCCGAGGGCAAGGTCTACCACGACGACATCGGCCAGTGCTGGCCCGCGGGGCTGCCGATGATCATGACGCGGGTGTGGCCGATCGCCATGGTGCAGAAGCCCACTGTGATCTACATGGTGAGCGGATTCATGAACAGCTTCCGCACCATCTTTTTGGACGGCCGCCCGCATTCCGATCCCGACG
Organism: Vicinamibacterales bacterium; assembly: GCA_036004405.1. GTDB lineage: Bacteria > Acidobacteriota > Vicinamibacteria > Vicinamibacterales > UBA2999 > DASYRM01. The sequence goes on from DASYRM010000020.1 coordinate 9,779, forward strand.
TGGTGGTGCCCAGCTTCAACGGCGAATCGATCGGCCGCTGGGAGAAGGACACGCTGGTCGTGGACACGAAGTACTTCGTGGGTCATCACCACTGGATCGACTCCGGCGTCCCGGCGAGCACCGAGACGCACATCGTCGAGCGGATCAAGATGGTGAACAGCGCCACGATGGAGATCGAATACACGATCACCGATCCCAAGGGCTGGGATGGGGAGATGAAGTTCACCAAGCGCTGGAACCGTGTCGACGATCAGGACATCCAGGAAGTGTCGTGTCTGCCCGACCTGAACCAGCACATTCCCTCTACGCAATCGAAGGATAACGTCCGATGACTTCCCGCTTCTTGTCCGCGCTCGCCATCCTCCTCGCCGCCGCCGTCAGCGTGTCGGCGCACCACGCTGCGGCGGGCATCGACCGCACGACGACCAAGGAGCTCAAGGGCACCATCAAGGCCTTCAGCTGGCAGAACCCGCACTCGTGGATGGAAGTGGAAGTCGTGGGCGAGGGTGGGAAGGTGGTGACGTGGACCGTCGAGATGACGGCGCCGTCGTACCTGGTGCGCGCCGGCTGGAAGGCCTCGACGGTGAAGCCGGGTGACGAGGTCCGCGTCACCGTCCGCCCGCTGCGCAACGGCGATCCTGGCGGGCTGTTCGTGTCGGTGACGCTGGCCGACGGCCGCACGCTCACCGAGCGTCCGGTGCTCGCGCAGGCCGCCCCTGCGGCGCCGCCAGCGCAGTAGCCCGACGTAGGGCCGCCTTCAGGCGGCCCGTCGACGTAGGGGCCGCCTTCAAGGCGGCCCGTCGATGTTGGAAAGGTCCGCCTCTACGTACCGCGGGGTTCTTCGAAGACGCGCGCGAGCGGCAGCTCGAGACCGTCGAACAGCGGCGTCGTCAGCACGTCTCCCGCTTCAGCGCTAAGCTCTCGCGCACGGGCGAAGGCGCCGTTCTCGCGCCGGTAGATCCGGATGACGTCGATGTCCGGATCCACGACCCAGTACTCCAAGACACCTTCGCGCTCGTACAGCCGCCGCTTGATCGTCTCGTCGCGCTTACGCGTGGACGGCGAGCCGATTTCGATCACGAGCTCCGGAACACCTTGCACATTCGCCGCGGTCAGCACGTCCTTCGCCCGCGTGTGCGACATGTACAACAGGTCGGGCTCGACGACATCGTAGCGAGTGAATACCACGTCGAACGGCGCGAAAAAGATCTGGCCGACGGGATGTTGCTCCAGCCACGAACGAATCAGGAAATGCAGGTTGCCTGATACCCGCTGGTGTTTCATGTTGGGCGACGCTGTCACGTAGTGCTCCCCGTCGATCAGCTCGTGCCGTTGCCCGTCGTCCGGGAACAGCAGGAAGTCGTCGTAGGTGAGCTTCACGCGGGAACCGGCCGGGTTCACGTCGTCGCTCCGGTGCATGGGCTCACACTAGCACCACTCGCGAGGCATGTGCCAGCGCGCGAAAGGCCGGCTTTCCAGGCGACTCGTAGAGGCGGACCTTCAGGTCCGCCCGCGTGTACGCAGCAACTGCGATGGATTCGTTCAACTGCCGTCGCGAATGATGCGGCACGAGGCGATGTCGAAGCTCGTCTCGCCGATCGAGAGTCGCGTCTGATCGCGCAGCGACGCTGCGAACTCTACAAACCGCTGCACGTCGTCGAAGTTGCTCGCGATCCCCACCGACACGCGGATGGCGCCGGCGCTCTTGCCGCCCCGGTGCGTGATGAACTGCAGGAAGCGCGGCAGCGACATGTCGTGCGACTGGTCGAGCGCCGCCAGGATGTCGTCCTCGGTGATGTGCTCGGCGGTTTCACCGGTGCCGGGATTGCAGAAGCAGCCGGTGCGCAGCGAGATGCGGCGCACGCCGGCCAGCTCCTCGATGCGCCGGTAGTCGAGCAGGTGGCCGTCGGGATCGTAGAAGTTCATGGTCACGACGCCGCCGCGCATCGTGGTGGTGATCGGCCCGTAAATCCGCACGAGCGATCGTCCATTGGCGTGCTTGAGGCCGAGCAGCTCCTGCAGGAGCCACCCGGTCAGACAGTGCACGCGCGTGGCGACGCGGTCGAGCCCCGCGCGCTCCAGATGCCGCAGGCCGATCGCCACCGCCGGAATCGACAGGTAATTCAAGGTGCCGTCTTCGAATCCGGCCTCGCCCGGCGAGAGCAGATGGGCGCGCGCCTGCACCGTAGCGAAGTTCACGGTGCCGCCCGCGAACCAGGGGCGCTGCAGCCGCGCCAGGGCGTCGCGCCGCGCGAGCAGGCAGCCCACGCCGGTGGGGTAGCCGAACATCTTGTAGAAGGAGATCGAGACGAAGTCCGGCTGCGCGGTTTCGAGGTCCAGCCGGTTGGTGGGGGCGAAGGCGGCCGCGTCGAGCAGCACGTCCCATCCCAGCCGGTGCGCCTCGGCCACGAGCTCGAGCGGATGCTTCACGCCCGAGAAGTTCGACTGCGCGGGAAAGGCAAAGAGCCGCGGCGCGCCCGAGCCCGGCTGCGCCAGGCGCGCCGTCACGTCCTCACGATCGAGCCGCAGCTCGGGAAACGTGAGCCCCGCGTACTCGACCGTGGCGCCTTTGGCCAGGGCGTACTGCCGGACACCGTTCACCGAGTTGTGATTGTCGGCAGTGAGCAGCAGCCGCCCGCCCGGACCGAACGGATATGCCTCGCCCACCAGTTTCAACGCCGCGCTGGCGTTCTGCGTGAACACGCAGACGTAGTCGCGCGTGCCGTTGAACCATCGCAGCACCTCGCGGCGGCTGTGTTCAACGGCGGCCGTGGCGGCCGACGACGCCGGGCTGCCCGAATGCGGATTGCCGAACAGCCCGGACGCCATCCACGCCGTGTGCTCGCGCACCTGGGACGCCGCATACAGGCAGGCGCCGGTGTAATCGAGATACGTGTGGCCGCCGTCGTCGAGGCGTGAGTACTCCGCCGCGCGGAGCTCGTCGAGCGCTGCTGTCGATTGATATTCCGGAAAATCGACCAGGAAGCGCTCGAACGGGTCCGCGGCGGCCATGCTGCGATTGTACGTGGCTGCCGGTACGTAGGGGCCTGATCTGAATAGCGAACCGGCGTTAAGCCGGTTTGCCAGATACTGCGCGCGGTCCGCGTTCTTAGCGGACCGCGCCTGTCGCCTTCGTCGCCGCGAACCGTACCGACACGCCGCCGTTGAGCGCGAGGCTGGTGCCGCCCTCCGCCAGGCTGCTCAGGCTGCGGCCGACGCTCACGTAGCCGGTGGCCGAGCCGCCGATCGCGTGCGCCAGGCTGGCCATGATGTCGGCGCGCTGTCGCGACACGGCCATGGTGTCGAGCGTCGCATCGGCTTTGATCGATCGCGACTGCGTGAGGATGCCGCTCACGATCCACTGGCGTGGTCCCGCCCACTCGACGGCGCCGCCGCTGAAGACGGCGCCGCGCGTGAAATAGCCGGCGCTGCCGTAGACGCGGAACGGCTGCCGACGCAGCTCGAGCGCCACGGGAATGGCGAAGTGCACGCGCCCGTCTGACGCCCCCGAGCTGAGCACCTCCATCACGGTGCCGACCGACAGCCCCACCTGGCTGAGCGTCAGCGTCGGGTCGAGCACGTTGTAGCTGGCGCCCAGGTACACGTCGTCGATGCCGCGCGCCGTGGTGCCGGCGACGTTCGCGCGATAGAACGGCACGGTGGCGCTGACGCCGAGACGGTCGGTCACCCCGAGCCCCGCGCCGAGCATCGGCACGTTGGTCTGGCTCATGCCGCTCATCCGCCAGTAGCCGAACCCGATGTTGGTGTAGCCCTCGCCGCGGGTCGGGGCGGAGCCGTCTTCGAGCCACGAACCGAACTGCCGGTACGACGGCGCGCCGGCGAAGCTGTCCACCGTGGTGGTCGTGGAGACCGACGAGGTCGTGGTCGTGGTGGTGCTGGTGCCCGTCGCCGGCGCGGGTGCCGGCGACGGGGTTGGTGAAGGAGTGCCCGCCTTCGGGTTCTTCGGCCGGCCGTTGCCCTGTGCGTGCACGGGCGTGGCCATGCCGAGGCCGATGACGAGCGCGACGACGCAGCGGAGGAGGGCTCTGTTCGTCACGAGGAGTCTCCGCTACGAGCCGGTCGTCGTGCCGCCCGTGGTCGTCCCGCCCGCCGCGGGCGCTTCAGGCGCTTCCGGCGGCGCGTTGCGCAGCTGCTTCACGGCCTGGCCGAGGCTCAGACCGTCGACCGTCATCGCCGTCTGCAGGTCGGCGAACGACACGCCCTGGTTCTTCGACGCGTTGAGCGCGGCGATGAACTGCCCCTGGTTGCGGAAGCCGGTCGTGGCCTGCTCGATGGTCATGCCCTCGGGCAGCATGCCCGTGAGCCGCGCCAGCTGCTGCGGGTTCTTCGCGAGCTTCGTCGACAGCGCGTTCGGCGGTGCCACCGCCGTCGTGGTCGTGGTCGTGGTGGTCGTGGATCCCGACGTCGAGCCGCTGTCGGTCGTCACCGACGCGGTGACAGTGGTGGTCTTCGTGTTGCCCTTGCCGGCGCCGCCACCGTGGCCGCTGCCGGTCGTGGTCGTATTCGAGGCCTGCGAGCCGCCCGACTTCGGCGCCTGGCTCGGTCCCTTCGTCGGGGCCGAACCGTGCGTGCTGCCGCCGCCGGCGTTGCCGTGCGAGACCGTCGTCGTCGGTGCCTTGGGCGCCTTCGGTGCGCCGGCATTGCCCTTCCCCTGAGCAGCCGCGCCCGTGACGCCCACCGAGGCGATGGTCAGCGCCGCGGCCAATGTGTGAAGTTTTCGCATTCGAGAACCCTCCCGGGGACCGCTATGCTCCAAGAGAGGTGCCATGGGCACGGCGGGCTGGAAGTGCCCGTCCCGACTTCACTTACCGGTTCGCGGGGGTTGGCGGGGAGGCCGAGCGCGTGCCCGAACCGTGCCTGCGATTGCAGGTCTGGCACGGCCGGGCACGGGGGGATCAGTTGCCGCGAATCAGGGTGAGGATGTCGAGCTCCACCGTCGTGGCCCACTGCGTCTCCGCCTTCGCAGCGAACTGCCGCGGTACGACGTTGCAGGCGCTGGTGTTGCAGAAGTCGGCCTGATCGACGCTGCCAAGCAGGATCGTCGGTGCGACCGTCAGATGAAACGCGCGGCTCCTGGCCGAATTGCGGACCGCGGCAAAGGGCGCCACGGACACGCGAACCGGTTCGACCGCGAACCGAGTGAACCTGTCGAACGCCTTGCCATAGAACATGAACATGTCGAGTCCGAATCCGATGTCGACGACATCGTTGAGCGTGCGGCCCATGAAGCGCACGCTGAGGCTCTCCGCCTTCACCTTGAACTGATCATCGGTGAGGTTGTTGGCGAACAGGTTGTTCTGCAGGCTCGTGTAGTGCCCGTACGCCACCGTGATGAAGCCGCGGACGTTCTCGTCGCGCATGCACTGCATCCTGGCGGTCTGTTGCGGCGTGGCTCCCGCCGGTGCGACGTACGGTTTGAAACCGAATTCGGCCGTCGAACCGCGCCCCCACGGGGCAAGAGCCACAGTGTAGTTGTCGTTTCCGACGCGCGTGATGCAGGCGATCCGGATGTCGAGGGAGGGAAAGCGCAGGAACGGCCCAGGGCCGCTCATTTCTTCAAGAAGGCCGTCATCCTGCTTCGCACTCGCGGCCATGGCATAGAGACTGAAGACGACGAGCAGTGCAACAACGCGACGTGTCACGATGACGTCCTCGCTTTCTGTTTAATGCGTCGGCTGAGACAAGCTCGCCGGCATGAAGATGCTTTCGGTGACCCCGCGATTGCGTAGACGAGGGTCCGTCGACGCGACAATTCGATTGCGGGGAGGTGTGACATCCGGACAATGCAGAAGCACCAGGTTTGTATCTTCACCGAGGCGATAGCAGCGGACCTCCTCGAGATCGACGCGCTCGAACGCGCTGTGGTACATCAACCGGTATGGAAACTGCCAAAGGAGCAGAGCGAGCACAGGAACGGTTACTGCAGCAAGCTTCGCGACTCGCGAAATGGGAACGTTCAGTTTTCTGGCTCTCGACATGATCCGAAGCCCCGCGATGATGTAGGTCAGCAAGAACAGGTCAATCAACCGGCCGTAAAGATCGACGCGAGACTGGTTGACCGTCTGCAGTGTGGCGAGCCGCGTGCTGTCGGCGTCGTTCACATGAACTGGCGACATCAGGAGGCCGGCGGCGTAGTCCCAGAAATAGAGAGACAGAATCAGGAGAAACGCTGCTCCGGCACCGGTCGTGAGTTGAAGAAGGAATGCTGGATCGTCAAAGCCACGGTCCGAGAGTCTTTCCATGAACCACGCCCGTACCGACGTGTTCTTCGTCACGTTCGCGGCACCCAAGAGCTTTCGGACAAGGCGCACGGCACCTATCACCAGTGTCAACACGAGTGCCCAGATGGCCGTGTACACAATCGGTGCGACGAGAGAAGCGAGTCCCCACCGGAACCACGAGAAGACAGTTCGATCGACCTGGAAAGCACTGCCCCGGCCCAGGAGCACGTTAAAGGCCACTGTGTTCATCAGTCCGAAGAACGCGACGGCAATGAGCGCCATTGCCAGCCACCCGCCCCATTTCAGCATGGTGCGTACAATCGACGCAGGCGCCGTGAACCGCCTCAGCCCCGCAAGCGCCTCGTTCGCCGTCTGACAGCGCTCGGCTGGATCGACCTTGAGCATCTTCTCGACGACGGTCACGAACCCGCGCGGCAGGCCGGGGCGCGCCACGAGCAGCGGGCGCTGCCGCCCGCGCACGTGCGCTTCCTTCAACTCCTCGATCGACCGCGCCGGCACGGGATAGCCGGCGGTCACCAGGTAATAGAGCAGCACGCCGAGCGCGTAGATGTCGATCTGCGGACTCGCCGGCGCGTCGTTGAACATCTCCGGCGCGAGATAGAGTGGTGTGCCCGCGCCGCCGCCGCCCACCACATCCGCCATCAACTGCCCGGCGCCGAAGTCCATCAGCACCACGCGCCCCTTGGGCTCGCGGATCACGTTCTGTGCCTTGACGTCGCGATGCACGAGGCCCGCGTCGTGGACCGCCGCCAGCGCGCTGCACAGCTCGATGCCGATCGCGGCGGCCTCTTCGGCGCTGAGCAGACCCTGGAACGCGACGAGGTCGTCGAGCCGCTGGCCCTGGACGAACTCCATCCAGAACCCCACGCGGTTCTGCTGCAGGTCCGCGCCGTGCACGGCCACCACGTTCGGATGGCGTACCTTCACGAGCACCCGCGCTTCGTCGAGCAGCTTCGTCGGCGCCACGCGGTCGCTCAGCTCGGGGCGCAGCAGCTTCAGCGCGACGGGGTGATCGAGCCAGGTATCGCGCGCGTGGAAGACCTCGCCGTACGACCCTTCGCCCACCTTGCGAACGAGCTGCAGGTGTCCCCATCGTCCCAGCTCGCCCAAGCCGACCGGAGCGCCCGCCGCGAGCGGCGAGGCCACCGGCCCGGTTGCGTCGTCGTCGATGGACGTGCGATGCACGTCGGCCACGCCGGCCACGGTCTTGAGGTGCGCGAGCAGGCGCAGGATCTCCGGATCGGCGGCGGCTTCGAGCGCAGCCCAGTCGATCTCGTCGCCGTCGGCAACCGAGTCGATGAGCGCGTCGAGTGTCTGGTCAGCGCTCATGCTGCATGGCCTCGATCAACCGGGCCAGTGCACGGGTCACCGCCATGCGCGCAGCGTTCGCGTTGGGCTTGCCGAGCGCAATCGCGACCTCTTCATAACTCTGTTGCAGCTCGATGCGCGCCACGATCGCGTCGCGGTCCGCGGGCTTGAGCGTCTTGAGCGCGTTCTCATACCGCTCGAAACCCTGCTTGCCGATCGCCTGTTCGAGCGGCGATGGCGTGTTGTCGGGCATCTCCTCGGGCAGCTCCTCACCGTTCGGGTGAGTACCGACTTTCCTGACCTCGTCGTAGATGCGGTTCTGCACCGCCTGGCGGAGATAGGACTGCAGCGCCCCCGGATGCCGCGACTCGAACGCTTCGAGCTTCGGCAGCGCGCGCATCACCGCGTCCTGCACCAGGTCCTGGGTGTCGGCAAGGCTTCGGGCCCACTGAGGGAGCCGGCCGCGCGCCCATTTGCGCAGCTGAGGCAGGGAGCGCTCGACCAGCAGATCCCGAGCTCTGGCGTCCCCTCGGCGGAACTGCTCGAGCAGTTCGAGCGTGCCGGCAAGCGCTGTGGTCTCGGACAGGGGATCTTTGTCCGTCGGCGCCATCGTGTTCCTCAGTGCAGAAGCCGAGCTGGTGCGCGTCATGGTAGTCCCCTCCCCATCCAAAGGCCATTAGCTCTGCTATTCCAAGTGCCGCTGAGCCCGGCCGTACTGCCTTCAACGCCTGAGGCGAAGAAAACTAACAGTGTGCGGTGTTGCGCACTCTCCCCGTTACGGAAGGTGAGGAGGGACAAGCAAATGTCGAATCGAATGACTCGCAGAGGAATGCTGGTGATGGGTGGTCTGGCCCTGGTGGGACTCGTGGCTGCGGCCCCGGGCAGCGCCGACGTGGGCACCAACCGGACCACGGAGCTCACGTTCAGCAAGCCGTTCTCGCTTCCGGGAGTGACCCTTGGTGCGGGCACCTACATCTTCGAGCGCGCAGCCCCGCTGTCGGCGATCGAGGTGGTGCGGGTGTCCAGCCGGGATCGCCGCTTCGTCTACTACATGGGCTTCACCGAGCTCGTGGAGAAGCCGCGCGGCCTCGCCTCGCCGATCGTCTTCGGTGAAGCGCCGGCAGGGGCTCCTGTCCCGGTCAAGGACTGGTATCCCACGGGTACGTCAACGGGTCACCGCTTTCACTACCGGTGAGCCCAGGTCCATGGTGGGCTCCCGGCTCTATGCGCAGAGAGCCGGGAGTCAGGCGTCCCGCTGGCGCGGGCCGTGATCTACCAGATCGTCGTCACCAGCTTGGATGCGGTGATTTCCGCATCGGCCGTCATGAGTGGCAGCTCCAGATCGCGGGCCGCGGCACAGATCAAGGCGTCGAAGGGGTCGTTCAGTAGACGCAGATCCCCAGCGTCGAAGACCTGCTGTGGATCAAGCGGATGCGCCTGGAACGCGGGATTGCTGAACAGGTCCTCGAAGAACGATCGTGCCGGGCGATGCAGATTCACTCGCACGCGGCGCGCCAGCAGGGTGACTTCCCACACCACCGCCATCGGCACGTATACGACGGCCTCGCGGCCTTCCGCGGCGGCAAACAGCTCGCGCGCCCGACGGCCCAGGCGCGCGCTTCGCGATGCATGAAAGAGCAACGCATTCGTGTCGGTGACGGCAGAGGTCACGTCACTTACCGCGCGAGCCTTGCGGCCGTCGCGTGCGACCACCACGGCCGGCGCGGTAGGTGGCTGTGTTCTCGTGAATCAGAATCGGCCGGGCGAGTGATGCCTCGAACTCGGCGCGAATCGACGCCTTGGCGCGTTCGAGCTCTGGGTCATCGAGTGGTAAATCGACGGTGCCAACCACCGAGCGAATCGAGTCGCCGTGCGCGGCCACTCTGGCGGCCGTGACGATCTCATCCAGCAGGTCGCTGAGGCTCCGACGTTTCGTGCCAGTGGTGCGCGCGCGCAGCCAGAGCAGGTTCTCGGCTTCCAGCGTCACCGAGATGGGCAGCTTTGGCATGAAGATACGATATCACATGACAAGGCTGCCCTCCCTCTCTGCCTTCTCCGCCCTCTCTGCCCTCTCTGCCTATTAGTGCGCGACGGACGTGACGTGCTCGCGCAGCAGGTCGCGGCCGAAGTCGTTGGTGAAGTCGCGCCACACCGAGTGGATGTGGTTCCCGTTGTTCTGGGTGTTGTCGTACTCGATCAGGAACGTCGGCCCCTGGATCCGGTAGTAGTGCTTCTTGCCCCGCTCGGCCTCGCCGGCCCACGCGAACGCAATCTTCTCCAGCCCGGCCTTCTTCAGTCGCGCCAGCCGATCGGCGGCCAGATCGTCGGCCATGAATCCGGCGTAGACGTCGATCACTTTCATCAGCAGCTCGCGCTGCGGTCCCGTCATCGCTGACGCCTGGATGCCCACGGGCGCCAGCGGCGTGACCGCCAGCTTGTTCGTCGTGAGGATCTCGTTCGGTGCCACGCCGTTGATCACGGCCTGCGTGCGCTGCGACGCATCCAGCGCCATGAGCAGCGCGCGCGCCGAATCTTCCTCGGCCGCCAGGAGGCGCGTGCCCTTGCGCGGACCGTCCAGCACTTCGGCCGGGTTCGAGCCGAACATCGACGGCGAGCTGGCCACGAGCGTGCCGTTGGCCACCGTGAAGTGCAGCGAGACGTGGTGGCCTTCCACGCGCCAGCCCCACGTCTGCTTTTTCGACGGCGTGCCGAACACGGAGAAGAAGTAGCGCACCGGATCGCGGCGGAAGCCTTCGGCCTGACGCCCGCCGTCGCGATCGCGCTGTTCGAGCGCGCCCAGCACGTCTTCGAGCTGCATGATCGACGTGGCCGTCATGTACCCGCGCTGACTGAGGCCGGCCTTCATCAGGTTATGTGCGAGGCCGCGCTGCGCCTCGGTCATCTCCTTCACCGTCAGACCGTTGCGCGGGAACGTCTCGGTCGGGATGAAGTTCCAGTGCGTCCGCTCGTCGGACTCGAATGGGAAGACGGCTTTCTGCCGCTGCTCGGGCGTGAGGCTGGCCAGAAACGCCGTGGCGGCGTCGGCCATGGCGCCCGACGATCGCTCGGCGGCCACCATGGCGCCCGCGGCGGCCAGGAGCACGCAGGCGATTGAGAGGACGAGGCGCGGAAAGCGGACCAGCTGACGCATGAATCCCTCCAGGTGGAGGGGATTCTAGCGCCGGAGCACGTCTTCGAAGAAGCTCAGCGCGCGTGGGTCCTGCGACTGGCCGAGCCAGAACATCGCCTGCTTCCGGACCTCGGGATTGCGGTTGTTCCGGGCCACGTCGATGAGCCGCGGCACGCCCTCGCCGCGTGGCAGCTGGCTCAACGCGAACACCGCCTGCCGCTTCACCTGGGTGTCCGGATCGTGGTCGATAGCGTCGGTGATGCTGGCCGCCGCACGCTCGCCGGCGCGCTGACTGACCCAGAACAGAGCCGTCGAGCGCGTCTGACGATCGCGGCCGTCCTTGGCAAGCGCGACGAGGTGGTCCACGGCCGCCGCGTCGCCGTGCAGCGCGATGGCCACGATGGCGCCGCTCGCCACCTTTTGCGACGTGTCGCCGCGTGTGAAGGTGCTCAGCCAGTTGAGGCTCGCCGCCGCCGTCACGTTCGTCACCCAGTGCAGCGTCAGGCCACCGACGTCGAGCGCGCAGTCGGGCGAGGCGATTTGAATACGTCCTACGGCGCGGTTTTCCACACGAAAGAGCACGAAGAGGTCCGACGACCCTTCGAGCTTCACCGGCGCCGTCCGGCGGCTGTTCCGCCCGTCCCAGCATCCGTCGCCGCTGCTGCGGTCGCGCCCGCGCACGGCGTAGCCGATCCACGACGCATCAGCGCTCTCGCCCATGATCGCGGCGAACTCCCGCTCGAGGGACCCGGCGAGGCGCCGTTCATCGAGCCGCCCCTCGACGATGGACGGCGTCTGGGCCTCGGCCGCCGAAGCCGCGGCGAAGATCAGCAGAATGGCGGCCGTTCCAATCACCTTCATCTCGTCCCTCCGTGCTGCTTAGACGGGATGGTGTGACCGCGGTTAGCCGGATAGAATCACCGCGGAGGAAGCGTCCATGCGTGTCATTTGTTTCGCCGTGGCGGTGCTGATTGCGGGCGCGGGGCTCGCGTGGCCGATCAGCGCGCAACAGCCCTCGTCGTTCTACGACCTCAAGACCCTCAGCCTCGATAACAAGCCCGGGAACCTCGCGCAGTACAAAGGCAAGGTCAGCCTGGTGGTGAACGTGGCGAGCAAGTGCGGTTTCACGCCGCAGTACGAGGGGCTCGAAAAGCTCCAGCGCGAGATGAAGGGGAAGGGGTTCAACGTGCTCGGCTTTCCGAGCAACGACTTCGGCGGCCAGGAGCCGGGCTCGGCGCAGGAGATCGCGACGTTCTGCAAGCTGACCTACGACGTCACCTTCCCGATGTTCGAGAAGGTGGTCACGCGGAAAGGCTCGGACCAGTCGCCGGTGTACACCTTCCTCGGCGCGTCGGGCCACCTGCCCGCGTGGAACTTCAGCAAGTACGTCGTGGACAAGCAGGGCAAGGTGGTGGGGTTCTTCCCCAGCGAGGTCACGCCCGAGGATCCGGCGCTACGCGCCGCCATCGCGAAGGCGCTGGGCACGTAGGGGCCGCTGGGTACGTAGGGGCCGCCTTCAGGCGGCCCGTCGGCCGACACCCACGACCGAGTTGCCAACTCGACTGAACGTCGTTTAGAATACTGAACGTCGTTCAGTCATGACATCAGAAGCGCGGCCAAGGGGCCGTCAGGCCCGTATGCTCGCGGCGCGCGAAACCACACGCCGCGCCATTCTCGACGCCGCCCTCGATCTCTTCATCAGTCACGGCTACGGGCAGACGTCGATCCGCAGTATCGCGGCGCGGGTGGAGTACAGCCCCGGCGCCATCTACGGCTACTTCGTCTCGAAGGACGAAATCTTCTATGCGCTGGCCGAAGAGGGGCTGCGCGACCTCGGCGCGCGCGAGCTCGCCGAGGTCCCGAGCAGCGATCCGATCGAGGACGTGCGCGCGTCGGCCTGGCGGCTCTACGAGTTCAGCAAGGAGCAGCCGCAGTACTTTGCGCTGGTGTTCCTCGATCGCCACGTGCCGCGGGTGAGCAAAGAGTACGAGCGCTTCGCGTTCATCTCCGAGATGCGCAGCCGCGCACTGGCGCGCGTCGAGCGCTGCATTGCCGAGGGGCTGTTCCCGGAGACGACGCACGCCGAGGTGGCGCTGCGGCTGCTGTGGGCGCCCATCGTCGGCATCGCGGCGTTGCGGCTGTCGCACCGCATGCCCGAGGCCGTGGACATCGACGCGCTCGTGCGCGACGCCATCGAGACGACGATTGCCGGCATCCGCGCGGGTGCCCCGCGGCATGCGCGGCCGATCGACGCCGAGAGCGCCGGCGCCCGGGCGGCGCGCACGGCCTGAGGCGGGGTTTGAAAACCCGCAACTACGTACCCAAGGAGCCCTGGTTCATGGTTCGAGTCCCATTCGCTGTTCTGGTGCTGGTGAGCGCCGCTCTCGCCGCCGGGTGCGGCAGCGCCAAGGGCGCGTCTCCGTCGGCGGCCAAAGACGCCAACCCCGCGGCCGTGCCGGTATCCGTGGCGGCGGCGGTGGAGCAGCCGATCGCGCGCTTCATCCGGGTCACCGGTACGCTTGCCGCCGAGGAACAGGCCGACGTCGCGGCCGAGACGCAGGGCCGCGTGGTGGCCACGCCGGTCGAGCGTGGCACGCGCGTGGGCGAAGGCGCCGACCTGATTCGCATCGCGCCGGCCGAAGCCTCGGCGCAGGCGGCCGAGGCCGAGGCCAATGCCGCCCAGATCGAGAGCCGCCTCGCGCTCGGCGAGGGGGGCGCGTTCGACATCGATCGCGTTCCCGAAGTGGCCAACGCCCGCGCCAACCTGACGCTCGCGCAGGGCGACTTCGATCGCGCGAAGATGCTGTTCGAGAAGAAGCTGCTCTCGCAGGCCGAGTTCGACCAGCGCAGCGCCCAGGCCGAAGTGGCTCGGCGCCAGTTCGACATCGCCCGCAACGGGGCCGTGCAGCAGTATCAGTCGCTGCAGGCGGCCCGCGCCCGCGTGAGCCTGGCGCGCAAGGCGCTCGCCGACACGGTCGTGCGCGCGCCGTTTGCCGGCGTCGTCGGCGAGCGGCTGGTGTCGGTGGGCGACTACGTCACCCGCGGCACGAAGGTGGCGTCGGTGATGCGTACCAACCCGCTGCGGCTGCAGCTCACGGTGCCGCAGCAGTTCAGCGTCGAGGTCAGCGTGGGCCGCGCGGTCTCGCTCGAAGTGGACACCGCCCCGGGCAAGACCTATACGGGGCAGGTCCGCTACGTGTCGCCGGCCCTGCAGGCCGACTCGCGCACGCTCATCGTGGAAGCGGTCGTCGCCAACCCCGACGGCGGGCTCAGGCCCGGGACGTTTGCCACCGCGCAGATCGAACAGACCACCAGCACGCCCGGCATCCTGGCGCCGGCAGCGGCCGTGCGCACGGTCTCGGGCACGTCGCGCGTGTTCGTCGTGGCCGGCGGTCGCGCCGAAGAGCGGCTCGTCACCACCGGCCAGGTCCTCGGCGATCGCGTGGAAATCACCACCGGTCTCAAGGCCGGCGAACAGGTGGCGACGACGAACCTCAACCAACTCTCGGACGGCGTGGCCGTCTCCACCTCCGCTACGGGCGGCTCGCTTCGCGAGCCGCCCAAAGCAGTGCTGCCTGGTCGGTCCGCTCCGCGGACCGACGTGGTGGACAAGTCGCCCAAGTCTTCCGGTTCATAGGTGTCCCATGCAATGGCTCGCTGAGCTCTGCGTCCGGCGTCCGGTCTTTGCCTCGGTTCTCATCCTCTCGCTGGTCGTCGTCGGCGCGTTCGCCTTCGGCCAGCTTGGTGTCGATCGCCTGCCGACGGTTGACTTCCCGACGGTCACCGTAACCACGCGTCTGCCCGGCGCCGCGCCCGAACAGGTGGAGAGCGAGGTCACCGACAAAGTCGAGGAAGCGGTCAACACGATCAGCGGCATCGATCAGCTCAGCTCGAACTCGGCCGAAGGGATCTCGCAGGTCGTGGTCACGTTCCGCCTCGAGAAGAACGCCGACGTGGCGGCACAGGAGGTGCGAGACCGCATCAACCGCATCCTGCCGCTGCTGCCGCGCACCATCACGCAGCCGACGATCGAGAAGCAGGACCCCGACGCGCAGCCGGTCCTGACGATGGCGGTGACCGCGAACAAGCCGATCCGCGACGTTACCGAGTACGCCGACAAGGTGCTGCGCCGCCGCCTCGAGAGCGCGGACGGCGTCGGCCAGGTGCTGGTCATCGGCGGCCGCAAGCGCCAGGTCAACATCTGGGTGAACGCCGACCAGCTGCGCGCCTACAACCTGACCGTCAACGACGTGTCGCGGACGCTGCAGGCGCAGAACGCGGACATTCCCGGCGGCCGCATCGATCAGGGACCGCAGTCGATCACGATGCGCACGCGCGGGCGCGTGGAGCGCCCCGAGGAATTCGCCCAGCTCGTCGTCCGTCAGGTGGACGGCCACCCGGTGAAGGTGGGCGATGTGGCCCGCATCGACGACGGCGTCGCCGAGGCCACGACGCTCGCCAACATCAACGGCGACGCGACGGTGCTGCTGCAGATCCGCAAGCAGTCGGGCACGAACACCGTGGAAGTCGTGGGCAACCTGAAGGAGCGCCTCGAGGACGTGCAGAAGGCGCTGCCGGCCGGCTACACGCTGCGCATCGTGCGCAACCAGGCGGATTTCATCGAGGCGTCGATCCGCAGCGTCGAAGAGCACCTGGTGGTGGGCTCGCTGCTCGCGGCCGTCGTGGTGCTGTTCTTCCTCGGGAACTTCCGCTCCACCATCATCGCGGCGATCTCCATCCCCACCTCGATCATCGCGACGTTCGCGCTGGTCTGGTACATGGGCTTCACGCTCAACATGCTGACGATGCTGGCGCTCACGCTATCGGTCGGCATCGTCATCGACGACGCCATCGTCGTGCTCGAGAACATCTACCGGTTCATCGAAGAGAAGGGCATGTCGCCGATGCAGGCGGCGGTGGAGGGCACGCGCGAGATCGGCCTCGCGGTGCTGGCCACGACGCTCTCGCTCGTCGCCATCTTCGCGCCGGTCGGCTTCATGTCCGGCATGGTGGGCCGCTTCATGAGGAGCTTCGGCCTCACCATGGCGTTCGCGGTGATGGTGTCGCTGCTCGTCAGCTTCACGCTCGTGCCGACGATGTGCGCGCGCTGGCTGAAGGTCAAACCGCGCACCGAGGACGAGGAGCACCACGTCCACGACTCGAAGCACTCGGTCGTGTTCGGACCGATCGACCGCGTCTACACGCGGATGCTCGAGTGGTCGATGGCGCACCGCGGCGTCATCGCCGGGCTGGCGGTGCTCGTGCTGCTGTCGAGCATCCCGATCTTCCGCATCGTCAACGTCAACTTCACGCCGTCGGACGATCAGTCCGAGTTCGATGTCAGCCTGCGCGCGTCCGAGGGCACCAGCCTCGAGGGCACCGAGGTCATTGCCAACCGCGTGGCCGCCGTCATCCGCCGGATTCCCGAGGTGAGCTACACGATGGTCACCGTGGCCGGCGATTCGGCCGGCACGCTGAACACGGCCGGCATCTACGTGCGACTGAAGGAACTGGGCGAGCGCGACCGCGACCAGTTCGCGATCATGGACGAGGTGCGCAACGAGATCCTGCCGCCGGTGGCCAAGACCGGCGTGCGGGCGACGCTGCAGGCGCCGGGCATTGCCGGCGGCGGCGGTGGGGGCGGGCAGGCCCAGGGCGACGTGATGTTCGTGATGCAGGGGCCGCGGCTCGACGAGCTGCAGCGCGCCAGCAATCAGCTCGCGGAGCAGGCACGCCAAATCCCCGGGTTGGTGGACGTGGACACGTCGCTGCGCACGGGCAAGCCTGAAGTCTCCGTGCGACTCGACCGTCCCAAGGCCGCCGATCTTGGCGTGCAGCTGTCGGACGCCGCGGAAGCGCTACGTCTGCTCGTCGGCGGCGATCAGGTGACGACCTACAACGAGTCGGGCGAACAGTACGAGGTGCACCTGCGCGCCGAAGGGCAGAACCGCGATTCGGAGGCCGCGATCGGCCGCCTCACCGTGCCGTCGGGGCGGCTGGGCAGCGTGGCGCTCGAGAACATCGCCGCCTTTGCCCGCGGCGAAGCGCCGGCCGACATCCGCCGCCTGAACCGGCAGCGGCAGGTGACGGTGGCGGCCAACATGCTGCCGGGCACGTCGCAGAGCACGGCGCAGGCGCGGATGTCCGAGGAAGCCGCCAAGCTGGGGCTCGGCTCGGAGTATCAGATGGGGTACACGGGGCGGTCGCGTGAGTTGAATCGCACCGCCAGCGCCTTCCTGCAGGCGCTGGCGCTCTCGCTCATCTTCATGTACCTGGTGCTGGCGGCGCAGTTCGAGTCGTGGCTCCACCCGGTGACGATCCTGCTGTCGCTGCCGCTGACGCTGCCGTTCGCGCTCATCTCGATCGTCATCTTCGGCCAGTCGCTCAACATCTTCTCGGCGCTCGGCATGCTGGTGCTCTTCGGCGTGGTGAAGAAGAACTCGATTCTGCAGATCGACCACGCGAACCAGCTGCGCGAGGCCGGGCTCGACGCGCACGCCGCCATCGTGCAGGCGTGCCGCGACCGGTTGCGCCCCATCCTCATGACTACGCTGGCGTTCGTCGCCGGCATGATCCCGCTCGTGGCCACGAGCGGCGTCGGGTCGGCCACCAACCACGCGATCGGCTACGTGGTCATCGGCGGCCAGACGCTGGTGCTGGCGCTGACGCTGGTGGTGACGCCGGTCACCTACTCGCTCTTCGAGGACGCGCGCGAGCGCCGGCTGTTCGTGCGTGGGTTGGGCTGGATGCGCTCGAAGCTGCCGCTGCAGGGCTCGCAAGGCTACGCCCCTTGAATCTCTGGCTTCGCCTCGCGCGCGCGGTGTCTACTGTGCCCGCACTGCGTTCGGGCGTTTAGCGTGGGTGTAACGTAGGCGATGGCCTCGTTCGATCTCGACGCCTACCTGGGGCGCCTCGGCACGAGCCTACGTAGAGGCGAACCTTCAGGTTCGCCTGCCATCGCCAGCATTGCGGCGCTCATGCGCGCGCACATGGCCGCCATCCCGTTCGAGAACCTCGACGTGCTGCTCGGGCGGGGCGTGCGCATCGATCTCGACAGCGTCGCCGCCAAGCTCGTGACCGCCCGCCGCGGCGGCTACTGCTTCGAGCACGGCACGCTGTTCCAGGCAGCGCTGCGCGCGCTCGGCGTCGAGGCCACGGCGCACGCGGCGCGGGTGCTGCTGGTGGCGCCGAAGGCCGAAGCGCCGCGCACGCACATGTTCCTCACCATCGTCGACGGCGGCACCACCTGGGTGCTCGACCCCGGGTTCGGCGGTCCGGGACCGATCGTGCCGGTCCCGCTCATCGAAGGGCAGGAGGCGCGCCACGGCCACGACGTTCACCGGCTCGTTCGCCGCGATGGTGAATGGGTCCTGGAAGGAATGATCAAGGGCGCGATGACGCCGCTGTGGACGTCGTCGCTCGAGCCGCAGTTCCCGGTGGATTTCGCGCTGGCCAACCACTACGTGTCGACGTTTCACGAGTCGCCGTTCGCGACGCGGCTGATGATTCGCGCGCTGACACCGGAAGGTCGCGTGTCGGCGATGAACCGCCAGGTCACCGTGAAGTGTGGCAACGTGAACGAGACCTACCAGCTGCCGGACCGCGCCGCGCTGCGCAGGCTGGTCGCCGGGCACTTCGGGTTCGACCTGCCCGAGATCGACCGCCTGCGGGTGCCGTCCGTGCCCGAGTGGACCTGAATGTCCGCCACGCCGGCCGTCCATTTCCTGCGCAAGCACGCCGTCGCCTTCACGGAGCACCCGTATCGCTACGAGGAGCACGGCGGCACCCGCGTGTCGTCGCGCGAGCTCGGCGTGGACGAGCACGCGGTGATCAAGACGCTGGTGATGCAGGACGAGGCGAAGAAGCCGCTGCTGGTGCTGATGCACGGCGATCGCGAGGTGTCCACCAAGCAGCTCGCGAGGCAGATTGATCGCAAGACGGTGGAACCGTGCGACCCCGACGTCGCCGAGCGGCACACCGGCTACGCCGTCGGCGGCACGTCGCCATTCGGCACCCGCAAGCCGCTTCCGGTCTACGTCGAGCGTACGGTGCTCGATCTCGATCGCATCTACATCAACGGTGGACGTCGCGGGCTCCTCGTCGCGATTGCCCCCGCTGAACTCGTCCGCGTGCTCCGTGCAGTGCCCGTCGAGTCGGCGCTCTGAGCGGGCGGCACAAGAAGTAGCCCTTACACACCGATCGCCTGGCCTGCGCGCTCGACCGTTGCCGACGGCTGAGCGCCCATCTCGTTGACCCGTCAGCGCCTACCCGTCGCGGCACAGTCTCTGCACTCTTTTCCTGAGCAGGGCGCAACCTGAACGGAGGGAGAGCAATGAAGAGATTGATTCCAACCTGTGCGATCGCGGCGGCGCTCGCCGTCGGCGTGCACGCGCAGGACAGCACCAGCACGACGCGGACGCAGATCAAGGCCGACGACGCGAAAGCGATTACGGCCACCGGCTGTCTCGTCGCGGGTCTCGTGCCTGGCTCCTTCGCGCTCCGCGGCGGCACGATCGCGCGCGGCGACGAGGTGACGAGCACGACGCGGACGAAGACCGACACCGATCGCGACGAATCCCGCGTGCGCAGCGAAACACGGACCAAGGCCGAAGGTGATCACGATCGCGTGGGCGCGGGCGCCGTGGTGCTCTACGATCTGACGCCGCGAGCCGGCGTGGATCTGGCGACGCACGTCGGCCAGCAGGTGCAGATCACCGCGATCAGGTTCGATCGCGGGAAGGGCGATTCGGACGTCAAGATCAAGGAAGACACCAAGGTCGATAACGACCGCGCCCCGGACACGAAGTCGAAGAGCGAATCGAAGATCACGGTCGATCGTGGCAACGGCCCGCGACTCAACGTGATCTCGGTGAAGTCGCTCGGCCAGAGCTGCACGTAAGCTCACGCCTCTCGCCCGAGCGATGGCGGCCCGGAGTCACTCCTGGGCCGCCATCGTCGTGTACGGGCGCGGGCGTGAACCGCTTGGTCTCTCGCCCCGTCTTAGGAGGCAACCGAGTCGACGACCCGGGAGTAGGGCGGGACGGCGCCGCGCGGCAACGCGTCGTCGTCCCTGGTCGCAACCCGCAAGCAGACTGCGGACTGGATTCCCCCCAGTATAGGGGATGACCAGCCTCGCATCGGGAGGCTGGCCGTGTGGACTGCCGAGGCAGTACTCGTGTGTGCGCTCACGCTGCTCGGCCGCAGCGAAAGTTCGTTCCCACCCATTCAATTCGTGAGCGGCCTGCCCGCCGACGTCTCGGTCGAGGCCGAAGGGTTCACGCGCGTCAACGATCGGCACATCTACCTGCTCACCGCCAGCCCCCTCTTCCAACGCCTGCAGCGGGGCGCCAACCTCTGCGGAGAGCTGGCGGCGGTGCGCAAGCTCGCCAGCGTGCTCGTGCACGAAGAAGCGCACGTCGTGCGAGGGGCGAGCGAGAGCGAGGCCTATGCGGCGCAGTTGACCGCGCTCGCCGCGCTGGGCGCCGGGCCAGGCAACGTGCTCTATACCGAGGTGGGGCTGTCGATGCGGCGCGCGCTGTCGCGCGACCACCCCAAGCCGGTCCGCATCATGGTCGTGCGGTAGCGGCGGCGCCGCCTCGCGCAAGCCGCCCGCCCGAAGGGCGGGCAATTGGACACCGCCCGAGCGAGGCGTAGCCTCGCTCGGAGTAAGCTTCTGGCGTCTCAGGAGGCGCCCATGAAGCTCGCCGCTCTGCTCTTCTTCGTCGTATTTGCCGTGATGCTGGCGGCGCCTCTGCCCGCGCAGCAGCCGCCGCCGGCCGGTGCCGCGCCAGCAGGGCCAGCCTTTACGTTGACCATCGGCGCCTGGCCGGACGGCGACGACATCCCGCTGAAGTACACGCAGGCGGTGCCGATGCCGGTGTCGCCCGCGCTGGCGTGGACCAACGTGCCCGCTGGCACGCGCAGCTTCGTGCTGCACTTCCACGACCCCGACGTGTCGATCAACAAGACGTCGAACGATCAGGTGCACTGGCTGGTGTGGGGCATTCCCGGCAGCGCGACGGGGTTTACCGAGAACATGCCGCAGGGCGCGCAGCTGCCCGACGGCAGCCGGCAGATCAGCGCCTCCGGTCAGATCTACCGCGGCCCTGGCGCCAGAGCCGCCGGGCCGAAGCACCACTACACCTTCGAGATCTACGCACTCGACGCCACCATCGACGTGCCGCCCGGCGCCAACGAGCAGGAGACGCGCACGGCGGTGTTTGCCGCCATGCAGGGGCACATCCTCGGCAAGGCGGTCTACGCCGGCCTCTTCAAGCGGCCCCAATAGGCAGAGTAGGCGGAGAGGGCAGAGAAGGCGGAGTGGGCGGAGTGGGCGGTGTGGGCGGAGCAGGGCTGTCGCGGCGCACGCTTCTGCGTCGCGGCGCGTGGGCGCTCGGTGCGGCCGCATGGGTGACGGGACACGCGGCCGACGTGAGCCCGGTGATGGCCGCGCTCAGCGACTACATGGCCGCGGCCAAGGATCGCGCGTTGCCCGGCGCCATCGTCGAGCACACGGTCCACCACGTCCTCGACACCGTGGCCGCCATGATCTCCGGCGCCGAGCTTCCTCCGGGCCGTGCCGCGCTGGCCCTGGCGCGAGCGGAGGCTGGGCGGCCGGTCGCGACGGTCGTGGCATCGAGCACGGTGACCGGCGCCGTGGATGCGGCCCTCGTCAACGGCGTGCTCGCGCATTCGGACGAGACCGACGATTCGCACAGCGCATCGCAGTCGCACCCGGGCGCCTCGGTGGTGCCCGCGGCGCTGGCGATGGGCGAGACCGTCGGCGTCAGCGGCCGGCACTATCTGCGCGCGGTCGCACTCGGCTACGACGTCGGCACCCGCATGACCATCGCGCTCGGCGGTTCGGCCTTCCGTGACTCGACGCGTCGCAGCACGCACGCCTACGCCGGTACGTTCGGTTCGGCGGCGGCGGCCGGCTGCGCGGCCGGGCTCGATGCGCAGCGCATGCGCTGGCTGCTCGACTACGCGTCGCAGCAGGCGGGCGGCTACGCGGTGTGGGGCCGCGACACCGATCACATCGAGAAGGGCTTCGTCTTCGGCGGCATGCCGGCGCGCAACGGGGTGACCGCGGCGCTTCTGGTCCGCGCCGGCTGGAACGGCGTGGACGACGTGTTCTCGGGCGAAGACGACTTCTTTCGCGTGAACGCTCCGGCGGGGGACCGCTCGGCGCTGGTGGCCCGGCTCGGCGAACGCTTCGAGATCGCCAGCACCGACATCAAGAAGTGGACGGTGGGCACGCCCATCCAGGCGCCGCTCGACGCGTTGGAGAACATTCGAAAGCGCCGTCCGTTTACCGCCGCCGACGTGAAGTCGGTCGCCGTCCGCCTGGCGCCATCGGTCGGCTCGGTGGTGGACAACCGCGACATGCCCGACATCTGCCTGCAGCACATGATGACGGTGATGCTCCTCGACGGCACCGCGTCGTTTGCGGCCGCGCACGACAAGCCGCGCATGAAGGACGCGGCGGTGCTGGAGCAGCGGCAGAAGGTGCGCTACGTGCCGGACGAGACGCTGGCGAAACTGCTGCCCGTGCGCGTGGCGATCGTGGAGGTGACGCTCGCCGACGGCACACAGCTGAGCGACCGCGTGGAGGCCGTGCGCGGCACGCCGCGCAACCCGATGTCGCGCGCCGAGATCGTGGACAAGGCGCGCGATCTCATCGGCCCGGTGCTCGGCGCCAGCCGGGCGGCGGCGCTGATTGACGCGCTGCTCGCGCTCGATACGCTGCCAGACGTGCGAAGCCTGCGGCCACTGCTGCAGAGGCAGGCCTGAAGGCCTGCAGCCACGTACGTGGGGGCCGCCTTCAGGCGGCCCGTCAATCGATCTTGATCCGCCGGCGGAACTGCTGGTTCTCGTTGCAGACGAATTCGATCGGCTCCTCGTCGGCCATGATGCGCTGGTCGATGCGCACCGTCCACGGCCTGGTGTACGCCTTGGCGTCCTCGAGCGTCGTGTCGATGATCAAGTGGCCGAACGTGGGCCGCTTGATGCGCTCGGTGAATTTGGCCTGCTGACTGTACGGGCTGCCGTTCACGTCGAGCCAGCCGTCGAACGGGCTGTCCTCGGCGCCGCGCAGGTTGTTGGTCTCGACCACCAGCGTGTCGCCTTCCCAATGACCCACCGAGTAGCCGTACCACCAGGGCTGCGGATCGCCCTGCTTCGGCAGCGGGCGGCCGTCGAGATAGATGTGCCGCAATCCGTAGTTGGCCTCGTACTCGATGAGGATCAGCTGCTTGGTCTGGACGATCTTCCGCGGCTGCGGCTGCTGGTGGAACTGCAGGAACCCCATGGGGAAGCAGTTGGCGTCCGGGTTGTCTTTCGCCTTGTCCACTTCGAAGCGCTGCTTGCGGATGCCCAGCGCCCACGGTGTGTAGGGAAGTCCGCCCTCGATGTTCGCGCCGGCCTCGAAGAACGTCGCCAGGGGCGGACCCGTCGGGTCGAACGGAAAGGGAGCGGTGGTGGGCTCGAGCGACACGCCGCCGCGGCCGCGCCCCGCCCCGACGCCATCCCCCGGCTGCCCGCCCGGAATGCCGCCTGGTGCGCCCGGCGCCCCCGGCGCGCCCTCGCGCCCTTCTGGTGGCGGCCCTCCCGGCCGGCCCGCCTGCCCCCCGGGCCCGGCCGCTCCCCGGCCGCGTCCTCGCCCGGGCGGCGCGCTGTTAGCGCGCTGCCACACGCCCGTGAAATCGATCTTGCCGTCGGCGGTGCGGCGCGGCGGCGCGTCGTAGTTCACCCCGCCCTGCGCGGTGCGGGGAATCGACGCGTCCCGGAACTTGGGCCATTGGGCCGCCAGCGACACGGAACCGGCCACAATGACGAGGACGGCGCCTAGTGAGGCGGCAATCGAAGTGGGTCTGCTCATCTCGCCATCGTATACGACGGCGAAAGGCGGGCCCATTACCGTGCGGTCAGCGCTTCTTGGCCGAGAGGCTCGCCGCGCCGATGCGCTTCCGCGGCACCTTCGCGCCCTTCTCGCGGGCTTCGCTGAGCCCGATGGCGATCGCCTGCTTGCGGCTCTTCACCGTGCGGCCGGACCCGCTTGTGAGCGTGCCCTTCTTCTTTCGATGCATCGCCGACTTCACCGACTTCGACGCCGAGCGTCCGTACTTGGCCACGGCTCACCCTCGTTCAAGTGGATGACACTGCCGCCACCGCGACCACGAGCCCGAACAGATCTCGTATGAGACTGCTCTTCGAGCGGCGCGCGACCAGAAACAGGAGGAGCGCCCAGACAACAACCGCGACGGCGTCATACAACGTCAGCGCGGTGGTGGAAAAGAGGGCGTTGGGTCGGCCGTCGGAAAGGATGGGCATAGGGCAATCGAGCCGTGGCCGCGGTGTGCGGCACCCCGCTCGGGGCAAAGTGAATGCCAATCGCGTCGCGCCAAATGCCGGTCACGCGGAAAGCGCGGGCTTGCGGTGCGGAAGTCTTTGCAGCCCGCCGCCGCAAGAGTTTCAAGCGCACGTGGCATGTCGCGTGCTTGCTCCAACGTGCGTCCCCGCACGCGACAGGACATCGACATGCAGGCAGAAACCGCGCACCTTTCCTCCACGGGCCGCACCACACACGAGCTCGAGCGATGGGCCGGCGTGGCGATGTCGTCGGCTGTGGTGGCCTATGGGCTGAGCCGGCGTTCGCTCTCAGGCGTCGCCATGGCCGCGGCCGCGGCGCCGTTGGCGTACCGCGGTGCGACCGGCGTGTGGCCAGGTTTCTCGAACGGCTCGGCCGACACCCGCACCTCGCTCGCCGGCAACCGCGGCGTTCACGTGCGCGAGGCGATCTGGCTGGAGGTTCCGCTCGAAACCGCCTACGCCTTCTGGCGCCGACTCGACAACCTGCCGCGTTTCATGAGCCATCTCAGGGATGTCAGGGACCTTGGCGGCGGACGGTCGCACTGGGTGGCGGACGGACCAGCCGGTGTGCCGGTGGAGTGGGACGCTGAAATCATCAACGAGGTCCCCAACAAGGTCATCGGGTGGCGATCGATTCCGGGATCGGACATCGCCACGGCCGGCTCGGTCCATTTCTCCACGACGCATCACGGGCGCAGCACCCACCTCTCGGTGAACCTCCAGTACGCCGCGCCTGGCGGCCGCGCGGCCCGGATGCTCGCGTACGCCCTGGGACGCGACCCGGCTCATATGATTCGCGAGGACCTGCAGCAGGTGAAACAGCTGCTCGAGGTGAGATTCCGCGCGCGGTGAAAGGGCCTACCGCGACAGCCGCAGGGTTGTGGAGGGCGCCGAGTGCCGGGCGTCATGCTCGGCGACAGCGACTCAACCCTGCGGGTGCAATCGGGGTGCCCGCAGAGACGTTCGGATGATCGCGCGTGGCAGCCTGCTTGCTTCGTCGAGGGCATGGCATCTCTTTCCTACTGGACCGACTCAGCCTCACTGCCGGTGTTCGCCAAGCTCGATCGCGACACGCACGCCGACGTGGTCGTGGTGGGCGGCGGCATCACCGGTCTCACCACCGCGTATCTGTTGATGCGAAGCGGACGCAACGTGGCGCTGCTCGAGCGCGGGCGTTGTGTCGGGATCGACACCGCGCACACGAGCGCGCACCTCACGATGGTCACCGACACGCGGCTGACGGAGCTCGTCAGCCGCTTCGGACGCACGCACGCGCAGGCCGCCTGGGACGCCGGCCGCGCCGCCATCGCCCAGATTGACGAGATTGCCTGCGAACACGAGATCGACTGCGGCTTCAAATGGGTGGAGGGCTATCTCCACGCGCGCGACTCACGGGCCGCTGCCGACGAGGGCGAGGTGTTCCGCGCCGAAGCCGCGCTCGCCTGCGAGCTGGGGTTCGATGCGACGTTCACGACCACCGTGCCGTTTGCCGGCGGTCCTGGCATCCGCTTCCACGATCAGGCGAGAGTGCATCCACGCCGCTACCTGGCGGGCGTCGCCCGCGTGTTCACGGACGCAGGCGGCCGCATCTTCGAGCACAGCGCGGCCGAGGAGTTCCGCGAGGCACCGCTCGGCGTCAAGGCCAACGGCCACTGGGTGGCGTGCGACGACATCGTGCTGGCGACGCACAACCCGCTGATGGGCATCGCGTCGATGGCGCTGGCCTCGGCGTTTCAAACCAAGCTGGCGCTCTACACGAGTTACGTCGTGGCCGGGCGCATCCCGCGCGGCACCGTGCCGGACGCGCTCTTCTGGGACACCGGCGACCCGTATCGCTACGTGCGTCTCGAGGCCCATCGCGATCACGATCTGTTGATCGTTGGCGGCGAGGACCACAAGACCGGGCAGGCCGACGCCACGCGGGAGTGCTTCGAGCGGGTCGAGCACATAGCGCGCGAGCGCGTTCCGGAAATCGAGCTCACCCATCGCTGGTCCGGACAGGTGATCCAGACGCCAGACGGCTTGCCGTACATCGGCCGCATGACCGATCACCAGTACGCCGCCACGGGGTTCTGCGGTAACGGCCTGACGTTCGGCACGCTCGCGGCGGTGCTCATCACCGATGCGATCGAGGGGCGGGAGAATCCGTGGACCGACCTGTTCGAACCCGGCCGCCTGGCGCTTCGACGTGGCCTGTGGGAGTACGTGAAGGAGAACGCGGACTACCCGTATTACATGCTGCGGGACAGGTTCGCCGGCGCCGAGGGGCGTTCGATTCGCGCGGTGAAACGCGGGCAGGGGAGGATCGTCGAGCACAACGGTGAGAAGGTGGCAGCGTACCGCGACTCGCAGGGCGCGCTGACCCTTCGCTCGGCGGTGTGCACCCACCTGGGGTGCGTGGTCGGCTGGAACGACGCCGAAGGCACGTGGGACTGCCCGTGCCACGGCTCGCGCTTCACGCCGCAGGGCGACGTCATCGCGGGGCCGGCGGAAACGCCGCTCGCCGAGGTGGGCAAGACCCAGGGGGCGCCGGTCAAAGCTGCCCAGCCCAAAGGCTAGAGGCTAAAGGCTAAAGGCTTCCAGCGTCAGAGATAAGACAGCCACCAGTCGCGGCGGCGGCGCTTCACATCACCCCACCAGCGGCACAGCGGATAGAGGATGGCGAGCACGACGATCCAGGCCCCGTAAACCACCGCCAGCGGAAAGCTCGAGCCGGCAAACACGCCCGGGTCGAAGAAAAGGTAGTGGATGGTGTTGAACATGCCGGTGATGTTGTGGCCGGCGGCGGCGTGGACGCCCACCGCCAGCCCGTGCATCACGAAGAGATGGGCCACGTACGCCATCAGCGGCACGGCGCCGTAGATGCGGAAGAAGCCGGTCACCGGGCCGCGCATGCGATCGAAGACGGGCACGAGCAGCAGCATCGGCCCGAGCGTGGCGCAGACATACTGGAGCGATGGCGGGTATTTCTGGACGTTGAAGAACGCCATCACCGTCTTGCCGGCGGTGTCCTGCGGTGCCCATGGCCCCGGGTCGCCGTAGAGGTTGAACGTGCGAAGCAGGAAGAACACGGCGATCATCCCGAGCGAGATGCGCACGAGCGTGCGGTCGCGCCGCGGCGACACGAAGACCGACCCGAGGGCGTAGCCGAGCGCCATGACGCCAATCCACGCCAGCACCGGATAGACCACCAGGCCGATAACGGAGCCATTCCACGTGAGCGGGCCGCGCTCGTGCAGCAGATACCAGGCCCACGCCCCGTTGCCGAATCGCGCGGCCCGGATCGGGTCGAGCAGGTTGTGCCCGGCCACGATGGCCACCGCGAGTGCGAACACGGCGCCAGGCGGGAGCCGGATCAGCGCCGCCAGCACGATCATGGAGACGCCGATGGCCCAGATCACCTGGAACGGCAGAAGGAACGGGATCGAGAACGACCAGGCGAATCCGATCACCGTCCATTCCAGAAAGAGCAGCCACAGGCCGCGCGTCACCAGGAACCGCGCGAGCCGCGCCGGGTCCTTGCCTTTGGCGCCCTGCAGCCAGACCGACACCCCGGCGAGGAAGACGAACGTCGGGGCGCAGAAGTGAGTGACCCAACGCGTGACGTAGAGTGCGCCGGTCGTCACCGACGGGTCGACCGGATCGTAGGCGTACCCGCTCTCGTGGAAGTAGTCGCGTACGTGATCGAGTGCCATCAGCACGATGACCAGTCCGCGAAGCACGTCGAGCGCCTGCACGCGGGTTCCGGGTGGGAGCGCTTGGGAGGAGGCGGGAGCGGAGGCTGGCACGAAGGCGCCGATTCTAGATCAGCCGGGCAGCGACGAGGGCTTTTAGTTCAGATCGAGCAGCGACCGCCAGCCGGTCCACTCCACGGCACGTGGGCGCGCCCGCAGCGCGCTGCGCCGGAGGCGGGTGACCAGCGCCTCCGCGTCCGGTGTGGTGACGGCGATGTGCTGCCGTTCGAGCCAAGCGTAGACGTCCCGCCACTCCTGCTGGACGCGCGCCGCCTGCATTTCCAGCCGCAGCGGCAGGGCGGTCGTGCGCACGGTCCACAGGGCGAGCCCGAGGACCACGGCCGTCCGTACCATCCGCGCGCGCGGACCTTTCGTACTCTCGAGAAGCATCGCCGTTGCCGCGTAGACGGCGAGGGCGAAGCAGACGCCGCCGGTGCTCATGATCACGTCCTTGGTGTAGCCGAAGCTCACGACGGCGTTGGCGCCGAGGACAGCGACCGCGACCAGCAGCAGGTGCTCGTGCCGGCCTGCGTTCGCCGCGCGCCAGCGCCCCAGCGCGATCGGTACGGCACGCAGCACCAGGCCGGCCGCCACCACCGAGGCGGCGACGTTGACCCAGAGCCACGCCGGCCACCACTCGCCCGCCGCCACGCCGTGGGTGGCGTACCAGACGCCGCCCCGTGGTTCCGCGAGCAGCACGGTCGCGAACGACGCGGCGACGTTATAGAGGTAGAAGGGCCAGGGGTTCGATCCGAATCGGGTGACGAGCTCGCCCGGTTCGAGCACGCGGAAGCCGAAGCCCGACGCCCGTTCGCTGAGCGACGGCGTTCCGGCGCCGAGCACGGCGAACCGGATCAGGAGATACGCCGCCACCAGCCCCACCACCACTGCCGCGCCCTTCCGCGAGATGCCGCGCATGCCGGCCAGCCGCGCACAGACGGCGGCGGCAGCCACCAGCAGGCCCGATTCGAGGATCAGGATCGCGGTGGCACAGGTGACGGCCGCCGCCACGTCGCGCCAGCGGGCCGGCTCGCCATCGGCCAGCGCCAGCACCCCCAGCACGCACAGCGCGATGGTCAGAAACGAATTGATTGGAAACGCCTCGCGCACGAGGCCGTCGAAGGTATGGATGCCGAAGAGCACCAGCACCGCCAGGATCGCGGCGACGCTCTCGCGTGGCGAACGCACGGCCATCAGACGCAGAACCAGCAGTGCGAGCAGCACGAGCTGGACGACGTGGAGAGCTTTGAACACCACCGTTTCATGGCCACCGGCGGCGTCGTACGCGAGCTTGATCTGCGCCCACAGCAGCGGCCGCACGTAGGCACCGTTCGAGAACTGGCCGGCGAACACGTCGCCCAGCGTCTGGGGTTGGACCTGTAACAGGTTCCCGAGGCTGTCGCTCACCTGGACGGGGATGCGGCAGACCTCATAGGCAATGAGCCCCGTGAGCGCCAGCATGACCGCCACGGCGATCGCACGAGGGGAGAGAGCACGCCGCGCCGGCTGCATGGGACCGGAAAGTATAGAACCGGCGTGGATCAGCGTGCCGGCCGCACGACCAGCGCCGCCAGCGCGTGCGGCGTCCGTGACCGGTCCAGCCGGGTGCCGAGCCGGCGCACCATCGCCGTCCAGGCCGCGCGACTGGCCGCGTCATCGGACGCGCGACGAACCGGGCGCGGCCGCTCTCGCAGCGCCGCCGCCCACTCGGGCCGCGGGCGCCCGGTGGCGTCGAGGGCGACCACCTCGAAGTCGGGGCCGTCCTTGTAGACCGCGGCCAGCCCCTCACCCGCCTCGCCACCCGCGAGCAGCTCCAGCCGCACGACCCGGCCGAGCAACCCGTCTTCCACCTGCGCCAGGATGCCTTCGACCAGTGGGTGGCCGGAGGAGAAGAAGTCGATCGTTTCGTCCTCGACTGCCTCCTCGCGATCGAACGACCCCACGTAGGCGGACCCGGTGCGGACGCCAGGCAGGCTGTCTACGAGCGCGCCGCTCCCCAGCTCGATGGCGAAGATGCGCCGCCCGCGCGTGTGCTCCACCGAGAAGCCGAGTCGCGTGCACGCGGCCACCACCACGTCCTGCGTGAGCGCGTCGAGGTCGGCGGGAA
Organism: Vicinamibacterales bacterium; assembly: GCA_036004405.1. Lineage (GTDB taxonomy): Bacteria > Acidobacteriota > Vicinamibacteria > Vicinamibacterales > UBA2999 > DASYRM01. The sequence goes on from DASYRM010000020.1 coordinate 39,692, forward strand.
CGCGCGCCAGGAGATCGGCCGCCATGTCGGCGCGGTAGGGATGCCGGTGCAGCTGCTGAAAGGCGGCCTCGCGGATGCGGGTGCGCGCCGCGCCCACGTCGGCCACGAGCGCGGTGCACGCGTCGTCCCCGAGCGATGCATCGGCGTCGGCGGCCACCGCGTCGAGCGTACTCTCGACCTGCGCCAGCTCGGGCTCCACGCCCGCGAGCGGCTCGCGAAAGAGGCCCAGCGATTCGAACAGCCGGGCGGCGTCGGCACCGATTCCCCGGGGCGCGCGGAAGTAGACGATCTCCACGGGCAGGCGGCGGCCGATGCGATCGAGCCGCCCGATGCGCTGCTCGACGACCGACGGCTTCCACGGGAGGTCGAACAGCACCAGGCGGCGGCAGAACTCGAAGTTGCGCCCCTCGCCGCCGGCCTCGGTCGAGACGAGCAGGCTGGGCCCGCCGGGTTCGCGGAACCGCGCCACTTCGAGGTCGCGCCGTGCGGGCGGCAGCTCTTCGTGAAACGCCCCTGTCGCCAGCTGCGCACGATGGCTGAGCGCGGTGCGCAGCATCTCCAGCGTTTCACGGTGGGCGACGAACACGAGAGTCTTTTCGCGCGCGTCGCGCCAGCGGGGCGCCTGTGTCAGCAGCCAGTCAAGGCGTGGATCCGACCCGTCCATCGCGTGCGCCTGTTCGCGCAAGGCGCGCTCCTCGGGCCCCAGCACCGTGGCCAGAGCGGCGCCCGAGGCGAGGGCGCGGCGGATCCGGTCGCCCTTCTGGCGCCGGGCCACGGCGTGGGGCGCGGCGGCAGAACGCACGGCGCCTTCGACCGTGTCACGCACGCGCCAGCGCGAGGGATCGTCGATGGTGATCGGCACGCCGACTCGCGGCGGCAGCCCGCCGATGTCGACGCGTCGCGTCGAGCTCGTGCACGGCGGCAGCGGCGTGCCGGCGGCGAGCCTCGCCTCGAAGCCGACGTCCTCGGGGAATTCGTCAGGCCGCAGCAGCTGCAGCAGCCGGAAGAAGCCGTGCGCGTCGTCTTCGAGCGGCGTCGCGCTCAGCAGCAGCACGTGGCGGCCGAGCGCGGCAATCGGCGCCACGGCGCGCCACGCCGGCTCGCCGGGATGTCCTGGCGGCCGCCGCAGGTGCTGGGCTTCGTCTACCACCAGCAGGTCGATCCCGGCCGCGACCGCCTGCGAGGTGAGCACCGGATTGGCCGTCAGCGTCTCGAGCGCGATGACCGCGCGCCGGTGCAGCTCGAACGGATTGAACCCGGTGCCGAAGTCGCGCTCCACGTCGGCGAGGCGCCGCTCGTCGAGGAGCGTGAACACCTGGTGATACTTGCGCCACAGCTCGCCGAGCCACTGCACGGTGAGCGCCGCAGGCACCACCACGAGGCATCGTTCGAGACGGCGGGTGTGGACCAGATGATTGAGGATGAGGCACGCCTCGATGGTTTTGCCGAGGCCCACCTCGTCGGCCAGCAGCCAGCGGACCGGATCTCCGTCCGTCGCGTGGCTGGCGACGTGGAGCTGGTGCGGAAACAGGCGCACGCGGCCGCCGAGAAACGAGCCCAGCCCGTCGGCTTCGCGGACGCGCCGCAGGTGAAGGACGTCGAGGTGGATGAGGAAATCGGCGGCCTCGTCGAGGTCGCCTCGTATCAGGCGGTCGATCAGCGGGCGCTCGAGTGGCGGCGCGCTCGCATCCGGCTCCAGGCGCACGAGCGCGTCGGCGTTCGCGGCGAGCCGCAGCGTGGTGCCGGCGCGCGGAAACTCGACCACGAGCGTGCGCCCCTCGAGTGCGGTGACGCGCCCGATGCCCAGCTCGGGATTGAAACGGTGCGTGAGGTGGTCGCCCGGAGTCCAGGCTCGAGTCCGCGTATCGGTCATCGCCGGCGGCGCGGGATGCTGATCCCGCGCCGCCCGATCGAGCTTACCTCGGGACGCGTGGCGCCCCGCCGCTGGCGGTGAACTCCTGCCGGCTGATGATGCCGTCGTTGTTGGTGTCGTACCGCCTGAAGCTGGCCACCGACCACTGCCATTCACCCAGCTCCAGCCGCCCGTTGCCGTTGGTGTCGATGCTGCCGAAGCCGTCGAACCGCGTCGAGCCGTCGCCCACCACCTCGGCCCGGCTCAGCACGTTGTCGTTGTTGCGGTCGAGCCACTCGAACGCATCGAGGCTGCCGTGCCACTCGCTGCGCTCGACGCGCCCGTTGTTGTTCATGTCGAGATACTCGAACCGGTCGTCGCGGTCGTCGTCCCACTGCCCGTTGTTCTCGAACTCGGCGGGCGACAGGACGCCATTGCGGTCGCGATCGGCGCGGCGGAAGTATTCCGGCCCGTAGTACCACTCGTTCGGAACGATCCGCCCGTCGTTGTTGCGGTCGATGCGGCGGAAGGCGCCGGGTGTCCATGTGGCCGGCCCGTTGGGATCGAAGTCGCCTTCGTCGTTCGGCCAGCGCTGGGCGCCCATGCGCACCTCGCTGTTCGACAGCACGCCGTCACGATTCCAGTCGTGCACGTTGAACGACTGGTTGCTGCCGTTCCATTCGCTCCGCTGGATGAGGCCGTCGCCGTTGCGATCCATGCTGCGGAACCGGAACCAGCCGTTGTTCGCGCTGTTGTATTGCGCGCCACAGTAACGGACGCCCTGTCCCGGCACCACCTGCTCGCCGAACTTCTGCTGGTACTCCGGCGAGCTGATCAGGCTCGAGATCGCCGCGTCCAGGTCGCGCTCCGCCAGCTGGAGGTGTGACTCGAGCCCGCCCGGGTCGGCCTCGCGACCCAGGAGGTGCTTGTAGAGCGTGGCCACACCCCGCCGGCGGTTGGCCTCGCTGCCGCCCGCCAGGAAGCGCTGCTTGTGCTCGGCCGACGCGGCAATCCCCTGCACCAGCTCGCGCACGGTCGTCTGATTGTTGCGCAGCCGATTCACGGAGCTGCCCGCCTCGGTGCCGTTCGCATTGCGTTCCAGCACCTGGCGGTAGATGGCGTTCACCACCTGCTGGGCGTCGGTCGTACAGTTCTGCGCCGAGGCCAGGGCTGGAACGGCCAGGATCCCCGTCAACAGGAGAGTGGTTCGTACGGGCATGATCGCCTCCGTTAGTGCGTGCCGGTGCCGATGGCTTCGCCCGACACCACGAGCTCCACGCGCCGGTTACGCTGACGGCCCGCGGCGGTGTCGTTGGTCGCCACCGGACGGCTCTCGCCGAAACCAACCGTCGTGACGCTCTGCGCCGCAATGCGCTGCGACACCAGGTAGCTGCGCACAGACTCGGCACGGCGCTCCGACAAGGCCTGGTTGTAGCTGTCCGAGCCGACGCTGTCGGTGTGCCCCTCGATTTCGAGCTTCAGATCCGGATGGGTGACCAGAATCCCGGACACGCGCGCCAGCTTCTCGCGCGCCCCCGGCTTCAACGTCGCCTGTGCGGTGTCGAAGAGCACGTCGGACAGGTTGACGATGAGGCCGCGAGCCGTCTCGCGCGTTTCGAGAATGACGTTCAGCTGCTGGCGCAGGCGCTCGCGCAGCTCGGCTCGCTCGCGCTCGGACTGCGCGGCAGATTCGCGCGCACGCGATGCCTCGGCTTCCGCATCGCGCAGCGACGCTTCGGCACGCTGACGATCGGCGTCGGCCTGGGCACGCGCGGCTTCCGCCCGCTGGCGCTCCGCCTCGGCCTGCGCGCGTGCCGCGTCGGCCTGCGCGCGAGCGTTGTCGGCGTCGGCCTTGGCGCGTTCGGCGTCCGCCCGCTGCGCCGCCGCGGCCTGCGCGTTCAGCTCGGCCTGCCGGCGCTGGTCGGCTTCGGCACGGGCACGAGCAATCGCGTCCTGCTCGCGCGCCGCGGCCGCGCGGCGCTGCTCGGCCTGGTATTCCTCTTCCTGCCGCTGCAGGCCGACGAGCCGTGCATCTTCAGCCGTCTGCGCGGCTTGCCGCGCCGGCTGCATGATGTCGTTCCTGCCCCGGTGCTTCTCACGCGCGACCTCGGCTTGATTCAGGAGTCCCGCGGCCTTGTTGAAGCTGTCGGCCGCGAAACGGTCGGCGCCCGCCAGGCGGGCAAGCTCCACGGCATTCCGGGCCTCGGCCAGATCGAGCGGCGCTCCGGGTTCGAGCGGCTTGATCCGCAACCGGCCGGCATCCTGATTCATCAGGTAGGACCCGCGCTTCAGGAGCTCGTACCTCGCCTGGATGGTCTCCGCCCGCCCCCTCGTGTTGTCGCGCAGGACGTTCTCCATCACCACCACGTCGCTCGGCTGCGTCACCGCGAAGTAGGGCTCGGCGGTGAGAATCAGGCCGAAGGCCTGCAACTCCGTCGTGACCTTCACACGCGCATCGGCGTCGTCACGCTGCACTTCGCCGAGGTTGGTCGCGCGCCCCTCGGGCGTGATCGCCCACAGGACGTAGGTCAGATACTCGCGGCCGAACCGCGTCGGCGGCGCGAGCTTGTCGAAGCGCGCGTCGATGTGGATGTAGCCCTTTTCGCCCTCGACGATGGCGCTTCCGGTGGCCATCGGCATCAGCGGTGTGCCGGCGAAGTCGATTTTGGTCTCGCCGCTACGCGGGCGGTAGTTGACCGCCGGCGTCGTGCGCCCGACGACTGTGACGCGGAAGAGCGGCACGCCGTTGTCGGTCGCCACGACCGCCGTGGGCCGCTGCGTCGGATTGGGTGCCGCCGTCTGTGCCGACGCCGCACCGGCCGAGAGAACGCCGCATGCCACCAGGACTGCTGTTCGAGTGACCATGTTGCACCTCGCGATCAAACGATGAGCAGGGCAGGAACGCCCGCGAGGTGAAGTGCAAGATGGGCGCCCCCGTCAGGTTTGCGAATCGTTCAGAAAAGCGGGGGAAGTGCTCGACAGCAGCCGGGCTCGCGCGGCCGAGCCGGTGTTGCAAGGCTTACTCAGCCGACTGTTGTGAGGGGTCAGCTGTGGAAAGTCAGCCTCGACGGATGCGCTCGGTGGAGCGTGATCGCTCGGGCAGCCAGGCACGGAAGGTGAGCGCCACAGAACCGAGATGCACGACGTCGCCGTCGCGCAGCGCTGCGGATGATTCCACCCGGCTCTCGTTGACGAACGTGCCGTTCATGCTGCCGAGGTCTTCAATGCTGGCGGCGCCGGTCTTGGTGTCGAGCCGCAGCCGGGCGTGCCGCCGCGACACCCCTGCGGCATCCACCCAGACACCACACTCGGGGTTGCGGCCGATCAGATTGTCGCCGGGCGATAACGCGAGGGTCCGGTCGTTCCAGGCGAGCCAGTAGCGGCTGGCCGCGCCCGGCGGGTTCGATGCGGCGCGCGCCGCGGCCGCGTCGCCGCAGAAGGCGTAGCCCACTTTGTGGACCGTGCGGATGAAGCGCGGCGCCTGCGCGCTGTCGGCGAGCGCCTTGCGGATCTCGCCGATGAGCACGCTGAGATTGGCGTCCACCACGAAGGTGCCGGGCCAGATCCGGTCGTGGAGATCGGCCTTCGGCACCACCGTGGGGCGCGCCTCCACGAGCACCTGGAGGACGTCGAAAGCCTTGGGAGACAGATGGATCGGGCGCCCGTCCATGAGCAGCTCCCTGGTGGCCGGGTCGAGCGTGAACGGGCCGAAATTCGTGCGCACTGGTGGCTGAGAACCTGGAGATTCTTTGCCGTTTCCTTAAGACTGGGCGGCGTGCCCTGGGGAATAGTGTATGTCGTGGCTACGCCCCCCGAAGCGTCCCCCGCGCCCGCCCGGCGTCCGGCCCGCGATCTGATCGAGCTCGTGCTCGAGCACATGCGCCGCAATCTCGAGCCGTTGAAATACTCGACGCTGGCGCCGAGCCGCTACGTGATCTACCTGCACGCGGCCGAGTACGCGCGTCTCGAGGGCATTCTGGGGATCATCCAGCAGCAGACGATCCGCGCGTTGAACGAGGAGCTGAACACGCTCAACGAGGGCAAGGGGCTGCAGCGCTACACGCGGCGCGTGTGGAAGCGGCCGCTGGCGACCGTGGAGAACGCGGCGCCCGAGTGGCACGTGGAGTTCCGGGTGGATCCTGATGGCGACCTGCAGCCGGGCGACGTGCTGGTGGACTCGGAGCTGATGCTGCCCGCCAGCCCCGAGCTCGCGGTGGGCGCGCGCACGCGACGCATCGCTACCGTCTACACCGGCTCGCGCGCAGCCCGCGAGGTGCCGGTGCCCGCCTTCGCTGAAGCTACGGCGAGCAAGCCCGCGTCACCCTCTCAGCCCTCTCAGCCATCTCCGCCCAGTGAGGAGCCCACTTCACCCCTGCCCGCGGTGGCGGTTCTGACCGCGCCTCCGCCGCTCCAGCCGGCCGTGCAGTCGACGGTTCGCGCCCTCGCACGAATCTCGTACGACGACGATGCGGGGCCGCACGACTACACCGTCGTGAAGGCATCGGTGTCGATCGGGCGCGGCGGCGTGGCCTACCCGGTGGACGTGCGCATCATGTCGTCCACCGACGTGTCGCGCGAGCATGCGCGCATCCGTCACGACGCCGACTCCGGCCACTTCTGCCTGATCGACCTGAGCTCGCTCGGCACGACGGTGGACGGTGTGCCGGTACCGCGTGGCTACGACGAAGCCGATGGCAGCAAGCGCGAGAACGGCGTCGAGGTCGTGCTGCCGGAGCGCGCGCGCATCGGCCTCGCCAACCTGGTGTTCCTGGATTTCCGCGTCGAGCGCTGACGTCGAACCGGTCATGACCCTGCTGCTCCTCGCCCGTTTCGTGCTCCTGGCCGCGCTTGCCGCGGTGGTGGCGCTCACGGTGTGGGCTGGCCGAGGACCGGGGCGATGAGCGGCACGACCCCACGCGCCGCGGTGCTCCGCGCCGCGGGCGGCACCGATCCGGGGCTCCAGCGCGACAACAACGAAGACCGCTTTCACGTGGACGAGGCGCGCGGCCTCTTCATGGTGGTCGACGGCGTCGGTGGCCAGGCGGCCGGTGGAGAGGCCGCGGAGCTCGCGCTGTCCATGCTCCGTGCCCGCCTCGAGCGCGAGACCGGTCCGGTGGACGAACGCGTGCGCGAAGCGATCACGGTGGCCAACAACGAGGTGCACCGCGCCGCCGCGTCGCGGCCCGACTGGAAGGGCATGGCGTGCGTGCTCACCGTCGCCGTGATCAAGGACGGCATTGCCACGGTGGGGCACGTGGGCGACACGCGCTTGTACAAGCTGCGGCAGGGGCGCATCGAGAAAGTCACCCGGGACCATTCACCGGTGGGCGAGCGGGAAGATGCCGGCGAGCTGTCCGAAGCGGACGCCATGCGGCACCCCCGGCGCAACGAAGTCTACCGGGACGTGGGTTCCGAGCTACACGAGCCCGGCGACGCCGACTTCGTGGACATCGTCACGGTGCCGGTCGAAGCCGACGCCGCGCTGCTGCTCTGCAGCGACGGTCTGAGCGACCTCGTGCCTTCGGCCACGATCAGCGCCATCGCCACGCGCGCTGCCAGCGATCCGGCGCGCGTGGTGCAGGGGCTGGTGGAAGCTGCCAATCAGGCCGGCGGCAAGGACAACGTCACCGTCATCTTCGTGGAAGGCGAGCGGTTTGCCGCCGTGGCGGCGCAGGCGGCGCCCGCTGTCCGCCGGAGCTGGGCGAAATCGCTCACCGTGCAGGCCGCGGTGGTGGCGTTCCTCCTCGCGGTGGCGGGCTACGCGCTCGCGCGCGTCGGCGTCCTGCGCTGGCCCGCGGAGTCGGTGACGCTGCCGTCGCTCTTGGGGTCGGGCGTGATTGTCGTGCAGGAGGGCGAGTCCATTTCGGCGGCCATCGAGCAGGCGCGTGCCGGCAGCCAGGTGATCGTGGAGCCGGGCGAGTATCACGAGCGCCTGCGCCTCAAGGACGGCGTCCGCGTGGTGAGCCGCATCGCGCGCAAAGCCACGCTGCGCATGCCGGTAGGCACTCCGGAAGTGGAGCCGGCCGTGGTGGCCCGGGACGTGACCGCCGCCGAGCTGTCGGGATTCCGCATCATCGGCGACGCGTCCTCGCCGCTGGGCACCGGGGTGCTGGTGGAACGGGCTGACGTGTCGCTCGTCGATCTGGAAGTGCTGGGGGCGATGACGGCGGCGGTCGAGCTGGGGGCGGGGGCGTCTGGGTCGGTCGTGGGGGTCAGCATCCACGACAACCCGGGCGCCGGGCTCGTGATCCGTTCCGGCGCCGATTCCCGTATCTCCCATAGCGGGTTCAACAAGAACGGAATGTCCGAGCGCATCAGTGCGCCAGTCATCGTGGAAGCGGGGGCCCGGGCGCGGCTCGAGCAGAACGTGTTTGCCGGCATCACCCCCGAGGTGTTCCACGCGCTGCCGGCCGACGCGGCCGCGGCGGCGCTGCGCGAAAACTGGTTCCCCGGCGTCGGCATGCACGTGAACCGGGCCCGCTAAATGCGCAGCGTCTACAACACCATCGGCCCATACGACATCCATCAGGAGATCGGCCGCGGCGGCATGGCGGTGGTGTTTCTGGCCACCGACACGATCAGCGGGCAGCGGGTGGCGCTCCGCACCGTGCCCACCTACACGGCGCCGGACGTGATGGCGGCCGAGCAGCGCGGCGCCGAGCTGCAGGAGCAGTTCTGCCGTGTCAGCGGCTTCGTGCCGCAGGTCTACAAGTACGGCACTGAGAGCGACTACTTCTACGTGGCGATGGAGTATCTCGACGGAGAGAACCTGTCGCAGGCTATCCGCCGCGGGGCGCTGCCGGAAACGCGCGCGGTCGTGATCGCCATCGAGCTGTGCCGCTTCCTCGAAGACGCGCGCGGCTTTACCTGGAAGGTCGAAGGACGCGAGGTGCGGCACCTGCTGCACGGCGACCTGACGCCCGCCAACGTGCGGCTCACGAGCGACGGCCGCATCAAGGTGCTCGACTTCGGCATCGCCAAGGCGCTGTCGATGAGCCGCAAGGTCACGCGCAACGACTTCGGCAGCCTGGCGTATCTGTCGCCCGAACGCATCGAGAGCGGTGGCGACATGGACGCCACCGACGGCTTCTGGGCCCTCGGTGTGATGCTGTACGAGATGGTGAAGGGCGCGCAGCCGTTCAGCGCGCCCGACACGCGCCGGCTCGAAAAGCTGATCGTCTCGCGGCGCGCGGCACCGAGTCTCGCCGGGGCGTGCCCGATCGGTCTCCAGGCAATCGTGGCCAAGCTGCTCGGCCCGGCGCCCACCGATCGCTATCCCAGCGCCGAAGCCATCCGCCAGGATCTCCAGCGGTATCAGGGAGGAGAGGACACCGAGGCGCAGAAGCAGGGATGGCCCGCCAAAGCGTCCGACGAACCGGTCACGCGCCGGCTCGGCCCGGCCCCGGAGGAACTGGCCAGCGAAGTGACCCGGCGCACTATTCCGCCGCCGCTGCCGGCGTCCGCGCTGGCCGCTGCCGTCACTCCACCCACGGCGCCCACGCCTGGACCGAAGCGCGTGGTGCCGCCGCCCCTGCCGCCGAACGTCGCCAGGCCGGTTGTACCTCCGCCGGGCAAGCCTGGCGTGCCGGTTGGCCCACAAGCTGCCCCGCGTGCCGCGGCGCCGGCGCGCGCGCCCCGGAAGCCGAGCGGCATGCAGAGGGTGCTGCGTTGGGCGCTGGTGATTCTCGTCGGGATGGCCGCGCTCAACGAGATCTCAGTGGGGCGCGAGGCTCGCGAGGTAGCTCAGACGGTCCCGTCGCAGGATCTGGAATCGCTGGGCCCGGCATGGTCGCGCTACCAGGATCTGTCGGGCAATGGGATCGGGCTCGGGACGGCGCGGCTGCGGCGCATGCTGATCCAGCGCACGATGTCGCTCACCGACCGCGTGGCGGCCACGTACCGCGAAGGACTGAAGGTGGTGTGGGAGCCGCAGTGGCGCGAGGCACGCGACGTGCTGGCGCGCGCGGCCGCGGCCAATCCCGATCACAACGGGCTGAACGGGGCGCTGCGCTACGCCGAAGGGCATCTCTCCAGGATCGACGGCGACGCGCGCAAGGCCAAGGGCGACACGGAAGGCGCGCAGCGGGAATACGCCGACGCCATCACCTCCTTCCGCGAAGCGGCGCAGCTGCGGCCGTCGTGGCCGGATCCGTTCATTGGCCTCTCGCGCACGTTCATCACCGGGCTCGGCGACGTCGACCGGGGCGCCGATGCGCTCGCGCAGGCGCGCCGTCTGGGCTACACGCCGGGCCAGCGCGAGACCGCGCAGCTCGCGGGCGGGTACCAGGAGCGCGGCGACTCGCTGTGGCAGAGCGCGCGCGGCCTCCGTGGCATGCCGCAGGAGCGGGATTACCTGACGCGGTCGTCCGAGGCGTACCAGCAGGCGCTCGATCTCTATACGCAGATCGCGTCGTTCAGCGGCGTGCCCGGCAGCGTGCGTAAGACCCAGGCCGGCATGGAGCGCGTCAAAAACCGGATGGGCGAGATCGAAGGCTCGCATTTCAGCATCGACCTCGGCCCGCTCGGCAACGTCACGTTCCAGAAGAACGCCGACGAGCCTGGCGGTGATCGCGGCGCCAAGGGCGCGAGCGGCGCCAACGACTCCGGCGACTCGGGCGACGCCGGCGAGCCCCCGCAGTGATCCCATGGCACTGACCTACACGCGCGCGCTGCAGCGCGACACGAAACGCGACACGCTCAAGCAGATCGTCGTCACGTCGACGGCCCTCGAGACGGCGCAGCTGCTGTTCCTCGCCACGTCGCTCGTGGCGCTTCTGGCCGTAGCCCTCGCGTACGAGGGGCGCGTGCGGCGAGCCGATCCGCTGGAAGCGGCGCGGCCCGAGGCGGTGTTCAACCTGGCCACCGGCGCCGACGCCGGCCAGCTAGAGACCGCGCTCGAACCGGTCCTGGCCGCGCCGGCCGATCGTCGCTTCGCCGCGCACGAGCTCCTCGGCTTCCTGGCGGCGGCGCGCGATAAAGGCGAGGAGTTGCCCAACGTCGCCGTGATCCTGCGCGCCACCGTGCCGGCGGCCCTGGCCGATCGAACGCCGGGGCTGGTGGCGTACGCCGAGCGGCTGCAGCGTGCCCGCGAGGTGCAGTCGCAGCGCGGTGCCACCGGGCCGGAGCGCGTGGCGCTCTTTACGTCGGCCGATCTGGTCCTGCTCAAGCCCGGGCTCAGCGTGCGCACGGCCGCGGACTTCAGACGGCTGCTGCTCCGCTGGGGGGCGCTCTTCATCGCCGGCTTTTATCTGGTGGTGCTGCTGTGGAAAGTGACGCGTCGCGAGGGCGACCTCCTTCTCCTCTCGGCCGCGCATCTGTTGACGGCGCTCGGCCTGGCCGCCTTGGTGTCCAGATCCGATCCGCTGCGCGACAGTCTGCTCTTCGTCCGTTACGTCCAGGGCGTGCTCGTCGGGCTCGTATTCCTCGGAGGCTTTTCGCTGATCAACCTGCGCACCAGCGCGTGGCTGCGCCTGCGCTATCTGCCGCTCGCCGCGGCGTTCACGCTGTCGCTCGCGCTGATCCTGTTCGGCGATGGGCCCGGCACGAGCGGCGCCAAAGTCAACCTGGGCCCCATTCAGCCGATCGAAGCGATCCGCCTGCTGCTGGCGCTCTTTCTCGCCGGCTACTTCGCGCGCGTGTGGGAGCTGCTCCGGCAGGTGAACGAAAAGGCGCTGCCGCCAGCCGCGCCGTCGTGGGTGCGTATCCCGCGCGTGGGCTACGTGGTGCCGGTGATCGGCGGCGTGGGGCTGGCGCTGATCTTCTTCTTCCTGCAGAAGGATCTCGGCCCGGCGCTGATGCTGTCGTGTGTCTTTCTCGCGCTCTATGCCGTGGCGCGCGGCCGTGTCGCGGCCGTGCTGGCGGGCAGCGCCGTGCTCGTGGCCGGCTTCTATCTGGGTTACCGGCTGCACATCTCGGAGACGCTCGCCGCGCGTGTGGCGATGTGGCAGGCACCGTGGGACAACGCCGTGCGCGGCGGCGATCAGGTGGCGCAGGCGGTATGGGCGCTGGCCACCGGCGGCGTGTTCGGAACGGGATTCGGACTGGGTGAGACGCGGTATCTGCCGGCGGGGCACACCGACCTGGCGCTCGCGGCGCTGGGCGAGGAGCTGGGGCTCGTGGGGCTGGTGGCGGTGGGCGTGCTGTATGCGGCGATCACCTGGCGCGGCTTCCGCGCGGCGATGGGCGCTGCCAACGACTACGGGTTCTTCCTCGGCACCGCGGTGACGCTGTTTCTCGCCGTGCCGGTGCTGCTGATGGGCGCGGGCCTGCTTGGCGTGGTGCCGCTCACCGGCGTCGTGACGCCTTTTCTCAGCTACGGTGGGTCGGCCATGGCCGCCAACTTCGCGGCGCTCGGCATCCTGATGGCGATCGGCGCCCATCGCGGCGGCCGCGAAGGTGCGGAGCCGTTCCGCGTGCCGATGCGCTATCTGGCGCGCGGCCTCGGGTTTGTGGCCTTGGTGCTGGCCGGCGTGCTCGTCAACGTACAGATGGTGCGCGCGGACCGCTACGTGGTGCGGCCGCACCTGAGCCTGCAGGCCGACGGCGTGGCCCGCTATCAATACAACCCGCGGGTACTCGATCTGGTGCGGGCGCTCCCGCGCGGCAGCGTGTTCGATCGCGCGGGGCGTGTGCTGGCGACCGGTGATCCCGAGCAGGCGCGCCAGGCGCGCACGACCTATCAGAAGCTCGGCGTGGCGCCGAACGGCACCTGTGTGGAGCCGGTGTCGCGCTGCTACCCGCTCGGCGGCGCCGGCTTCCACCTGCTCGGCGACGCGGGCACGCGGGAGAACTGGAGCGCCAGCAACTCGTCGTACGTGGAGCGCGACTCCGACGATCGGCTGCGCGGCTTCGACGATCACGCCGCGTCTGTGAAGTCCACCGACGAGCAGGGGCGCCCGGTCCCGACGGTCCGGCGCGACTACCGCGAGCTGGTGCCGCTGCTGCGCCACCGGCACCAGCCGGACGGCTCCACGGCGTCGGCGTTCCTGGCGAAAAACCGCGACGTGCTGACGACCATCGACGCACGACTGCAGCTGCGTCTCTCGCAGATTCTGACCACGGCTGCCAGGCGGTCCGAGAGCGGCCACGCGGCCGCCGTGGTGCTCGATGCGGCCACCGGCGACGTGCTCGCGATCGGCAGCTATCCGTTCCCGGTGGTCGACCGGCCCGTGAAGGCGGTGGAGGAGGGGCGCGAGGAGGCGCTGCTCGATCGCTCGCGCTACGGACTGTATCCGCCCGGATCGACGTTCAAGCTCGTCACCGCGGCGGCGGCGCTGCGGCAGAATCCCGCGCTCGCCTCGCAAACCTTCACGTGCGGCGACCTGCCCGAGGGGCGCGTGGGCGTACGCATTCCCGGCGGCCGTCCTGTGCGCGACGACGTCCTGGACCATCATCCACACGGCACCATCGCAATGCACGACGGCCTGGTGCAGTCGTGCAACGCCTACTTCGCCCAGCTGGCCATGAAGCTCGGCCCCGAAGCGCTGCTCGACGCCGCCGCCACGCTCGGCATCTCGGTGACGCCGGGCGGCTCGGTGGAGCGGCTGCGCGCCACGCTGCCGCAGGCCGGCTACGGCCAGGGGGACGTGGTGGCGACACCGCTGCGCATGGCGCGCGTGGCCGCGGCGCTCGCCAACGGCGGCGTGCTCACCGAGGCGCACGTCGAGATGCTCGACGACGCCGCGCTCAAGAGTGTGAAGCGGGAGCGCCTGCTGTCGCCGGCTTCGGCCGCGACCCTCGGGCGCTACATGCGCGACGGCGTGCTCGAGGGCACCGGCCGCCTGCTGCGCAACCATCCGCTCCGCATCGCCGGGAAGACCGGGACGGCGGAGGTGGTCGGCGAGGCGTCGCATTCCTGGTTCGTCGGCTTCGCGCCGTACGACGCGCCAGCCGCATCGCGGCGGATTGCGTTTGCGGTGATCGTAGAGAACGCCGGCTACGGCGGCGCGGCCGCCGCCAGCACGGCCGGCGATCTGGTGACCGCCGCCGCGTCGGCCGGCTTGATTAAGTAGCGAACGTACGTAGAGGCGGACCTCGAAGAGGTCCGCCTGGAGGACGCATGGACATCCTGGCGAAGGCGCGGGAGCTCGAAGCGCGGCTGGCGCGCACCGTCGATCGCGCGGCCGCCCGCGTGACGCCCGCCGGTGGTGGAGCACGCGAGCCGCTCGAGATTGCGCACGCCGTCGTCGAGGCGGTCGAGCGCGAAGTGCAGCCTGCGGGGCGCGGGCGGCACCTGTTTCCGTTCAACCGGATCCAGGTGCTGGTGGTGGCGCCGTCGAAACAGGCGCGTGCGCGATTCGAGGCCACGTTTGCGATGGAGCCCACGCTGACGCAGCGCATCCACACGCGGCTCGAAACTGCGGGCTGCGCGCCTGCGGGTCTCGGCGTGCGCGTGGAATATGTGGATGCTGCGGGCGCGACCTGGACGGCGTCCGACGTGCACGTGGACTTCGATCGGGTGGACGAGCCGTTACCGGAACCCACCTCCGCTGAAGCTACGGTGGGCAAGCCGGCGACGGAGCGCGCGCCCGTCGAGGAGCCGCCGCCGGCCGTGGAGATCGAGATCGCAGCGGGAGAGGCGGAGCAGCCGCTCTACTCGTTCCAGTTCGCGCGCATCGACATCGGCCGCTGCGCCCACGTGCGTGACAGCCGCAATCAGCTGGTGCGCACGAACCACGTGGTGTTTGCAGACTCGGACAACGTGCTCAATCGCACGGTGTCGCGCCGGCATGCGCATCTGGAATACGCGGCCGCGGAGCATGCCTTCCGCGTGTACGACGACGGCAGCGAGCAGGGCACGGCGGTGTCGCGCGGCGGCCGCACGATCGCGGTTCCGACCGGCGCCCGCGGTGTGCGCCTGCAGCCCGGCGACGAGATCCTGCTAGGGAACGCCAGGCTTCGCGTCAGAGTCGTTCCTCGCGCGTAATCGTACGGGGGGCCGCCTTCAGTTCTCCGTCGGACGCTCGAGGCGGTCGATGATCAGCGTCTGGCGCGTGGCGCTCGAGGGTTCGAGTTTCATGCCGAGTTGTTCCTGCACCGCCGTAAACACCGACGGCGTGGCACTTGCGTCTGTGCTTGGGCCTCGGCTCCCGGCCATCCGATCGAAGGTGAGCGTGACGCGGTAGCTGCCCGTCAGTCCCGTTCTGTCCACGACGAAACGGCCGGCGGACGGTCGTAGGAAGGTTGCCAGGGTGGCAGTCGTCATGTCGCCTTCCATCTGATCGCCCGACATCCGGGTCACGCATGGTCGCGGCACATTGGGATCAAACGGCGTCGGCGCCTGCACCCTTCCTGCTGCGCTGGCGGCCTCTGCGGCGGCGCGTTGCGCGGCCTGCACGGCAGCGCAGTCATACTCTGACGGCTTGATCCCGGGCCCGAGTCGGCCGTCGCTGCGCGACAGAACGAGGTCGTAGACCTGCTGCTCGCGATTGTCGACGTGCACCAGCAGCCTGAATCGATCGGCCAACATGGCCTGCATCATGGCCGCCCGCTGCTCCTGCGTCGGATTCGTGAGAGGCGACGTGGTGCTCACGTCGTAGCGATCGGTGCTCGCCCACGCAGGAAGCCCGACGTAATCAGCCGGGACGCCGACGGGATAGGCCCGCCCGATGAGAGTTGTGACGGGAACGTTCAGTAGCGTGAAGCCGCCGTCCGGGCGCTGACTGCTGCCGTTCGAGCCAAGTGCGTTGGTGGTGTTTCTCTTGATCGAGACGACGTCGAACGTCGGCCCTGCGGGCGCAGACGACTGAGCGCGCGCCTGCATGGACACGTTGGCTGAGGCCACAGTCAGCAGGAGGCCTAACGTTGACAATCTTGCGAAGCACATCGTGGTCCTCCTTCGTCGTTCACCACGGAGGCAATGTCATGAACAGGAACTCTTTGAGGTAATCGTCGTGCGCGGCCAGCAGCTCGGCGCCGGTCCCTTGGAAGAAGATGCGCCCTTCGTGCAGCACCAGGAATCGGGCGCGCTCGGTGGCCGAGTCGCGGATGTCGATGCCGCCGCCGTTCTTCACGGCCTCGTGGCGCGCCACGTAGAAGGCATCGCGAATCTGGTGGGTCACGAAGATCGAGGTGACCTGTTCCAGGTCGCGCAGCTTGACGATCTCGTCGTCCACGTTGCTGGCGATCACCGGGTCGAGCCCGGTGGTGGGATCGTCGAAGAGCAGCAGTCCGGGTTTCGACGCCATCGCGCGCGCGATCCCGACGCGGCGGCGCTGGCCGCCCGAGAGCGCCGACGGCATGCGCTCCTCGTAACCCGTGAGGCCGACGAATCCGAGCACTTCGGCGACGCGCGCGTCGACCTCCTCGTTCGAGAGCCGCGCCGAGTCCTGCAGCCGGAAGCCGACGTTCTCGGCCACCGTCAGCGAGTCGAACAGCGCGTTCTCCTGGAACACCATGCCGACGTCGCTGCGCAGGCCGAGCAGCTGCTGCTCCGGCATGCGTTCGATGCGCTCGCCGTTCACGGAGATGGTGCCGCCGTCGGGGCGCATCAGGCCGAGAATGAGCTTGAGCAGCACCGATTTGCCGGCGCCGCTCGCGCCCAGCAGCATCGTCATGCTGCCCTTGGGCACCGTGAAGCTCACGTCGCTGAGCACGACGTGGTCGTCGAAGGCGAACGAGACGTGCTCGACCGCCACCGCGGGCGTGTCCTGGGTCACTTGGCGCGCTTGTCGACGACCACCTTGCCGCCTTTGATCACGACTTTCGCCTTCAGCCAGTGCCAATAGCCTTCGAGCGGGTCGCCGTCGAGCAGCACGATGTCGGCAAGTCTGCCGGCTTCGAGCGAGCCGAGCTGGTCGCCCATCTGGATGTAGGACGCGGTGTTGGGCCCCATGATCTTCACCATGTCCTTCATCGAGAACATGAGGTTGAACGACTTGAGCTCGTGCTCGAGCCCGGCCTTCGGGTCGTAGACGGTGTCGGTGCAGTAGCCGAGGATGGCGCCAGCGTCCCACACCGTACGCGCGTTCACCGGCATGTAGCCGGCCTCCTCGCCGAGGCGCACGCCACCGCTGATCGCCTGCGGCCAGTCCTTGCCGTCGCGGAAGCGTGGCTTGTTGTCGGTGGCGAACACGCCGAAGACGGGGGCGCCGAAGCCGATGGTGGCGAGGATCTTCGTGCCCGACGCGGCCAGCCGCTTCGCGTCTTCCACGCTGGTGAAGTCCTTGTTGGGAAGATGGACGAGCAGCGGCACGCCCGCGTCTACCGCCGCCATCATCGCCGGCGTGCTGACGGCGTGCACCTGAATCATCACGCCCGCCTTCTTTCCTTCGTCCACGATGGCGCGGATGATGTCCATCTCCTGCGCGGTCGGGCCGGGCACGGGCGTCAGCGCAATCTCGCCGGTGAACTTGACGCCCAGCGCCGCCATCTTCCTGATCTCGGCGCGCGCCGAATCGGGTGTGTGCTGGTTGAGACGCAGCACGCCCGAGGGGATGATGCGCGGCCCGTTGATCTGGCCCGACTCGATGCGGTCGCGCAGCGTGATGTTGCCTTCGGCGGGCCCGCCGGCCGACAGGAGCGTCGTGTAGCCGGCCTCGAGCTGGGCCTGCATCTGCTCCTTTTCCATCGGGCCGGTGTTGAAGTGGCGGTGCGCGTCGATGAAGCCGGGCATGGCCGACATGCCTTTGGCGTCGATCGTCTGGCCGGCCTTGCTGGCCGGCGCGCCGGCGCCGGCAGACACGATCTTGCCGCCGCGCACCACGATGGTGCCGCGCTCCACGACGCTGGCGTCGGGGCCGATGATGCGGACGTTGGTGATCGTCAGGTCCTGCGCGTTGACGGGTGCGACCGCGCCGCCCAGCAGCACGACCAGCGCGACCGCATTGCGGAACATCTCTCTTCTCATACAGTCCTTGATCCAAATAGCGAACCGGCGTTAAGCCGGTTTGCCAGACACTGCGCGCGGTCCGCGTTCTTGGCGGGCCGCGCCTTGATTATCGCGTAGGATCACTTTCCCGGAGGGATGGCATGAGCCGACGATTGAGCGTGCTGTGCGCGGTGATGACCCTGATGTGTTCCGGCGCCGTGCTGGCGCAGCGCGCGCCGCAGAGACGGCCGCCCCTGTTTCTCAGCGAAAGCTGGAAAGCGCTGCCGGCGCCGCCCGACGATCACGGCGCGTGGCCGGCCGCGCAGGGCGGCGTGGCGAACCCCAACCTGCAGCTGACGCTGCACGGCACGTCGGGCAAGGAGATTCAGCTCGTGGCCGTCCGCGGCGGCGGCGACCTCTACCCGATGAACCTGTGGACCGGCACCACCACATCGCCGAGCGCGGCGTCTCTGCGCGACCGAACGAACTTCGTCGATCTCACCGATCCGCTGGCGAAGATCCGCTGGACCGTCCGCACGTCGGGCTTCCATCAGGTGCGCCCGATCGTGAAGCTGGCCGATGGCACGTGGCTGGTGGGCGATCAGGCCACCGGCCCCGAGCTGGACTTCAATCAGCGCGATGTGTCGATTGCCGACCTGCGCTGGCTCAAGCTCGACATCGCGCGCGTCGTGGCCGTCGGCAACTGGGTGGAACATCCGGATCTGAGCAAGGTGGACGAAGTGGGCTTCGCGGACCTGATGCCGGGGAGCGGGCACGGGCCGGGCGGCTACGTGAACGTCGGCCGCATCGAAGTCTACGGCCGCCCCGTCAAGCGCTGAGTGCCCGCGCTCCTCCTGCTCGCTGCGATCGTCGCCGTCGTGTCGGCGCTCAACGCCCCTGCGCAACGATTTCTGCCGTCGTTCGTGCGACTGCTGGATGATGCGGCGGTTCACGCCGGCCTGGGGAGCTTCTTCTCGGGACGCTCAGTGGCATCGGGGACGTTCGGCGGGCGTGACGTCGTCATCCTCCTCAAGCTGAAACGCGGCAGGTACGACCACGGATACCTGATTGCGTCGATGCGGACTCGTGAGCGGGCGGTGCTGGATTCGGCGGGTGTCGATGCACGCGGCATGGGCGAGGCGGCACGGCGCGCGCTCTTCGCGCTGGCCACGCACGATCTGCGTCTGAGCGTCGAGGACGGATGGCTGAAGGCGTTATGGGAGCCTCAGGGGTTCCTGCTGTTCCCCGGCACGTTCCACGAGTCGAACTGGCGGGAAGTGCTCGGGGCGATGGAGGTGGTCGCCGCCTCGCTCGACGCCGCCGTCGGCGTCGACGTGGCCTAGCGTCTTCGCGCCGACAGCACCGCGGGCGGGATCCAGATCGCGTAGCCGAGCCATGCCCACGACAGCACGGTTGCCGTTGGGATCACCGCCGCGGCGTAGCGATCCAGGACGCCTCGAATCTGCGCGTACTCCTCGGGGCGCGGTTTTGACTCCTCGATCCATGGCTGCAGCGCGTCGGCGGCCAGCCGGGCCGCGGTGGCTCCCAGCAGGCTGCCCGCCACCAGCGCCGTGAGCACGAGCGCGCAGGCGACGTAGATTTGCGAGAATCGCCGGCTCTTCGTGGCGGTGAGCAGGATCGTCAGCAGGGCCAACGCGACGAAGGCCGCCAGCGCCGCCAGCTCGATGAATGGCGGCGCCAGCGCGCCGGCGAGCGGCACGAGCACCACGCCCGACATGTTGCTGTTGGCGGTCTGCCACAGATCGCTCGACGACAGCAGCGACGCCACCGTGCGCCATTCGCTGAGGAACGGCCGCAGCCGCAGCACCAGCCAGGCCGCGACCGCGATCAGAGTGAGCGCGAGGGCGAGCGTCCAGCCACCCGGTGGGGACTCGGTCGCGGGACGGCGCAACGTGTAGACCGCGGCGAGCCCCAGCACGACCCAGGCGCCTGCGATTTCGAGCACCACGACGAGGATGTCGCGGAGTGCGCCAGACGCCGCGGGCATCGTCGATCCGCCGGCGACGATCAGGGCCGCGCCGGCAAAGATCAGCGCCGTGGCGACGACCCGTACCAGCCACGCGACGATGCGATCGCTGAGCGCGTCCATCATCGCGGCGGCGGGTCAGCGCGCGCGATCGGGCCCGTTGACCTGCTCGAAGACGCGCGGCGGCGGCGGCAGACCTTTCGCGAGGGCCTCGGTGACCGCCTTGTCGTAGGCGCGCTCGGCGCTGAGGGCGTTGCGCATGGCGTTGTTGCCCTCGTGGCAGCCGTACTCGTAGATCTCGTAGCCGGGCTGTCGGGTGACCGTGAGGCGCATCGTCCACGGCGCGGCGAACGTGGCCGGATCCTCCACGTGCACCTCCCAATCGATCATCTCGGGGTCGATGCGCGTGAAGCGCTCGGTCACCTTCATGCTCTCGCTGTGCCGCGCTCCGCCGATGTTCGTGCGGTCGGTGAAGTTGCTCGATTCGATCACCAGCGTATCGCCCTCGTAGTGCGCCCGCGAGTCGCCCATCAGCTGTTTGATGGCCGGACCGAGGGGCTTGCGGCCGTCGAGCGGGATGATGCGCGTATCGTGCACCATCTCGTAGCCGATGACTACCGAGTCGGGCGTCTGGATGATGCGGGCGCCGTTGCCGTACACGGCCGGCATCCACGAGCCGATCATGCCGCGGGTGATGCAGCGATCGTAGAGCGAGAAGTCCTGCACTTTGTCCCACGGGCCGACGCCGAAGGAGCCCTGATCGCCGGGGCGGCGGCGAGCCCGCGCCTCCGCCGTGATGGCTGGTAGACGTCCGTCGGCCGGCTCGATGACCATCGAGGTGTAGCTGAACGAGCGCGTACCTTCCTCGTTGCGGAAGGTGCCGGTTCTGGCGTTGTCGACGTCGCGCGCCCTCGCGCGCTGCTTGGCGCGGTCGGCGAACTCCTCGTCGCTCATGTAGGGGCGGGTGCCGTACTGCGGCGGACGCGACATCGGCACGCCGCGCATGTCGTCGGTGGTCCAGATGCCCTCGAGATCGGGCTGGCCGAAGGCGTTGCGTGGCGTCTTCCAATGCGGGTCGGCCCGCCTGGCGGCCGCCGCGTCGGCAGAGCCCTTGGCCTGCGCCAGAGCCGCCGGGGCGGGCAAGAGCAGCACGCCGCACCCCACCACCGCCGTCACCCCCAGAAACCGACGAATCATGCCCATTCCTCCCGAAACTCGATACGACGAAAAGGGCGGCAGCGTAACACGCGACGGGCCGCCTGAAGGCGGCCCCTACTTCCCTACGAGGCGGGCGACGTCCTTTTCGTTCTCGAGGCAGGCGTATTCGAGCAGGTCCGTGTCGAGGGCCAGATGATGGTTGGCCGACACCGTGAACGCCTTTGTGTAGGCCTTGGGGTCCGTGATGGTGACCTCGACCTGGAGCGTGCCGAAGTTGGGGCGGCGGAACCGTTCGCGAAGCGACGCCTGGTCGGTGAGCGGGCTGCCGTTGAAGTCGGCCCACAGGCCGTCGCGCAGTCCGTTGGTGTCCACCACCAGCGTCTCGCCTTCCCAGCGGGCGGTGGAGTAGCCGTACCAGCTCGGATTGGGATCCTTGGGCGCGGGGCGGCCGTCGGTGTAGATCTGGCGGAACTCCATGTTCCGTTCGTGCAGCACCACGAGCACGCCGGGCGCCTGAAGGATCTTCTTCGGCAGCGGATGCGCCAGCATCTGCAGCGGTCCAAGCGGCAAACAGCGTGCGTCCGGGTTGTCCTTGCTCTGGTCTTCTTTGCGCCGTTCGTAGAGCGCCGCCGCCCACGGCTGATACGGCGGGCGGCCGCCGAGCGCATGCGCGAGGTCGAAGAACACGGTTCGCGGCGGCGCGCCCACGCCTTCAGTGCCGCGCGTATACCCGTCGGCTTCCCACACGCCGGAAAAATCGGGCTTGCCGTCGGCGGTCCGCGGTGTTGGGGCCAGGAGGTTCGGCTTGCCGTCACGCGTGCGTGGGACGTTGGCAGTGGGATAGCCGATCCACTGCGCCTCGAGGGCCACAGACGCGATCGCGAGCACCGCGCCCGCCACGACCGCCGTGGTCCGGCGGATCACTGCGGTCGCGGCGCGGCCGGCGCGGCCTGCAGGAGCACGAGAAACAGGTTGTTGGGATCGCGCACGATCGCCACCTTTGTGGTAGCGCCGCCGCGTCCGGGCAGCTCCACGGTGGTGCCGCCGGTGGAGACCACCGCGCCGCCCGCCTGCTTCAGCGCGGCGATCGTGGCGTCCACGTCGCGCACCTGCAGCTGGATGCGCGTTGAGCCCGGATCCTGGATATTGCCCCGCACGACTTTCCGGTCGACGCCCTTGAAATCGATCAGCTCGAAGACGAGCCCGGTCGTCGGCACCGTGAACATCGACGCGCGATACTCCGCGTTCTTGGGCAGGCCCATCATGTCGAGCACCGCAGGGGTCTTTTCGAACTTCCCCGGCTGCCGCATGGCCATTCCAAGCGCGTCGATATAGAGCTTCGTCTCCTTCTCCAGATCGGCGACCGACAACCGCACGCGCACTTCGACGACGTTGGGTGCCGGCGTCGCCGTCGCCGGCGGCAGAGGGTCGGGCTGGAAGAGCTCGAGAAAGTGGCCATCGGGGTCTTTCACGATCACCGCTTTCGCCTTCGCGGTGCCGACCGTCACCGGCGCCCCGCCCCTGGTCACGACGGGAGCCCCGAGCTGCTTGAGCCGGGCGAACGTCGCGTCGAGGTCACGAACGATGGCGATCAACGAGAACGCGCCGATGTCTTGATAGCGCCGTTCGAGCGCCCTGCCCGCGGCCTTCTTGATCTCGACGATTTCGACGCCGGTCCGCATGCCAGCTGGCCGGCCGATCTGCCAGCGCAGCGACGCGTCGGGCAGCCCGAACATGTTGCGCAGCGCCGGATTGGCGTCGGCGTTGGCCGGTGCGCCCTGCAGGTCGAGCCCGAGTCCGTCGCGGTAGAACGCCACGGCCGCATCGAGGTCGCCGACAATCGGGCTGAAGAAGTTGCCCGAGCCGACCACGAGTCCGGTGGGTGGAGGGCCGGCCGGGGCCGTCGCGGCCGGAGCCTGCGCAAACGCCAGGCCGGCGGCCAATAAAGCCGCGATCGAGAAAGTGATCATTCGCATCGAAGAGTCTCCCGCGCGCCAACTCTACCCGAAGGCCGGCCGCTGTCTATTTCAAAAACTCCGCAACTTTTGCCACGCCCGCCCGCGCGCAGGCATCGTCCTGCGGCTGGCTCGATCCCGAGCTGCCCACGCCGCCGATCACGTCGTCGCCGATCTGGATCGGCACGCCGCCGCCGAGCGCCAGGATGTCGGAGACGTCGCGCTGCGCCGCGTACAGCGGCTCGGCGGTCCGTTTCTGGAACTCCATCGTGCTGGTGCGGAACATGCGCGCGGTGTAGGCCTTACGGCGCGACATCTCCGCCGTCTGTGCCGTGGCGTTTTCGTCGCGCAGCAGCACAAGCAGCTGGCCGGCGCGGTCGACGACGGCCACGGACGTGGCGAATCCCTTTGCCCTGCACTCGCCGAGCGCCGCCTCGGCAATGGCTTTCGCGAGGCCAAGCGACAGGACCTTCTGCGTCACAACCCCCTGTCCCTGGACAACGCTCGGGACGAGCGCCAGCGTGACGATGGGGGAGAGGACCAGCACGGCAACGAGCAGCGAACGACGCATGAGCAGCTCCTCCGGGTAGGTGGCGGCCAAGTGTGCGCTTTCGGCGCGATCTTTGAAAGACCCGGGTGCATGAGCGACGCTCAGGGCGGGCTGTCCGACAAGGAGAAACGGCAGAACGTGGTCCGGCTGGTGTTTGGCGGCGATCCGGCGCGACTCGACGCCTTCTGCCGGGCCATCGAGGACGTCGTGCCGCCGGGAACCGCCGTCGTACTGCGCGGAAGCGCGGTGACCGGGCGGCGCTGGAAGGACGATGCGCCGTTCGATGCTCGCGGCCCCGGCACGAGCGATCTCGATCTCACGCTCGTCGGCGAGGGCCCTTTGGCCTTCTTCAAAGCGACCGGGTATTTCGTGCCGGGCGTGCACTCACGGCCGCTGAGCGACCGGGATCCGGACATCGCGCCCGACCTCGTGCCGCTGCGCCGCACGCTGATGTCGATGGTGCAGCGCCCGGTGAACATCCAGGCCTCGCGCGAGCTCGTCATCCAGGTCCGCGGCGAACTGCTCGGGCAGCCGTATCTCGAGCTGTTCCGAAAGCCCGAGGGCCTGGCGTTGAACACTGTGCCGGAGTCGTCGGAGTCCTGATGTTCCGCCTCATGACCTACAACATCCGCCACGGCGGCCACGGCCGCGAAGCGGCGATTGCGGCGGTGGTCAACGCCTGCGCGCCCGATCTGGTGCTGCTGCAGGAAGCGACCGATCCGCGCACCATCGCACGGATCGCGGACGGCACCGGGATGGAGGACTGGCGTGCCTATGCCGGCCAATCGCTCGGATTCCTCAGCCGGCGGCGCGTGGCGTTTGCGGAATGGACGCGGCCGCGCGTGTCACGGCACGCCTTCATCGAGGTGGTGCCCGCGGGGGCTCCGCTGCGCATCTTCGGCGTGCACCTGAGCGCGGTGCACGCGGCGTGGACCGAACGCCGGCGCGTCTTCGAGCTGCGCGCGCTGCTGCGCAGCGTGGCCCGTCATCAGCACGGCTTCCACGTGCTCTCCGGCGACTTCAACACCGTGGCGCCCGGCGAGTACCTCAACGTCGGACACCTGCCCTTCCGGCTCCGGCCGCTGGTGTGGATGAGCGGCGGACGGATCCGCTGGCGCACCGTGCAGACGGTGCTCGACGCCGGTTACGTCGACGGCTACCGCATGAAACACCTCGACACCGCCGGCTGCACGCTGCCGACGCCGAATCCGCACGTCCGCATCGACTACGTCTTCGTGCCGGCGCCGTTCTCGGAGCGCGTCGCCGCCTGCGACGTCGTGCAGAGTCCGCAGGCGGTGGCGGCCTCGGATCATTTTCCGGTGGTGGCCGACCTGGTCACCGAGGAGATGCCGGGGTCGCCAGAGCGATCAGCGCGGGCCGGAGAGCCGTGACAGAACGTCGATGATCCGGCGCAGGCGCGCGCCGTCGGTCACGATGCCGTTGACGGTCGTCGAGATCGTCTCGCTGGCCACGACGATGCGACTGATCCCCGCGGCGGTGAGCCGGTCCTCGTGGACGCGATGGGTCGAGGCCCCCGGCTCGAGCCAGCGTGCGAGGGCTTCGCGCTGCGCCTCGCTCGGCGGTCCGTAGCCGGGCAGGCTGACCTGCACGACGAACGCGCGCTGGGTGACGGTGGCCGGGACCCTGACATGCGACCAGTCCAACGGCGAGGCAAAGAAGCCGGCATCGATGACGTAGTCGCCGGGCGCCTGGGCGGTCACGCTGACGACGGTGTGAAACTTCCGTCGCGTCGGTTCGACGCGGATCCTGAACCCCGGCCCCCCGATCCCCCCCGGCCGGGTCCAGCCCTCGTGCATGTATTCGCCGCCGATATCGGCAGCGGCCTCGCGGAGCCGCTGCCGCCGTCGCAGCATCACCAACCCATACCCGGCCAGCAGCAGCGCCAGAACGCCGACCGTGATCGCCGCGGCTGTCCTTACGGTGTCGGTCATTACGGCCCGAGCGCCGCGGCGCCGCCGTGCACAATCTGTCCGCCCAGCATCGTCAACTGCGAGTGCACGCGTTTGATCGCGTCATCCGGCACCGCGCGCGGGTCGAACACATCGGCGCTCAGCACCGCGAGATCCGCCAGACGGCCGGGCTCGATGGTGCCGAGCTGCTGCTCGTCGCGCGAGAACCAGCCGTTGCCGCCGGTGTAGAGCCACACGGCCTCCTGCCGCGTGATCTGCTGCCCGTCGTTGATCAGCTCCCCGCGTACGTTGCGGCCGGTGACCATGTAATAGACGTTGAGCCATGGATCGATCGGCGCCGCCTGGGCGCCGTCCATGCCGGTGCCGACGTGAATGCCCGAGTCGAGCAGCGTGCGATACGGCGGCCCGGCCTGCCCCGGCGTGCCCGCCAGGAAGCGCCAGCCGTGGGCACGCACGCCGACGCCGAGCGCTTTCATGCGGGCGAGCGTCCCCGGCTCGATCGTGTTCACGTGGTCGATGCTCCAACGCAGGTTCGTGATCGGAAACTCGCGGTTCACGCGTTCCCAGACGTCGGCGCGCGCGGCGTGGTTCGGCTCGTTGAAGCTGTGCTCCATCATCTGCCAGCCGTGCCGCGCCACCTGGCGCACCGACTGGTAGTACTCGTCGCCGAGCGGCACCGCGCCCTCGAGCGGCCAGTCCACGATGTGCTCGCCAATGCCGCCGGTCTTCACGAGATCGTTGCCGAGGTCCGGCCACAGGTTGTCGAGCACCTCGGACAGCTTTGGATTGCCCGGTTTCCCGTCCACCCGCGGGCCCGTATTGAAGTAGAGGCGCAGCCGCAGCGTCAGCTTGCCCTCGCGCTGCAGCTCCTGCATCGGCCGCTGCTCGTTCCAGCCGAAGTACTGCGCGGGGCCGCGGTCCTGCGAGCCGAGCACCGAGTGCACCGTGGTGAGCCCCATGCTGTTGAAGTAGCGGAACACCTGCTGCATCGTCCGTTTGGTGTCGGCCAGCGTCCACGTCGAGCGCAGCGCGTCCAGCGCGTCCCACGTCGGCCCGTTCATCTCGATGAGGCCGTTTGCCGCCACCGCCACCCCTTTGCTCTCGAAGAAGCGCCTGCCGAGCGTGTTGGTCACCGCCGGACCGTTGAAGGTGACGTGGATGTAGACGGGATGGCGCGGCGCGGCGGCGTCGAGCTCGGCAAGCGTGGGGAGGCGGTTCTCGACGAACTGCCGCGGCTGCAGCCCGCCGATCGCCGTGATGAAGGCGCCTTCGGGCACCGTCTTCGTCCGCTCGCGGATGACCGCCTGCGCCTCGGCGATCGTGAAGGCGGTCTCGATGGCGCGCGTCTCGTAGCCGGGGCGGCTGCCCACCAGCTGCACGTGGAAGTGGTTGTCGATCATCCCGGGGATGACCGTGCGGCCGCGCAGATCGATGGTGTCGGTGCAGCCGCCGGCGGCGCTCGCGGCGTCGCCCACTTCCGCGAATCGTCCGCTGGCGATGCGCACCTTGGACACGACGGTCCGCTTCGGGTCCATCGTGTGAATGCGTCCGTTGGTCAGGAGCAGGAGGCGGCCGCCGGGGCACGACTGCGCGCCGCCCGGAACGGGGCGCACCAGCACGGCCAGTCCGGCCAGAGACGCGACGAGGAGCCCCACCCGAACAGGTGACATGCCGGCCGCGATTCTACGATGTATTCTTTTCGCTCCTCGAAATGACATCGTTCCCAACAGTCATGCCTCGCATGCCGATTGCGGTTCTCGCGATTAGCGTGGCTATTCTTCTGTTCGTCGCCACCACGCAGGGTCAGGCGCCGCCGGCGGCGCCCCGACCCGCGCCCACGGTGCGCGACCTCGCACCCCTCGACCTGACCGGCTACTGGGTCTCGGTGGTCACCGAGGACTGGCGCTACCGGATGGTGATGCCGCTCAAGGGTGACTTCGGCAGCGTACCGCTCAACGCCGCCGGCCGGAAGGGGGCGGAGTCGTGGAAGGCCGAGCAGGCCGGCGGCTGCGAGGCGTTCGGCGTCGGGAGCGGCATGCGCGCGCCAGGCCGCCTGCACATCAGCTGGGAGAACGACAGCACGCTGCGCATCGACACCGAGGCGGGCGCGCAGACCCGGCGCTTGTATCTGGGCGCCCCGCCGGCCGCGGGCGCCCCGTCGTGGCAGGGGCTGTCGGTCGCCACCTGGGACGGCCCGCCGGACGTCATCGACGTGCTCCGCACTGGCGGGTTCGACCAGCTCAATCGCGGCACCGGCCAGGCAGCCCGGCGGCTGGCGTGGACGCCGCTCAAGGTCGTGACCACCAACTTCAGGCCCGGCTGGCTGCGCGCCAACGGGGTGCCCTACAGCGATCGCGCCACCATCACCGAGCACTTCATGCGCTATGCGGTCCCCGACAGCGGCGAATGGTTGACCATCCGGACCGTCGTGGACGATCCGCTGTATCTCGTGCAGCCCTTCATGGTCAGCACCAATTTCAAGAAGGAAGCCGACGGCGCCTCGAAGTGGGCGCCGAAGGCATGTCGTGAGTAGCAGGCCTGCACTTGTCGCGGCCCTGCTGCTGCTCGCGCCTCTCCCGGCGCTGGCGCAGGTCGATCTCACCGGCACGTGGTCGCCCCGCTACCAGGAGGATTTCAGCGAGCGCGTGCCGGGCCCCGAGCTTGGCGACTACACCGGCCTGCCGCTCACCGACGGTGCGCGCCGCTACGCAGAGAGCTGGGACCCCGCGCGCATCACGATGCCGGAAGAGCAGTGCCGGGTGCACATCTCGCCGTATATCTACCGCGGTCCCACCAACATCGCCATCTTCGACGAGCGCGATCCCGCCACGCGCGAGCTGATCGCCATCAAACACCGGATCAGCACCTTCGATCAGGAGCGGACCATCTACATGGACGGGCGGCCGCACCCGCCGGCCTACGCGCCCCACACCTGGATGGGGTTCTCCACCGGCGTGTGGCAAGGCAACATGCTGGTGGTCATCACCACGCACATCAAGAAAGGCTGGCTGCGGCGCAACGGCGTGCCCGAAAGCGATCTCGCCACGCTCACCGAGTACTTCGTGCGCACCGGCGACGTGCTCACGCGCATCAGCGCCATTACCGATCCCGTCTATCTGACCGAACCGCTGGTGAAGAGCGAAGAGTTCGTGCTCAACACGCAGGGCGTGCCGCACCGGGCCTGGCTCTACAAGTGCAAGCCGGTCGTGGAAGTGGTGCGACCCGAGGGCGCGGTGCCGCACTATCTCCCGGGCAAGAACCCGTACCTGCTCGAGTATCGCAAGCGCTATCGGTTCACCGAGTCGGTGACGCGCGGCGGCGCGACGCAGACCTATCCGGCCGGCTCGGCGCCACCGCCGACCGGCGCGCCGATGAAGCCCGGCGGGCCCGCGCTGGCGGCGCCGAAGCCGGGCGAAGTGAAGGTCCTGCGCGTGCAGGGGCAGGTCTACATGCTCGCGTCCGCCGACGGCAACATGGTGGTGCAGGCGGGCGACGAGGGCGTGCTGCTGGTGGATACGCTGCCGGCGGCGCTGGCGCCGGCCGTGCTCGACGCGATTCGGACCATCTCGGACAAGCCGATTCACTACATCGTCAACACGCAGGCGGGCGAAGCGCACACCGGCGGCAACGAAGCGCTGGCCAAGGTCGGGCCGACCCGGCCCGATCGCGT
The DNA here is from genome assembly GCA_036004405.1 of Vicinamibacterales bacterium. GTDB lineage: Bacteria > Acidobacteriota > Vicinamibacteria > Vicinamibacterales > UBA2999 > DASYRM01. Next base: position 68,603 of record DASYRM010000020.1, read on the forward strand.
CCCGCTCGGGAGCGGCCTTGGCGGCAACACCGGCGGTGCCACCAGCATCGTGGCTCACGAGAACGTGCTCAACCGGATGAGCGCCACCGTCGGCAGCGGCCCGGAAGGAAAGACGGCGCGGCCTCGCGGCTCCTGGCCGAGCGACACCTTCTTCGAAGACGAGAACGATTTCTTCTTCAACACCGAGGCGGTGCAGGTGCTGCACCAGCCCGACGCGCTCGACGACGGCGACAGCGTGGTGTTCTTCCGCCGCTCCGACGTCATCGCTGCCGGCGACATCTTTTCCACGGTCGGCTACCCGGTGTTCGACGCGAAACAGGGCGGGAGCATCAACGGCGTCATCGCCGCGCTCAATCGCGTGCTCCGGCTGGCGGTGGCGACCGGCAACATGGAAGGCGGAACGATGATCGTGCCGGGCCACGGACGGCTGAGCGACAAGATGGATGTGGTCGAGTACCGCAACATGGTGACCATCGTCCGCGACCGCATCCAGGCGCTGGTCGCCGAGGGCAAGACGCTCGAGCAGGTGCGCGCGGCGCAGCCAACGCTCGACTACGACGCGCGCTACGCGGCGCCCAGCGGCCCGGGCTCGACCGACGCGTTCGTGGCTGCGGTCGACGCGAGCCTGCGCGCCTCGAAGTAGTGTACGTGGGGGCCGCCTTCAGGCCGTACGTGGGGGCCGCCTTCAGGCGGCCCGTAGCGGCGGACCTTTCCGCCTTCGCCAAAGCTACGGCGGACCCACCGTAGCTTTAGCGGAGGTGGGCAGGTCCGCCTGATCACCCCTGCCGCGGACGGTGGACCATCGGTCTGGGCGCCGCGGCGTTCACCCGTGCATTGCGCGCACGCGCGGCTGCGGATGGTGGCCCCGCAGGTGCCGGCTTGCGGTGCTTCTTGCCCGGCGCGTCTACTGTGCCGCCGCTGCGCGCTTTGCGCACCGGCTTCTTGCGCGCCGGCCGGCGCCGCACGCGCGATGTCACGCCGGTCGCGAGCTGCTCGAGCAGCTGTTTCGCGCCATCACGCACGCTGGTGATCTGCTGGCTCAGCCTCTTGCGGTCAATCAAACCTTCTGTCTTTGACTGAATCGAACCGGCTACGTAGCCGAGCTGCTCGGCAAAGGCGATGACCTGCCGCTCGAGCGCGCTCGCGGGCTCCGAGGCTCGTTGTGCTGTGCTGCTGCGCTTCGCCATGTGTCTGGGTCTCCGCAGGCTCGCGGTGCATCTTCCATGCCCGGGCCCGCCGTGAACCGGAGCCACGGCCGTTTGCACTCTTCGGACGCTATCTCTGCGGGCTGTTTGGCCACCGAGTCCATCGCGTGACGGGGCGCAGTGGCGGGACGGAGTATGCCTGCGGCTGCGGCCACACGTTCGTGCACCATCCCGCGGCGCGGACGCTCGTCCGGCATCCGATGCGCTGCGCGCTGCTCGGGCGCTGGATCGCATTCGTCGAGCGGCGCGGCGGCTTCAGCGAATACGCCTGCCGCGCCTGTGGGCACCCGTTTCTGTTCGGAAGCGCCGCCGACGCTACCGTGGCCGGCCGGTCCGCAGATCGAAGCGCTGCGTGAGGGGTGTTCCGCCGGCCCAGTCGTAGACGTCGCACTCGAGCGTGTCGTCGCTCACGTCAGTGACGCTGGCGTCGGAGCCGAGCGCGGCGAACCAGAGCGGGCCGTTCGCGCCGAAGGCGTGGACCGACGTGCCATCGGAGAGCAACGGCCGCCGCCCGGCGGCAGGGACGCCAGAGGGTCGATCACTCAGTTGCCGATGATCGACTGGTAAAGCAGCGTCGCAAACTCGGCGCGGATCGCGAAGTCGCCGCCCATCAGCTGCGTGCAGTAGATGGCGACGAGATCCTCCTTCGGATCGATCAGCACGTGCGTCGATGCGGCGCCCGACCACCCGAACTCACCCACCGACCCGATGTTGCCCTTCAGGGCGGGGTTCATGAGCACGGACACGCCGAGGCCGTAGCCCGTGCCCGGGCCGAGGAAGCTCATGGCGCCCGCAGCCAGCGCCGGCGGCGGCAGGTGGTTGGTGGCCATCAGCTCCACGGTCTTGGGGCTGAGGAGACGCACGCCGTTCAACTGGCCCTTGTTCAGGAGCATCTGGGCGAACAGCGCGTAGTCGGCTGCCGTGGCGGAGATGCTGTAGCCGCCGAACACCGCGTCGCCGTAGTTGGCGCCCCCGAGCGGGTTGGTATCAGGCGCGAGCTTGCGGTCGCGTCCGGTGGCGTAGAGGCCGGGCACGCGCGCCTTCTTGTCGGCCGGGATCTTGAACATCGAGTCGGTCATGCCGAGCGGTGTGAAGATGCGCTGCTGCACGTACTGGTCGAACTTCTGCCCCGACAGCTTCTCGACGAGGGCCGCCTGCACGTCGTGCGCCACGCTGTACACCCACTGCTCGCCGGGCTGGTAGAGCAGCGGCAGCTTCGGCAGCTTGGCCATCAGCCCGTCGAGGTCGGTGCCGAAGATGTTGACGTCTTGGTACATCTTGTCCACCGGCGTTCCGCCGAAGAACCCATAGGTGAAGCCGGCGCTGTGGCGGAAGATGTCCTGGACGGTGATCGGGCGGCGCGGCGAGTCGAGCAGCATCGCGCCGGTGGGCGACATCCCGGTCAGCACCTTCACGTCCGCGAAGGCGGGGAAGAACTTAGACAGTGGATCGGTGAGCTGGAACCTGCCCTGTTCGTAGAGCATCAGGAGCGCCACCGACGTGATCGGCTTCGTCATGGAGTACATGCGGAAGATGTCGTCGGCGCGCGTCGCGCGGCCGGACGCGAGGTCGGCCTTGCCGTAGGCGTCGACGTGCACCACCTTGCCGTGCCGCGCGATGAGCGTGACCACGCCGGGGGTACGGCCGGCGTCCACGTAGCCGTGAATGAACTTGTCCATCCGGGCCAGCCGCTCGCTGGACAGGCCGACGTCCTCGGGTTTGGCGGACGGCGTGTCCTTCGACAGCACGGCCACCGAGGCCAGCACCGCCAGCACACAGGTCAGGAGAATCGCGCGGGTTCGAGTGAGCACAGGCATGACGGCCTCCAGCACGGCCTATCTTGCCAGAAGTTGCGCACCGCCGCGCCGGGGAACGGCGGATGTGATCGGCGTGCCCTCGCGGTTCGGGCAGCATCCTGCGCCTCGACATGAGGGGCCTCGCCACGGTTCGTGGGCTGGCGCGCTTGCCCGGATTGCTGGACGCCGCGGATGGCCTAGCTGCGGCGAGAGCGCCGGCCCGACCGCAGCGCGTCGCGCATCGCCTGCGCAGCCGCGGGATCGGCCATGGCCAAAAAGGCCACATGCCCGGCAAAGACTTGCAGCGGGTCGGCGTTCGGCGTGCGCTTCGACCGGACTTCGAGTGCCTCGGGGCCGCAGGTGCGCAGTCGGTGGGCCATCGCACGCAGGATGCGACGATCCCGTCGTTTCAGCGTTGTGCGGACGTTGGTGACGAGGCCGGTCACCACATGGGCGGCACCCGCGCGCATGATCCGCGTTTTTGGCTCGTTGACGCGATAGCCCTCCGACGCGATCACCTCGCGGAAGAACGGTACCAGCGCCGGAAGTCGATCGTCATCCGATGACATCACCAGATCGTCGGCATAGCGCGTGTACGAGAAGTGGAGCCGCGAGGCCAGCGCCGTGAACCGGCGATCGAGGCGGAAGCTCACGAGATTCGAGAGCGCCGGGCTGGTCGGGGCGCCCTGTGGCAGTCCGCCTTCGACGGTGCAGAGCGACGCCAGCAGGCGTGCCACCCCGTAGGTGTAACCGAGGCGCTCGAACCCCCGTCGCACATCGGCCACGTGGACCGACGGGAAGAAGTTCTCGAGGTCCATGCGGATGACGACGCGGCGCCCCTCGTGCGGACGTGCGTTGCTGACGATCGACCGCTTGCGCACGAACGCATGCGCGGCACCGTGCGGCGCGCACCGGTTCAGCATCCGGTGCAGCAGCCATGTCTGCACGCGGCGCAACGTGCCTTGCGGCGACAGCAGGCGCCGCTCGCCCCCGTGTGCTTTGGGAATGCGAATCTCGCGATAGTGCCGCGAGACGGTGGCGCTCAATCGCACGAGATCGGGGAGCGGCATCGCCAGGTGCTGTGCCAAGTGTGCGGGCGTGAGGATCACTGGCAAGCCGCGGCGGGTGAACGTAGCGCCGTACGAAGAGAGGAAGCGCAGGAAGCGCGGGTCCACGCCGCTGTTGGCGCTTTCGAGCTGCCGGTACAGCCCGCCTTCGATGCTCGCCCGTGGAAAAGGATCGAATTCGAACGTCAGCGGCTCGCCCGCGTCGAGGCGCAGGCGCGCGTACGCTCGTACCAGATCGGCTACGGCTGGCTCGACGCCGGCCTGCCGCTGCAGCAGGCTGAGATTGCGAAGCGCGACGTAGCGAGCGGACGGCGGCATGGTCGGGCCGTTAGTGCGTCACGATGGAGGAGCGGCGGCGCTTACGTTGACGAGGAAGAGCTATCACTCTTTACCCTCTCCGATCGGGTGTGGACCGCACCGGCGGCCATGACCTGACCGGGGAGGGTGAAGTCCAACCGGGTTAACGTGGCATATGGCGAAACACCATACCCTGCCCGCGCAGTGCTAAGCTCGCCGCCGCTCCTCACGGACGAACGCGATCAAATACAACCAGCGGTTTCCCGCTCGACGCGACCAGCTGCGGATTGGGAAATGGCACCGTAAGTGCCGATGTCACCGGTCCTCCCGGCATCTCCAGATCCCACCGGCCTGTGGCAACGTTCACGCCGCAGTTCGCACAGTAGGAGTTGGCACGTCTTCCGAGGCGGAACCGGTGTGTCGCCGCCCGCGCACCGCAGACCTCGCAGCGCCGGCGTGTAAGGCGGAAACCGCCGATGGCCAGCGTCAGGCCAGCCAGCCCCGATGTCGCGGCCGCAAGGAACGTGCGGCGCGACACCGGCCACAGAGCGCGGATCGGATTCGCCACGGCGGTTGGATTATACGGCGTCACTGAACGGCTCCCGTAGCGCTGAAGTAATCGCCGAGCGACGCGGCGGAGAAGGTGCCGCCGCGCAGCTGATCGAGGAGGTGCAGCCGCGTGGCGCGCTCGCGATCGGTGCCGCTCAGGCTGCCCAACGTGACGATGGCCTCCGAGACCTGGCCTCTGAGCGCCTGCGCGATCCCGCGATTGAGGCTCGTGGCGGGGAGCTGCTCGAAACCCGTGGCGAGCAGGCGCGTGATGTCGGGTTCGAACACGCGATCGACGCCGATCTCCTGGAGCGTGTCGCTGATCGCCACCATGATCGTGCCACCATTGGCCGAGAACGCGATGACGAGCGGTGCCTTTGGCGCCGGGGCGCCGGGAATGGCGATGCTGCCGATGAGGTAACCGGTCTTCAGGCTCCAGACGTAGAGGGCAGACGAAGAGACCCCGGCGAGGAGATCACCATTCGGGCTGAACGCCATGCCGGCAATCGCCGCGCGCGGGTTGGTCAGCGTCAGCGCAGCGGCGCCCCGGCTCCAGACGATCGGGGCAGCCTCGCGGCCGGCTGCGGCCACGCGCGTGCCCGTTCTGTCGAATGTGAACTTTTCATAGGTACCGGGACCGTCGAAGGCGGCGAGCGCCTTGCCCGACTCGGTCTCCCACAGCTTGAGCGGGGGAGTGGAGCCGACGGTGGCCAACACCTTTCCGTCCGGGCTGAACCCCACGGAACTCGTCGACATTTGCCCGGTCGTGAACGACCGTAGCGTGCGATCCGACACCGCATCCACGATGCGCACGGCGCCCGCCGTTTCGGCAAGGACCAACCGGCTGCCGGTGCTGTCCAAGGCGATTGACGCGAACGCTCCGCTGGTGGAGTGTCCCCACAGGCGACCCTCTTCGCGCTGCGTGCGCCAGTTCCACCAGCGCAGCGAATCATCGCCGCCCACGCTCACGATCCTGGTACCGTCGCCGATGAAGAACGATTGGTTGACGGGAGCGGAGGTCAGGCCCGTCCGTCCGAGCCGAGCCACGATCTGGCGCGTGGCGAGGTCCCACACGCGGATGATGCCGTCCTCGCTCGACGTGACGACGTGCTGACCGCCGCGGTCAAAGGCGATCGACCATACCGTGGCTGGATGCGCGAGCGTTGCAAGAGCCCGCCCGGTGGCCGTGTCCCACAGCCGGGCCGTGCGATCGGCCGCGGCCGAAGCAATCGAGGCGCCGTCGGGGCTGAACACGGCCTCGCGAACAGAGCGGGTGTGGCCTCGCAGCGTACGCACCGGTTGGCCAGCGGCCGTCCACAGCCGGAGGGTGCCGTCGCTCGCGGCGGTGACGAGCTGCTGGCCCGAGGGGGAGAACCGCACCGAATTCACGGGCCGCGTGTGACCCGCCAGAGTGGCGCGCAGAGCACCGGTGCTGACGGTCCACAGCTTGACGAGGTTGTCCCAACCGGCCGTGGCGATCGTCTGGTCGTCCGGGCTGAAGGCCACGCGCCGCGCCGGCTTGCTGTGCGAGGCGAGAGTGCGCACCTGACGGCCCGAGTCGGGTTCCCACAGCGTCACGCTTCCGTCGTTCCGTGCCGCCGCCATTAGCGTGACGCTGTGATTGAACGCCACATCCCAGAGCTTCGGGCCGGCGCTTGCCATCGTCCGCAGCTCCCCGCGCGAGCGTGCATTCCACAGCTTCACGGTACCGTCCCAGCCGCCGGTCGCGAGGAGATCCTTGTCCTCGGCGAGCGCGAGCGTCAGCAAGCCCGGCGAGAAACCTTCGGGATGCAGCGGTTTCAGCTCTGGCGCCGCGAGGGTGAACACTTCGGGCAGCCCAGGGTTCTCGATCAGCGTCACTCGTTTGGCGCCGTCGGCGAGGAGCACCGACTGCACGCTTCGTGAGTGGTCGAGCCGGGCCACGACCGAGCCGTTCCCGACATCGAAGATGGTCACGCCACGGCGGCCCTCTCGGAAGTCCTTGCGGACCCGAAGCAGCGCGGCATCCGGGAGGGTACCCCACGTGGCCAGTCGAGTACGGTCCTCCGAGAAGCTGGCCGTCACCGCTTCGCCGAGCGACAAGCTGCCGCGTGGAGACGTCGACAGCGTGTTCGCTCCACTGCGCGCGCTGTTGGCGGCAAAGCGGAGCGCATCCGTGAGGACGCCCCACTGCGCGGCCGTTTGCAGCGCAGGATACGCGCGCAGCGTGGTGGCCAGCGCCAACGGCAGCTGCTCTCCGGCCTGAGGTGACGCCATCACCTGCTCGGCGATGGCTTGCGCGTTGCGGCCCAGCGCCTGGCGTGCCCGCTCGCGTTGCGCGAGTCCTTCGGCTCGCTGCTCTGCGGCCACCGCGGCTTCGTTGGCACGTCGGGCGACGAAGATGCTCCCCCCAACGACAATCAGTACCGCGGCCGCAGCGGCCAGCTGCAGCGGCAGCACTTTCCTCCGGCGTCGCTGCGTTGCTTCGCGCACCGGCGCCAGGAGCCGGTCGTGCGCCAGCTCGAACCAGGTGGCGTCGCCCTGGGCATCGGCGCGAAGCAGATAGCGCTTCTGGAAATCGCGCGCCACCGACTCCGGCAGCCCGCCGACGCGCCCGGCGGACGTGAAGACCCGCGCGCGCAGGCCGTCGTCGGTGATGAACTGCCGGCCGAACCAGCGAAGCAGATGCCCTTTCGAGAGGCCGCTGCTGGCGCTCACGGCTGTCAGCTGCTCTTCGAAGTACTCGCCCAGCGCTTCGCTCACGTCGCCGAACGCCTGGACGTGCTCGATCGTGATCTCCTTGGCCTCTGCCGGCAGGCGGTTCCAGATCTTGCGGCAGACGATCTGCAGCTGCACGGGCTCGACGAACTCGCCTTCCACCTCCTCGACGCGGCCGCTCTCGGCTCTGACCCGAATCGGCAGGAGACGCGTGACGAGCGCACCCGCGACGTTCTCAGGCGGAGCATCCTGCGGCGGCTGCGGTGCCGGGGGCTCACCTGCAATCTGGTCTGCGTACGGCACACCTGCCCGGCGCGCCGGCGTCGCGATCGCCTTCCTGGCTTCCGGCGGGCGCAGGCGATCGAGGTGCATGCTCGTGCGCAGCTGCTCGGGAAAGAGTCGGCGGTAACTGCTCAGGCGGCCGACGTACTCTTCTCGCAGCGCGAACAGCACGCGCAGGCGGCGGTTGTTGTCGAGCGCATCCGCCACTTGCCCGAGGAAGGCCTCGCGCTGCTGCCAGCGTTCCGGGTAGCTCGTGAACAGCTCCTCGAGCTGATCGAGGATGACGATACGGAGCCGCGACTCTTCGCCGCCCTCGAGTGCCGGAGCGGCGGCGAAGTAATCCGACAGCGTTCCATTCCGGTGTTCCTCGTCCGCAGTCCAGCCGCCCAGCACGTTGTACGCGAACACGTTCGCGATCGTATCGGGCCGCTCGTCGGTTCTCGGCTTGTAGCCCACGACGCGCGCCGTCTTCATCACCTTCAGTCCGCGGACCTCAAGGCGCGGGATGACGCCGGCCGCGAGCAGTGAGCTCTTGCCTGCGCCGGACGGTGAGTAGAGCACCACTTCGCGGTGGGCCACGATGAGCGAGCTCAGGTCCTCGCTCTCGGCGTCGCGGCCGAAGAAGCGATCGCGCTGCCCCTTCGTGAATGGCTGCGGCCCGACATAGGGATTGTCGGCACGTTCAACTTGAAGGGGCGTCTTCATGGCGCCGTCGCAGTTGCCCCGAGCCTCGCGGAGCGCTTCTCCCGCAGGGTCTTCGCGAACTCCTCGCAGGTGCCCCAGAAGAGCGTGATCTCCTCCCCCCCGAAATACTTCTCGAAGAACTTGATCGCGCGGGCCGGGTCCGGCAGCCCGTCAGGCGGCAGCTGCACGGCGACGTGGCCGCGGCGCGTGCTCTGCTCCAGGTAGTTCTGCATCGTTCGGAACAGCACCCGGAAGTTCCAGTCCGACAGCGAGTAGCCGAGGAACACGAGCATGTTGTCGGTCATCGCTTCCTGCACGACCGGCGGGATCAGATTGGAATTCTGGGAGACGTTGACGATGAAGTCGATGTAGTCGTCTTCCGTGAGCACGAGCGAATCGACGACCTCGTCGTGCCCGTGCAGGTGGAAGACCATCGGCGCGGCCACGGTCGGACTGTATCTCTCGGATTTGTGGCGCTTCTCGAGCCACTTGTTCCACCGGCAGAAGTCCCGGTGCACGTCGCGACGCGCATGTTTCAGGGCATTGGTCAGGAACGGGTCGTAGTTGGTGGTGACGTAGATCGGTACGGGTAGAGTCGCGAGGGTGGCGTGCAGGTCCTTCGGGTCGTCGAACGGCGGCCGTCGGCACCGTTTCAAGTAATCGACCATCTTCTGTTTGGGAATGCGGGGGTCGCCCTTGAGCTCGCCATCGAGGTTGAGCGCCATGTACTGCGCCACCCGTCCAAGATTGTTCGCGTCGCCGAGCGGAAACGCCTTCTCGTGCGCCCACTTCTGGGCGATGGCTGCACCGGTCTCGATATAGGGATGGCAGGCGCCGGCGCCAAGGAAGGGCGTGCACGCACCAGTCTCGATGCGATCGATCAGCACGTCCCAATCGTCGTTCTTCATCGGTCCGGTCCGATCTTACACAGGTTATGGAGCGTTTTTCGGGCCGGTGTACTCGAGCACGAACAACCCCGACCCGACGCGGTCCGACGCGTAGGCGAGGCCGCGATGGTCGATGTCCACGTCGTTGATCTGAATCGCCGTCGGCTGCCCCTTCGCAATCGGATGCGACAGCGCATTGGTCTTCGGCACGTAGTAGCCCACTTCCTTCAGGTTGTAGGGATCCGACAGATCGACCACGCGGATGCCGGCGTTGAAGTACGCCACCCACGCCAGCTTGTTCTCGAAACGGTTGATCTCACCGTTGACCGTCTCGGCATGCTGGTGCGGCCCGAACCGTCCGCCCTTCTCGCAGAAGTCGCCGACTGGCACCTGCCAGGTGGATACCGGGAACGGGTGCGTTTCGTCGGTGATGTCCACCATGTACGCCTTGGTGCGAATGCCGCTCGCGCACGGCTTCATGTCCGCGGCCCCGGCGGCCTCGTCGGTGATGAACGCGTAGGTGCGTGGCAGCCCGTCCGGTCCCTTGAAGTTCGGCACCTGGTCGTAGGTGATCGGCGACACCGTGTGCGGCCCGCGGCCCGGCGGGCTGGTGTCGATCATCCACACCAGCTTTGGCGCGGCGGGGTTCGAGATGTCCCAGCTCCCGGCGAGACCGGACCCGCGGAAGCCGATGTAGAGGCGGTGATTCGCTTCATCCACGATCGGGTGGTGCGCGTACTCGCCCTGATAGCCGGGTTGCCCGTCGCGCTGCGCCGGCGACGCGGCACGGCCGACGAACTTCGGATGCCGCGGATCTTTCAGATCCCAGATATGGATGACGGTGAGACCGCGAAAGCCAGGCTCGCCGGAGCTCGAATAGAACAGCCCCGAGCTCTGCGACCACCAGCCTTTGTGCGCGCGATTGATGAACGTGCCGCCGCAGCGGGGGCCGCAGTTGCCCGGCGGTGTGCCGGTGATCTCCGACACCAGCGCAATCTTCGACGGATCGGTGTCGCGGGTGGTGATGTCGAAGATCTGAAACGTGAACACCTTGCCGGTGTCGTAGCTGCGAATCAGGTAGTCGTGCCCCTTCGGCTCGGAGTCGAACCCGTAGTCGTAGACCACCGACACCGAGCGCGAGTTCACGTGCGCCTGGTCGTTGGGGATGTGCCACACGAGGCGTGGCTTGGACGGGTCCGAGATCTCCACGACCGACGTGCCGTTCCACTCCATCTTCCCGGTGATCGGGTTGAGGATCGGCTGATCGTTGCCCTGGCCGTCGTCCGACGCCTGCGGATCGGCGCGGTCGTTCGGCGTGTGGCCGACGTAGACCCAGTTGCCGTTGGCCGGATCGGATTTCGTGGTGACGACCAGCGACTGGCGCCCCTGCAGGTCGTGATAGCCGACGAGGCGCACGTTGTGGTCGCCGTCCGAGCGCGGGTCGCTGCCCGCAGGCGACGCCGGCGGCGCCTGGTTTGATGTCGAGCACGCCGCCAACACCAGTACCGTTCCGAGTGCTAGAGCCGTCCGCGTCATCGCGAGATGATATAGGCGAGGAGCCCTCATGGATCGACGCCGCCTGCTCAAGCTGACGAGTGTGGGCCTTGGCAGTGCCGTGCTGCCGGCGCTTGCGTGTTCGCGATCGGCACCGCCGCCATCGGCGCCGTCTTCGGGGCTGTGGGACGTCTGGGATCGCGTGTTTGCGCAGGCACGCTTCGTCTCCCTGTCCCACGTGCTGACGCCCGGCGCCCCATTGTGGAAGGGATTTCCGCCGGGGACGCGATTCGAGCGCGGCATCGCCAAACTCGATGACACCTCGCCGTACGCCCCGCTCGATTACGCGAAGACCGGCTTCGAAACCACCGGATACCGTCTGGTGACCGACCAGATGGGGACGCAGCTCGATCCGCCGGCTCACTGGCACCAGTGTTTTCCCGCCGTCGACGAACTGCCGCCGACGCTCGCGCTGCGCAAACTGGCGGTGATCTCGATCGTCGATCAGGTGCAAGCCAACGTGAACTACGCGCTCACCGCCGACGACGTGCGCGCGTGGGAGAGGGTGCACGGCACCGTGCCTGCCGGTGCGGTGGTGATGGTGCGTTCCGACTGGTCGAAGCGATGGCCCGACAGCGCGCGCGTCCAGCCGGCCGACGGCAAGTTCCCGGGCGTCACGCTCGAGGCGCTGAAGCTGTTGCACCTCGAGCGCCGGATCCTGCTGCACGGGCACGAGCCGCTCGACACCGACTCGACGCCGACGCTCGTCGGCGAGGACTGGCTGATGAACAACGGCTACATGCAGGCCGAGGGTGTGGCCAACCTCGATCAAGTACCGCCGGCCGGTGCGCTGGTCGCGATCGGCTTCCCGCGATTCAAAGGGGGCACCGGCGGCTACGCGAGCTTCACGGCCATCTGCCCCGAGGAGTGGACGCAAGGGATGCGGCCGGGCGACGTGGCCGATGCCCCGTTTGCCATCAACGGACAGCGGCTGGTCTGGAACGATGCCAGCGGCACGCGTGAGCGCACCGCGCCCTGCGACAAGCCAGCCGGAAAGATGAGTTTCAACTAGCTCGTGGCACGCCCTGTGCTGCTTCCTCTCTGAAGAGCCTGACCCCCAACTGTCGGGCCGGAGGAACCTCATGAGAGCACTGACACTGGCGAGCGGAATTGTCATCGCCGCATGTGTGGCGGTTGGCTGTTCGGACAAGACGAAACAGGAAACGCGCGAAGCTGGTCAGGAAGCGACCGAGGCCGCGCGTGCCGCAGGTGACGCGGCCGAGTCGGCTGCGAAGGATGCGGTGAACAACGCGGAGCGCGCAAGCGATGCCGCGGTCAACGCGTCACGTGACGCCAGTCGGGACGGCGAGCACGCGGTCGAGAGAGCCAGCCAGGCGGCGGGCGCCGCGGCGCAGACCGCGAAGGTACAGGCGGCGCTCGTCGCGGACTCGAAGGTGGATGCGACGGGGATCAACGTCGACACCGATGCAGACGCAAAGACCATCACGCTGAAGGGGCATGTGCCGTCGAAGGCGCAGAAGGCCGCGGCGGAACGGATCGCCGTGGAAAAGGCGTCGCCCGGCTACACGGTGCACAACGAACTGGTCGTACACCAGTAGGGGCCGCCTTCAGGCGGCCC
>DASYRM010000021.1:0-3282 GCA_036004405.1 Vicinamibacterales bacterium
TACGAAGCGCGAGCTGGCGCAGGCACTCGGTGTGCTGCACAAGCAGGACGGCGTGGCGCTGCGCGCGACGTTCATCGTCGACCCGGAAGGCATCATCCGGCACGTGAGCGTCAACGATCTCTCGGTCGGCCGCAACGTGGATGAGACCCTTCGCGTGCTCGACGCGCTGCAGACCGACGAGCTGTGCCCCTGCAACTGGCAAAAGGGTCAGCCGACCCTTGGACATGGGGGCCCGGCAACTCAGGACCCCCAAACCCCCCTGGTGGCGGCCTAGCCATGGCCGCCCTCGACGCGATTCGCGACGCGCTGCCCGAGACCGCCCGGGACATCAAGCTCAACGTGCAGTCGGTGCTTCAGGATGGTTCCCTCTCAGCGGCCCAGCGCTGGGGCGTTGCGGTCACGTCGGCGGCGACCGCGCGTAACCGTCCGCTGCTGGACGCCATCGTTGCCGACGCGCGCACCGTGATCGACCCCGCCGTCATCGACGACGCGCTGGCGGCGGCGGCGCTCATGGCGATGAACAACGTCTATTACCGGTTCCGCCACATGGTCGGGAAGCCGGGCTACGAGCAGAAACCGGCACGGCTTCGCATGAACCGGCTCGCAAAGCCCGCGGGGAGCAAGGCCGACCTCGAGCTCTTCTCGCTCGCGGCGAGCGCCATCAACGGCTGCGAGATCTGCGTGCAGGCGCACGAGAAAGCGGTCATCGACGCTGGGCTCACGGAAGACAACGTTCACGACGCCGTGCGTATCGCGGCCACCATTCACGCCGCCGCCCTCGCTTTCGAGAGCTTCGGCGTGACCGTGGCCGCCTGAGAAGGAGACCCCATGTACAAGAGCCCGAGCAAGCTCCCGGAGAAGGCCCGCAGCGCGATCGCGGAGGCGTTGAACGCCTGCCTCGGCGACGGCCTCGACCTTCACGGCCAGATCAAGGTGGCCCACTGGAACATCAAGGGCCCGCAGTTTCCGTCGCTGCATCCGCTGTTCGAGACGTTCGCGGTGAGCCTGGCGGAGCACAACGACGAGATCGCCGAGCGTGCCGTCACGCTGGGTGGCCTCGCCTACGGCACCGCGCGCCACGTGGCCAAGGCCTCGCGGTTGGCGGAGTACCCTCAAGAGACCACGCGCGACATGGAGCACGTCCGCCTGCTCGCCGAGCGCTTCGAGGTCTACCTCGAAGGCCTGCGCGAGTCACGCAAGGTCGCCGAGCAGAACCGCGACACCGACACGGTGGACATGCTCACCGCGATCACCACGGAGTTCGAGAAGCACGCCTGGTTCCTGCGCGCGTCACTGGAGAGCTGACCCCGTTCACGGGCGCCGGCCCGCGGCCGGCGCCCACGGCGACCGCTTCGTGACCGCCAGCCCGTTGCGCCGGCCGCTCGCCGGTGCCAGACTTCGCGCCACAACGTCCGGATCCGGAGGGAGACATGAAGACCACGGCCAACGGCATTTCCATGAACTACACGCTCGAAGGGCCGGCGAATGCGCCGGTCGTCACCATGAGCCACTCCCTGGCGACGGATAATTCGATGTGGGATCCGACAGTCCCCGCTCTCACGGGCCGCTTTCGTGTGCTGCGCTACGAGACGCGTGGGCACGGCAAGACCGACGCGCCGAAGGGCGCCTACACGCTCGATCAGCTCGCAGACGATGCGCTCTCGCTGCTCAAGGCGCTAGGCATCGCGCGCACCCATTGGGTCGGGCTGTCGATGGGCGGCATGATCGGGCAAACGCTCGCGCTGAAGGCGCCGGAACTCTTCTCGAGCCTCGCGCTGTGCGACACGTCGAGCCGCATGCCGGCCGAGAACAAGCCGCTGTGGCAGGACCGTATCCGCATCGCGGAGACGCAAGGGATGGAGCCGCTGGTGGAGCCGACGCTCGCGCGCTGGCTCACGGAACCGTTCCGCAAGAGCCGCAAGGACGTGGTGGACAAGGTAGCGACGATGATCCGCACGACGCCGCCCGCGGGCTACGCCGGCTGCTGCCATGCGATCTCGGCGCTCGATCTCACCGACAAGATCAGCGCGATCAAGATCCCGACGATCGCGATTGTCGGCGAGGACGACATGGGCACGCCGGTCGCGGCGCACAAGGTGATCCACGAAAAAATCGCCGGCTCGAAGCTGGAGATCCTCAAGTCGGCCGCACACCTGTCGAACATGGAACAGCCGGATGCTTTCAACAAGGCGCTCACGGGATTCCTGTCGGCGCTGTAATTGTTTCTTCGCAATGCCCGAGCGCGGTTGTGCTGGCACCTCGCTTGCGACCTCATGGGCCCCGGCGAAAGGAGGAAGCCATGAGATCGTGGAGCAAGCTTTCGACGCTCGCGCTCGCCGGGATTCTCGTGGCAACGCCGGCGTATGCGAAGAAGCCATCGGTGAAGGCCGAAGCCCTGGATGACCGCACGGCGTTTCCATACGGCGAAGCGATGACGCGGGACGCGATGGTGCCCCCGCAGTCGGCGATGACCGAGGGTGCGATCATCGAAGGTAGCCTCGACGTCGGCGACGTGGTGCGAGTGTCTTTCGTGACGGGCATGAGCGGCTAAGCCTGGTCGCGTAGCGGACTCCAGTAGCCAGGAAGGCCGGGGAGCGTT
Source organism: Vicinamibacterales bacterium (assembly GCA_036004405.1). GTDB lineage: Bacteria > Acidobacteriota > Vicinamibacteria > Vicinamibacterales > UBA2999 > DASYRM01. The sequence continues at coordinate 2,600 of DASYRM010000021.1, forward strand.
CCCCGGCCTTCCTCTTTTTGCCCACGCGCGGTGCTAGACTCGCAGCCCTCACAGTGTTTCGGGGAGGTCAGCATGAAAGCCGCGGTGTGTTTCGAGCACAACGAGCGTCTCGACGTCGTCGACCTGGAGCAGCAAGGGCCGCAGACCGGTGAAGTGCGCGTGAAGGTGAAGGCGGCGGGCATCTGCCACAGCGACTGGCACATCATGAACGGGGACTGGACGCCGCCGCTCCCGATGGTGCTCGGCCACGAAGCCGCGGGCGTGGTGCAGGACGTCGGCGCTGGCGTCACCAACGTCAAAGTCGGTGATCACATCATCTTCTCCTTCCGCACGCACTGCGGGCGCTGCCTCTATTGCACGACCGGGCGCACGATCCTCTGCGACGGCTACACGTCCGCGCGCTGGGCGATGCTCGACGGCACGCATCGACTCCAGCACAAGGGCAAGCCGGTGAACCAGATGGCGCGGCTCGGTACCTTCAGCGAGACGGTCGTCTGCGCGGCCGAGATGGTGGTGCCGATCCGCCACGACATGCCGTGGCCGCAGGCGGCGCTCGTCGGCTGCTGCGTGCCCACGGGCGTCGGCGCGGTCACGCGCTGCGCGAAGGTCGAGAGCGGCGCCACGGTGCTCGTGATCGGCTGCGGCGGCGTCGGCCTCAACGTCATCCAGGGCGCGAAGCTGGC
>DASYRM010000022.1:0-32971 GCA_036004405.1 Vicinamibacterales bacterium
TCTAATCTAATTGCCCGCCCTTCGGGCGGGAGGGCAGTGGAGGAGCAGTCGGGTATGCACATGAAGAAGATTGCGTTCAGACTCTTTGTCGCGACCGGCGTCGTGGTCAGCGTCGCGCTGGGGATGCAGAGTGGCGTCAGCGCTGGGCAGAACCCGCCGGCGGGCGGCGGTCAGGGTGGCGGGCGTGGTGGCGGACGCGGCGGGTTCAGCCTCCCACCGCTGCTCATGGAAACCGACGCGTTCCCCGACGGCGGCATCGTGCCGCAGAAGTTCACCGGGCGCGGCGGCGTGCAGCCCGGGTTCAAGTTCTCGAACGCGCCGGCGGGCACCGTCGCTTACGCGATCATCTTTCACGACATCGACGTGGCGCTGATGGGCAGCACCGACGACGTGCTGCACTGGATGGCGTGGAACATCCCCGCCTCGGCCAACGGCATCCCCGAGGGGAGCCTCCCGCCGGGCTCGGTGCAGGGCAACAACCTCACCGGGCAGCCGGTCTACATGGGTCCCGGCGCCCCCGCCGGCCCGCGCTACCACCACTACGTATTCGAGCTCTACGCGCTCAACGCCACGCTCGACCTGCCGGCCACCGCGACGCGAGAGGATCTGGTGAAGGCGATGCAGGGGAAGACCGTCGCCAAAGCGGCCTACGTCGGCCGCTTCCGTCAGGGCGAAGCGCCGGCCAAGTAGCTCAGGGCGGTGTGAAGACCGCCCGCGGCAAGAGGGACCGTCATCCGGCGGTCCCTCTTCTTTTTGCGACATCCTCGTGCCGCCGTTCGGCCTCTTCGAGGCGATCGAGCAACAGGCGGGGCTCACGCTGGAGCCGTCGCGCGCGCCGATAAAGGTGCTCGTCATCGACAGCGTCGATCACCCCACCGACAACTGACGCGGGCCCGGCGGACGGTGGCGTGCGTTCAATGCGCCGAACGGGTCAACTGCAGGAAGCCGAAGCTCTCCACCCCGGTGTAGATGCCGTTCTCCGGATCGAACCGCACGGCGCGCACGGACACCGTGGCGAACCCCGAACGGAACCCGTGATCCGTGTCGGGAGCGACGACCGCTGTCCAGGGCGTGGGCGTGCTATCGCACGCCAGGTCGGTGGTGAACTGGCCGAAGGCTACGTCGGACCGGTTGAGCGGCTCGACGACGTCGACTTCTATGCTGACGGTGGTCCCGATCGAGCACCGCACGGTGCCCTGCACGACCACGGCTCCGGCGTGGGTGGCGGTGGCGCGGGCGTGCACCATCAGATCGATGGAAAGCGGCGCGGTGACGACAGCGACCAGGGCCGCGGTTCCGAGAGCAAGGGGGAGAAGAAACACCTGTGGCCTCCGGGGGGAGGGTGAGCCGGGTTGACTGGGGCGAAGCGCACCAACTTGTTAAACGACGGAAACCCCGCCGGCGCACGGCCCGCCGGGGACTATGCGATTTTGGCCGGAATGCGCCCGGACAGAGTCAGCGGCTCGATGCTCCGGGCACACTCAAACGCCGCGAGCACCAGCGGCGAGATCGGATCGCGGTCCACGGCCACCAGCCCCACGCTGTGCTCCACCAGCGGGCTGACGAGCGGCACCGTGACGATGCCGGCCATCGGACCCAGCACGCTCAGGAAGTACTCGGGGATGACGCTCACCATCCCCATCAGGTGCACGTTCGAGATCAGGTTGATCACCGAGTTGCTCTCGACGCGCGGAATCGGGCTGGCGTTGGCGGCGCGGAACGCGCGATCGATGATGCGGCGGTTCTGCATGTCGGGCGTGAGCAGGCACAGCGGCTGCCTCGCCGCGTCGCCCCACGACACCGATGGCGCGCCGGCCAGCTCGTGATCGGCGCGCACGAGGAGGCAGTAGCGCTCCATGTAGATCGGCTCGGCCCGCATGCCTTCTACCGGCTCGTTGTCGAGATATGTGAATCCGACGTCGATCGAGAACTCCTCGAGCTGTCGCAGGATGTCGATCGAGCTGTGCGAAAGGATCGTCAGCTCCACCTCCGGGTGACGCGCGTGGATGGCCTTGGCCATCAGCGCCGCCATGGGCAGCGCGGACGGAATCACCCCCACCGACAGGTGACCGCGTAGCGCGCCGGCCACGTCCCGGCGCTGCGCAATGTCCTGCTGCATCGCCGTCCAGTTGTCGAGGATGGCGTACGCCCACTTCAGCACGCGCTCGCCGTCGGGCGTGAGTCCAATGAACCGCTGGCTGCGCTCCACGATGGGGACGCCGAGCTCCTGCTCGAGCTGCCGGATGCGGCCCGACAGCGTGGGCTGCGTCACGTGACACGCCTTGGCCGCGCGGGTGAAGTGCTTTTCGCGCGCGAGCGCCACGAGGTATTGGAGTTGGCCGATGTCCATGGGAAGGCTGTACGCTTGGCGGACGTGAGTCTCGAGCAGCCATCTTACGACGTTCGGATGAAGGGATTCGCGCGGCGGCACACGGTCTCGGCGGCGCTGGCCTGGCTCGATGCGCAGCTGAAGCCGCTGGGCCGCGAGCGTGTCTCGCTGGCCGAGGCGGCGGGGCGGGTGCTGGCGGTCCCGATCATCAGCACGGTGGACGTGCCGGGGTTCGATCGCGCCACGATGGACGGTTACGCCGTCGTGGCCACCAGCACCGAGGGCGCGGGGGCGTACAGCCGGCTGCCGTTGACGGTGATCGGCGACTCGATGCCGGGACGCCCCTTCGACGGTGCGGTCTCGGCCGGACAGGCGGTACGCGTGATGACGGGCGCACCGGTGCCACGGGGCGCCGATGCCGTGCTGCCCGCCGAGTTCGTCGACGCCGAACCGCATGGCCGGACGATCGCCGCGCTCGACGCCGTGTCGCCGGGCAAGAACGTCGGGCGCATCGGCGAGGACGTCGCGCGCGGGGCACGCCTGCTCGAGCCCGAGCGCCTGCTGCGGCCGCAGGACGTTGGAGTCATCAGCTCGGTCGGGCTCGCGGAGGTGGAGGTGGTCCGGAGACCTCGCGTCCGGCTGGTCGTGACCGGCAACGAGCTGCTTGCGGCCGGAACGCCCCCGCACGGCTTCCACATCGCGGACGCGAACGGGCCGATGCTGACGGCGCTGGCGGAACGCGACGGCGGCACGGTGGATTCTCGCGGCCTCGTGCGCGACGAGGCGGCCGCGATCGCGGACGCGCTGCTTGCCGACGCGGACGTCGTGATCGTGTCTGGCGGATCCAGCGTCGGCGTCGAGGACCTCGCCCCGGGGCTGGTAGCGCAGCACGGCGAGCTGGCGGTGCACGGCATCGCGATGCGTCCCAGCAGCCCCACCGGCATGGGCCGCATCGGCAATCGGCTGGTGTTCCTGCTGCCCGGAAATCCAGTGTCCAGTCTCTGCGCCTACGACTTTTTTGCCGGACGCGCGATTCGCGTCCTTGGCGGCCGGCCGGCGGAGTGGCCGTACCGATCGATGCGCGGACGGCTCACGCGGAAAATCAGCTCGCCGATCGGGCGTCTCGACTACGCGCGCGTGACGGTGTCGGCCGGGGCGATCGAACCGCTGGCCGTGGCAGGCGCGTCGATCCTCTCGTCAACCACGCGCGCCGACGGCTTCGTGATCGTCGGCGACGACAGCGAAGGCTTCGCCGCCGGCACCGACGTGGACGTGTGGCTCTATGCGTGAGCAGGAGCAGTTCCTTCAGGTCCTCGATCGCGACGAAGCCGAGCGTCGCTTCCGTGCCGTGCTCGACCTGTCGCCGCGCGACGTCGAGCGTGTCGCTCTCGAGGCCGCGCTCGGGCGGGTGCTTGCGGCCGACGTGGTGTCGCCGGTGGACGTGCCGTCGTTCGACCGCTCGAACGTGGACGGCTTTGCGGTGGTGGCTGAGGACACGTTCGGCGCATCGGAGGAAGCGCCGCGCAGCGTGCGGCTGGGCGCCGAGGAGATCCACACCGGCGTCGTGCCGTCGGGCGCGGTGCGATCGGGCGAGGCGCTGTCGATTGCCACCGGCGGCATGATGCCGCGCGGCGCCGACGCCGTGGTGATGGTGGAGCACGCCGACCTCGTGGACGGTGAGCTGCGGATCGCGCGCGCGGTCAGCGCGGGAAGCGGCGTCTCGTTTGCGGGCACCGACATCACCGCGGGCGAGACGGTCCTGCGCACGGGGCAACTGCTGACGAGCCGCGACACCGGCGTGCTGGCGGCCATCGGCGTCGCCGCAGTCGAGGTGTGGCGCCGGCCCGTCGTGGCCATCCTCTCCACCGGCGACGAGATCATCGCGCCCGGCGAACGGATGGCCGCCGCGCGCGTCTACGACTCCAACGCGCAGGTGCTGGCCGACGCGGTGCAGGAGCTGGGTGGAGAGCCGCTGCGGCTCGGCATCTCACCCGATGACGCACCGGCGCTTCGGGCAAGGCTGCAGCAGGCGCTGTTGTCGGCCGACGTGGTGCTGCTGTCGGGCGGCACCAGCAAAGGCGCGGGCGACGTGTCGTATCGCGTGGTGGCCGAGCTGAGCGATCCGGGCATCGTGGCGCACGGCGTGGCGCTCAAACCGGGCAAACCGATCTGCCTTGCCGCCACCGGCGGGCGCGCCGTGGTGGTCTTGCCCGGCTTCCCCACCTCGGCCATCTTCACCTTTCATGAGTTCGTGGCGCCGGTGATCCGGCGGCTGGCCGGCCGCAGCGCCGAAGAACGCACCAGCGTGCCGGCGCGGCTGGCGGTGAAGGTGAACAGCGAAATCGGCCGCACCGAGTATCTGCTGGTCGGGCTCGTCGAGTCCGCGGGCGGCGACGGTCCGGAGCTGACCGCGTATCCGATGGGTCAGGGGTCTGGCAGCGTCACCACGTTCAGCCGCGCCGACGGGTTCGCCACCATCGGACGGCATCACGAAATCGTAGAAGCCGGAGCGGTGATCGACGTTCAGCTGCTCGGCCGCGATCTGCGGCTGGCCGACCTGGTCGTGATCGGCAGTCACTGCGTCGGGCTCGACTACCTGCTCGGCGAGCTGCAGCGGCAGGGGCTGCACACCAAGTTTCTCGCCGTCGGCAGCACCGCGGGGCTCGATGCGGCGCGGCGCGAGGAGTGCGACGTGTCAGGCGTGCACCTGCTCGAGCCCACGACCGGCGAGTACAACCGCCCCTTCCTGACGCCAGGGCTGGAGCTCGTGCCGGGCTACGGCCGCCTGCAGGGCGTGGTGTTCCGCCGCGGGGATCTGCGCTTCGAAGGCCACACCGCCGAAGCGGCGATCGCAACGGCGCTCGGCGACCGCGACTGCCTGATGGTCAATCGCAACCAGGGGAGCGGCACCCGTGCGCTCATCGACCGCCTGCTCGGCGGCCGACGCCCGGCCGGCTATGCCGTGCAGCCGCGCAACCACAACGCCGTGGCGGCGGCGGTGGTCCAGCGGCGCGCCGACTGGGGCGTGACGCTCGAAACCGTCGCCCGCAGCGCCGGCCTCGGGTTCGTGCCGGTGCAGCACGAGCAGTACGACTTCATCGTGCCGCGCGCCCGCGCCGAGCGGCCGGCGGTGGTCGCCTTCAAGACGCTGCTGCTGCAACCGGCAACGCGCGAGGCGCTGACGCGGCTCGGGATGACGCTGTCATGAGCGTACGCAGAGGCGGACCTTCAGGTCCGCCTGTAGCAGGAGGCGTCGTGCTGTGCGGCGGCAGGTCCACGCGGATGGGCGTGGCCAAGGCCACATTGCCCTTCGGGTCCGAGACGATGCTGCAGCGGGTAGTGCGGCTCCTCGGGACCAAGGTGTCGCCCATCGTGGCGGTGGCCGCGCGCGACCAGGAGCTTCCGCCGTTGCCCGCCGATGTCGTGGTGGCGCGCGACGAGCGCGAGGCGCGCGGGCCGCTCGAAGGGCTGCGGGCGGGGCTCAAGGCGCTGCCGGAGTCGGTGGACGCTGCCTATGTGACGAGCTGCGACGTGCCGCTGCTGGAGCCGGCATTCGTCGAGCACATGCTCGGGCTGCTCGGCGATCACGACATCGCGGTGATGGAGATCGACGGCTTCACGCACCCGCTGTCGGCCGTGTATCGCCGCGCGGTGCTGCCGCAGGTGGAGTCGCTCCTGGCGCAGGACCGCTTGCGCCCGGCGTTCCTGTTCGACGCGGTTCGCACCCGTCGCGTGTCGCCGGATGAAATGCGCGTGGCCGATCCGGACCTGCGCACGCTGAGGAATCTGAATACGCGGGAGGACTACGAAGCCGCGCTTCGCGATCTTCGTGGGGGCCGGCTTTAGCCGGCCCGTTCGGGCCGCCTGAAGGCGGCCCCCACGACGGATTACCACCCCCGCTGGCGGTGGTACTCCGACACCAGGGCGTCGAGGCGGTCGCGGCTCAGCGCGGCCTCGGGATCGTTCGGGAGCGGCGTGTTGAGCAAGCGGTCGGGCAGCGTGTCTTCGGCTGGCGTCCAGCCGGCGCGCAGGTTGAACTCGCGCTTGGCACCCACGATCCGCCGCGCCGTCTCGCGCAGCTCGTCGCCGGTGACGTCCCAGCCGGTCACCGCGCCCAGCATCACCGCCGACTCGGCGTAGAAATCCTCGAACACCCCGCGCAGGAACTTGCACAGGATCATCGAGTCCATCAGCGCCGCCTTGTCCTCGGTGTCGATGGCGTGCCGTACGGCGTCGAGCGTGATGTGCCGGCGATCCACCTTGTTCGAAAAGTCCACCTCGTAGGCGCCGCTCCGATTGTGATCGGCGCCGCGCGCGCCGACGGCAAACCCGAGCGCCATCGTCTGCAGCGCCCGCGGCTCGTAGCCGGGAATCTCGAGCCCCTTCACCTGCGGCGCGATGGCGATGCTGTCGTGGCCGATGACCTCGGCCGCGCGCCGGCTGCCCTCGGCGAGCAGACTGCCGAGCCCTTCGCGGGCGCCGATCAGCTCGATGGCGCGCAGCAGCGCGTCGCCGCTGCCAAACCTGAGCCACGGCGCATCGAGCCAGCCCTGCTCGACGCACTCCATCGCGAAGGCGATCGTGCCGCCGGCGCTGATGGTGTCGATGCCCAGCTCGTCGCAGCGCTTCGACGCGCGCAGCACCGCCTCGGAGTCGCCAACGCCGCAGAGCGAGCCGAGCGCGAACAGGCTCTCGTACTCGACGCGCACGCCGACTTTCGCGCCGTCCGCGCCGAAACCGTAGATGTGCTCGCAGCCGATGGTGCAGGCGACGCAGCTCGCGCGCGTCTTGTCGCGGGTGGCGGCCAGCGTTTCGGGCGACAGGTTCTGGGCCTCGTCGAAGGTACCGCTCTGGAAGTTGCGCGTCGGCAACGCCCCGAAGCGATTGAACGTGAGCAGGTTCGTGGCGGTGCCGAGCTCGCGGTACTTCGCCGTGGCCGGGCCGAACGACTTCTTCGAGAGATCGCGGCTCAGCGCCGTGAGCTCCGTCGGCCGCGCCCACTCGACGCGCCGCTTGCCGCGCACCGCGATCGCCTTGATGCGCTTGGCGCCGAGCACCGCGCCGCTGCCGCCGCGGCCGGCGTGGCGGCCATCGTGCGAGATGGTGGCGTAGCGCACCAGGCACTCGCCCGCCGGCCCGATCGACGCGATACGGAAGCTGGACCCGAGCCTCGCGCGCAGCCCTTCCTCGGTGTCGCGGCAGGTGGCGCCGCGGAAATCGGCGGCCGGCTCGAGCCGGACGGCCGGCAGCGCGCCATCCTCGCTGCCCTCGGCGTCGATGACGATCACCGACAGCTCCGGCGCGCGACCGGTGATGAGGAGCGCGTCGCAGCCGGTGCCCTTCCCCGCCACTGCAAACCCGCTGCTCGCCAGCGAATCGTTGATGCGCCCGGTGAGGGGACTCTTGCCGACCACCGCGAACTTGGCCGACGTGGTGAGCGGGCTGCCGACGAGCGGGCTGAAGGCAAAGACCAGCGAGGCCTCGGGCGACAGCGGGTCCGCCTCGGCGGCGCCGGCGTCGAGCAGCAGGCGCGTGCCGAGCCCGCTCCCGCCGAGGTAGGCGCGAAGCACGGCGTCCGACACCGGCACACGCTCGGCGTGGCCGCTGCCCGCATCGATTCGGAGAACACAGCCGTGGTACCCGGAGGTCATGATTCGACTAGCGAGGCTCGGTCTAGCCCCCGGCGTCGGCCGAGAGAATCAGCACGGAGTCGTCGGCTCGCAGCGGCGTGTGCGGGTCGGTGACGAACCGATCGCCGTTCAAATTGGCCACGAACGCCGGGTGCAGCCGGTCGCGCTGGATGATTTCGGAGAGCGAAGGCATACGCTCCGCCAGCGTGCCGAGCAGCTGGCCGAGGGTATCTGCGTGCAGTTCCAGCTCGGAAACACCGGCACGCTCACGAGGGACGCCGAAGAACTCAACGTGCATGCCGCATCCTGATGATAGCATGGCAGTTCGGCCTGTTTGGCCCCCACACTGAATGAGTGATCGCGCTGCATCGTTTGCTCCGAGTCACGCCGACTCGACCAAGAAGAAGGGCCGCGGAAAGGTCCGCGGCACACCGAAAGGCCGCCGGGTCGATCCCAAGGCCCTCCAAGAGGTGCAAGCACTGCTCGGCACCGCGTCACGCCGGCGCGATCTGCTGATCGAGCACCTCCACAAGATCCAGGACCGCTACCACCACATCTCTGCCGCTCACCTTGCCGCGCTCGCGTCCGAGATGAAGATGGCGATGGCCGAGGTGTACGAGGTGGCGACCTTCTACCACCACTTCGACGTGGTGAAGGAAGGTGAGACGGCGCCGCCCGCAATCACGGTTCGCGTCTGCGACTCGATTGCCTGCGACCTGGCCGGCTCGCACCATCTGCTCGAACGCCTTCCGTCGCTGCTGGGCAAGGACGTGCGGGTGCTGCACGCCCCGTGCGTCGGCCGCTGCGAGGCCGCGCCGGTGGCGGTGGTTGGCCAGAACCCGGTGCCGCTGGCCACCGAGGACAAGGTCATCGCGCTGGTCAACGCCAAGGCCACCAGGCACGCGACCAACGACGTGGCGATCACGCCGGGGCACGTCGACTACGCCGCGTACCGGGCGCAGGGCGGCTACACGCTCGCGGCAGACTGTGTCGCGGGCAAGAAGACACGCGACGACGTCATCGCCGTGATGGAAAACTCGGGCCTGCGCGGCCTGGGCGGCGCCGGCTTCCCCGCCGGCCGCAAGTGGAAGCTGGTGTCGGCCGAGCCCGCCCCGCGTCTGATGGCGATCAACATCGACGAGGGCGAGCCGGGCACGTTCAAGGATCGCTACTACCTGGAACGCGACCCGCACCGCTTCATCGAAGGCGCGCTCGTCGCCGCGTGGGCCGTCGGCATCGAAGGGATCTACATCTACCTTCGCGACGAGTACCACGGCTGCCGCGCGATCCTCGAGCAGGAGATTGCGGCGCTCAAGGCCAACCCGCCGTTCGAGCTGCCGTCGATTCACCTGCGGCGCGGCGCCGGTGCGTATATCTGCGGCGAAGAGTCGTCGATGATCGAGTCGATCGAGGGCAAGCGCGGCGAGCCGCGCCTGCGGCCGCCCTACGTGGCACAGGTCGGCCTGTTCGGACGCCCGACGCTCGAGCACAACATGGAGACGCTGCACTGGGTGCGCGCCATCATCGAGAACGGGCCCGAGTGGTTTGCCAGCCAGGGGCGCAACGGCCGCAAGGGGCTGCGCTCGTTCTCGGTCAGCGGCCGGGTGAAGAAGCCGGGCGTGCACCTTGCGCCAGCCGGGATCACGCTGCGCGAGCTGATCGACGAGTACTGCGGCGGCATGCTCGACGGCCACGAGCTGTACGGCTATCTGCCGGGCGGCGCATCAGGGGGCATCCTGCCGGCGTCGAAGGCCGACGTGCCGCTCGATTTCGATACGCTCAACGAGTACGGCTGCTTCATCGGCTCGGCGGCGATCGTGGTGTTCTCGAACCACGACACGGCGGCTGGCACGGCGCGCAATCTGATGAAGTTCTTCGCCGACGAATCGTGCGGCCAGTGCACGCCGTGCCGCGTCGGCACGGTCAAGGCGCTCGATCTGATGGGCGCGAAGAAGTGGGACGCGCCCCTGTTGCAGGAGCTGTCACAGGCGATGATGGACGCGTCGATCTGCGGCCTGGGCCAGGCGGCGCCCAATCCGGTGCTGACGGTCCTGAAGTACTTTCCCAAGGAAGTCGAGTGATGGTCTCTTTCACGCTCAACGGCAAGACCGTCGAGGGCCGGGCGGATCAGACGCTGCTCGAAATCGCCGACCAGCAGGGCGTCGAGATTCCGCGCCTCTGTTACATGGAGGGCATGCGGGCCGACGGCAACTGCCGCACCTGCATGGTGGAGATCAAGGGTGAGCGCGTGCTGGCCCCGTCGTGCTGCCGCTACCCGAAGCAGGGCATGGAAGTCACGACCAACAGCGAGCGTGCCCTCGTCAGCCAGAAGATGTCGCTCGAGCTGCTGCTCTCGGACATGCCCGAGACGGAGTACACGCTCAACTCCGAGCTCGATCAGTGGGCGAAGAAGCTGGAGATCGGCAAGCCGCGCTTCAAGGCCCGCAAGCAGCCGGTGGAAGACCTGTCGCACCCGGCCATGGCCGTGCACCTCGACGCCTGCATCCAGTGCAACCGCTGCGTGCGCGCGTGCCGTGAAGAGCAGGTGAACGACGTCATCGGCTACGCCTTCCGCGGCGACCACTCGAAGATCGTGTTCGACTTCGACGATCCGATGGGCGCCTCCACGTGCGTGGCCTGCGGCGAGTGCGTGCAGGCGTGCCCGACCGGCGCGCTCATGCCGGCGCGCGAGGTGGGCAAAGTGGAGCCGGACCGGCAGGTGGACTCGGTGTGCCCCTACTGCGGCGTGGGCTGCCAGCTCACCTACAACGTCAAGGGCAACACGATCCTGTACGTGCAGGGCAAGGACGGTCCGGCAAACTCGAGCCGCCTGTGCGTGAAGGGGCGCTACGGCTTCGACTACGTGCAGCACAAGCACCGGCTGACCACACCGCTCATCCGCAAGGCCGGCGTGCCGAAGCACAAGGATTTCGTCGTCGATCCGGACCGGTGGCAGGACGTCTTCCGCGAGGCCACGTGGGAAGAGGCGATGGACTTCGCGGCCACCGGGTTGCTGAAGATCCGCGACACCTACGGCAAGCGCGCGCTCGCCGGCTTCGGCTCCGCCAAGGGCACCAACGAAGAGGCGTATCTCTTCCAGAAGCTGGTGCGCACCGGCTTCGGCTGCAACAACGTCGATCACTGCACGCGCCTGTGCCACGCCTCGAGCGTCGCCGCGCTGATGGAAGGGATCAACTCGGGCGCCGTGTCGAACCAGGTGCGCGACGTGGCCAACGCCGAAGTGATCTTCCTGATCGGCGCCAACCCCACCGTGAACCATCCGGTGGCGGCCACCTTCATCAAGAACGCCGCCAAGGCCGGGGTGAAGCTGATCGTCGCGGATCCGCGGAAAGGCGACCTGGCGCGCCACGCCACCTACAATCTGCAGTTCAACGCCGACACCGACGTGGCGCTCCTCAACGCGATGCTGAACGTGATCGTGGAAGAGCGGCTGGTCGACGAGGCGTTCATCGCCGACCGCACGTCGGGCTATGAGGAGCTGGCCAAGAACGTCAAGAAGTTCACGCCCGAGGCGATGGCGCCCATCTGCGGCATCGACGCCAAGACCATCCGCGACGTGGCGCGGCTCTACGCCACCTCGAAGGGCTCGATGATCCTGTGGGGCATGGGCATCTCGCAGCACGTGCACGGCACCGACAACGCGCGCTGCCTGATTGCGCTGGCGCTCTCCACCGGGCAGATCGGCAAGCCCGGCTCGGGTCTGCACCCGCTGCGCGGCCAGAACAACGTGCAGGGCGCGAGCGACTCGGGGCTCATCCCGATGTTCTATCCCGACTATCAGCGCGTGAACGCGCCCGAGGCGCGGCAGCGGTTCGAGACGTTGTGGAAGACCGAGCTGGACCCGGATCCGGGTCTCACCGTGGTCGAGATCATGACCGCCGCGAAGAAGCACGAGATCCGCGGCATGTACATCATGGGTGAGAACCCGGCGATGTCGGACCCCGACGTGGATCACGCGCGTGAGGCGATGGCCGCGCTCGACCACTGCGTGGTGCAGGACATCTTCCTGACCGAGACGGCGTACCTCGCCGACGTGGTGCTGCCCGCGACGGCGTGGCCCGAGAAGGTGGGCACCGTCACCAACACCGACCGCATGGTGCAGCTTGGTCGCAAGGCGATCGACTCGCCCGGCGACGCGCGCCCCGATTTCGATCTGCTCGTGGAGCTCGGCCAGCGCATGGGGCTCGACTGGCAGTACACGCACCCGCGCGAGGTGTTCGACGAGATGCGTGTGTGCATGGACTCGATTGCCGGCATCACGTGGGACCGGCTCGAACGCGAGTCGTCGGTGACCTATCCGTGCGTGAAGGAAGGCGACCCCGGCGATCCGGTGGTGTTCATCAAGAACTTCCCCACCGCGTCGGGCCGCGGCAAGTTCGTGCCCGCCGATCTCATCTCGGCGGCCGAGCGTCCGGATGCGGAGTACCCGATGGTGCTCATCACCGGCCGACAGCTCGAACACTGGCACACCGGGTCGATGACCCGCCGCTCGACCAATCTCGATTACCTCGAGCCCGAGCCGGTAGCGTCGATCCATCCGCTCGATCTCGAAGGACTGGGCGTGGAGCCGGGCGGCACGCTGACCATCGCGTCGCGCCGCGGCACCATCTCGCTCTACGCGCGCGCCGACGATGGCACGCCGCGCGGCTCTGTGTTCGTGCCGTTCTGCTACTACGAAGCGGCCGCCAACATGCTCACCAACCCGGTGCTCGATCCGTTCGGGAAGATCCCGGAGTTCAAGTACTGCGCCGTGAAGATCACGGCTGGCGGCACCCCGCCGGCGAAAATGAGCTTCGGCGGCGGCGTGCTGCTGCCCGACCACCAGCCCGCCCCGTAGATCTTCGTGGGGGCCGCCTTCAGGCGGCCCGTCCATCGTTCGTAGGGGCCGCCTTCAGGCGGCCCGTCGTCCATGGGCCCGGGTCTTCTTGACCGCCGAAGCTTCAGCGAAGGCGGTTAGACCCATGCGACCAGCGCTCTCAACGCGCCCCTATACTGTTCGTCCAAAGTGGTAGTCAAGTTGCTGAACGAGCGATCCAACAGAATCATGAAGCCTCTTGTTGCGTTGACGATTGCCGATCTTCGAGAGCACCTCGTGTGGCGATATCACGCGAACGAGGCGGGCGACAGCGGCGCGACAGTCGAGCCGGCAGACGGTGTGTCGCTCAGGGAAGACGACAACGATGTGTATATCGCCGCAACGAGGTTCGTCTTGGGAGACGGAAGTGAGTGCCTCGGGTACTGTTCACCGCAAGATGCGTCGGGACCTGACTATGTGCAGCCTGTCGTGCTGACGGAACAGGGTCCGAACAAGCTTTGGTTCGAGAGTCCGTTGTCGTCACGCGCGGCATCCGAGTGGTGGGACCGGTTCGGACGCCCGCGGGCACATGTGTTCCCGATTTCATGGCAGTGCCTCGTCCCCGTGGAGGGTGCGATGGTGCGCGGAATCGTCCACCGAAGCGATGTATTTAGCGACGCAACCTAACAAGCTGTCCCTCCGGTTGGGTGCCTAACAGTTCCGTCCCGCCTCGCCCCTGTCGATTCGTGGCCGCGTCGATCGACGTGTAGCTGAAGGAGTCGAACGATGCGTTTCATGATCATGCACAAGAACGATCCCAGCACCGAGGCCGGAAACCCGCCCCCGCTCGAGTTGGTACACAAGATGGGGGCACTGATCGGCGAGTACGCGGCCTCCGGCCGCTTCATCGACGGTGCGGGGCTCGGCGCGAGCAAGACGCGCACCCGCCTTGTCTTCCGCACGGGCCACTGCACCGCACAGCAGGGTCCCTATCGCGGCGAACACGAGCTGCCAGCGGCGACCCTGCTGCTCAAGGTGCGCACGCGCGAGGAGGCGATCGGCTGGGCGGAACGCTACGGCGCGGTCCTCGGCGACGGCGAGATCGAGATCGGCAAGGTGAACGAGCCGTGGGACATCGGCCTGATGCCGGCGCCGGAGAACCCGCCGCTGCAGGTGCTTCTCATCGACAAAGCCGACCGGGCCACCGAGAGCGGCGGCCGAAGCCAGACACAGAAGGCGGCGCTCTCGCGTCTGGAGGCCGAAATGACCGAGGCGGGCGTGCTCGTCCGCGCGATCCGCTTGCAACCGAGCGCCAGCGCCAAGCGCCTGGTCTTCACCAACAACAGCCTGCGCGCGACCGACGGGCCGTTTGCGGAGTCGAAGGAGCTGATCGGCGGCTTCGCCGTGATGGAGATGACCGGGATGGACGAGGCCGTCGAGATGTGCCGGCGGTACGCCGAGATTCTCGGGGGCACCCTGGAGATCGACATCAGGCTCGTCGGCACCGATGCAAGATAGCCCATGCCTGATCAAGACGTTCCCACGCTCTACGAATGGCTCGGTGGCAGCGAGGCGCTCATCCGTCTGACCACGCGCTTCTATGAGCACGTCCGAGATGATTCGCTTCTCGCGCCGATTTTTGCGCATATGGGCGCCGATCACCCGGCTCATGTTGCCGCCTTTCTCGCCGAAGTACTCGGTGGACCCACCGCCTACTCCGAGCAGCACGGCGGGCATCCACACATGATTCAGCAGCACCTCAATCGCCACCTCACACAGGAACAGCGCCGCCGGTGGGTAGGCCTGCTGCTCGAAACGGCCGACGAACTGAGCATGCCGGAAGACCCCGAGTTCCGGTCCGCGCTGGTTGGCTATCTTGAGTGGGGTTCACGGCTGGCAGTCATCAATTCCCAGCCGGGCGCGACGGTTGACCCGCACTCTCCAATGCCCAAGTGGGGTTGGGGCGAAGTCAAGGGTCCGTACAAAGGCTGAGCGCCAGCCGTGCGGGTATGATGCGCTCGTGCCCGGCCAGCTGCGCCTCCTCTACGTCGCGAGCATCGTGCTGGCTCTCGCGCCGCTCGCGGCGCAGCAGCAGCGAAGCGCTCCCTTCGTCCTCTCGCAGCTCACCTGGTTCGACCGCACCGGCAAGCAGCTGGGCAAGCTCGGCCCCCTCGCCGACCACGGCAATCTCGAGCTCTCCCCCGACGGCTCCCTCGTCGCCGTGGCCGTGATCGATCGCGCCAAACGGACGCGCGACATCTGGATGTACCAGACTGCCACCGGCATGCGGCAGCAGTTCACCAGCGACGCCGCCGACGAAAACTGGCTGATCTTCTCGCCCGACGGCGCCCGCGTGGTCCTCAACGCGTTCAGCCCCGCACAGTCCGGCCTCTTCTCGTCGACCGCGACGGCCGCGGTCCCGCGCATGCTGCTGCTCGACGCCCCGTCGGGGGCATGGCCGGTGAGCTGGTCGCCCGACGGCTCCTCGATCCTCGTGGTCACCAACAGTCCGAAGACCGCCAACGACATCTGGTCGATTTCTCTCACCGGCGATTCGACGCCGAAGGCGTTCCAGCGCACCGAGGCCTCCGAGAACTGGGCGGCGTTCTCGCCCGACGGCCGCTGGGTGGCGTTCAGCTCCACCGCCGGCTCCGACGACCCCGAGGTGTACGTGACGCGCTTCCCCACCGCGGGACAGGCGTGGCGCATCTCCGCCGACGGCGGCACGCAGGCGCGCTGGCGCGGCGACGGCAAGGAGATCCTCTACATCTCGCCCGACCGCCAGTTGATGTCGGCCGCGATTACGCTTGGCGACAACCGCGTCACGGTGGATCGCATCGAGCCGCTGTTCACGATGCGCTTCCCGTACGGTGCCTACCATGCGTTCGACGTCACCAAGGACGGTCAGCGCATCCTGGTGAACACGGCGATCGGGTCCACTGGTGCGCCGCAGCAGGCGGACCTTCCTTCGCCAAGGCTACGGCGGACAGGGAAGGTCCGCCTCTACGAAGAGGGGCGCCAATGATGCCGCGCGTCGCTGTAACCGTGCTCCTGCTGATGCTCGCCGCCGGCGCGTCCGCGCAGGAGAAGCGCTACGTCGCGCCGCGCACGCCGTGGGGCCATCCGGACCTGCAGGGCGTGTGGACGAGCGACGACGCGCGCACGGTGCCGCTGCAGAGGCCGCCGGAACTCGGCGATCGGCGCACGCTCACCGACGAGGAGTTCGCGGCTCGCAAGCAGCGCGACGACGAGACCCGCGGCGACGTGAAGGTGGCGGCCGGCACGTTCGTCGGCGAGGTGGGCACGCGCAGCTTGAGGCAGACATCGCTCGTCGTGTCACCGGCCAACGGCCGCGTGCCCGCGCGCACGCCCGCAGCCGATCAGCGCATGGCGGCCGTCGCCAAGGGGGTGAATCCGCTGCTGCCGCGGTCGTGGGAAGACCGGAGCCTCTTCGAACGCTGCATCTCGCGCGGTCCGCTCGCGGCGTTGCCGACGCTCTACGGCAACGGCCTGCGTATCGTGCAGTCGCCGAACACTGTCGTGATCAGCCACGAGATGATCCACGAGGCCCGCATCATCCCGATCGACGGCCGCGCGCCGGTGAGCAGTGCGCTCAGAAGCTACATGGGCTATTCGACCGGCCGCTGGGAGGGCGACACGCTCGTGATCGAGACGTCGGGCTTCACCGATCGCACGGCAGTTGCCGGCACGCGGCACAGCGAGAAGCTGAAGGTGGTCGAACGCGTCACGCGCGTCAGCGACGACACCGTCTCCTACCAGGCCACCGTGTCCGATTCTGAGACATGGACGGCGCCGTTTTCCGTAAACGTTCCGCTCTCGACGCAGCCCGGGTACGAGGTATTCCCGTACGAATGCCATGAGGGTAACAATGCGCTCCGCAACATGCTGAGCGCCGCGCGCGCCGAGGAGAAGGTGATCGAGGAGTACGTCAGGAAAGGGCTGCCGCCCCCGCCGCTCGCGCGGCCGGGCGACGCCGACATCCTGCCGCAGGATCCATCGTTCGGACGACGTCGCTAGAACGTTATCTCCAGTCAGTACCCTGCCCGAGGCGTCCGGCCCGGTCCGGATGCCATCGCCCCAACCATCACACGTGAGGAGATCGTCATGACGAGAAGCGTCGGATTCGTGCCCGGAATGATCGCAGTTGGATGCCTGGCCATCAGCGCCGGCGACGCACGCGCCCAGGGCGGCGACGCCTGCAAGGACCTGCCGTCGCACGCCGCACTGCAGGGCGCGCTGGCCGCGGCGCAGGCTCTGGCCAACGGCGGCTTCGGATTGGACATGTGGGCCAGCGTCGTCAACCGCGACGGCGTCGTCTGCGCGGTGGCGTTCACGGGCAACGACCGCGGCGATCAGTGGCCGGGCAGCCGCGTGATCTCGGCCCAGAAGGCCAACACGGCCAACGCCTTCAGCCTGCCTGGGCTGGCGCTCTCCACCGCCAACATCTACTCCGCGGTGCAGCCGGGCGGAAGCCTCTTCGGGCTGCAGGCCAGCAACCCGGTGAATACCGACGTCGCCTACGGCGGCAACCCGGCGAACAATGGCCGCGCGAACGACCCGATGGTGGGCGGCCGCATCGGCGGTGTGAACGTGTTCGGTGGCGGGCTCGCGCTCTACAACAGCGACGGCAAGCTGGTAGGCGCGGTGGGCGTCAGCGGCGACTCGTCGTGCGCCGACCACAACATCGCGTGGCGCGTGCGGCACACGCTCAATCTCGACTTCGTACCCGGCGGCGTCAGCGGTGACGCCTCGCGTCCCGACAACATCGTCTACGACATCACGCCGCAGGCCGGCCAGATGCCGGGCGTGAGCACGGGCGGCTGGGG
This sequence comes from Vicinamibacterales bacterium, assembly GCA_036004405.1. Lineage (GTDB taxonomy): Bacteria > Acidobacteriota > Vicinamibacteria > Vicinamibacterales > UBA2999 > DASYRM01. The sequence continues at coordinate 17,623 of DASYRM010000022.1, forward strand.
CCACCCGGAGTGCAGCGCCGCCGCGACGGGCATCGCGGCGGGCCTGGATCCCACGCAGTAGAACCGCGCCTGGTCAGACTTCGGCGGCAGCATCCTTGTTGCCGCCGAAGATCTTCTTCAGAAAGGCGCCGAGCGCCACGATTCCTGCCAGCACCAGCTTCTTCGACGCCAGCAGCGCCACCCAGATCAACTTGAAAAAGCCCGCCTTGGCGGCCGTGGCGCCGAGAATCAGTCCGCCGATACCGTAGGCCGCGGCCTTGTCGGTGCCGGGCAGGTAGTCCGCATAGCGGTGCCCCTCGTTGAACTCCACCGCGGCCAGTACGCCCGGCGTCCCCTTCTTTACGGTTTCGAGCTGGTCGATGCTCGACACCGCGTTCAACACCAGCACTCCGCGGCGCCCGAGGATGCGAATCGAGTAGTTGAGGGTGTGGTCGACGGACGATCCGAACTTCAGCTCCTTGGCCCAATACAGCTTGTGCGCCTTGGCGTCGTAGTGCGGCGGCTCGGCCCATCCCACCAGCGTGATCGGCTCGAACCCCTCCTTCTCGCGCGCCTCGTTGTTCTCGGTGGTCTGCTCCTGCATCTCGGCGAGCATCTTGTTGTAGTCGAGCGTGCGGGCGTCCTCGTCGTTCACGTAGCCGTCCTCGTCGTACGTGATGACGATGGCCCAGCCCTCTTCGCTGAGCGGGCTGGCGTCGGACGGCACCAGCATGCCGAGCACGCCTTGCGCCGATTCGGGCGGATTGCCCCAGGCGACGAGCACCTTGCGGCTGTCCTGCTCGCCGAGATACCGGAACGACTCGGGCAGCGTGATGGTGGCCATGCCGCCGGGCAGCTGCACGGCGCCGGTTTTGTACGAGAGCTTGGAGTCCAGCTCCTCGGGACTGACGCCCCTCTGGGCGGCGACCGTGGCCGACGCCAGCGTCAGGGCAAGAGCGGCCGCGACGAACGAGCGAATCATGAGGCCTCCTGAGCGTGAACCGAAACGCAGTGGCGGTTCAGAATGAGAAACGCCGCCAAGACCACTCCGGTCCACAGCGGCCCTCAGGTTTTTATCGGCTCTTTTCGTCGGCGCGCGAGGCGCTCAGGATGTTGCGCAGGCCGTAGTTCCCCTCGTGGCAGGCGTACTCGAACATGCCGTAGGTGTCGTCACGCTGCAGTGGAAACGACATCGTCCAGGGGCGGGTCCACGTCTGCGGGTCGTCGATCGTCACCGTGTAGTGCAGCGTGTCCGTGCCGGTGCGAGCGAAGCGCTCGATGAGATGCAGTGCCGCGCTGTGAAACAGCGCGCGACCGTTGGCGCCCACGCCGGTCTTGTCGGTGACGTTGATCGTGTCGAGGACGAGCGTGTCGCCCTCCCACCGCCCGCGTGTGTCGCCCATGTACTGGCGCAGCACCGGTGTCAGATGCGGACGGCGGTCCAGCGTCACCACGCGCGCCTCGTGAATCATCTCGTTGCGAAGTGCCACCACACCTGGGCCCTGCACGATCTCGTTGCCGGCGTTGTAACCGACCGGCAGCATGGAGCCGACGACACCGCGGGTGATGCAGCGGTCGTAGGCGCTGAGATCCGTGGGCGCGGCAAACGGTCCACCCCCGTTGTTGTCGTAGTACCAGGTCTTCGGCACCGCGGCCGTGCGCCGCCGGCCCTCGTCGGACATCGGCGGGATGCGGCCGTCGGGCGGATCGACCACCAGCGCCGTCTGCTTCTGCGGCGTGCCGCGCTCGCCCCAGTGCCCCGGCGGTCCAACGCCGATACCCGGGCCCGGCCCGCCTCGACCCAGCGCTCCCGGCGAGACCCCCTGACGCTCCATCGGCACGCCCATCATCGCAGTGCCCGGCCACACGCCCTGCAGATCGGGATCGCCCCACGGCGTGCGCGGCACCGTGTATCGCGTCGCGTCCTGCGCGGCGAGTGTCGCAACAGTCGCACCGACGAGAGCGAGCGCGATGATTCTGGTCATGACGATCACGGTCGGGCACATCTCTAAAGATGTGCCCCTACAAAAGAGCTTCGTCCAGTTGCGCGCGCCACACCCGCGCGCCGTCGGAACGGAACGGGCCTTCGTATACCACGCCGCCGGGACCGAGCGCCTGGCGCAGTCGCTCCGCGAGCCGCGCGGCGGACGCCTCGCCTTCGAGGATGCCGTACACGGCCGGCCCCCACGAGCTCTGCCCCACGCCGGGCACACCCCACTCCCGCATGCAACGCACGAGATCGGCAGACGGCCCGGGCGCGAACGTCCCGCCCTGCGCCGGCGCCCACCACTCGCCGGTGCGTTCCTGAATCTCGCTCAGCGCCGACCCGAACGTCGCGACGTCGCCCTCGACCAGCGCCGGCAGCAGCCCCATGAGCACCAGGTAGGCGACACGCTCGACGTCGCCCTCGGGCGGCGACGGCAACTGCGCCATCGCCTGCGCTTCGGCGGCGCCGCTGACGCCGGCCGGCGCGTCCGGCACCGCCACGACGCAGCGCCACGACGGCGGAAACGGCAGCCGCGCCAGCAACGGCGCGGGATCGCCCTGCCCCACTTTGCGTCCACCCTCCACCACGAGCCCGCCGCCGCCAAACGTCCACGTCCCGATGGCCGAGCGCTGCGCGCGCCCAACCACGCGGGCCAGCTCCTGCGGATCCGCCTCGACGCCGTGCAGCTCGGTAAGGGCCCGCGCCACCGCCAGCGCCAGCTGGGTGCCGGAGCCGAGACCGACGTGCGTCGGCAGCGCGCGATGCACGCGAATACGCGCGCCGCGCGCGAGACGATAGTGCTGCCGGACCTGCTCCGCGAACCTGGCGGCGCGTTCGGCGTCGTCGCCCGCCACCTCGAGCGACTCGGCGTCCACCGCCGACACCAGCAGCGTGGGCGCGGGCGCCGCGGCACCGATGCCGCCGAACCACCGGCCAAGCGCGCCGCGCAGGTCCAGCACGCCAAAGTGCAGGCGCGCCGGCGCCTCGACGAAGACGGCCTCTTCGATGCGCCGCGTCATGCCGGCGACGGCTCCGTTCGGGACGAGGACGCAGCGCGCGTGGCCGCGTCGCGCACGAACGCGGTCAGCAGCGCCATCGCCTCCTGTTCCTCCGGCCCGGCGGTCTTGTCCACGATCACCTGCAGGCGCTCGAGCTCGCTGGTGATGAACTCGCGCGGCAGCAGGTGCAGCCGGGTGGCGTAGATGGCGGCTTCGAGCACGGCGTGCCGGGCGCGGTTGAAGCCGATGAACTCGCGCTGCACGCCGCGGTGCACGACGGCGGTCTCGATGCGTGAACGCGGCGGCGTGCTGTCGATGCCGCGCACCTCGAGCTCGCGCCACGAGCAGCAGTCGACCAGCCGGACGCCGTGCACGACCGTGGCCGGCACCGTTGGATACACCGGGTTCGAGATGGCGGCGCGCGCAAAGATACGCACGTCATCCACCAGGTTGACGACCGCCGCGTTGGTCGCCAGGACATTGCGATACGTGGCCGTCTCGAGAAACGGCTTCAGCACGATCTGGTCGTCGCCCCACTCCACGCCCATCGGCGCGCAGTTCACCGCCCCGTCGGCGGCCACCGTGGTGACAATCGATTCGACGATCATGCGGCTAGTCCCTAGCGAACGTGCTCCACCGGCGGCGGCACGAACGGCGCCCGCTCGTCGTCGGGTAGGCCCCAGACGGGACGGCCGAGATCACCGCTGGCGCCGTCGGCACGCGGCGGCAGGTCTTCCAGCCGCGCGTCGCGACCGCGGAGGAAGCGCTCGATCAGGGCGTAGCCGTAGTGCGTGGCCGCGGATTCCGGATGGAACTGCACGCCGACGACGGGATGCTCGCGGTGCACCACCGCCATGATCTCGCCGTCGTCGAGCGCCCTGGCCGTGACGCGCAACGAGGCTGGCAGGCAGTCCGGTTGTATGACGAGCGAGTGATAGCGCGCCACCCGGAGCAGTGAGGGCACGCCTTCGAAAATGCCGGTCCCGTCGTGCGCGATGCGCGACGTCTTGCCGTGCATGGGACGGCCGGCGCGCACGATGGCGCCGCCATAGGCCTCGCCGATGCACTGGTGGCCAAGGCACACGCCGAGGATCGGCGTCGTGGAGCCGAAGCGGCGGACCACGTCGGTGGAGATGCCGGCTTCGTGCGGCGTGCACGGTCCGGGCGAAATGATGATGTGGCTGGGCGCCAGCGCCGCCACGTCGTCGAGCGACAGCTCGTCGCTGCGGCGCACCACGGCCTCGGCACCGCGCTCACGCACGTAGCGGGCGAGGTTGTAGACGAACGAGTCGCGGTTGTCGAGAACCAGGATCATGGTCGGAGACTGGCTAGCGCATCGATGAACGACCTGACCTTGTCGAGCGTCTCCTGATACTCCTGCTCGGGGTCCGAGTCGGCCACGATGCCGCCCCCTGCACTGAAGTATATGCGTCCGTCGCGGACCACTGCGGTGCGGATGGCAATGCTCGTATCCATCTCGCCGGTGGTGCTCCAATAGCCGATCGAGCCGCAGTAGACGCCGCGCTTCGACGGCTCCAGCTCGGCGATGATCTCCATCGCCCTGAGCTTGGGCGCGCCGGTAATCGAGCCGCCAGGGAACGCCGCGCGCAGCAGGTCGAGGGCGTCGGAGCCGGGCGCCAGGTCGCCGACCACGGTCGACACCAGGTGATGCACGGTGGCGTAGCGCTCGAGCGCGAAGAGCTCCGAGGCCCGCACCGACCCGGGCGCGCACACGCGCGAGAGGTCGTTGCGCATCAGGTCCACGATCATCAGGTTCTCGGCGCGGTCCTTGGCGCTCTCGGTGAGCGCCTGGCCGAGCGCCGCGTCATGTTCGGGACCCACCCCGCGCGCGCGCGTGCCCTTGATGGGCCGCGTCTCCACGTGGCCGCCGGCACTCACCCGCAGGAAGCGCTCCGGCGATGTGCTCAGCACGGGGGCGCCCGGCACGTCGAAGAACGCACCGAACGGCGCGGGATTCACGCGCCGCAGGGTGCGATAGAACGCCCACGGCGGCTGGACGAGCGGCGCCTCGAAGCGCTGCGACAGGTTGGCCTGGAAGATGTCGCCGGCGTAGATGTACTCGCGCACGCGCGCGACGGCGGCGAGGTAGTCCGCCCGCCGGAACGAGGATCGTAGCGACGCCTGGCCCTCGACGGGATATGACGGTGCCATCTCCGTACGTAGAGGCGAACCTTCAGGTTCGCCTGAATCGACGCCTGCAGGCGAACCTACAGGTTCGCCTCTACGTACGGAGGCGGCAAGACGTGCCTTCACCTCCGCGGCGCGGTCGGCCGCGCGCGCGGCGCGGCGGTCGCCGGCCGCGGGAATGCCGGTCGAGATCAGCCACGCTCTGTTCGCGACGTGGTCCCAGGCAAGCACCCAGTCGTACAGTCCGATGACGACGTCGTCGAGGCCGAGGTCGTCGAAGCGCGGCGCCGGCAGCCGTTCGAGCGTCAGCCCCCAGTCGTAGGCGAGATATCCGGCCGCACCGCCTTGGAACGGCGGCAGCCCCTCGATCGGATCGGTGCGGTGCGGCGCCAGCAGGTGTCTGACCGCGGTGAGCGCCTCGCTGTCGCCGCGAGTGCGCACGACAGCCGCCGGGTCGGCCATCACGTACGAGTAGCGTCCCAGCCGCGCGCCTGGCGCCGCGCTGTCGAGGAACAGCCGGTACGGCAGACCTTCGAGCTGCTCGCAGCACCGCACCGGGTCCGGGGCGGGCGTGAGCTCTTCGATAAGAGGCGTCACGGATGGGGCGCGCGGCGCGAGCGAGTGGCGCGCTGGGTCAAGTGGACGTGCTCGGACTTCGCATCGTCGGGCGGGGTGAGATACCCCCACGACAGCGCGCCCTCCTGCCGGTAGGTCTTGCCGAGTGTCATGGCCAGGCTGGCGCGCGCCAGTTCCTTCCCCAGGTAGAACGCGTGCGTCGGCTCCTGTACGTCGAGCTGCGCGAAGATCTCCTGGATGTTGGTGCCGCGGACGAAACGCTCGTGGTTGAACACGGTGATGGCGTCGCGGTCGGCAAAGATCCGATAGTTAGGATCGGTAATCGCGGCTTGCAGCGCGCGCAGCTCGGCTTCCGAGTAGGTCAGCACCGACGGATCCTTCACGGTCACCAGACGGTCGTCCACGTTCTTCGGGATGGTCTTGCCGCTCACCGCGTAGTACATCAGCCGCCGGGCGACGTCGATCTCGCGCACGGAGCCGCGCGCCCACGGGATGACCTCGGTCGTCAGCACGCTGCGGATGCCGAGCTCCTGACACACGGCAATCAGGATGGCGTTGACGCCGGTGGAGTCCGCGGCCGTGAGCTCGGTCAGGTTGCCGATGCCCATCAGCAGCTCGGCGTCCGGATAGCGCCGCCGCGTCTCGGCGTAGCGTTCGAGCGATGCCATGAAGCCGTGGCCGATCGGCTCGAGAATCGGATCGATCAGATACGGAACGCCGGCGGCCGACAGCGCCTCCAGCGCGGGATCGAGGCTCTCGAGAGGTCCGCCGAGATCGGGGATGACCACCACACGCGCGCCGCTGCCGGCCAGATCGGGCACCACCTCCAGGTTCGATCGGTTGACGCTCAGCACCAGCTCGGCGCCGGCGCCGACGGCGGTGCGAATCTCGCCGGCGTCGAACGAATCGATGCTCACGCGCATGCCGGCGCCCACGAGCTCGCGCACCACGTCGGCCAGCTCGCGAAACGGCCGCCCCGGCGTGCAGCCGATGTCGATGACGTCGGCGCCCGCGGCCCGGAACGCCTCGGCGGCCGCCCGGATCTCGCGACGGGACAGCTTCGGCGCGTTGTTGATCTCGGCCAGGATCTCGATGTCGTAGTTGCCGTAATCGCGCGCCGACGCCACACGACCGAAATGCGCCGGGATCTCGCGCAGGTCCTTCGGCCCCTTCTCCACCGGCACGCCGAGCGCGTTTGCCACCACCGCGGCGTCACCCTCGCACAGTCCGGGAATCAGCACGAGATCGGTGCCGGCCGGCACCGTGAGCCGGCGTCCGATCCATTCGGTGGTCATGAGCGCGGCCACGGTAATCTTGAGCACGGCGACGTCGTAAGCAAACGGCGGCGCCATCTCGGCCAGCACGCGACGCAGCGACGGCTCGGCCAGCGATCCGGTCACGAACGACACCCGGCGCGCCGATATCAGACGCGCAGCCTCGGCGGCGTCGCTCATCAGCGGGGATCGCCCCCGCGCACCCACTTGTTCTGCGTGCCGCGCAGCGCGCCGCCCTCGCCGGGTTTCCAGAGCGCCGCGTCCTCGATGCGGCGCGCCAGCTCGAAGTCCTTGTCGGTGATCCCTCCGGCACTGTGCGTCGCCAGCTTCACCGTGATGCGGCCCCACGTCACCGACAGGTCGGGATGATGGTCGGCCGCCTCGGCGAAGAACGCGACGGCGTTGACCAGCATCAGCGTGGTCGGCCACCCGTCGGTCTTGTAGACGCGGCGGATGGTGCCGTCGTCGAAGTACCAACCCGGCAGTGCCTTGAGCTTCTCCGCAATCTGCGCCTGGTCGTAGGTGGTTTCTTTCGTGGCCATGGCTCCTCCCCTCAACTCATCACGACGCCGCCGCCAATCATGATCGTCTGGCCGGTGATGAACGCGGCGGCCGGCGAGGCGAGAAACACGGCGGCGCCCGCCACGTCGTCCGGCGTTCCCCAGCGACCGAGCGGCGTCGAGTCGGCCACGGACCGGTAGACCTCGCTGTCGAGCCCTTCGCCAAACGACGTCTCGATCCAACCCGGGGCCAGCACGTTCACGCGCACCTGCGGCGCCACGCTGCGGGCCAGGCCGCGGCTGAAGGCCGCGACGCCGCCCTTCACCGCGGCGAACATCTGCGGATTGGTGCCCCGCATGCCGCTGACGACGTGATCCCAGCTCATGTTGATGATCGCGCCGCCGCCCTCCTGCCCTTCGAAGAGCCGCGCGGCGGCCCACGACGCCAGGATGGTGCCTCGCAAATCGACGGCCAGCAGCAGGTCGAGCTTCTGCACCACGGACAACGCCGCGGCGGGGCCGGTGAGGATGTCGGCACCGGCGTTGTTGATCCAGACGTCGAGCCGGCCCAGCGCGGCGCGCACGGTCGGTCCAATGCGGTCGATGGCCGGCTCGTCGGCCAGATCGAGCGGCTGCACGCACGCCTTGCGGCCGAGCCCCTCGATTTCGCGCGCCACGGCCTCCGCTCCCGCGCGGTTCGAGCGGTACGTCACCGCGACATCCGCGCCGGCGCGAGCCATGCCCAGGGCGATCGCGCGGCCGATGCCGCTCGAGGCGCCCGTCACCAGCACCGCGCGTTCAGACAGGACTTCACGACGCACCATGAAGCTCGATTCTAGTGGAGGGGCGGGTGGGATAGGATTTCGCGCATGGCCAAGACGTCACGCCCGCTCCTGCGCCTCGCGGCGTTCGCCCTGCTCCTCGGCACGATCGGCGTCGCGCGCGCGACGGCGGCGTCGGTAGACGGCATCCCGCTCCACTGGACCTCGGCGGGCGCCGGGGCGCAGACGCTGATGCTCGTGCACGGCTGGACCTGCGACGACTCGTCGTGGTCGGGCCAGGTGCCGGCTCTCACGCGCCAGTACCGCGTGCTGACGCTCGACCTGCCCGGTCACGGCAAGAGCGGCCGGCTCGAGGCGTCGAAGTTCTCGATGGATCTGTTCGCGCGGGCGGTGGAAGCCGTGCGCGCGGAAGCCGGTGCCGACCGGCTGGTGCTGGTGGGCCACAGCATGGGCACGCCGGTCATCCGGCAGTACGCGCGCCTCTACCCGCAGCACGTGACGGCGCTCGTGCTCGTGGACGGCGTGGTGGCGCTCGGCGCGCCGCCGCGGCCGGGGGTTCAGCCGGCCCAGGCGCCGGTGCCGGATCGCATGAAAGGCCCCGACGGACCCAAGAACCGCGAGGCGATGATCCGTGGCATGTTCACGCCAGCCACCCCGAAGGCGCTGCAGGACCACGTGTTGAAGATGATGCTCGCCGCGCCCGAGGCGACCGCCTACGGCGCCATGGTGGCCACCTTCGACCCGATGATCTGGGGGAACGACGCGATGACGATGCCGGTGCTCGGCATCTTCGCGGACAAGTCCGCGCTCGGCAATCCTGAGGTGACGAAGAAGATCTTTCCGAACTACGAGCACCATGAAGTGCCGGGCACCGGCCACTTCGTGATGATGGAAAAACCGCAGGAGTTCAATCGGCTGCTGACCGAGTTCGTGGACCGGTTGGGCCGGACGCCGGCCGCACCGCGCAGCACCAGGATCGCGAACTGAGCGCGGTTGGCGACGTGGTCATCGCGGGCGCCGGCATCGGCGGCCTGACGGCGGCCATTGCCCTGGCCCGTGCCGGCATCCGCGTCCGCGTGCTGGAGCGCGCGTCCGCCATCCATCCGGCGGGTGCGGGCCTGGCGCTGCAGCCAAACGCCATGACCGTCCTTGCGCGCCTTGGGCTCGACGACGCGGTCGCGGCCGCCGGCGCCGCGCTGTCACGGGCGGCCCTGCTCGACCCGTCCGGACGGCATCTGGGTCCGGAAACCCGGTTCGAGCGAATATTCAAGACTCCGGCGGCTCGCGTCGTGGCGCTGCACCGCGCGCGCCTCCACGACGTGCTGCTTGCCGCGGCCGGGAGCGGCGTTGTGCGCACGGGCGTCCGGGTGACGGGGTACGAACAGACCACCGGTGGCGTCACGGTGATCGGCGACGACGGCACGAGGCTCGAGACCGAGTTCCTGGTCGGCGCCGACGGTCTGCACTCGGCCGTGCGCGCGCAGCTGGCCGGCAACGAACCGCCGCGCTACGCCGGCTATACCAGCTGGCGCGGCGTCACCCCGGCAGGCACGGTGGCGCCACCCGATCGGGTCACCGAGACCTGGGGCCGGGGCGAGCGGTTCGGCCTCGTGGACATCGGGTTCGGCGAGATCTACTGGTTCGCGGTGGCCGATGCGCCGCCGGGCGGCGTCGATGGCGACGTGCGCGCCGAGCTGCGGGCACGATTCGACCGCTGGCACGCGCCGGTTCCTGCCGTGCTCGAGGCCACGCCGCCCGATCGCATCATCCGCACCGACATCTTCGACCGCGACCCGATCACCCGCTGGCACGAGGGTCGCGTCGTGCTCCTGGGCGACGCGGCGCACGCCATGACGCCCAACCTGGGTCAGGGCGCCGCGCAGGCGATCGAGGACGCGGGCACGCTGGCCGCCAGTCTTGCCGCGGCGGCCATGGTGGAGGACGCGCTCCGCAATTACGAGGCGGCGCGCGTTCCACGTACGCGCACCTTCGTCCTGGCATCCCGGCGGTTTGGCGAGCTGGCGCAGTGGCGCCATCCGCTGGCGGTGTTCGCGCGGGATCTCCTGATGCGGCTCACACCGGAATGGGTTCTCGTGTCGCAAGCGCGGCGGATGCTGACGAGCGAGACGGCTTGAACGGCGACAATTGATACATATGAGTCGAACTCTTCGGTGGTCCGTTCAAGGCGTCTCCGCCCGCCCGCAGGGCGGGCAATTGAACGCTGCCCTAGCGAGGCGGCGCCTTCGGGCTAGCGGCTTCGAGGCGCCGCCTCGCTAGATGCGGCTTCTGGTCAGCGCGGCGTCGGTGGCCGATGCGCTCGCGGCGCTGGACGGCGGCGCCGATGTGGTCGATGCGAAGGACCCAGGCGCGGGCGCGCTGGGCGCAGTGACCGCGGACGTGTTCCGCGACATCGCCACGGCGATAGGCGGACGACGACCCGTGACCGCGGCGATCGGTGATGCCGTCGCACCGGCATCCGTCGAAACGGATGCGCGGATGTTCGCCTCGCTCGGCGCCGTGCTGGTGAAGGTGGGCTTTGCGGGAATCACCGACGTGGCGGCCGCGAGCACGCTGGCCGAGGCCGCGGTCCGTGGCGCACGCAGCCGCGGAGCCGGCGTCGTGCTCGTCGCCTACGCCGATCGCGGGCATGAAAGCGTGACGCCCGCCACGCTCTTGGATGTAGCATCCTCCGCCGGGGCTGCCGGTGTCCTGCTGGACACGACGGACAAACACGGCCCGCGTCTCACGGAGCTGGTCTCGCCCGCGTGGCTCGCCACGTGGGTGACACGCGCGCATGCACGGTCACTGACCGTCGCGCTCGCGGGCCGGCTCCAAGCCGTCGACCTGCCGATCCTGCGCCAGTGTGACGCCGACGTCGCAGGCGTCCGAGGCGCCGCGTGCACCGGCGGTCGTGGAGGTGTCGTCGAGGCCGCGCGGGTGCGCGCTCTTCTCGACGCCTGCCGTGGTGACAACACAAGCGAGGCTGCGCCTCGGAGCGAGCCCGCAGGCTCCGCCTCGCTTGGCAGTGTTTGATGGATCCGGCACTCGGCGACCATCGTCAGGCTGACGTCCTGATCGAAGGTTCGAAGATCAAAGCCGTCGCTCCCAGCATTCCGGTCGGCGACGCCTACGTGATCGACGCCACCGACACCATCGTGATGCCGGGCTTCGTCGATACCCATCGCCACATCTGGGAAGGGATTCTCCGCAACATCGCCCCCGACGCGCTGCTCGACGACCACTTCCGCGACATCCTCGGCGTGCTCGCGCCCGCCTACCGGCCGCAGGACGCCTATGCCGGCAACCTGGTGAGTGCCTACGGCGCCATCGACGCCGGCATCACCACGCTGCTCGACTGGTCGCACATCCAGAACACGCCGGAGCACACGGACGCCTCGATTGCCGCCCTGCAGGAGTCGGGGCTCCGCTCCGTGTTCGCCTCCGGCACGCCGAACCTCGACCTCGGCGCGTGGTGGCACAACAGCAGCTTGAAGCACCCCACCGACATTCTTCGTGTCGCCAAACAGTACTTCTCCGCAACCGACGGGCTCATGACGCTGGCGCTGGCGCCGCGCGGCCCCGAGTTCACCACGCCGGAGGTGTCGAAGCACGACTGGGATCTGGCGCGGCAGGTCGGCTGCCGGATCAGCGTGCACGTCGGCGTCGGCGAAGCCGGCAAGCACGGCAGGCTCGGCGAGATGGGCCGGGCCAGCCTGCTCGGACCGGACACCACCTACATCCACGGCTGCACGCTCAGCGACGAGGAGCTGCAGATGATTGCCGACACCGGCGGCACCGTGTCGCTGGCCTCGCCGATCGAGCTGCAGATGGGGCACGGCACGCCGCCGATTCAGCGCTGCCTCGATCGCGGCCTGCGGCCAAGCCTCAGCGTGGACGTCGAGACCACGATGTGCGGCGATCTGTTCGCGCAGATGCGGTCGGTGCTGACGCTGCAGCGCGGGCAGGTCAACGAGCGGCGGCTGCGCGGCGAGACCGACCTGCCGAAGATGTTGACCAGCCGCGACGTGCTGGAATTCGCCACCATCGAGGGCGCCAGGGCGAACGGGCTCGACAACAAGGTGGGCACGCTGACGCCCGGCAAGGAAGCCGACGTCATCATGCTCCGCACCGACCGCATCAACGTGCTGCCGATCAACGATCCAATCGGCGTCGTGGTGCGCGGCATGGACTCGTCCAACGTGGACTCGGTGTGGATTGCCGGCAAGCCGAAGAAGCGGCACGGCCACCTGGTGAACGTGGACCTCGACCGCGTCACCCGGCTCGCCTACGAGTCGCGCGACTATGTGGTGGCCAAGAGCGGCTTCATACTGCCGTCGATTTGAGTAGGTCGCGCACTCGTTCGATCCGGTCGGCGGGCACGACCTCGACGTCTACGCCCACCGGCCGGGCACGATCGAAGTAGGCGTCGATCAGATCACCGGTCGCGCCGGGGGCTTTCACCAGGATCAGCGTCGACGCACGGACCTGCCCCGCCACCCACGCGGCAATGCTGTCGCTGGTGACGTCCCAGGAGTGCGGGAGCGGATCCACGTCGCGCAGCCAGCGTGACGGCGCCAGCACCGGCACCCGCCCGGACGCCAGCGCGCCGATCGCCTCGGGCACGCTGGTAACACGCATCGCGCGAGGCATCCGGGCCGTGAGCACCTCCGCGTACTGATCCATCGCGAGGACCGCCATCCAGTGCGCGGCCTCGTCATCGACGGCGCCGCGCGCGTAGGCGTCGCGCACCGCGTCGGCAAACGGCCCGCCGCCAGGCACGACCAGCGTACACGCCGAGCGGTCCAGCAGCGCAAGCACCGCGGTCAGCTCGGCATCGAGCGCCAGCAGGCGGCCGCCCACCTTCACCACCGTCTGAATGGCGAGCTGCTCCTCGAGGAGCAGCGCCACCGCCGCCGCGGGCGCGCCGCGGGCGGCGCCGTCGCCGTGAGCCTCGGCCAGGTCATACACGTCGAGGCCAGCCGCGCGCGCGGCTCGAGCCGCGATGAACGCGCCCGTGCCAGCGACGACCGCGCGTCGAATCGATGGATGCCGGGCCGCCACCCGCGCGATTGCCGCAGCGACGCGATCGGTCTGTGCGCCGGCCAGCGCATCGGCCAGCGCAGTCACCGCGTCGTCGTTCATCAGCTCGCGATCGGCGCACAGCGCGCGCGCCAGCCGATCGCCAGCGCAGGCGCGCGTGGCCGGGCGGCCATCGGCCGTCTCGCCGGTCACGTCGCCGGGCATCAGGTCGCCCCGCCACAGGTGCACGTCGGCGGAGGTGGCAAAGCCCTCGGCCGCCAGCGTGTAGTGGCGCCCCTGCACGCACACGTCCGCGGCCAGCGCTTCGACGGGCGTCCGCACCGCGCCGGTGTAGAGCAGCTCGCCGGATGCGAGTCGCTCTGGATCGCTGCGCCCCTCGGCCACGACGCGGCCGTCGACGATCGGGATGATGTCGGTGGTCGTCGTCCCGATGTCCACCAGGACCGCATCGGGGTGCGTCTCTGAGACGAGCGAGGCCGTCGCCATCCAGTTGGCGGCGGCGACGCGCAGCGGGTGGCGGCGCGCCTCGGCCGGCGTGACGAAGGCGCCGTCGACGGTGTAGACGCTGACCGTCGTCGGGCCAAGAGCCGACTCGACCGCGTCGAGCACGAACGAGACGCCCTCACGTTTGGTCAGGAACACGCGGGAGAGCTCCGCCGTCGTGGTCACGGCGTGCGCGTCGACAGCGGCCGCGGCGCCGGCCACCTCGGCCGCCAGGCGGCGCAGGAGCGGGGCCAGTTGATCGGGCGCGTGCCTGACCTCGAACGGGCGCGAGATCGACGCCACGACTCTGCCCGACTCGACGCGGCAGACCTTTGTGTTGGATCCGCCGATGTCCCAGCCGGCGACGATCATGGGGTCGCAAGCGGACGGCGTCGCGCTAGGATCGGCGCCGTGGGGGACGAGGCGTGCGGGTAGTCGGTGTGCTCGACCTGCTGGGCGACCGCGCCGTGCACGCCCGCGGCGGTAAGCGCTCGCTCTACGAGCCGGTGCTGATGGTGGCCGGCGAACCCATCCAGCCGGGGTACGCGCCGGACCTGGCGCGCGCCTACGTGGACCGCCTTGGCCTCGACGAGGTCTACGTCGCCGATCTCACCGCCATCGCCGCCAGCGTCGATCGCGCGCACCGTCGCGCGAGAGCCCACTCCGAGCCTCCGCGGCACGCCAGCACGCTCGACGGCATCACCGCGTGCGGCGTGGTGGTGTGGCTCGACGCCGGGATCGCCACACCCGACGACGCCCGGCACGCGCTGCACCTGGGCGCCACGCGCGTGGTGGTCGGGCTCGAGACGCTGCCGTCGTGGAAAGCGCTCGAGGAAATCTGTCACCTCGTCGGCGCCGGGCACGTGTCGTTCAGCCTCGACCTGCGCGACGGCGCTCCGGTGTCGAGCCTCCACCTCGTGTCGGGCCGCACGCGGCCCGAAACTATCGTGGAGCTCGCGGCCGCCGCTGGCGTGTCGTCGATGATCGTGCTGGAGCTGGCGCGCGTGGGCACGAGCGCCGGGCCCGACGTGGAGATGATCGAGGCGGTGCGGCGGGCGGTCCCCACCGTGGATCTCTTTGCCGGCGGCGGCGTGCGGGGCGTAGACGATCTCAAACGTCTGGCCGAGGCCGGCTGCGACGGCGCGCTCGTGGCGACCGCGCTGCACGACGGCCGCCTGCGCAGCGGCCACATTGCCGGCGCGCGCCGGCTGGGTCACGCCAGGCTCACGCGATAGACGGCCGCCTGGCCGATGTTCTCCTCGACTTCCATCTCGATGGCCGTCAGCCCGGTGGCACCGCCCTCGCGCAGCTTCGCTTCGAGCTGGCCGGCGAGCATCTCGGCCAGCATCTCCACGGTCGTGTTCGTCACCGGCAGAATGGCGCAGTCCTTCGACGGGAAGACGTAGCGCGGCACGCCCTCGTAGGCCACCTTCACCACCGACCCGTCGTCCACGACCTGGATCTTCGGATTGTGCATCGGCAGCAGCACTTTGTGATCGATCTCGTCGCACAGGCCGCGCATGAGGCGCTTGAGCTGCACGAAGTCGTAGACGAACCAGCTCTCCTCGTCGAGCGCGCCTTC
>DASYRM010000023.1:0-7945 GCA_036004405.1 Vicinamibacterales bacterium
CTGGTAGGCGGCCAGCCGGTCGGCGTCCAGCCACACGTTGACGGCGCGGAGGAGACCGCCGACGATCCGCACCTCGCCGACGCCCGGCGAGCGCTCGAGCTGCACCTTCACCGTCTTGTCGGCGATCTCGGTCAGCTCGCGCACCGAGCGCTCGCTGGACAGCGCGATCGTCACCACGGGCGCCTGGTCGTTGTCGAACTTCGAGATGACGGCCGGCCTGACGTCCCTGGGTAGGTTGCGCTGCGCGATCGAGACCTTGTCGCGGATGTCCTGGGCCGCGACGTCGATGTTGCGGCTGAGCACGAAGGTCACGATCACGAGGGAGTTGCCGGGCGTGGAGATCGAGCGCAGCTCCTGGATGCCCTGGATCGTGTTGATCTGCTCCTCGAGCTTCTGCGTCAGCTGGGTCTCGATCTCCTCGGTGGAGGCGCCGGGCAGCTCGACGCGCACCGTCACCGTGGGCAGGTCCACGGAGGGGAAGCGATCGACGCCGAGCTTGAAGTAGGAGGCGGTGCCCACCACCACGAGCGCCATCACGATCATCGTGGCGAAGACCGGGCGCTTGATGCAGACTTCGGCGAGCTTCTGCATGCGGGCCTAGCGGATGACGCTCACGGCCGTGCCGCTGGAGAGGTTGCCGGGCTGCAGGACGACCTGCTCGCCGGGCTTGAGCCCGGACACGATCTCCACCGACTCGCCCGCCCGCCGGCCCGTCTGCACGCGGACCTCGGCGATCTTCCCCTGCCGCACGACGAGGACCTTCTCGATGCCGGCGAACGTGACGATCGACGCCACCGGCACGCGGATGATCGCGTTGGAGCCTTCGGTGACGACCTCGACGCGCGCGAACGCGCCGGGCTTGAGCGCCGCACGCTCGTTGGGGATCTCGGCCTCGACCAGCAGCGTCCGGTTGAGCAGCTCGACGATGGGGCTGAGGCGCACGATCCGCCCCCGGTAGACCGTGGCGTCGCCGTCGACCGTGAGCCGCACGGCCTGGCCCACCCGGACGTCGATCGCCTCACGCTCCGGCACGTTGACGCGCAGGCGCATGGGATGCAGCCGCACGAGCGTGGCCACCGGCGCGCCCGCCGCCAGATACTCGCCCACGGCCGCCTGCTTCAGCGTCACGGCGCCGTCGATCGGCGAGGCGAGCACCGTGTCGGCGAGCTGCTGGCGCGCCAGCTCCAGCTCGGACTTCCGCTGCGCGAGCAGGGCCTGGCGGTTGCGGACCTCCTCCAGCGCGTCGTGGTAGCGCCCCTCCGCCACGCCCAGGTTGGCGTCGGCCGTGTCGAGCTGGGCGCGGGCGATGAGGTTCTGCTCGAGCAGCTTGGCCGAGCGATCGCGCGTCAGCTTTGCCTCGTCCAGCACCGCGCGCGCCTGCCGCACGATCGCCGTCTGCTCGGCGTCCACCTGTTCGTCGGGCCCGGTCGGCGTGAGCCCCAGCCGCGCGCGCGCCTGCTGCAGCGCGGCCTCGGACTGCTCCACGCGCAGCCTGTAGTCCGTCGGATCCAGGCGCGCGATGACCTGCCCGCGACGCACGCGCGTTCCCATGTCCACGGCGATCTCGGCGAGACGGCCCGGCACCTTCGCGCCGAGCCCCACCTGGTCCTCGGCGGCAAGCGTTCCCGTCGCGATGACCGTGCGGACCACGCGCTCCTCGACGGTCTGGAAGACCTTCACCGTTCGCGCGGGCGGCGCCGCCGCGGGCGCCTTGTCCTGCGCCGCCGTCGCCGGTGATTCGCCGGTGCACCCGGCGGCGAGAAGCAGAGGCAGGATGAGCCAGAGGGAACGCATCCGGTTGATGATACCGCAGCCTGGGGTGGTCTCACTCACCCGCCCCCGCCGGCCCGGGGCCTCCCCCGCGTCCGTCCTAGTCCACGACGGCGATCGCACGAACGGGAGAGCCGTCAGCGCCCTCGATCCGCAGGGGCAGCGCGATGAACCGGCAGCGCTCGGCGCCGATCCGGTCGAGGTTGGTCAGGTACTCAATCACCGTGACGCCGGCGGGAAAGAACACGTGGTGCGTCGTGCACTGCTCCGGCGTCAGCTTCACGTGCGGCTCGAAGATCGACGTGCGCACGGTGTAGTCGGGCGGGTAGTCGTAGCCGACGGCCTTGACGCCGCGGCGCACGAGCCAGTCGCAGGCCGAGCGTCCCGTGTAAGGCGCGTCCCGCCAGAACTTCTCACTCTCCACGCTGACCTTCCTCGGCCAATCGGTACGCAGCAGCGCGATGTCGCCGGCCTTCACGTGCGCGGCGTGCGCGTCCAGTTCGGCCGCCGTCACCTCGCCGTTATCGCCGAGGTGCGTGAGGTCGACGACGGCGGCCTCGCCGATCCACTGGTCCACTGGCATCGAGGCGATGTCACGGTCGCCCGGCAGGAAGTGCACGGGGGCGTCCACGTGGGTATAGGCGTGGCACGCGACCGTCAGCACCGTGGATTGGAAAACGTCCCCCGCTGCATGCGATTTGGTCAGCTTGGGCTCGACCTTCCAGCGGAAGTGCGGCCGGATCGGAAACGACAGATCGACGACGCGCATGGGCCCCTCTTATACACCGACTGTCCGCCAAGTCGCTATCTGCTTGGATTTACTCGACGGCTCTCGCGGCTTACTCTGCTTCTGGTGTGCACCACGGGATCGGCAATGAGACTTTTCAACGTGCGTCTCGGTGTGGCGGCCCTGGTTGTCTGCGTCAGTGCGATGGCTGTGCCTGCAGAAGAAGTGATCCCTCGAAGCCATCAGTCTCCGACTGGACAGACGGTTCAGTTCACCAGCTGGTCACTCTTCCTTGTGTGCGACCCAATGTGGCTTCGCGCGGAGGGTAAGACAGATCTGCAGGTTCTGTACAACGCGTACTTGAGCCTCGTCACAGCTGCGGATGAGAGTCATGCGCCGCTTTGGACGTTCGGTGGAACGAAAGGGTGGCGGGCGACTGAGATCGATCCCATATGGAGCAAACCATACTGCAACTCTCTCGGCCTTACTCCACGCACGGGCCCCTTTCTCGTCATCACGGTTCACCCACCGGACAGCATTCAACCATCAGATGCCAAGGTGCTTCTTGCCTTCGGAAATCGACGCGCGAAAAACATCTCGCGGTCTCTCATGGCGCTGACCGAGCATTTGGACGACGGTTTCGACGGGACTCGCGCTGGATCGCCGGAATGGTGGATTGCATGGGACAGATTATCCACGTGGCTGCGTGGGCGCTTTCCTGGCGCGACGATGGCCGTCCAATCGAACCTCAAGTCGAGGGAGTCCCCGAGCGCGGCGCAGGAAGCTAACAGAGCGGGACAGGTGCTTAGGGTGGGCCGAACACATCAATCAGAAATTCGCCGGATCGATGCAGCGGCCGACGTAGCCAAGGCTCAGGCTGAGGGTGACCGGCGCAACGTGTACCCACAATCCCGCCACGCCGAACGCCGCAAACGTTGTGAGCAAGATGGCGAAGAGCAGCATGGCAGCGGCAACAGGCGATGCGATACCAGGCACATATAGGGCGACCGCAGAGCCCGCGATGGCCAACACCATCGCGAGCGCCACAGAGATCGCCATCGGCACCTCACGAATCCAGTCGCCGACGATCAGCGTCTCGAGTGCATTCGCATGAATCTCCACGCCCGGCATGTCGCCGCGATGCGCAAAGGCGGTGGAAAACTGGTCGTGCAAAATCTCGCTCGTAGGACCTATGAGGACGATCTTGTCCTTCCAGTATTCCGGCGGGATCTCGCCGCGCACGACACGGTGGTAGGACACCCACGGATAGCTCCCCGGCCCGCCGCGGAAGTTGATGAGCACGCTGTCTGTGTCTGGTAGCGGTGCTGTGCGCATGCCAGCCTTCGTCAAGTACTGGTGGGTCGCAGCATCCAGTGTCGGCCATGCTCCTCCGTCAGGCAGCCTCTCCTTGAGGGGCACGCGGCGAATCTGGCCATCCCGCTCCGGCGACACGTTGACGAAGCCGACGGCAGCGGCACCGCGCCGAATGATCGGGATCGGAACATTGAGGTCGTCGCGCCGATAGTGCGGCTGAACGTCGATCGCGTGGTAGGCGGCGAGCACGACATTGCTGGCGGAGGTGACGGCCTCCGCGAAGACCTCGTCGTCCACGGGTCCCCGCGAGGAAGGCGTATCGAACAGCAGATCCATCACGATGGCGCGAGGCCGGCCCTCGGCGATCCTAAGCAGCAGTGCGGCATGGCGGGTGCGGGCGAAGGGCCACTGCTCGTTCAATTCACTGAACGTCGACTCATCGATGCTGACGATCACAATTGGCAGGATCGGGTTCCGTGCGCCGCGCCACTCGAAGAGCTGAGCGAGCGACCAGTATTCGAGCCCGTCAAGCCGGCCGGTGATAGCGAGGCCGGCGATGACAAGCCCTGCCAACAATCCGGCAAGATGTGTGCGAGCGAGTCTCCGCATTACCTCGTCACGCTCATGTGATCGTCGGCTCTCCCTGGCGCTCGCGACTCGCGGTAGGCGGCCGAACGTCGCGTAACCGTAGGCTAGGGAGCACGGACGAGATCCGCAATCTCGGAGTGACGGTCAAGCCGCGACGAGGCGCGGTTTGTGACACCCACATTTGGACAGCGGCTAAGTCGTGGAGAACTAAAGCAGCCGACATTACACGCCGATTTCGCCAAGGAAGGTTCCGACGACGGCCTGCACCTCCGCGCGATGCGAGCGGTTCGGGAAGTGGCCGCCTCCGACGACGACGTGGAAGCGCGCGCCGGCGATGGTGTCCGCCACGCGGCGCGACATCGCCACCGTCGGGTAGGCGTCCTCCGAGCCGGCGATCACCTGGACCGGGCACCGGATGCGCGCGCAGTCGGCGAGCCACTCGGTGCGCGCGTAGGTCTCGTCGAGCAGCGCCAGCAGCGACGCCATCGAGTGCCGCCGCAGCGTGGCGAGCACCTCGGCGTAGCGCTCCGGCCGCGCCTTCAGCCGGGCCAGCGCCTCGTCGCCGACGCGCAGGCGGACGTTGGCGTCGTAGTACGCCTCGAACTGGCCGGCCTCGACGAGCGGCCGGTGCCGCGTCCACCAGGCCACGTCCTCCGCGCTCGGAGCGTACGGCGGGCCGCTGATCGACACCACGGCCCGCACGCGCCCGGGCGCGTGCGCGGCGAGCCAGAGCGAGAGCGCGGCGCCCATCGACGCGCCGCCGAACACCGCGCGCTCGATACCGAGCGCGTCGAGCCACAGCACCACGTCCTCGGCCTTCTTCGCGTACGTGTAGTCCTCGGCCCGCTCGAACCGGCTGCTCAGGCCGTGGCCGCGCGTATCGGGAAACAGCGCGCGCACGCGGCCGGCGAGCGGCTCGAGGTCGGCGACCATCGAGGACGAGTCCTCCACCGAGCCGCCGTGGATCCACACCAGCGGCGGCTTCGCAGGATCGCCGGCCTCGCGCCAGTGCAAGCGCACGCCATTGGCGAGAGCGAGCTCAGGCACGCTGCGGTACGTGAGGGGCTACTCTGGACGCAGAGCCGACGTCGGCCCCGAGGTGCGCTCGGCCGGCGACGAGCCTCTAGAAGGCGAAGCGCAGGCCGAGCGAGACGGTGTGGCTCGACCGGTCCCGGTAGCCGAGCAACTCTCGGTAATTGAAGAACGGCGCCAGGCCGTTCGGCAGGACGAAGACGGCGCCGACGTTCAGATTGAAGTAGTCGCGGTCGGGCGGCTCGTTCCGGAACAGGAACTTGCCCGCCCCCTGAGCGAAGACGAAGCGGAAGCCGATCGAGCGCTGGTCGTCCAGGAACTCGTGCACCCACTCGAACGTGGTCTGCGGCACGATGACGCCCATCGCCGTGCTGATCGCGTACGAGGCGAAGACGCCGACCACGTGCGTCAGCGACGTCACGTTCTGGTTGTTGTATTTCAGCTCGAGACCCGTGTTGCCGCGCTCCTGGAAGCCATCGATGGTCGTTTCGCGGAGGTTGATGCCGAGGCGCGGCCCGACGGTGAAGCGCTCGATGACGAAGTCGTAGCCCCCGGCGACGCTCAGCTTGACCTCGTCGCCCGAGGTACTGGCGTGGGTGCTGCCGGCGACGCTGCGGTCGGGAGCGATCGTGATGGCCGCCCGCCGTTCGAAGTCGTACTCCTTCCGCGTATAGCCGCCGACCACGTCCACGAACAGGTTGGGCAGCGGCACGACACTGCCGTAGAGCAGGAGCCCGTAGGCGCTCGTGTCGAACCCGCCACCCACGCCCGCGTAATCCCCGAACTCGTGCGCATAGTTCACGGCGACGCCCGCCAAAAAGCGTCCAAACGAGTAGTCGACGCCCGCGGTGGAACCCGCCGTGTCCTTCTTGTACGCCGTCTCGAACCGGTTGGAGTCCTGGTCGAATCGCTGGTAGTCCCCGGAGACGAAGAAGCTCAGGCCTCGCGTCCCGGCCATGTCGTCGGCGCTCGCGCCCTGGCGGCGCTCCTCGACCCGGCGCCGCGCCCGCCGGACATCTTCCCCGGCGCCGACCCTGCTATCGACCGTCGGCATCGAAAAGGTCCCTGACCCGGCATTAGTGGGCGGGATACCGCACAGCCTGGCCAGAGGGCCGGTGGCGTTCGAACCTAAACCCGCGCAATTATTGGACAGGAGGTTCGCCATGACCTCGTTGAGGCTCTCGGGCTCGGCGAACGGCGGCGAGGAGGCCACGCCGGGCCGCACGCCGACGCCCAGGGCCACGAGGAGCGTCGCGAAGCCCACAGCCACCTGCAGCACGCTCGAGCGGCACCGCGAGGACCGACCGTTCATCCGCGTCCCCCAAATAGATGGTTGGAGCAGCTTGAGACCCGAACCAGCCAGCAAATACCACACTTTGCCCATGTTGCGCCAAGAAATTCGCCGAGCGCGCGGCTCAGGCCGCACGCCGTTCCAGCCGCCGCGCCATGATCGACATCGAGTACGTGCACAGCCAGTACACGACGGCGATGAAGATGTAGATCTCGAAGGGCTTGATCTCGCGGTTGTTGACGATCTGCGCGGCCTTGGTGAGGTCGACGTAGCCGATGATCGAGGCCAGCGAGGTGTCCTTGAAGAGCACGATCATCTGCGTGACGAGCGAGGGCACCATGTTCCGGAGGGCCTGGGGCAACACGACGTACGCCATCGTCTTCGTCGCGGTCATGCCGAGCGCGGTCGCCGCCTCCACCTGCCCGCGCGGCACTGACTGCACGCCGGCCCGCACGATCTCGCCGAAGTAGGCCGCCTCGAAGATCACGAACGCGGTGAGCGCCACACCGTACTCGGGAATGGGCAGCCCCAGCACCTGCGGGACGATGATCCAGATCCAGAAGATGACCATGACGAGCGGAACGCCGCGGAAGAACTCGACGTAGCCCGTGGCCGGCAGCCGGATCCACGGGGCCTGCGCGAGCCGGGCCAGACCCACGAAGATACCGAGCACGAAGCCGAGCACGATGGCCGGGATGGCCAGCCGCAGCGTCCCGCCGACGAAGGGTCCGAAGCCGACCAGGCCCTGGAGCATCAAGAACTTGAAGTTGTTCACGATGACCGAGAAGTCCATGCGTCGCCTAGGCCGCCGGCCGCACGCGCGCGATCAGGCCGGGAATGGCGTAGCGCCGCTCGACGCGGGCCATGATCGTGGCGATGGACACGCACAGCACGAGATAGATCAGCGTGCCGGCCGTGAACGCCTCGATGGCCTTCGCCGTGTAGGTCTCGATCTGCCGCGTCTGGAACGTCAGCTCGGCCACGCTGATCGTCAGCGCCACCGAGGAGTTCTTCAGGAGGTTCAGCGACTCGCTCGTCGCCGGCGGCACGATGAGGCGCAGCGCGACGGGCACGATGATGAGCCGGTAGGCCTGGAACGTGGTGAGGCCAATGGCGACGGACGCCTCGAACTGGGTGCGCGGGATCGACTGGATGCCGGAGCGAATGACCTCCGAGATGCGCGCGCCGTGGTAGACACCGAGCGCGAGCATGCCCGCCCAGAA
>DASYRM010000024.1:0-2602 GCA_036004405.1 Vicinamibacterales bacterium
CCGGACCCGGCCGTCCCGCTCTACTTCGAAGCGGCGTCGGTGAAGCCGAGCGACCCGAAGGCGGGCCCCGGCGCCGGGATCCGGCGGCAGCCGGGCGGACGTTTCAACACGTTCAACACGCCGGTGCGTCTGCTCATCACATTTGCCTATCAGATTCAGGGCTATCAGCTGGTCGGCGGACCGGAGTGGATCGGAAACACGCGCTACGACATCGTGGCGAAGATGGAAGGCGATCCGCCACCCGTGCGCCCAGGCACCGGCGCGGATCACATGATGCTGGCCACGCGCACGCTGCTCGGCGAGCGCTTCAAGCTGAAGGTCCATCGCGAAACGCGCGAGCTCGATATCTACGCGCTGATGATGGCCAAACCCGATGGCAAACCAGGGCCGGCGCTCAAGACCGCCTCCGGCGACTGCTCACCCGAGGCGTTTGCCGCGCGGCGCGGTGCCCCGCCGCCTGCTCCGGGCGCGGGCCCTGTCTGCGGCATCCAGGGGCTGCCCGGACGCATCCGGTTTGGCGGCTATCCGCTGACGCTCTTCGCCCAGACCATTTCGAACCAGGTGGGGCGCGCCGTGGTCGATCGGACTGGACTGACCGGCAACTGGGACTTCGAGATGAAGTACGCGGCGCCGCCGCCTCAAGGACCGCTCCCCCCAGGCGTGGAGCTTCCGCCTTCCGATCCCGACGCGCCCGATCTCTTCACGGCGGTTCGTGAGCAGCTCGGGTTGAAGCTCGAGGCCACGAAAGGCCCTGTCGAGGTCCTCGTGATCGACAGCATCGAGATGGCAACGCCAGATTAAGGGCTCGTTCGAGCCCTAAGGCGCGGGGTCCTTCTGGCGCGTCTTGACGATGCCGCCCATCAGCCCGATACCGATGATCACGAGCGCGCCGGCGATGATCCACACGTGGCTGATGCCGAGCCGGTCTGCCCCGTAGGCCAGCCCTCCCACCACGAACAGCGTGCCGATCAGGTAGACGATCATGTTCGTCATGCCCTGCTCTCCTTCTCAGGCGCGGCCCGCTGAGAACGCGGACCGGTTCGCTATTAGTGGTGCAACGTCTCTGCCACAGGACCGCTAGAATGACTGCATGAGTCAGGAAGACGCTCCGAAATCGGCGTACGAGGTGGCAATGGAGCGGCTGCGCAAGAAGGATGAGGCGGCCGGCATCGTGCAGACTTCACTCACCGATGCGCAGAAGACCGCGATTACCGAGATCCGAAGCCTCTACGGAGCCAGGCTGGCGCAGGCGGATCTCGAGCATCAAGATCGGCTCCGCGCCACCTTCGATCCCGCGGTGCACGAGGCGCTCGACGTCGAGTACCGCCGCGAACGCGAGCGGCTCACCGCCGAGATGGACGCGAAGATCGAGAAAGCGCGCCAGTAGTGCCCAGCGAGCCGCCTCGCCGCGTGCTCGTCGTCCGAGCTCGCCATCCGCGAGCTGCTGCGGCTGCACCTCGAGCTCGCAGCGGACGCGCCGTGCACGTCCATTTCAAGATCCGGCGGCCGGGCGAGGGCGGGCGCACCGACGAGTTCACGTCGCAGCTCTATTTCGACGACGCGTTCACCGATCGCGTGCACGCCCGCGCGCCCTACGCGTCGAAGAAGGGGCAGCGCCTTCTCAACTCGCGCAACATGATCTTTCGCGAGGGTGGCGCGAAGCTGGTGCTGCCGGTGGTCGAGAACGGAAGCGGCTACACGGCAACCTTCCGGATCGCCATGCGTCCGGGCGAGCCGGCGGCGCCGGGGCCGCCGGGCCGCGGCTTCTGGCGGGTGTAGGTACACGAGGCGTAGGGCCGCCTTCAGGCGGCCCATGTCAATAGCGGAAGCCGAGCAGCTTCCAGGCATCGAGCCACGCGGCGAACGCAACGGCCGACACGGCAAACACCGTGAACGCGGCGCGGCCGCCGCGCGTCCACCAGCTCTCGCGCCACGCCGCTACCGCAAAGCCGGGGAGCAGCGCTGCCGCCACCGCCGTCACGACGCCGAGCGTCAGGAATGCCACATCGACGGCGGGCAGCGGCGTGGTGCTGCCCAGCCGGCGGAGCGCGGCGGCGTACCACCCAACGAACGCCAGGTTGCCGGCGGCGACGAAGAGGCCAAGTGCACGGGCGCTGCGCCCCTCGCGCCAGCGTCGCCACGTGACGATAAATCGTACCGCCGACAGCAGGAACACGAGCAGGCACGCCGCCACGAACGCCAGGTGCACCGGCGTCTGCCGCGTCCACCCGATGCGCTCGTAGGTGCTGTTCCACGTCTGCATCACCGGCATCGCTCCCGCGGTCTGGCGGAAGACGAGCGGGTCCCCACTGCCCGGTGTCTGAAAGACGTAGGGCGCCACTTCAGTCCACTGGCGCTCCGCCAACCAGATCGTGTCTCCGTCGGCGGCGACTCGCGCCTGCAGCATCGGCATCAGCGCGCGGCTGCTCGACACGTCGTGGCGCGTTCGATCGAGGTCGAGATAGACGCCCGCCACCTGTTGCGCATGGCCGGAAGTGCCAACGGCCCTCGGCGCCGCCATCGCCGGCTCCGGGCCGAAGAGGTGAGTCAGCACCGGCTCGAGCAGCAGGTTGCCGATCCCGGGATTGCTGTTCGACGCGAC
>DASYRM010000025.1:0-2548 GCA_036004405.1 Vicinamibacterales bacterium
CGTGCGCGAGGCTGAAGATCGCGGTCCATATCCCAACATCGCGGCGTAAATAGCTCGAGACCGGATTGCGCCGGCGGAGAAGCAGGTTCGCCGGACCGAGCAGCAGCGTGAGCGCGAGGAAGATGACGCCGAGATAACCCGTCGCGACGGTGAGCTGCTGAACGCGTCGTGACAGCGACGAGTCGGCGCGCTCGTCCCGTGATTCGCTGGTGCCGTCGCTGTGCCTCGAACCGGCATCGCGCGTGACATGAGCCGTCGACTCGGGCTCGGCCGGACGCGTCGCACTCGTGTGGCCATGACCACCGTGGCTGGTCCGCCCGGCGTGATCGGCGCCATGACTCCTCATTCCAGTCGGCGCTCCATCACGTTCAGGATCCCCCGGCGCCGCGTGGCCCATCGGGCCGCCAGCGGCTCGCGCCCGCGGAAATGGACCGCTCGTGATGTCTCCGTGCGCCGACGCATGCGCGTCGAATCGGGGCGCGGTCATGAACACGACGAGGAACCCGGCGCTGGCAAGCGCAAGCGGCAGATGGTGAAAGAGAAAGCGGCGGCCCTGACCGCCGTCCGTTCCCAGCGGCCGCATCGATGATCCGACAACCGCTTTCGTCATTGAGGCATCCTCAGCGCATCGGATTGGATAGGCGGGCGACCGCCGTCTGCAATTTCACCTTGTCGCCGCTGCTCTCAGTCCACGCGAACACCAGCTCGTCGCCGTGACGTGCCACACGCGGTGAGCCGCCAGCGCGGCCTCCGGCAAGGCCGGCAATCGTGACGGGTGGCGATCGCTGGCCGTCCATCGACACGCGGCGCGCGCGGAACTGCGAGCGACCATCGGCCACCTCGATCCACGTGGCGAGCGCCGAGTTGTCTGACAGCATTTCAACGTCAACACGTCCGAGCGATGCGCTGTCGTCCAGCCGGATCGGCTGGCCGAAACTGCGGCCGTCATCCCGCGAGAACGCGAGGTACACATGTCCCTGATCCTGCTTCACGGTGTACCACGCGATCGCCACGTTTCGACCTCGTGCGCTCAGCGCCGGACCGTTGATGGGACACGCCGGAATGCGCCAGTTGTCCGCGTGCACGACGGCCGGCTCGCTCCAGCGGCCCTGCGCGAGGCGCGAGACGGAAATGTCCCGCACCTCGTCCTCGCTGCGGTCGCGGTACGCCGCCAGCACGCCTTCGGATGTGGCCACGGCGGCGGTCGAACAACACTCACACACGCGCAGATCGACGGGCGCCTGAGCGGTCAATTTCCACCCCGTATCGAACGACGCAAAGCGCAGGCTCATCTCGCCACTCGTGCTCATGGCGCTCCGTTCGCGTTCACCGTGGGCCTCGTGTCCCCGCTGTCCACTTGGCTGCCGGCGTGCGTGATCGCCCCCGGCCGAGTGATCGTGCGTGGTCCGCTCGGCCGTGCCCGTCGCCGCCGGCATCGCGTTCCCCTCGAGCCAGACCAATCCAAGACCAGCCCCCGGCACTTGAAACAGCGAGGCAAACAGCCGTTCTTTCTGGGCTGCGTCGTGATACGGCGTGAACGATGGCGCCCACGACCGACCGTCGTCTTTCGAGTACGAGAGTCGAACATCGTTCGCGTGCATGCCGGCACCGCTCCGCTGCAGCCAGTGCGCGACCAGCGTGCCATCCGCGAGATGCAGCACCGACGGCACGTCGATCGGATTGACGGACCAATCACGACCAGCCGCGACGGTGCGCGCCTCGGTCCAGCCACTCGCCGTTCGCTCGGCGAATCGGAGCGTCGTCTTGGGACCGTCATGTTCAATCCAACTGAGGAGCACGCCGCGATCGGACACGGTGAGCTGCGGTTCTCCGCTGTTGGAGGCAGCGGGCGCGCTGATTGTGCCGATTGACAGCGGCCATGTCGCCGTTCGCTGCGCGACGCTCGGCGGTCCGACGAGAGCCCACGCGAGGACACCAATGCCTGCCATGCCGCCGACAATACGCGCCTTCATCTGACTCGCTCCTGTCGTGATGTTCTGGCGGCGCACCACTTGGTCGCGCCATACCGCCCCATTGCCCGACGGCACAGTATCGACGGGAATCGTTTCCGGATTGTTGCTGGAACGTAACGGATTGAAACGGCGCCGGTTCACCGCCCGGACGTCGCCAGAAGAGAGCTGGACTCTGCAAGGCGCAACCGGACGCTCCTTGCTGCAGTCGACTATGATGTGGCGCTGCGAGGAGGAAGACCCGGTGAAGCGATTGCTGTTCTTGCTGCTGGGCGCCGTCGTTGCTGGCGGAGCGGCCTGGTCAGCTCGGGCTGCGTCACCTGCGGAAGCCTGGTTGCTCGAGGTTATTCCGGTGGCGTCGCCTGCAATGGCCAACACTGCCCAGCCGCAATTGTCGGCATCGGGAAACCGCGTCGTGCTGAGCTGGGTTGAACGACATGGCGAGACCGCCACGTTGCGCTTCTCCGATCGCACGGACACGGGTTGGACCGAGCCCGGGACCGTCGCGTCGGGCGCGAATTGGTTTGTGAATTGGGCGGACGTGCCGTCGGTGATCCCCCTTCAGCACGAGTCGATGG
>DASYRM010000026.1:0-2683 GCA_036004405.1 Vicinamibacterales bacterium
AGAGCACCTGGCCGGTGATCCAGCCCGCGTACTCGGATGCGAAGAACATCACGCCGTGGGCGATGTCCTCGGGTGTGCCGAGCCGCTTCAATGCAATGCGTTCCACGAGCGAGCGTTGACCTTCCTCACCGTACGACTGCCACTGTCGTTCGGTGGTCGGGTTCGAGCGGACGAAGCCGGGAGCGATGTTGTTGACGGTGATGCCCCACGGGCCGAGCTCATGCGCGAGCTGTCTCGTAAGGCCAATCTGCGCCGCCTTCGCCGATGCGTAGGCCTGGATGCCGGTGAGGCTGATGCCCAGTCCGGCGCCGCTCGAGATGTTGATGATCCGGCCGAAGCGCGCGGCTTTCATGCTGGGTGCTACGGCTTGTGAGAGATAGAAGGCTCCGGTCACGTTCACGTCGTAGATGTCCTGCCAATCTTTCGCACTTACCTGCTCGAGTGGCCGGCCGACCTGCCCAAGCACGCCGCCGGCATTGTTCACGAGGATGTGCACAGCTCCGGCCTCGGCCACGAACCGTTCGACGGCCTGCTTATCTCGCACATCCACGACCGCAGTCGTGCACGACTTCCCGCACAGCCGCTCCGTCTCGGCCAGCTCGTCTGGGAGCACGTCGCAGGCCCAGACCTTCGCGCCGCGGGCGGCGAACGCCTGGCTGATCGCGCGGCCGAAGCCGTGCGCGGCGCCGGTGACGATCACCGTACGGGCCTTGAAGTCGAGACTCATGCCGCGAGCGCCTCCAACGCGGCGAGCCCCATCGGCCGTTCGCCCCGCTCGATTTCGTGAATCAGCTCAACGAGCCGTGCGGTGAGCGGTGTCGGCACGCCGGCCGCGGCGCCCAACGAGGCGACGATGCCGAGCTGCGCATCGACTTCGGTGGGCCGCTTGCGGACCGCGAGGTCGCGCCAGATGCCCGTGTGGGTCTTGGCCGACTTGCGATTGTGGGCGACTAGCTGGTCGAGCGATGCCTCGGCGGCGCCGGCCGGCGCGTCGGGCAGATAGGCGGCGGGATCGAAGCCGTCGAACGATTCGGGCTTCACGCCGCGAGCATGAGCGACCGCGAGGATTTCGCGGGCCAGCGCGATGTAGAGCGGACGATGCTCGGCCCGTGCCAGGCAGTCGGCGATCGAGTCGTTGGTGAGCGCCGTCGCGAACAGCATCGCGCCGTAGGCTTCTTTGCCCCACAGGTAGCCCCAGATGTTCTCGGTGACCGCAGCGCGGTCATCAAAGTCGCGCCAGGCGTCACGGATGGCGGTCACGCGCGGCGAGATGCGGCGCTCGCCGAAGGCCTCGCCCAGCATCACCGTGCCGCGGCCGCCGTACATGATCACGCCCGGCTCCATGTAGTCGGCGCCGAAGTTCACGAACGCGCCGACGGTCCGCGCCTCACCGACGACCTTAGCGATCGCCAGCTCGTTGAGCCCGTTCTGCGCCGAGACGACGCAGCCGGAGGGGGAGAGATGCGGGCGCAGGGCGCGGGCGGCGGTTTCGGTGTGATGCGCTTTGGTCGCGAGGATGATCGTGTCCCAGGTGCCGGTGAGACGGTCGGGCCGATGGGCGGGCGGGCGGACCGTGAAGTCGCTGATCGGGCCGGTGATGCGGAGGCCGTGCGCGTTGATCGCGTCGACGTGGTCGGTGGCGGTGTCGACCAGCGTGATGTCGTGGCCGGCGCGCGCGAGGTAGGCGCCGAGGGTGCCGCCGATCGCGCCGGCACCCCAGACCAGGAACTTCACGCGCCCCAGGTACCGTCGAGCAGCGCGCGCGTTTCTTCCACTGCGACTTGCCACAGCGCGAGGACCTCGGCGTCGGAGCGTTGGTAGCGGCCGCCGAAGTTTCCGTCCCCCAGGTGCTTCTTGAGCGCGACGGGATCCATCATGCGGATCTGCTCGATGGGCGTCATGGGCCGGCCGCCGTCCGGGAGCGTCACGCCGGGCAGGCGGGTCCAGGGGAAGTTCTCCATCCACGAACCGTGCGACGAATCGGGATCGATGGCCTGCACCTTCGCCCACGTCTTGGGGGCGTTCCACCAATTATGGAAGAGCACTTTGCAGCCGGGGTGGTCGGCGGCCCACTCTTGCGCGAACTGTTGCACGGCGCCGTTGCCGCCGTGGCCGTTGCAGATCATGATGCGTTTGAAGCCGCTGTGCGCCATGCTGTCGAGGATGTCGCGCACCAGCGCGAGGTGGGTCTCGACGCGCAGCGAGATCGAGCCGGGGAATTCGCGGAAGTACGGCGTCACGCCGTAGGCCACCACCGGGAAGACTGGGACGCCCAGCGGCTCGGCCGCTTCGGCGGCGACGCGCTCGGGGAGAATGCAGTCCACCGTCAGGCGCAGATAGCTGTGTTGTTCGGTCCTGCCGATCGGCAGCACGGCGCGGTCGTCGTGCTGCAGGTAGGCCTCGACCTGCATCCAATTCATGTCGCTGATACGCACGTCGCGTTCCGTGTCGGTGAGAGCGAGCGAGAAGTTACAGCGGGGAGGGGAGGGTGGGGAGGAGGATCCGACTAACATCCCTCCTTGGCACCGACGATATAGCACACCAACGCTTCCGCGGCGAGGATTGCGACGACGGCGCCCGCCATGACTAGCACCTCCTTGCCTCTCGTCTCGGCGTGGCTGACCTTCATCGAGTCCACCAGTGCCAACGGCATGGTGCGTCGGCAGCGGTGGCAGTGCACGGA
>DASYRM010000027.1:0-45375 GCA_036004405.1 Vicinamibacterales bacterium
CGGCGCGACTGGGCCCGGGCTTTGGCCTGTTCGATGGCGCTCCTGAGCCGGTTGTTCACCTGGGAAACTTCCATCCGGCCATTCTAGTAGGCTGGAAGGCACTACCAAGGAGGTCCTTCATGCTTCGCGTGGGCTCGGCGCTCGTGCTCCTGTCGCTGTCCGTCGTCGCACCCCTGCACGCGCAGGCTCCGGCTCCGCCCGCCCCACAGGAGTCGGTGGTCGTGGTCTCAGGCGAAGGTCTCGTGCAGGCCACGCCGGATCGCGCCTGGATCATGGTAAGCGCCGAATCACGGGCGCCCAGCCCGCGCGAGGCGCAGCGCCGCACCGCGGACCTGATGCGCCCGGTGTTCGACGCGTTGCGGTCGGCCAGGGTCCCGGACGAAGCCGTGCGCACCACCGGATACGACCTGCAGCAGGAATTCGACTTCACCAACGGCAAGCGCGTGGCGAGGGGCTACGTGGCGCGGAACTCCGTCGAGGTCCGGGTGGACGACGTGGGGCGCGTGGGCGAACTGCTCGAAGCCGTGGTCAACCAGGGCGCCACGTCGGTGAGCGGCCTGCGATTCGACATGAAGGACCAGGCCAAGCTCGAGCGCGAGGCAGTGCGGCGCGCGGTCACGAACGCCCGGCTGAAGGCCGAAGCCGCCGCCGCGGGCGCGGGCCGCGCGCTCGATCGGTTGCTGAGAATCCAGGAAGCCGGCAGCACGCCGCCCCCGGTGCCGATGCCGTTTGCGCGCGCCGTGGTGGCCGAGGCCGGCGGCGGTGCCCCGCCGGTGGCGGCCGGGCAGATCGAGGTCCGCGCGCAAGTGACGGTGACCTTCAGCCTGAAATAGGATCGCTGCGAGCTCGCGCCCCCCGATGACGACCGACTATGCCCGCGCGCGCCGGCACCTCGCCCGGCGCGATCCGGTGATTCGCGACCTGATGCGGACGCACGGCACGTGCGGCCTGGCAGACGCGCAGCACGCCGATCCGTTCGGCGCGCTGATGAAGGCCATCGTGTCGCAGCAGCTGTCCACCAAGGCCGCGCACACCATCTTCACGCGGCTGACCGCGCTCTTCGACGGCGCGCCGACGCCGCGGGCGCTGGCCGCGCTCACCGACGTCCAGCTGCGCGGCGTCGGCTTGAGCGGCCAGAAGCTGCGCTACATGCGCGACCTGGGCAGCAAGGTGCAGGACGGCGCGCTGCCGCTGCACGCGCTCGACCCGATGGCCGACGAAGAGGTCATCGCGGCGCTGACGCAGGTGAAGGGCATCGGCCGCTGGACGGCCGAGATGTTCCTGATGTTCCGCCTGCACCGGCCCGACGTGCTGCCGGTGGACGACCTGGGCATCGTCAAGGCGGTGCAGAAGGCCTACGGGTTGCGCAAAACGCCCACGCCAGACCGGCTGCAGAAGATTGGCGAAGCGTGGCGTCCCTATCGTTCGGTCGCGTGCTGGTATCTGTGGAGAAGCCTGTCATGAACATCCGCCGTCCGCTTTCGATCGCGCTGCTCGTCGCCGCCGGTCTCGCCCTCTCCACCGCCCAGCCGAGCACGCAGGCGCGGCGGGCGTCCGACATCCCGCAGCTCACCTTCGAGAAGGTCACGCTGTCGAACGGCCTCGACGTCATCCTCAGCCCGAAGCGTGGGCTGCCGATGGTGGCGGTGAACCTGTGGTACCACGTCGGCCCCGCGTTCGAAGCCAAGGGCCGCACCGGGTTCGCGCACCTTTTCGAGCACATGATGTTCCAGAGCTCGCTGCACACGCCCGAGGACTCGCACTTCAAGCTGCTCGAGTCGGCGGGCGCCAGCGACATCAACGGCACCACCGATTTCGACCGCACCAACTACTTCGAGACGGTGCCGTCGAATCAGATCGAGCTTGCCCTGTGGCTCGAGTCCGACCGCATGGGCTACCTGCTCGAGAAGGTCACGCAGACGTCGCTCTCGAACCAGCAGGATGTCGTGCGCAACGAACGGCGTCAGAGCTACGAGAACCAGCCGTACGGGCTCGCCGACGAGGCCGCGGTCCAGATCCTCTTTCCGAAGGACCATCCGTATTACGGCAACGTCATCGGATCGCACGAAGACATCCAGGCGGTGAAGCTCGAGGACGTGCACTCGTTCTTCCGGCAGTACTACGCGCCCAACAACGCCAGCCTCGTGATCGTGGGCGACTTCGACCCGGTGAAGACAAAGGCGCTCGTCACCAAGTACTTCAGCACGTTCAAGCGCGGCCCCGCGGTGCCCCCGCTCACGGCGACCACGCCGAAGATCACGACCGAGCGGCGTCAGACGGTGCAGGTGCGCGCGCAGCTGCCCCGTGTGACGATGGCGTGGATCACGCCGCCCATCTACAAGCCGGGTGATGCCGACGCCGACGTGGCGGCGCAGGTGCTGGGTGCCGGCCGTTCCAGCCGCCTGTACAAGAAGCTGGTCTACGAGAAGCAGATCGCGCAGAACGTCATCGCGCAGCAGTACTCGCTGATGCTCGGCTCGATGTTCCAGATCGAAGCCACCGCGCGCCCCGGCCACACGGCCGAGGAGCTGGAGAAGGCGATCGACGAGGAGTTGGCCGCCTTCCGCGCCAGCCCCCCGACGGCAGTGGAGCTCGAGCGCGCGCGCAACACCATCGAGACCAACATCATCGGCGGTCTCGAGCGCCTGGGCGGCTTCGGCGGCATTGCCGATCGCCTGAACTCCTACAACCACTTCCTGAAAGAGCCCGGGTATCTCACGCAGGACATCCAGCGCTACCGCGCCGTCACGCCCGCCAGCGTGCTGGCGTTCGCCAAGGCCAATCTCACTCCGACCGCGCGCGGCGTGATCTACGCCGTGCCCGGTACGCCCGCCCCTCCGTCCGGGCCGCCCACGCCTCCGCCGCCGGCGGCGTCCACCGCGAAGGGCCCGTCGATCAACGTGGACGAACCGTGGCGCAATACGCAGCCGAAGCCCGGCCTCGCGACGTCGCTCCAACTGGCGACCCCGACGACCGCCACGCTTCCGAATGGGCTCACGCTGATCCTCAGCGAGAAGCACGAGGTGCCGATCGTGGCCGCCAACCTCGTGTTCCGCGGCGGCAGCGATTCGAATCCGCCCGACAAGGCCGGCCTGGCCAACTTCGCGGCCGCGATGCTGGACGAAGGCACGTCCACGCGCAACGCGCTGGCCATTGCTGACGAGCTCGCCCGCCTCGGCGCGTCGCTCGGCACGGGCAGTTCGATGGATTCGATGACCGTGTCGGCGCGGTCGCTCGCCGCGAATTTCCCGGCGACGCTGGACCTGCTGGCTGACGTGACGCTGCGCCCCGCTTTTCCAGCCGACGAGATCGATCGCCAGCGTGCGCAGCGGCTCGGGCAGCTGGTGCAGCAGCGCGACAACCCCGCCGCCCTCGTGGGCACGATTGCGATGCAGGCCGTCTACGGCACGCGCCACCCTTACGGCTTCGCCGAAATCGGCACCGAGGCCTCGGTGAAGGCGATCACGCGCGCCGACATGCAGGCGTTCTGGAAGGAGCGCTTCGTCCCGAACAACGCGGCGCTCGTGGTGGCCGGCGACATCACCCTGGCGGAGCTGCGCGCGCTTGCCGACAAGGCCTTCGGCGCGTGGGAGCGCGGTTCGCCGACGCGCGCGACGATCGGCGCCCCGACGACGACCTCGGCGCGCGTGGTGATCGTGGACAAGCCCGGCAGCCCGCAGACGCAACTGCGTGTGGCCGGCATCGGCGCCGAGCGGTCGTCGCCCGACTTCCGGCCGCTGCAGGTGATGAACATGGCGCTCGGCGGACTCTTCTCGAGCCGCATCAACATGAACCTGCGCGAGGCGCACGGTTACACCTACGGCGCCAGCTCGCAGTTCACATTTCGAAGGACGCCAGGCCCGTTCCAGGTCGCGGCTGGCGTACGCACCGACGTCACCGCGCCCGCGGTTGCCGAGGTGTTCAAGGAAGTCCTCAGCATGGCGCAAAAGCCGATGACCGCCGACGAACTGCAGCGGGCGAAGGACTCGATGGCCAACTCGCTGCCAGGCGCGTTCGAGTCGAGCGCCAACGCCGTCAACAACTTCTCGAACGTCTTCGTCTACGACCTGGGCCTCGACTACTACTCACGTTACGCAGCGCAGGTGAACGCCGTCACCGGCGCGCAGACCGCGGCGGTAGCCCGCAAATACCTCGCGACGGAGAACATGGTGGTGATCGCGGTGGGCGATCGCTCGAAGATCGAAGTTCCGCTGCGTGAGCTGGGGCTGGGACCCGTCGAAGTCTGGGACGCCGACGGCAAGAAGGTGAACTGACGACCTGTGATAATCTCGGACTGGAACAGTCGGATATGGCGGTCGTCACCCCAGGGCAGTCCCCGAGCGTCTCGTCTGTCGTCGACCTGATCGGAAACACCCCGCTCGTCCGGCTGTCGAGTTTCGAGACGGGCCTCCGCAACGTCGAGCTCTACGCCAAGGCGGAGTGGCGCAATCCGGGCGGGTCGGTGAAGGACCGGGCGGCGGCGCGGATGATTGCCGACGGCGAGAAGTCGGGCGCACTCACGCGCGACAAGATCCTGCTCGACGCCACGTCGGGCAACACCGGCATTGCCTACGCGATGATCGGCGCCGCGCGCGGCTACCGGGTGCGGCTGTGCGTGCCCGCAAACGTGACGCCCGAGCGCAAGCGGATTCTCAAGGCATTCGGCGCCGAGGTGGTGTTCACCGATCCGATGGAAGGCTCGGACGGCGCCATCATCAAGGCCAAGGCGATGTACGCGGAGGAGCCGGACCTGTATTTCTATCCTGACCAGTACAACAATCCTGGGAATTGGCGGGCACACTACGACACGACCGGCCCGGAGATCCTCGAGCAGACGCAGCGGCGCATCACGCACTTCGTGGCGGGGCTGGGCACGAGCGGGACGTTCATGGGCGCCGGACGCCGGTTTCGCGAGGCCAAGCCGTCGATCCGCCTCACCTCGGTGCAGCCGGATTCGCCGCTGCACGGTCTCGAGGGTTTGAAGCACATGGCCACGGCCATCGTGCCGGGGATCTACGATCCGAGGCTCGCCGACGAAGACCTCGGCGTCGGCACCGAGGACGCGTTCGAGTACACGCGCCAGCTCGCCCGGCAAGGCTTGTTCGTGGGCATTTCGAGCGGCGCCAACCTGGCCGGTGCCCTGGACGTGGCGCGGCGCGCGCAGGATGCGGTGGTGGTGGTGATCTTCTGTGACGGTGGCGAGAAATACCTGTCCGAGCGCTTCTGGGACCAGGCGGGCGGGGGAACTCCAGCCGGTGGGACGCGCTGATGGGGCTGACGCTCGAGGCTGGGGTGGGCGACGCGATTCGTGCGCACGGCGTGGAAACCTACCCGAACGAGTGCTGCGGCGCGCTCTACGGGCGCGAGGGCGTCGTCACGGCCACGTATGCGCTCCCGAACACCACGGAAGAAGGCCCGCGCCGGCGCTTCCTGGTGCGTCCGCAGGACTATCGTGAAGCCGAGAAACGCGCGAGCGCGCTCGGCATCGAATTACTGGGGTTCTATCACTCGCACCCCGATCACCCCGCGCGGCCGTCGCAGTACGACCTCGACCACGCGTGGCCGTTCTTCTCGTACGTCATCGTGTCCGTGAAAGCCGGCGTGCCCGAGGACATGACCTCGTGGCGCCTGCAGGAAGATCGCTCCGCCTTCGATCAGGAAAACTTGACTCATGCCTAACACGATTCACATCCCGACGCCGCTGCGGCCGTTCACCGACAAGAAGGAGTCGGTGGAAGTGTCCGGAGCCACCGTCGGCGAGCTGCTCAAGGACCTCACCACCCGCCACGACGGTTTGAAGAAGCACCTCTATACCGACGAGGGGCGGCTGCGGAACTTCGTCAACGTATATCTGAACGACGAAGACATCCGC
Source organism: Vicinamibacterales bacterium (assembly GCA_036004405.1). GTDB lineage: Bacteria > Acidobacteriota > Vicinamibacteria > Vicinamibacterales > UBA2999 > DASYRM01. The sequence goes on from DASYRM010000027.1 coordinate 5,873, forward strand.
TACCTGCAGAAGGAGCAGACGCCGGTGAAGCCGGGCGATCAGCTGAGCATCGTGCCGAGCGTGGCTGGCGGGAGCAGTGATGACCTCCGCAACTGACGTGGATCTGCCGACGCTCGACGCCGAGGAGATCAAGCGCTACAGCCGCCACCTGATCATGCCCGAGGTGGGCATGGACGGGCAGCGCAAGATCAAAGCAGGGAGCGTCCTCTGCATCGGCGCCGGCGGTCTGGGCTCGCCGGCGGCAATGTATCTGGCGGCAGCCGGCGTGGGGCGCATCGGCATCGTCGATTTCGACGTCGTGGACTACAGCAACCTGCAGCGGCAGCTGCTGCACACGACCAACGACGTGGGGCGCACCAAGCTCGAATCGGCCAAGAACAAGATCAACGCGCTCAACCCGCACGTGCAGGTCGAGACCTATGAAGAAGCGCTGTCGTCCGACAATGCGATGCGCCTGTTCAAGGGCTACGACGTCATCCTCGACGGCACCGACAACTTTCCGACGCGATACCTGGTCAACGACGCCTGCGTGCTGATGGGCATTCCGAACGCCTACGGCAGCATCTTCCGCTTCGAAGGCCAGGCGTCGGTGTTTGCCACCAAGGACGGCCCGTGCTATCGCTGCCTCTATCCCGAGCCGCCGCCGCCCGGGCTCGTACCGAGCTGCGCCGAGGGCGGGGTGCTGGGCGTGCTGCCGGGCGTCATCGGTGTCATCCAGGCCACCGAGTCGATCAAGCTGCTGACCGGCATCGGCCAGCCGCTCATCGGGCGCTTCCTCATCTACGACGCGCTCAACATGAAATTCCGCGAGCTGAAGCTGCGGAAGGATCCGGACTGCCCCGTGTGCGGCACCCATCCGACCGTGACCAAGCTCATCGACTACGACCAGTTCTGCGGCATCGTGCAGCCGGCCCAGGACCACTCCGCAGGAGCGACCGTGAGCGCAACCGAAATCACCCCGGTCGAGCTGAAGAAGAAGCTCGACACCGGCGAGACGCCGTTCATCCTCGACGTGCGCGAGCCCAACGAGTATCAGATCAACAAGATCCCGGGCTCAACGCTGATCCCGCTCGGCGAGCTGCCGCGCCGCTACCAGGAGCTGCCGCGGGACCGGCAGATCGTCGCGCACTGCAAAATGGGCGGCCGCAGCGCCAAGGCGCAGGACTTCCTGAAGACCGTCGGCTTTACCGACGTCCTGAACCTGAAGGGCGGCATTCTGGAGTGGGTCGACAAGGTCGATCCGAGCCAGCCCAAGTATTGAGGGCCTCTAGCCTCTTGCCTTTAGCCTTTAGCCCGCCAGAGGCCAAAGGCTAGAGGCCAAAGGCTTCCAGGAGAGCCGCCAGCTAAGTCCGACCATTCTTGACGGAGTTCGGCCACGCGGACTAGAATTACGACTGTAAGAGTCGGATTTAGAAAAATTCCCCAATGCTGCGCCTCTCCAAGAAGGCCGACTACGCGCTGATCGCGATGAAGCACCTGGCCCTCAACCGGGACGGGCCGGTGTCGGTGAGCGCGCGCGAGATCGCCGAGCAGTACGACATTCCGATCGAGTTGATGGCCAAGGTGCTGCAGCGGCTCGTCCGGAACGGGCTGCTGGTCTCGACGCAGGGCACGCGCGGCGGCTACACGCTGCGGCGGCCGGCGGCGTCGATCAGCGTGGCCGACGTCATCCAGGCGATCGACGGGCCGTTCAGCGTGACCGCGTGCTCGACGGAGAACAGCGGCTGCGAGCAGTACAGCAAGTGCAGCGTGCGCGATCCGCTGTGGCAGATCCGGGAGCGCATTGCGGCGGCGCTCGCCACCGTGTCGGTGGCGGAGATGGCCGCCGACCAGATCAAGGGCGAGGCGCCGCGGCCCGACGCCGAAACTGTTTCCGCGCCGGTCGCGATCATGCGACGGGCGATTAGTACGTAGAGGCGAACCTTCAGGTTCGCCTACGGAGTAGATGATGAAGCTGCCGATCTACATGGACTACCACGCGACGACGCCGGTTGACCCGCGCGTCGTGGACGCGATGCTGCCGTATTTCACGCAGCATTTCGGCAACCCCGCCAGCCGCAACCACTCGTTCGGCTGGGAGGCGGAAGAAGCCGTGGAGGCCGCTCGCAAGCAGGTGGCCGACCTGATCGGCGCCAACGTGAAGGAGATCATCTTCACGAGCGGCGCCACCGAGGCGAACAACCTCGCGATCAAGGGCGCGGCCGAGATGTATCGGGAGAAGGGCAACCACATCATCACCTGCGTCACCGAGCACAAGGCGGTGATCGACACCTGCAAGAAGCTCGAGAAGCAAGGTGCGCGCGTCACCTATCTGGCGGTGCAGAAGGACGGGCGCATCAGCCTCGACGAACTGCGGGACGCCATCACCGACAAGACCATCCTCATCACGATCATGGCCGCCAACAACGAGATTGGCGTGCTGCAGCCGATTGCCGAGATCGGCGCGATCGCGAAGGCGAAGGGCATCCTGTTCCACACGGACGCGGTGCAGGCCGCCGGCAAGGTGCCGTTCGACGTCAACCAGAACAAGGTCGATCTGGTGTCGCTGAGCGGCCACAAGTTCTACGGCCCGAAAGGCGTCGGCGCGCTCTACGTGCGGCGGCGCAACCCGCGCGTGCTGCTGGCCGAGCAGATCAGCGGCGGCGGCCACGAGCGCGGCATGCGGTCGGGCACGTTGAACGTCCCGGGCATCGTCGGGCTGGGCGCGGCGGCGGCGCTGGCCAAGGCTGAAATGGCCACCGAGAGCGCGCGTTTGAGCGCGATGCGCGATCGTCTGAACAAGAAGCTGCACGACAACCTGGACGAGATCTACATCAACGGGTCGATGGAGCACCGGCTGCCCCACAACCTGAATATCTCGTTCGCCTACGTCGAGGGCGAGTCGCTGCTGATGGGCATCAACGAGGTGGCGGTGTCGTCGGGCTCGGCGTGCACGTCGGCCAGCCTCGAACCGTCGTACGTGTTGAAGGCGCTCGGCGCCGGCGACGACCTGGCGCACTCGTCGATCCGATTCGGCCTCGGCCGGTGGACGAGCGACGAGGAAGTGGACTACGTAGTGGAGAAGCTCACGAGCGTGGTGCGGCGGCTGCGCGAGATGTCGCCCCTCTACGAGATGGTGAAAGAGGGCGTGGACCTGTCGAAGATGCAATGGGTCACGCATTAGAACGTAGGGGCCGCCTTTAGGCGGCCCGTCGACGGAGAAAACCAAATGGCTTATTCGAACAAAGTGATCGACCACTACGAGAACCCGCGCAACGTCGGCTCGCTGCCGAAAGACGACGTCAACGTGGGCACCGGGCTCGTGGGCGCGCCGGAGTGCGGCGACGTGATGAAGCTGCAGGTCAAGGTGAACCCCGAGACCGGCGTCATCGACGACGCGAAGTTCAAGACGTTCGGCTGCGGATCGGCGATTGCCAGCTCGAGCCTTGCCACCGAGTGGCTCAAGGGCAAGACGGTCGATCAGGCGCTGGCGATCAAGAACACGGACATCGTGGCGGAGCTGGCGCTGCCGCCGGTGAAGATCCACTGCTCGGTGCTGGCCGAAGACGCGATCAAGGCGGCCATCGCCGACTACAAGAAGAAGCAGGACGACAAGACGGGAGCCGTGCAGCCGGCGGCGCAGCCGACGGCCTAATGTGGGGGCCACCTTCAGGTGGCCCGTGAGAACCGATGATCGAGATTACCGACGTGGCCGCGAAGAAGATCCAGTCGCTGATGGCCAAGCAGGGCATCAGCGAGGGCGGTCTTCGTGTGGGCGTCAAGGGTGGCGGGTGCTCCGGCCTCAGCTACACGTTCGCGTGGGAGAAGCAGGCGCGCCTCGGCGACGAGGTGTTCGAGGGGCACGGCGCCAAAATCTTCGTGGACAAGAAGAGCTATCTGTTTCTGAACGGCACGGTACTCGACTACGACACCGCCCTGCTGGGCAAAGGCTTCGTGTTCAACAACCCCAACGCGAAGCAGTCGTGCGGGTGCGGTAGTTCGTTCGGCGCGTAGGGCGCCGCCGTCCTCGCCGACGTCTTCAGAGCCAGACCAATGACAAGAGAGGCACGCCTACAACTGGCCAAAGTAGACGTCCTGCCCCGCGGAGCGGGGCAAAGAGAAACTGCCACGACCGAGGCGGAGCCTCATATTCCAGTGGCGGAGCGTCGGTCGTCATGAGCGCGCAGCCGCTGACCGTCCGTTCTGCCACGCCTCCGGAGTGCCGGAGCTGCAACACCAGCGTGCCGGTGGACGAGCATTTCTGTCCGAATTGCAGCCGCATCCAGTCGCTCGGCCGCCACGGCGACTACTTTGCGTTCCTCGGCCTTCCGCGCCGGCTGGTGATCGACCCGCAGGAGCTCGATCGGCGCTTCCGCGATTTGAGCCGCAAGTTCCACCCGGACTTCTACTACAACGCGTCGCCGGCCGAACGGCTGGCAAGCCTCGAGCGGTCGTCGTATCTCAACGACGCCTACCGCGCGCTCAAGCAGCCGGTGTCGCGCATCGAGCACCTGCTGACGATCGAGGGGCTGCCGATGGGCAAGTCGGAAGAGGGCGCGGCCACGGTGCCGCCGGGGCTGCTCGAAGAAGTGTTCGCGCTGAACGAAGAGCTCGACGAGATCCGGGAGCTGCGCGAGTCGGGCACCGACGCCGCCACCCTGGCGGCGCGGCTCGCCACGGCGCGCCAGCCGATCGAAGCCAAGCGCGACGAGCACGAGCGTGCGCTGGTCGAGGCCAGCGAGCAGTGGGATCGTCAGGCGGATGCGCCCGCGGATGCCCGGCGGGCCACGCTCGAATCGCTGCGACGGCTGCTGCTCGAGCGCAACTACATCACCAACCTGCTCGGCACCATCGAGCGCGAGGCCGCGGCGCATGGGTAAGGTGGTGGGCATCGACCTCGGCACGACCAACAGCCTGGTGGCCTACGCCACCGAGCGGGGCCCGGTCGTCATCCGCGACGCCTCGGGCGACGCGCTCGTCCCGTCGGTGGTGTCGGTGGAGGCGTCGGGCACGGTGTTCGTCGGCCGCGAGGCCCAGCGCCGGCTGCTGACGGATCCCTCGCGAACGGTCTACTCGGTGAAGCGCTTCATGGGCCGCGGGGTGGATGACGTCCAGGGCGAGGCGCATCTGCTGCCGTTCCGCGTCGGCGGTGAGCCGGGCGGCGTGGTCCGCATCGGCGTCGGCGACCGGGAGTTTGCGCCGCCGGAGATTTCCGCCTTCGTGCTGCGGGAGCTGAAGCGCCGCGCCGAGGAGCACTTCCGCGAGCAGGGCGAGTTCGACTTCGAGGTGGACCGCGCGGTGATCACCGTGCCGGCCTACTTCAACGACGCGCAGCGCACCGCGACGCGCGACGCCGGCCGGCTGGCCGGCCTCGAGGTGCTGCGCATCATCAACGAGCCGACCGCCGCGTCGCTGGCCTACGGGCTCGATCAGAAGAACCGCGGCACGATTGCCGTGTACGACCTGGGCGGCGGCACGTTCGACATCTCGATCCTCAAGGTCGAGGACGGCGTGTTCCAGGTGCTGTCGACCAACGGCGACACCCACCTGGGCGGCGACGACATCGATCGCCTGCTGACGGAGCTGGTGCTCGCCGAGCTCGGCACGGCGGGCCACGGCCTGCCCGCCGAGACGGTCCAGGCGATTCGCAAGGCGGCCATTCAGGCCAAGATCGACCTCTCGACGGGCGACGAGACCGTGCTGAGCGTCGACCGCTCGCCGGCGCTGCCGGACGGCTTCACCCGCCGCATCACGCGCCAGGAGTTCGAGAGGCTGATCCGCCCGCTCGTGGATCGGACGCTGACGCCGGTGCGGCAGGCGCTCGACGACGCCGGCCTCGAGCCGCGCGAAGTGGACGAGGTGGTGCTGGTCGGCGGCTCCACGCGCGTTCCGCTGGTGCGCCGCCTGGTCGAGGAGCTCTTCGGCCGCACGCCGCACGCCGGCCTCAACCCCGACGAAGTGGTTGCCGTCGGCGCCGCCGTGCAGGCCGACATCCTGATTTCCGGCCGCCGCGAAATGCTGCTCCTCGACGTGACCCCGCTGTCGCTCGGCATCGAGACGATGGGCGGCGTGACGACGAAGATCATCCTGCGCAACTCCACGATTCCTGCCAGTGGCCGCGAGATGTTCACCACCGGCGTGGACGGCCAGACCGCCGTGGACGTGCACGTGCTGCAGGGCGAGCGCGAGCTGGCCACCGATTGCCGGTCGCTGGCGCGCTTCCGCCTGCGCGGCATACCGCCGATGCCGGCCGGGCTGCCGCGCATCGAGGTGCGCTTCCAGATCGACGCCAACGGCATCCTCAGCGTCAGCGCCAAGGAGCTCCGCACCGACATCGAGCAGACGATCGACGTGAAGCCGTCGTACGGCCTCACCGACGCCGAAGTCGAGCGCATGCTCATCGACTCGTTCGAGCATGCCGAGGCCGACTTCGAAGCGCGGCTGCTGATCGATGCGCGGAACGAGGCCGAGAGCATCGTGCATGCCACCGAGAAGTCGCTGCGCCGGCCCGATTTCGCGCAGCTTGCCGGCCATGAGGTTCCGCCCTCGGAGGTCGCGTCGATCGAAAAGGCGGTGGCGGCGCTGAAGGCGGCGATTGCCGGCACGGACCGTGAAGTGATTCACGGGGCGACGCACGCGCTGAACGACGCGACGCGCCATCTTGCGGAAGTGATGATGAACAACAGCGTGCGCGAGGCGCTCGCCGGCAGGAGCGTCAACGACGTCTAGAAACTGCGTTCGCCTTCGCTGAAGCTTCGGCGGACAAGAAGGAGCAATGCCCAAGGTCACCTTCATCAAGGACGGCAAGGAAACCACCGTCGAGTTCGAGCAGGGGAAGCTCCCCTACGACGGTCACGGCCTGCCGGAATCGTTTCTCGATCTGGCCATGAACAAGGGCATTGCGCTCGAGCATGCCTGCGGCGGCAGCTGTGCCTGCACCACCTGCCACCTGATCGTCCGCAAGGGGATGGACAACCTGAGCGAGATGTCGGATGCCGAGGCGGATCGCCTCGACACCGCCTGGGACCTCACCACGAGCTCCCGGCTCGGATGCCAGGCGGTCATTCAAGGCGACGTGACGGTGGAGTTCCCCATGTACACCCGCAACTATGTCCAGGAGGGCGGTGCGATCCAGCTCGGTAAGTCCGACCGGGAGCCGGCCGCCGAGAGCCGGGCGACGGAGGAAAAAGCGGAGGCACGGCCGTGAACTGGACCGACGCCGAGGACATCGGGATTGCCCTGTTCGAGAAGTACGCGACCGTCGACCCGCTGACAGTCCGGTTTACCGATCTGCGCGACAGGGTGCTGGGGCTGGACGGCTTCGAGGGCGACCCGAAAGCCTCGAACGAGCCGAAGCTCGAGGCCATCCAGATGGCCTGGTACGAGGAGTGGAAAGACAACCAGTAGACGCGTAGGGTAGAGCCGCACATGCGGGTGCTCCTCGTCACGGCCACCGAGCTCGAGCTCGCGCCGCTCTTCGCCCGGCTCACACCGGCATCGTCCTCCCTCTCCTCCGAGCGGCTCCGAGCCTTCACGCACGGATCACATCAAGTGGATGTTCTGACGACTGGCGTCGGCATGGTCGCGACGGCCGCCTGGTGCGGACGCGTGCTGGCGCGAGAGTCGTACGACCTGGCGGTCAATCTCGGTGTGTGCGGCAGCTTCGACCCGGCATACCCGCCCGGCACGGTGGTCAACGTCGTGGCGGACTGCATCGCGGAGCTCGGGGCCGAGGACGACGAGCAGTTCCTGACCGTGCAGCAGCTTGGGCTGCTCGGTGCCAATGAGCCGCCGTTCCGCGGCGGCCTGCTGGTGAATCCCGAGGCGAAGGGCAATCGTGTGATCGCGAGATTGCCGGCGGCGACCGCCATTACCGTCAACACGGTCCACGGTAACGAGCGCTCGATCGCCCGCGTGGTCGAGCGCTTTCAGCCGGTCGTCGAGACCATGGAAGGCGCCGCGTTCATGTACGCGTGTCTCGCGTCCGGCAGTCGCTTCGCCCAGGTACGCGCGGTATCCAACATGGTGGAGAAACGCAATCGCGGAGCGTGGAAGCTCCAGGAGGCGGTGGCCGCGCTCAACGACGTCGGCCTGCGCCTGATCGAAGAGGGATGACGCTCACGCTCGCCTACTCGCCGTGTCCCAACGACTGCTTCATGTTCGATGCGATGGTGCACGGCCGCATCGATACCGAGGGGCTGGACTTCGAGGTACGCCTGCTGGACATCGACGCGTTGAACGCCGCGGCGATTGCCGGCGAGGTCGACGCCACCAAACTGAGCTTCCACGCCTACCCGTACTGCGCCGACCGCTATGTGCTGCTCGATGCGGGGAGCGCGCTCGGCAACGGTTGCGGGCCGCTGCTGATCTCGAAGCGGGCGATCCCCCGGGAGGAAGTCGCCGCCGGTGGTGTCCGCATCGCCATCCCCGGGCGGCTCACCACGGCCAACTTTCTGTGCGGTCTTGCCTTTCCGACGGCGCAGGACAAGACGCCGATCGTCTTCTCGGACATCGAAGCCGCGGTGCTCGACGGCCGGTTCGACGCCGGGTTGATCATTCACGAAAACCGCTTCACCTACGAGGCGAAGGGGCTGAAGAAGATCATCGACCTCGGCGAATTCTGGGAGGCCGAGACCGGCGCGCCGATTCCGCTCGGCGGCATCGTCGTGCGTCGTGCGTTGAGCGGCGAGGTGAAAGACGCCGTGAATCGCGTGATGCGCCGCAGCGTCGAGTTCGCGTTCGCACATCCGGAGGCGAGCCTGCCGTACGTCCGGGCCCATGCGCAGGAAATGAGCGAGGAGGTGATGTACAAGCACATCGACCTCTACGTGAACCAGTATTCGGTGAACCTCGGGAGCGAGGGGCGGCGTGCGATCGATCTGATGTTTGCGCGCGCCGGCGCACTGGGGATCATCCCGAGTCTGGGCGCGCCGCTGTTCCTGGCCTGAGCCGGTCGCCGACGGGCGGATGAAGGATAATCAGGTGCGAGAGCCAGACGCCGCCCGGCAGCGTCTGATTGCACATGCGGGCCATTCCCGTCGTCTCATCGGCGTTGGTGGTAGTGGGGCTGGCGGCTGGCGCGAGCGCTCAAACCCAGGAGCCCGCGGCCCCGGCCGCTCCGGCCGCGTCCGCGAGTACCGAGCAGTACGGGCTCAACCTCGCCCGCATCCAGCGCGGCTTGCGGAAATCGGCCGAGCGTCAGGATTACGACGGCCTGAACCTCCGCTACTACGTCAACGTCTACGCGCCGGCGCCTTCGATCAAGCTCTTCACGCCGCTCGACAACCTGCTCTACGGCCCGGCGCCCTACGGCGGCCCGACGCATCGCGACATGATGAACGTGATGACGCCGCAGGAATTCCGCGCGCCGGTCGCCGACTTCAGCGGCATCGCGCGCTGGCTGGCGAACAAAGCAAAGAAGTAGGGCCGAAGGTCTTTTCAGCGCTTGACGGACTGACGCTTCATCACGAGTACGAGCCCAGTCAGGCCGACGCCGAACATCAGCAGCGAGCCGGGTTCGTCCACCGCGGTCACGCCACCACCGCCGGCGCCACCACCACCGGCCTCTTCCACCGCGCTCACGTTGCTGAACGCAAACACCAGGTCGTCGTAGTCGAAATCGCCGCCGCCGAAAATATCCTCGAAGCCGACGAGCACCTGCCCCGCCACATCCTGAATCAGGGCGTGCACCATGCCGTCGAGGTTGCGGTCCCCCGGTCCGGTGTAGAACGCGTCTGCGGTCTGCTGTACCAGCAGCCTGAAGACCAGCTCGGTGCCGGCGTCAAAAGGCCCGAGATTCACGGTCGCGCCCACCGGTGTGGTCACGTTGTTGAAGATGGCCCCGAGGCTGTCGCCGAACAGACCATCCAGGAAGAGCTCGCTGGTATAGCCGGCCCCATTCGACTCAAACGTCACCACGACGTCCCCGCCGGTCGCGATCAAGGTCTGCCCGCTGATCGGAATCGCCTGAGCCGGTGTGGCCAGCGAGCCCATCAGAACAACGGTACCCAAGAGAGCGCAAGCTCGAGTCATCGTGCCTCCGCGAAGCGGCGGGGAGTGGCGCCACCAAGAGCAATGCGCGCGCCACTGGCGGCTCGTGCAGACCTGCGCGAGTTGGCCGTGCTTCACCTGACGTGCTTCGCGCCGCGGGCGCGCAAGTTTTTCAAGTCGTGCATGCGACGGCGGCGCTGATCGCGTCGTAGAGCTGACGCAGCCCGTCTGTCAGCGCAGCCGGTCCGGGTTGAAGGATGAGCGGGGACTTGATCTCGTATATCTGGCCGCGTTGCACGGCGGGCACCACGTCCCAGCCCGGCCGCGATCGAATGCGTTCGGGCCGCACAGCTTTGCCGCACCACGACGCCAGGATCACCTCGGGCGAACGGCGCACGACTTCATCGGCGTCGACGATGCGATCCTTGCCCAGCTTGGCGTCACGAAGCTCGGGAAAGATCGGGTCGCCGCCGGCAATCTCCACCAGCTCCTCCACCCACCGGATGCCCGAGATGAGCGGCGTGTCCCATTCTTCGAAGAAGACACGCGGCCGCGACGGCAGCACGGCGGCGCGTTTGCGCACGGTGTCGATGCCGGTCTCGAGCTCGGCCACGAGCGCCGCGGCGCGATCGGCGCGGCCGACGAGGCCACCGACGATGAGGATCATCTGCAGGATCTCGGCGATGCTGCGCTGGTTGAACAGCATCACCGCGTAGCCGCGCTTGGCCAGGTCGGCGGCGATGTCGCCCTGCAGGTCCGAGAAGCCGAGCACCAGATCGGGCGCGAGCGCCTCGATCTTCTCGTAGCGCGCGTGCGTGAAGGCCGATACGCGCGGCTTGCGGCGGGCTTCCGGCGGGCGCACGGTGTAGCCCGACACGCCCACCACGCGGTCGCCTTCGCCGAGGAGATACAGCGTCTCGGTGGTTTCCTCGGTGAGGCAGACGATCCGCCGCGGGTAGCGGTCGGCCGTCATGCGCCCGGCGTGACCGGCGCGGCCGCCGCGAGCGACGGCGTGAAGTCGCGCCACGAGAACGGCGGCTTCGTCACCGCCACGCCGGTGTCGATCGGCAGCGGCCGCGCGAACATCGGTCCGTCGTAGACGCAGGTGTGGAACTCGCCGTTCTCGCCGCAGGGGTCGACCGCCGCGGGCAGATCGGCGAGCAGCGACGCGTCGAACTCGCGCCCGCAGAATGAAGCGTCGAGCACTCGCGTGTCCACGCAGGCCAGCCGGGCGCGGAGCCCGCCGTCGATCATCTGCTGCGCCAGCTGCGGTGTCGGGATCTGCCACAGCGGGAACAGCGGCGTCAGCCCCGTGCCCGCCAGGTTGGTTTCCCGGTAGCGCCGCACGTCTTCCAGGAACAGGTCCCCGAACGCCACGTGCGTGAACTCCTCGCGGAGCACCTGATCGGTGCAGACGCGCATCCGCGATTCGTACTCGTCGTTCGAGCACGGCTCGGGAATGGACACCAGCCGCAGGGGCAGGCCGGCGGCCGCGGCCTGCGCTTCGAGCACGTCCCGCCGCACCGCGTGCATCGCCACCCGCTGCACGGCTTCGTTGATCGTCGTGAGCAGGCCGGCCACGGCGCCCGGGTGCCGCTGCTGCAGCACGTGGAGCGCCCACGCGCTGTCTTTGCCCGAGCTCCACGACAGCAGGATCTTCATTTGAAGGCGTCCGGGTGCAGTGTCCGCGCGATGGCCTCGGCGCCCTCGGCAAGCCGTGGCCCCGCCACCACGACGAGGTCGCCCACCAGCACGTGGACGCGGTGATCGCGGACGGCCGGAATCGACGCCAGCGTGTTCCATACCTCGAGGTCGCCGGCCTGATAGTCGCCCGCGGGCTGGCTGGCGCGCAGTTCGATCAGGACGTCGGGCGCGCGACGGAGCAGGGTTTCTGACGAGGGCTGTACCGACTCGCGTTTGACGTCCTCGAACACGTTCTGACCACCGGCGGTCTCCAGCATCTCGTTGAGGAAGCCGCTGCCCCCGGCCACGAACAGGCCTTGCATGGTGCCAGGTAGGCGGCCGATGACCAGCATCGTTCGCGGGCGGGTGAGCCCGGCGACCCGCATCCGCACGCGGTCGAGCCCGGTCGTTATCCGCACCACCACCTCGCGCGCCTGCGCCTCGTGCCCCGTGGCGCTGCCGAGCGCCGTGATCGTGTCCAAGGTGCCGAGGATGGCGTCGGTGGCGCCGTGGCGATAGTTGAACGTCTGGATGCCGGCCTTCTTGAAGCGGGCCTCCACGTCGGTCTGCGAGCCGTAGACGACCACCAGGTCGGGCCGGAGCGACAGGATGCGTTCGGTATCAGGGTCGATGAGCGCCCCGACTTTGGGCAGCGTCTCCACTTCCGGCGGGAAGTGATCGTAGCTGCTGACGCCGACGACCTGCGGGCCGGCGCCGACGGCGTAGAGCATCTCCGTGACGGCGGGGACGAGCGACACGATGCGCTGCGCACGGGCCGGCGCCGGCGGCGCGGCGCCGCGGCACGCCACCGCGGCCATCGCCGCGAACAGCAGAACGACGATCAACCCTCGCGAACGAGCAGCCACAGGAAGAACGGCCCTCCGATGATGGCGGTGACGACGCCGACCGGGATCTCCACCGGGGCCAGCAGCGTGCGGGCCAGCAGGTCGCACGCCACGAGGAACGTCGCGCCGAAGAGCGCCGAGGCCGGCAGCACGATGCGGTGGTCGACGCCGACGAGCAGCCGGACGAGGTGCGGGACGACGATGCCGATGAAGCCGATGGGGCCGGCCAGCGCGACCGCCGCGCTGGTGGCGAGAGAGGCGCTGAAAAAGGCCCAGCGCTGCGTACTGGCCACGTTCACGCCGCGGGATGAGGCCGAATCCGGATCCACTCCCATCAGGTTCAGCGCCGCCGGCAGGCGCACGAAGATCAGCGCGGCAACGATGACGAGCGGCAGGGCGGCCAGGATCGGATCGAAGCCGCCGACGTCGAGGTCGCCCATCAGCCACCGCGCGGCCCGGGCGACCTCGGCGAAGTTGGCCAGATACTGCACGAAGACGATCAGCGCGGAGAAGAACGCGTTGAGCGTGACGCCGGCGAGGAGCAGGACCGTGGTGGACATCACCCGCCGCGGTCCGTTGGCCAGCGCATAGACGATCGCCGCCGCGAGACCGGCGCCGGCGAGGCTGGCCGCCGGCACCGGCGACCAGGGGCCGACGGCGAGCGTGCCGCCGAGGATGATCACCAGCATCGCCCCGAGCGAAGCGCCCGCCGACACGCCGAGCGTGAACGGCGTGGCGAGCGGGTTGCGCAGCAGCGCCTGGAACACCACGCCCGACGACGCCAGCGCGGCGCCCACCAGCGCGCCGGCGAGCACGCGCGGCAATCGCGCGATGAACAGGATCTGCGCGTCGACGTTGCCGGCGAACGGGATCGAGGAATCGAACGCGCGGCGCAGGTTGATGGACGAACTGCCGATCAGCGGCGCGACCACGCACGTCAGGAGCGTCAATGCGCCGAATCCGGCCACCGTGAGGGCCAGCCGTGTGCGGATCGGCCGCAGCGGCGTCAGCGAGGCGGAGATCGCCGTCTGAATCGTGCCGTCCGTCATCATCCGGCCCGCCGCACCGGCGTCACCGTGAGGTGGCCGGCCGCCTGATGGAAGTGCACGTCGGCTTCGACGTCGTAGAGCTCGCGCACGGACCCGGCGGTCAGCACGTCTGCCGTCAGCCCGTGCCGCAGCAGGCGTCCGTCGCGCAGCAGTGCCAGCGCGTCGCACATCGACGCCGCCAGATTGAGGTCGTGCGTCGCCATCACCATCGTGACGTCGTGCTCGCGGCTCAAGCGGCGGAGCAGCGACGCCACCTCGAGCTGATAGCCGAGATCGAGCGAGGCGGTCGGCTCGTCGAGCAGGAGCACCTCGGGCTGCTGCGCCAGCGCGCTGGCGATGACGACTCGCTGCCGTTCACCTCCACTGAGCGACGTGAACGGCCGGTGCGCGAGATGGAGCGTGCCGGTGGACTCGAGCGACTCGCGCGCGATGGCGAGATCGCCAGGGCCTTCGAGCTGGGTCGGACGCAGGTGCGGATGCCGTCCCATCAGGACGATCTCGAGCGCGGTGTAGTCGAACGCCGGATGGGTGTCCTGCGGGACGACGGCCATGTGCCGCGCGGCGGCGCGGCGCGGCATGTCCGCCAGCACCCGCCCTTGGAATGTCACGGTGCCGTTCGACGGCCGCAGCACGCCGGCCATCAGCTTGAGGAGCGTGGTCTTGCCGCAGCCGTTGGGGCCGAGCAGGCCCGTGAACGAGCCTCGCGCCACGCCCAGGCTGACGCCTGACAGCGCGGCCAGGCCGCCGCTGCGGCCGCGGCGCGGGTACGCGTACGAAACCTCGTGCGCGACGAGATACGTCGAGGATTCCGGTGTCATGACTCCCTCCAGCGTCCTTCGCGCTGGAACCAGGAACGGAATACCGGGGGAGAGGTCTCCTGGCTCGCGGAGCGATCGAGCGGTGCGGCCGGTCTTCCCGCGCAAACGCTTCGAGGCGTGCGCGCAGTGACGAAGGGGGCCGAACCTCTCCGCTTACAGTGGCGGGACCGCGTGGGCTTTCCACCCACTTCCCTGTTCACCCGGCGGTAATACGCAGGCGAGTATAGCAGGTGATGTCGAGCCGGACGGGATGAGCGCCGGCGCGGCCCGAACGCGATAAAATCAAGGTACGTGCGAGCGCGCCTTCACGCGGCCGGTTTGGCCGAAATCGACGAGAAACTGCAGGCCGGCGAGCGCTTGGCGCTCGAGGACGGCGTGCGCCTGTTCGACACGCCGGATCTGCTGGCCGTCGGCTACCTGGCCAACCGCGAGCGCGAGAAGCGCCACGGCGCGCGCACTTACTTCAACTACAACCTGCGGCTCGAGCCAACCAACGTGTGCGAGGCCACCTGCCTCTTCTGCTCGTTCTCGCGTCTGCAGGAGGGCATGCCCGAGGCGTACACGATGTCGCTCGAGCAGGCCTGGGACAAGCTGCGGCAGCGCGCGAACCAGCCGCTCACCGAGGTGCACGTCGTCAACGGGCTCAACCCGCACCTGCCTTTCAGCTACTACACGGAGCTGCTGCGCGGCTTCAAGCGCATCCGGCCGTCGATCCATCTGAAGTGCTTCACCGCGGTCGAGATCGCGTACTTCTCCGGGTTGTACGGCATGAGCGACGAGCAGGTGCTGCGCGAGCTGAAGGACGCCGGCCTCGACTCACTGCCGGGCGGCGGCGCCGAGATCTTTGCCGAGCGCGTGCGCCGGAAGATCTGTCACGACAAAGCCGACGCCGATCGGTATCTCTCGATTCACCGCACCGCGCACCGCATGGGTCTCCGCACCAACGTCACGATGCTCTACGGGCACATCGAGACGATGGAGGAGCGTGTCGATCACATGCTGCGCGCGCGGGCGTTGCAGGACGAGACCGCCGGGTTTCAGGCGTTCATCCCGCTCGCGTTCCATCCCGACAACAACCAGATGCGGAAGCTGCCAGCGCCGACCGGCACCGACACGCTGCGGGTGCACGCGGTGTCGCGGCTGATGTGCGACAACATTCCGCACATCAAGGCGTTCTGGATTGCCACCGGGCTCGAGATGGCGCAGACGGCGCTCTGGTTCGGTGTGGACGACCTGGACGGGACCGTGCAGGAAGAGAAGATCTACCACATGGCCGGATCGCCCACGCCCGAGGGCATGACCACCGCCGGCCTCACCCGGCTGGTGCGCGCCGCGGGCCGCGAGCCCTACGAGCGCGACACGCTCTACAACATCGTCAACGTCCCGGCGCTCGAAACGTCGGACGCGGGCGCGTATTCATCGCCGGCATAACCGATATACGACGCCGCGGCGCGGGAACACGCGCTACCATGCGCGTCCATGATGCAGAGCCTGCGAATTCGTATCGCGACCGCCATCGCCGGACTGGCGACGGCGCTGGCCGTCCTGCTGATGGCATCGCCCGCGCCTGCGCAGCCGGCTGATGCCCGCGGTCCCGGCGACGGCCGCGGTCCCGGCCGCGGCTTCGGCGGCTTTATCCAGTCGAACGATCCACGCGTTCAGAACCGGACCTACCACTTCGCGGACACCAACGAGGATCTGCCGTACTGCATGTTCGTCTCCTCGAAGGTGTCGAAGGACAGGAAGGCGCCGCTCATCATCTCGCTGCACGGGTTGGGCGCTGGTCCGGGGATCATGTGCCGGGGTAAGGCGATCGACCTGGCCGAGCAAGGCGGGTACGTCTTCGTGGCGCCCATGGGCTACAACATCGGCGGCTGGTACGGCTCGCCGGTGATGAAGTTCGACGGCCGCCGCGGCCGTGGTCCGGCGCTGCCGCCGGCGCCCGACAACCTGGCCGAGTTGAGCGAGAAGGACGTGCTCACCGTGCTCGCGATGATGCGCAAGGAGTTCAAGGTCGACGAGAAGCGCACCTATCTGATGGGTCACTCGATGGGCGGCGCCGGCACCTACTTCCTTGGCTCGAAGCACGCGAAGGAGTGGGCCGCCATTGCGCCGATTGCGCCCGCCGCGTTCCTGATGAACGACACGCGCGCCGAGATCCTCAAGGGCATCAAGGACGCCGGTGTGCCGATGTTCGTCACGACCGGCGACGCCGACGAGGCCGTGCCGGTGGCGAACACCCGCATGTGGGCGGCGACCATGAAGGAACTGAAGCTGAAGTACGAGTACAAGGAGTATCCGGGCGTCACCCACGGACCGATCATCGAGGCCGCGATGCCCGACATCTTTGCGTTCTTCAGGGCCCATAAGAAGTAGCCGGCTCGGCCGCTCGCCTGAATTCCGGCCTGATCCAGGCCGGATCTTCGCCCCTTGTAACGCGGTATAATTCACCCAGTCCAAATCCTCAGGCGAGAGCCGGCGGGGGTTTGGGCTTTTTCACATCCGGAGATTGCGAAAAGTTTCACAAGGTTCACGAGCACCAATCAGAGAAGGACAGACCGCCGATGCCGTCCATCATCCCGCTGCTCACCGAGTACGAGAAGCAGCATCTCTCCGAGCGCCAGGCGCTGCCCGAGAAGTATCTCGGTCTGTCCGACGCCGAGATGGAGGCACGGATTGCGGCCGCCCGCGCGACGCTCGGCTCGAAGCTCGTCATCCTCGGCCACCACTACCAACGCGACGAGGTGATCAAGTTCGCCGATTACACCGGCGACTCGTTCCGGCTCGCGCGGCAGATTGCCAACCGGCCCGAGGCCGACTACATCATCTTCTGCGGCGTGCACTTCATGGCGGAGAGCGCCGACGTCCTGTGCGCGCCGCACCAGCAGGTGATCCTGCCGGACCTTGCGGCCGGCTGCTCGATGGCCGACATGGTGGAGCAGGGGCAGCTCGAAACCGCCTGGGAAGAGCTGCAGCAGATGGGCATCACCGGCGTCGTTCCGGTGACCTACATCAACTCGGCGGCGTCGATTAAGGCGTTCGTGGGGGAGCGCGGCGGCACGGTGTGCACCTCGTCGAACGCAGCGGCGACGCTGAAATGGGCGTTCGGCCGCGGCGAGCGCGTGCTGTTCCTGCCCGACCAGCATCTGGGCCGGAACACCGCCTACAAGATGGGCATCCCGCTCGCCGAGATGCAGGTGTGGGACCCGCACGAGATCTTCGGCGGCCTGACGCCCGAGCAGGCGCAGAGCGCGAAGATGCTGCTCTGGAAGGGCCACTGCTCGGTGCACACCCGCTTCACCGCGAAGCAGATCGAGGGTGTCCGCAAGCAGCACCCCGGCATCCGCGTGATCGTGCACCCCGAGGTGCCCTGGGACGTGGTGCAGGCGGCCGACGACAGCGGCAGCACCGAATACATCATCAAGACGGTGTCGAACAGCCCGAAGGGATCGGTGTGGGCCGTCGGGACCGAGGTGCACCTGGTGAACCGTCTGGCGCACGACATGGCGCCGGACCGGACCGTGATTTCGCTCGATCAGTTCGGCTGCCTCTGTTCCACGATGTTCCGCGTGTCGCCGAACCACCTGCTGTGGATTCTCGAGGAGCTCCTCGACGGGCGGGTGCACAATCGGATCGTCGTCTCCGATGAGCAGAAACACTGGACAAAGGTCGCGCTGGATCGAATGCTGTCCATCGTCTGAAGTACGATTGCGGGCTCAGGAGGACTCATGGCTCACGAACTTCCGAAGCTCCCGTATGATTTCGCCGCGCTCGAGCCGCACATCGACGCGCAGACGATGCAGATCCACCACGGGAAGCATCACCAGACCTATGTCACCAATCTGAACAACGCGCTCGCCAATCATCCCGACCTGCAGAGCAAGAGCGTCGATGAGCTGTGCAAGGGCCTGAGCAGCCTGCCGCAGGATATCCAGACGGCGGTGCGCAACAACGGCGGCGGCCACTGGAACCACAGCAAGTTCTGGACGTGGATGGCGCCGAATGCCGGCGGGGCGCCCACGGGCAAGATCGCCGACGCGATCAACGGCTCCTTCGGCGGCTTCGATGCCTTCAAGGAGCAGTGGGGCAAGGCGGGGGCCGGACGTTTCGGCAGCGGCTGGGTGTGGCTGCTCAAGGACGGCACCAAGCTCTCCATCACCAGCACGCCGAATCAGGACAACCCGCTGATGGAAGGCAAGACCGCGATTCTCGGTCTCGACGTTTGGGAGCACGCGTACTACTTGAAGTACCAGAACCGCCGGCCCGACTACATCGGCAGTTGGTGGAGCGTCGTGAACTGGGCCGAGGTGAATACCGCGCTGTGAGCAAGCCGAGTTTTGTAACCCATTGAGGTAGGGGAGCCCGGCCCATCCGAAAGGATGGGCTGGCGTGCCCTATAATCAGCCGCTGATGCAGCCTACCAACGTCGGGGATCCGAACTACTTCCACAAGGTCGTCGATTGCCAATGGGCCTGTCCGGCCCACACCAACGTTCCCCAATACATCAGGCTCATCGCGCAGGGAAAGTTCACCGAAGCCTACATGGTGAACCGAGAGTCGAACGTGTTCCCCGGGATTCTGGGACGCACGTGCGATCGTCCCTGCGAGCCTGCCTGCCGCCGCACGCGCGTGGACGGCAAGCCCGTGGCCATCTGCCGCCTGAAGCGCGTCGCCGCCGACAACCGCGACGACGTGACGGACCTGATCCCCAAGGCGCCCGCGAAGAAGAACGGGAAGAAGGTGGCGCTCGTCGGCGCCGGCCCCGCGTCGCTGACCGTCGCCAACGATCTGATGCCGCTCGGCTATCAGGTCACCATCTTCGAGAAGCTGCCGCAGCCCGGCGGCCTCATGCGGATCAACATTC
This sequence comes from Vicinamibacterales bacterium, assembly GCA_036004405.1. Classification (GTDB taxonomy): domain Bacteria; phylum Acidobacteriota; class Vicinamibacteria; order Vicinamibacterales; family UBA2999; genus DASYRM01. Next base: position 25,101 of record DASYRM010000027.1, read on the forward strand.
CCTCGTTCCGCCTGCCCGCCGAAGTGCTCGACGACGAGATCGGCTACATCGTCAACATGGGCGTGGACGTCCGCTACAACACGCCGGTCGAGAGCCTGAAGACGCTCGCCGACAGTGGCGAATACGACGCGGTGTTCGTCGGCAGCGGTGCCCCCAAGGGCAAGGAGCTCGAGATTCCAGGCCGCCACGACAGCGATCAGGTGTTCATCGGCATCGAATGGCTCGAGTCGATTCACTTCGGCCACGTGGATTCGGTGGGGAAGCGCGTCCTGATCATCGGCGTCGGCAACACGGCGATGGACTGCTGCCGTTCGGCCAAGCGACTGGGCGCCACCGACGTCAAGGTGATCGCCCGCAAGACGCGGAAGTACTTCAAGGCCTCGCCGTGGGAGCTCGAGGACGCCGAAGAGGAACAGGTCCACATCCTCGAGAACCTGCAGCCCGTGCGCTTCGTGGTCGAGAACGGCACGCTGACCGGGATGGAGTTCGAGAAGTTCAGCTCCACCGAAATCGACGGTCAGCTCAAGCAGGACACGATCGGGCGCGAGATCATCCCCTGCGACACCGTCGTGCTCGCCATCGGCCAGGACAACGCGTTTCCCTGGATCGAGCGCGACATGGGGATCGAGTTCGGCAAGTGGGACATGCCGGTGGTGGACAAGACGACGTTCATGTCCACGCGCCCGGGCATCTTCTTCGGCGGCGACGCCGCGTTCGGCCCGGCCAACATCATCTGGGCGGTCGAACAGGGCCACCAGGCGGCGATCTCCATCTCCAACTACTGCCAGGGCGTGCCGGTGACCGATCGGCCGCCGCAAGGGATGACGCTCGCGAGCACCAAGATGGGGCTGCACGAATGGTCGTACAGCAACAACTACGACCCGGTGCAGCGCCAGAAGATGAAGCACGTCGAGCTGCCGGTCCGCTTCAAGAACATGACCACCGAGGTGGAGCTCGGCTTCACCGCCGAGCAGACCGCCGCTGAAGTGGAACGGTGCCTCAACTGCGACGTGCAGACGCACTTCACCGACTCACTGTGCATCGAGTGCGACGCCTGCATAGACATCTGTCCCACGGACTGCCTGACCATCACCGTGAACGGAGACGCACCGGATCTGCGCGATCGGCTCACGGCGCCGGCCACCGAGCTGAGCCAGGCGATGTTCGTATCCGGCGTCCTCAAGCAGACGGGGCGCGTGATGGTGAAGGACGAGAACGTCTGCCTGCACTGCGGCCTGTGTGCCGAACGCTGTCCCACCTACGCGTGGGACATGCGCAAGTTCGCCGTTGAGATTCCCCTTGCCGGCACGTTACAGCCGGTGAAAGCGTAGCTGCCGCTTCGCATGCGTACAGCGGCCAGACCGGGTCCCTGTCGACCCGCGACGGACACCTGATGGATCGCGCCAACGACTTCGCCTTCAAGATCGCCACGGCCAACGGGACCGGATCGGCCTCCGCGAACGGCCTCATCATGCAGGCCATCTTCCGGATGGGCGTGCCGGTCACCGGTAAGAACGTGTTCCCCTCGAACATCCAGGGGCTGCCCACCTGGTACGAGATCCGGGTCAACAAGAACGGCTACACGGCGCGCACCGCGCAGTTCGACCTGATGGTCGCGCTCAACGCCGCCACCTACGCCAAGGACGTGGCGGAGGTGCATGCCGGCGGCTGGCTGCTCTACGACTCGTCGTGGCCGCTCGACGAACGGCTGAAGCGGCCCGACGTCACGTATCTGGGCGTGCCGCTCGCCGAGATGTGCAACGCATCGTTCAAAGGGGTGCGCGAGCGCATCCTGATGAAGAACATCGCCTACGCCGGCGCGCTGGCGGCGCTCCTCGCGTTCGACACCGACGTCATGCGGACGCTGCTCAAGGAGAAGTTCGGCAGGAAGCCGGCGCTGATGGACTCGAACCAGAAGGCCATCGACCTGGGCTTCGACTACGCCAAGGCCCACTTCGACTGTCCGCTGCCGATTCGGCTCGAGAAACTGGACAAGACGAAGGACGCGATCCTGATCGACGGCAACACCGCGGCGGCGCTGGGCTGCGTCTACGCCGGCGCCACGGTGGGCGCCTGGTACCCGATCACCCCGTCCACGTCGCTGATGGATGCCTTCACCGGCTTCTGCCAGAAGTACCGTCGCACCGCGGACGGCAAGAACCGCTTCGCCATCATCCAGGCCGAGGACGAGCTCGCGGCGATCGGGATGGTGATTGGTGCGGGCTGGGCCGGCGCGCGCGCGTTCACCTCCACGGCCGGTCCGGGCATCTCGCTGATGAACGAGTTCATCGGCCTGGCGTACTACGGCGAGATTCCCGCCGTCATTTTCGACGTGCAGCGCGCCGGGCCCTCCACCGGCATGCCGACGCGGACGCAGCAGGGCGACATCATGATGTGCGCCTACGCGTCGCACGGCGACACGCGGCACATCTGCCTGTATCCCTCCGATCCGCGCGAGGCGTTCGAGTTCGCGGTCAAGGCGTTCGACCTGGCCGAGCGGTTCCAGACGCCGGTGTTCGTGCTGAGCGACCTCGACATCGGCATGAACGACTGGATGGTGCCGCGTCTCGAGTGGGACGACAGCTACCGGCCCGATCGCGGCAAGGTGCTGTCGGCGGAAGAGCTCGAGAAGGCGAAGAGCTTCTCGCGCTATCTCGACGTGGACGGCGACGGCATCCCGTATCGCAGCCTACCCGGAGTGCACCCGAAGGGCGCCTACTTCACGCGCGGATCGGGGCACACCAAGCACGCCACCTACACCGAAGACGACGACGAGTACACCGAGGTGCTCGACCGCATCGACCGCAAGGTGCAGCGCGCCGCGCGGTTCGTGCCGGCGCCGATTGTCCGGAAGGCGGCCGCCGCCACCAAGATGGGGATCGTCAGCGTCGGCGGCTGCCACGCGGCGTGCATGGAGGCGCTCGATCAGCTGGCCAAGGAAGGCGTGGCGCTCGACTACATGCGCGTGCGCGGCTTCCCGTTCGGCGACGACGTGCGGAAGTTCCTCGAGTCGCACGAGATCAACTTCGTGGTCGAGCAGAACCGCGACGGCCAGCTCCGCAACCTGCTGACGCTCGACACCGGGTTCCCGATGGAGCGCATGGAATCGGTGCGCTACTACGGCGGCTTCCCGCTGAGCGCCAACCACGTGATCGAGGGCGTCAAAGCCAAGTTGGAAAAGGCAGCATAGGAAGGCAGCCCGTGACGTTCATTCCCAAACCCAAGGTTCACCACCCCGCGCTGCAGAAGAACGAGCTCGGGCTGACGCGGCGCGACTACGAAGGCGCCATCACCACGCTGTGCGCCGGCTGCGGCCACGATTCGGTCACCGCTGCCGTCGTGCAGGCGTTCTGGGATCTGTCGATCGCTCCGCACCGCGTGGCCAAGCTGTCGGGGATCGGCTGCTCGTCGAAGACGCCGGCCTATTTTCTGCGCGATGCCCACGGCTTCAACGGCGTGCACGGCCGCATGCCGGCGCTCGCCACCGGCGCCAACGCCGCCAACGGCGACATCATCTACATCGGCATCTCGGGCGACGGCGACTCGCTGTCGATCGGCATCGGCCAGATGTCGCACGCCATCCGCCGCAACGTGAACCTGCTCTACATCCTCGAGAACAACGGCGTCTACGGGTTGACCAAGGGGCAGTTCTCGGCCGCCGCCGACAAGGGCTCGATGAGCAAGAAGGGCGAGGCCAACACGATGGAGGCGATCGACGGCGCGCTGCTGGCGCTGACGCTCGGGGCCAGCTTCGTGGCCCGCAGCTTCTCGGGCGACAAGGCGCAGCTGGTGCCGATCCTCAAGGCCGGGCTGACACACCGGGGGTTCGCGTTCGTGGACGTGATCTCACCCTGCGTGACGTTCAACGACCACGAGGGCTCGACCAAGAGCTACGCCTACACGCGCGAGCACAACGTCGAGATCGTGCAGGCCGACTTCGTGCCGCCGGCCGCCGCCATCACCGCCGACTACGACGCCGGCACCGTGCGCAACGTGATGATGCACGACGGCAGCTGGGTACGGCTGCGCAAGGTGGCCGAAGACTACGACCCCACCGACCGCGACCGCGCCTATGCCTACATCCGCGACGCGCAGTCGAAGGGCGAAGTCGTCACCGGGCTGCTCTACATCGACGAGGCCACGCGCGACATGCACGGTCACGCAGGCACCATCGACGAGCCGCTGACCACGCTGCCGTATGACACGCTGTGCCCCGGCAACGACGAGCTGCAGAAGCTGCAGGCGCGGTTCCGGTAACCGCCTGTCACTCCGGCGCCAGTACCAGGATCTTCATCGAGTTCGGGGCGACCTGTGGCCGGCCGTTGCCGCCTGGCGTGGTGTCGCCCACCGGCACATACACGCGGTGACTGGCGGGATCGAGCCACATGGTGCGTCCCGTACGCCGGGTCATGACCGTCTGCACGACGCTGAAGCGTCCCGGCGCGTCTTCGTGCGCGATCGTCAGCACGCCGGTGCCGCTCGAGGCGAACGCGAGCCGCGTCGCCGGATCGAACCCGTTGCCGTCGACCCCGCCGGCGATGGGAAAGCTGCCCAGCGATTTCCCGCTGCGGCTGTCGGTCAGCGCCATCTTGCCGTCGCACGCGCTCAACAGCACGTGGTTCTTCGCGTCGAATGCCAGCCCCGTCGGCCCCTCGCACCCGAGCGGCCACGTGGCGACGAGGGCGTGGGAGAGCGTGTCTACGACGGCCAGGGCGCCCTTGTCCTCGACGTTGACGTAGACGCGATGGGCGGACGGATCCTCCACGGCTTCCTCGAGCTCGCCGCCCACGTCGATCGTCGCAATCACCTTGGCCGTGATCGGATCGAACGCAGTAATCGAGCCGCCGGTGTGGTTGAAGGTCCAGACTTCCTTGCGCTCCGCCAGGTAGCGGATGCTGTCCGGGTTGGCGCCGGTGGGCACCGTGCCCAACGGCTTGAGCGTCTTGAGATCGACGATGGAGGAGCTGTTGGCCCGGCCGTTGCTCGTGAACCCGCGCCCGAGGCCCGGGGCCAGGGCAAAGCCGTGCACGCCCGCGGTGTCGGAAATTTCGCCGACGATGGCGCCGGTTTCGGTGTCGGCGACGATGATCTTCGTGGCATGCGAGGCGTAGAGGCGGTGGGACGCCGCATCCACGATGACGTAGTCCCATCCGCCTTCGCCTCCGATGGGAATCTCTTTGACGATGCGATACGTGGCGTCGGCTCCGTGGAGAGCGACGCCGGCGACGAGACACAGCGAGATCAGAGTCGAACGCACAGTCGCCTCCCTTTCACGCCCCCGGTCGGTATCTTAGAAGAGGCGGGTAAGATCCGTCCCATGCGTTTTGTCCGCGTGTTCGCCCTTGCCGGCGCTGTTTTGACTGCTGCCACCGTCTCCGGCCAGGTGCGTCCCGTTGCGGCGCCGGCGCCGCCGTGCGAGCGCACGTGCCTCGAGGGCCTCGTCGATCGGTATCTCGACGCGCTCGTGGCGCACGACGCCTTCAGCCTGCCGCTGACGCCCGGCGTCGTGTTCTCTGAAAACAGCCAGCGACTGCCGATGGGCGACGGCCTCTGGAACACGGCCAGCGGCCTGGGCGAGTACCGCCTGTACGTGTCGGACCCCGAGGGCGGTCAGGTGGGTTTCTTCGGCACGGTGCTCGAGAACGGCGGGCTGGTGGCCCTGGCGCTGCGGCTCAAGCTCGAGGGGCAGCGCATTTCCGAGGTCGAAACCCTGGTGGTCCGCGACGCCGCGGCCGCCAAAGCCGTGGACGCGATGGAGCCGCAGCCGGCGTTCCTCGAAGCCGTGCCCGCTGTGGGGCGGCCCACGCGGCAGGAGATGATTGCCGTCGCCGATCGCTATTTCAACGCGATTGACGGCGGCAAGGCGCCGTTCGGGCAAGACTGCAACCGCGTCCAGAACGGCACGCAGACCACGAACAACCCGTCGTTCACGATCCCCGGGATGACCTGGAACCCGTTCTCGCTCGGTTGCCAGGCGCAGATCGATACGACCTTCTTCAGCTTCGTGGACAACGTCAAGCCCCGGCGCTTTGCCGTGGTGGATCGCGAGCGGGGCCTCGTGTTCGGCCTGTTCATGTTCCACGTGTCCGGCACGGTCACCTCGTACGCACCGCCCGGACGGGAGACGATGCCGGCGCTGCCGCAGAACCTGTCGCCGTACACGATCGCCGTCGCCGAGCTCTACAAGATCAAGAGCGCGCAGATCGGGCGGATCGAAGCGCTGCAGGTGAACGTGCCCTACGGCACGCCCAGCCCCTTCGGCCCCACGGAGTGGCGATCCCCGCGCCGGCCGGTGCCGGTGCTGACGCCGTCGCCTGCGACGCCCGGACCGTGCAACCGGGCGTGCCTGGAAGGATTCGTCACGCGCTATCTCGACGCGATGGTCGCGCACGATCCCGCACGCCTGCCGCTCACGGCCGGCGTCGTCTTCACCGAGAACGACGTGCCGCTCCGGCTGGGCGAGGCGCTGTGGCGAACGGCGAGTGGCATCGGAACCTATCGTCTGATCCTCGCCGACCCCGCGACGGGACAGGTGGGGTTCATGGGCACGATCAGGGAGAACGGCAAAGCGGCGGCGCTGGTGCTGCGCCTCAAGATTGACGCCGGCCGGATCGCCGAAGCCGAGACCCTCGTGCTGCGCAACGAGAACACGGCCGCGAGCCTGGAGAAGGCAGGGGCACCCGATCCGCTGCTGCTCGAAACGGTACCGGCGGCCGCGCGGCTGCCGCGCGGCACGCTGGTGGGCCTGGCCAACACCTACTTCGAGGCGATCGAGCAGGGCAACGGCGGCGTGGCGCCGTTCGACGCCGAGTGCAACCGCTTCGAGAACGGCATCCGCACGTCGGGGCAGGGATGCTCGGCGCAGCTCGACACGCACATCTTCGACTACATCCAGTCGATCCGGCCGCGACGCTTCACGGTGGTGGACGAGGAGCGCCAGGTGGTGTTCGGCAACTTCATGTTCAACCACCCCGGCGACATCACCTGGATCAACATGCCGGGCCAGGGACGGCGCGAGATGATCGGCGCCGCCAAGCGGCCGTTCGCGGTCGACGTGGCCGAGGCCTTCCGGATCAAGGACCGGAAGATCCGCAAGGTCGAAGCGCTGATGGTCAGCCTGCCGTACGGCACGCTGTCACCGTACGTGCCGAAGGAGGTCAGGTAGGTCAGGTGGGTCGGGTGGGTCGGGTAGGGAAGACTACCTGTGTTCGTAGGGGCACATCTTCAGATGTGCCCGACCATCAAAAGAACTTCACGTCGACCAGGGTGCCGGCTTCCACGACGGTGGTGCCGGCGTCGATCTCGATGTAGCCGTCGGCCTGCGACATGCTGGTGATGTCGCCCGACGCCTTGAAGGCGGGCTGGGCGCGCCCCTGCTCGACGCGGACGGTGTAGAACTGGTGCCGGTCCGGCGTGGAGTTCACGCGCGCGGCCAGCGGCATCCGCTCCACGCGGATCGACTGCGCCGGCAGGCGCGCGAGCTGCCGCAGCACCGGCACCACCAGCACGTAGGCGTTGGTGAGGCACGACGTGGGATAGCCCGGCATGCCGAACGCCAGCTTGCCCTCGATGCGGCCGAATGCCGTTGGCTTGCCCGGCTTCACGGCAATCCCGTGAAAGAGCACCTCCCCCTTCGCGCGGATCACGTCCAGCATCAGGTCCCGCGTGCCCACTGAACTGCCGCCCGAGAACACCAGCAGGTCGTCGGCGAGGCACTCGTCCACTGCACGAGACAGGTCCTCGAGGGTGTCAACCGCCGTGCGGTGAATCACGGGCACGCCCCCATGCTCGGTGACCACGGCGGCGAGCGTGTAGCTGTTGATGTCGTAGATCTGACCCGGGGCCAGCGGTTCGCCCGGCTCGACGACTTCGTTGCCCGTCGACAGGATGGCGACGCGGGGGCGCGCGTACACCGGCACCTCGGTGTGCCCCAGCGCGGCAACGGCGCCGACCCGGCTGGCCGTCAGCACCGTGCCCGCCGGGAGCACGAGCTGACCGGTGCGGATGTCCTGACCCTGCCGGCCGATGTTCTGTCCGGCGGTGGCCGTGGCGAACAGCTGCACGGCGTCTCCGTCGGCCGCAGTGTCTTCCACCATGACCACGGCGTCGGCGCCCTCGGGCATCGGGGCGCCGGTGGCCACCTCGCTGCAGAGCCCGGCGGCGACAACCTGCACCGGCATCTGGCCGGTGTAGATCTGCTCGACACACCGCAGCCGCACCGGCGCGCCGCGTGCGGCGCCCACGGTGTCGGCCGCGCGAACGGCGTAGCCGTCCATGGCCGCCCGGGCGAACGGCGGCACGTCGCCGGGAGCGGTGAGGTCGTGCGCGAGCACGCGGCCGCGCGCCTCGCGCAGCGCGACCGTCTCGGTGCGGTCGAGCGGTACGGTGACGGCTCCGATGATCTCCCGCGCCTCGGTGAGCGGGATCGTGGACTGGAAGGGGCGCACCCTACATCACCGATTTTTGCAGCTGCTGCGCCACGTGGCCCAGCTCGGGCACGATCAGCCGCGACATGGCCAGCCGCACGGCGTGCTCGGATCCGGGCAGCACGAAGATCGCTTTGGCGCCCACGGTGCCCGCCGTGGCCCGGCTCATCATCGCCGCCGACCCGATCTCGTCGAAGCTGAGCATGCGGAAGAGCTCGCCGAACCCGTCGAGCCGCTTCTCGAACAGGGCGTCCATCGCCTCGAACGTTCCGTCGCGGGTGGTGATGCCTGTGCCCCCGGTCGTGATGATGACGCGCGTGGCCGCGTCGGTGAGCCACTGCTTCACTGATGCGGTGACCAGCGTGGGCTCGTCGCGCACGATGGCGAACCCCGTGACCTGATGGCCGGCGCGCTCCAGGAACTCGCGGATGGCGCGGCCGCTGGAGTCGGTTTCGGCGGTGCGCGTGTCGCTGACGGTGAGCACGAAACACCCGACAGACACGGGTGCCCTCGCTCTGTGCTCTTGATGGCTCACGGACTTCGATTATAGGCGTGCCAGGAGGGCCGTCGCCGGCTCAGACGAGAGTCTGAGCGGGGGCGGTGAGGGCGCGACGGATCTCGTCGCGCGCCAGCAGGCGGGCGGCGCGCTCGAGGAGCGCCGACGGCGGGGTCGGGCGATCGAGGAATGCGGCCGGATCGAGCGATGCACCGGCGACGACGGCGCCTTTGCGGTGCACGTCGTTGTAGAAGTCGACCGAGAAACGCTCACTCGGTCCGGCGAGCAGCAGGCGGCCCCAGCGCGGCAGCGTCGCCACGAGCAGCTCGATGACGTGCGAGGAACCGCTCAGGTCCACGGCGGCCAGGCCTGGCGCCCCGGCGATGAACGCGTTCAGCTGCGCGACGGCGGCATCGGCCGGCGAGGCCTCGATGCTCATGATGCCTGCATCCAGCGCTCCAGCGCCGACGTGCATGACCCGGCTGGCGCCGCTCCAGAGCGCCGCGCGCGCCACCAGCGCGCTGAGCGGATGCGGCCCGCCGACGACGGCGGCTTCACCGAGCTCGAGCCCGGCGCGTTCCCAGAGCTCGAGGATCGAGGCCAGGGTCAGCACGCGCAGGTCGGTCGTGTCTGCCAAGATCGGTCGTCCGGTGTCCATGACCCTAGTCGCCGGCGCCGAACTGCGGCACGGACAAGGCGCGGCCGTCCACCATCGAGCGCAGCGCCGTCTCGATGAAGGCGAGGTTGTCCCACCCCTCGCGCAGGGTGACAGGCGGCGTGCTGCCGGTGCGCACCGCCTGTGCGAATCCGGTCACCCATTCCTTGGTCCAGTTCACCGGCGTCGCGCACTTGACGCGATGCATCTTCCCCGGACGGCGCCCGTCGATCTCGCGCGTCGAGTAGACGGAGATCGTGTCGCCCGCAATCGACAGCGAGCCGTGGGTGCCCCAGATGCGGTCCTCGGCCTCGTTGCCGCCGCGCTTCGTCGTGGTCCCGGCGAACGAGCCGATCGCGCCGTTGCGGAAGCGACAGCTGATGCTGACGGTATCCTCGACCTCGGTGGGCGAGCCCATCGTGCCGTACTCCGCGTAGAGGCGGTCGGTCTTCAAGCCGGTGATGAAGTGGATGTAGTCGATGACGTGGCACAGGTTCATGAACAGGAACCCGGCGCCGGCCTTGGTCTTGTCCGTCCGCCAGTCGTCCACCGAGTGGCTGCGTGCCCCGAGCCAGTAGCCGTACTCGCGATACGAGTGCGTCGTCACCTGGACGCCTGTGATGTCGCCGAGAGCGCCCGCGGCGACCATCGCCCGCGCCGCCTGGAACTGCGCCAGGTAGCGGAAGCTGAAGTTCACCGTGGTCGTCATCCCCGACGCCTGGCAGGCCGCCACCATCGCGTCGGCGTCCTCGAGCGTGTTGGCCAGCGGCTTCTCGAGCATCAGGTGCTTGCGCGCGGCCGCCGCCTGCAGCGTCATCTCGCGGTGCAGGTGATGCGGCACCGACAGCAGCACGGCCTCGATCCCCGGGTCGGCGAGCAGCGCCTCGTAGGAGTCGAAGACCGGCGCGGCCACCTGCTTGGCGACGTCGCGCGCGGCCTTGGCGTTGGTGTCGAACACGCCGGCGATCTGCGCCAGCGGCGACTGTTTCGCGGACACGGCGTTGTGGCGCCCGATGGCGCCGGCGCCGACGATACCGATTCGCAGGGGCTGCATCCGATCTCCCTTGGGGACGATGACTGACGGCGCGGACGTCGCACGCGGTGCCGCCGCGTCGAACCCCTGCCACTGAAACGCGATGCCGAGCTGCTCGGACGGATGGTGGACCAGCCGGTCGTACACGCGGTTGCAGTCGCGCGGGTTCGACTGCAGCGTCACCAGGTCGTTCACCTGCAGCCGTCGCTGCGCGAGCAGGTCGAGGAAGAGCGCGCATTCCTGCTGGTAGGTCCAGCGACCGGCGCTGGTATCGGCGCCAGGCACCAGGCTCATGTGCGCGCCGAGAATGGTGACGCGCTTGCGCTGCACCTCGTCCTTCCAGTCGATGCCGCGGTCGACCGCGCGCGTGCTGCCGACGACGACGATGCGCCCGCCCGGCGTGGCCCACCGGACGGCGGTGGACATCGACGACGGCGTGCCCGCGATCTCGATGACGACGTCGGCCTCGTCGCCCGGAATCGGGTGTGGCGTCTCGCCGAGCGCGACGAACGCATCGGCCCCGCTCGCGCGGGCGACGTCGGCCCGCGCGCGGGTGGCGGCGACCGCCACCAGCCGTCCCGGCGTGAGCAGCCGCGCGAGGCGCAGCGCGATCTGGCCGAGCAGCCCCTGGCCGATCACCGCCACGCGCTCGCCGGGCCGGATCTGTGCCTTGCGGACGCCCTGCATGACGATCATGGCGAGGACGACGAAGGCAGCATCCGCGTCCGACACCGCGTCCGGCGTCTTCACGATCGTGCTGCTCTCGACGTTGACGCGGCTCGCATGCGGAATGCCGCCGGCCACGCGGTCGCCCGGCTTGAACGCGGTGACGCCGGCGCCGACGGCGCGCACGACCCCCGCCGCCGAGTAGCCGGGCCTGAACGGGAACCGGCGGGCGGTGCCGGGGAGGCCGACGAGGATGCCGCGCTCGGTACCGGGGCTGACGACGCTGACGTGGGTATCGACCAGCACCTGCCCCGGCGCAGGGCCGAGGAACCCGAACTCTTCGAGGTAGGCGATCTCGAAGTCGAGGAACTCGATGCGATGCGAGTGGACGATCGGCTTGCGCTCGACGACGGAGGAGCCGTGGAGCTTGCTCCAGTGATAGCCGTGCTTGAGCGCCGGCCGCACGCCTTCCGGCAGCTTCAGATAGAACTGGCGGAGCGATTCTTCGAAATTCGGCACCTGATTACCTGGACGAGGCCGCACCCGCCTGCCGCGATTCGCACAGCGCCGCGAACTGCCGCAGGGTGTGGAACACGAGCTCGCGGGCGGCGACGCGCACGCCATGACGCTTCTCGATGGCGGTGACGACCTGGATCGCCATGAGCGAATGGCCGCCCAGGTCGTAGAAGTTGTCCTGCGGACCCACGTCGGCCACCTGCAGCGGCTCGCTCCAGACGGCGGCGACGGCCCGCTCCCATTCGCTCGAGAGCGGCGCCGCGCCGGCACTGCCGGAGGATGCGGCGGTCGCCGCCGCCAGCAGCGCCGCGCGGTCGATCTTGCCGTTCGCCGTTCGTGGAATCGACGCGACGGGAACGATGGACGCGGGCAGCATGTGCTCTGGCAGCCGCTCGGAGAGGAGCACGCGCAGCGATGCCACGTCGGGCCGCTCGATGACGCCCGACACGAACGCGACCAGCGACTTGTCGCCGCTCTCGGACTGCCGCACCAGCACCGACGCCTCGTGAACGGAGGGATGCTCGCGCAGCACCCCCTCGATTTCACCCGGTTCGACGCGGAATCCGCGAATCTTCACCTGATCGTCGGCGCGTCCCATGAACTCGAGTACGCCGCCGCCAAGTCGGCGCACGCGGTCGCCGGTGCGGTACATCCGTCCGCCCGGGCCGGCGAAGCTGTCGGCCAGGAATGGCGATTCGGTGGCCGGCGGGTTGACGTAGCCGCGCGCCACCGCCCCGCCGCCGATGAAGAGCTCGCCCGGAAACCAGGCCGGCACCGGCCGTCGCGCCGCGTCGAGCACGTAGGCGCTGGCGTGGGCGAGCGGGGTGCCGAGCGGCACGGCCGCGCCCGCATGGTGGGGCTGCGCCGGAATCTCGCCGGCCACCGCGCCGACCGTCGTCTCGGTCGGCCCGTAGTGGTTGAACACGCGGCAGCCCGGCACCAGCGCCCGCACCTGGCCGACGAGATCCCACGCACAGGCCTCGCCGCCGAGCACCAGTCGCCGGCGAGGCATTACCCGTTCCGGCCGCTGGCACGAGAGCAGGGCGCGCAAGTGTGACGGCACGATCTTCAGCACGTCGATCGCGTGCTGCTCGGAGTACTGCGCAAACGATTCGGCGTCGGCGGCGCGCTCGTCCGAGATGAGATGCAGGTGGCCCCCACCGGTCAGCGAGGGATAGATCGCGGTGTGGCCGAGATCGGCGGTCATCGTGGTGACCGTCGCGTAGGCCGCCTGTGGTGGCAGGTCGAGACGGCGGCGCACCGATTCGACGTACGCCGCGAGGTGCCCGTGCTCCACGGCCACGCCCTTCGGCGTGCCGGTTGAACCCGACGTGAAGAGGACGTAGGCGAGATGGCTCGGCCCGGTCGCGACGCCGGGCTCGTGCGGCGATTCCACGTCGAGCGGGTCCGCCGGATCGTCGAGCAGCACCCGCCGGCACTCGGGCAGCCCCTCGGCGTGGGCCAAGGTCGTCACCACGAGAACGAGGCCCGCGCCTCGAATCATCTCCGCCCGCCGCGCCGCCGGCACCCGGGGATCGAGCGGCACGTAGCCCCCTCCCGCTTTCAGGATCCCGAGCAGCCCGGCGACGGCATCGACCGATCGATCGAGGCACAGGCCGACCGGCATGTTCGGCACGACGCCGGCGCGCACGAGGCGGTGCGCCAGACGGTTGGCGCGCGCGTCCAGAGCGGCAAACGTGAGCGTGTCGTTCTCGAAGCTGACGGCCGGAGCGTCAGGCGTTTTCGCCGCCCACTGCTCGAACGCGTGGTGCACGCCGGCGAGCCGCATGTCGCCGGCGACCGGCTCCTCGGGCGGCGGGCACAGCGCCGGGATCTCGTCGTCGCGCACCAGCGCGACCGACGACAGCGGCGCGGACAGGTCCTGCGAGACTCGGTCGAGCAGCAGCCGGAGGCGGTCGCCCAGCGCCTCGACGTCGTCTTCCGAGTACCGCGACGAGTCGTATTCGAGCTGCAGGCCCGCCGTGTCGCCGCTCAGATACACCAGCTTGAGCCCCACGCGATCCACGAACGCGGCGCTCGCGAGCGGCTCGAAGGCTGCGCCGTCCACGTCGGCCCGCGTCACCGCCCGCCGGTGCTCGAAGGCGAACGGCCAGAGGACGTCGGCCGCGATCGTGCCCTGGAACGACTGGCTGTCGAACGCGTCCGCCCAGCGTCTCGCGTCGCCGGCGGCCTGGGCGAGCGCGGAGGCGGCCTCGGTGACGTTCGCCTCGGTCTCGAACGGCGCCACCATCGGCAGCAGGCGCGCATACACGCCGACCGCGTCCTCGAGCTCGGCGTACTGACGTCCTTCGTCCTCGATCGCCATCGGCACGTTCGAGCTGTCGGTAAGGCGTTGCAGCAGGTGCGTCCAACCGGCCCACGCCATCCAGTGGGCGTCGGGTCGCGTGGCCATTGCTTCCGGAACTGCCCACACCGTCGAGGTGCGTGGCTGGAACGCCGCGGGCGCATCGTGCTCGAACGGCAGATGCGCCGACGCTGCGCGGCGACCGGCCCAGAAGCGACGTCCCGCCTCGGCGTCGTCGGACTCGAGAGCCGAATTGAGCCACGCTGCCGCGTCGGCGTACTGGAGCGGCGGCGGGGCCGTTTCAGCGGCGCCGCCCAGGCGAGCCTGATAGGTGGCGCGCACTTCGGCGACGAGATTGTCGAGCCCCCGGCGATCGCAGCAGAGCGAGGGGAGCCTGACGATTAGCCGCAGCTCGTCCTCGCTCACGGCAACGATGAGGACCGTCGCCGTCGAGCCTGCGGCTGCCGCCGGGTCGAGGAGCTCGACGGCCGGCGGCGCACCGGCAATCACCTGCAGCGGCACCGTCATGTCGGCTGCGGTGTGGAAGGCCGTGCGCAGAATCTCGTGTCGCGCGACGACGTCGCCGACGGCGGCCAGCAAGGCAACGCGACTCACCGCGCCAGAGATTCGTACCTCGACGCGCGCGTCGAACGCCGAGCCTGCCGCACCGGCGCCAAGCGCCCACAGCCGGCGCTGCTGCGGCGACAGCGGAAAGCCTTCACCCGACATCTGTTCCTGACTCACCTGTGTCTCCCGGACGTGCTACATCTCGACGCACGCGGCGTCGTTCGAGGCTTCGGCCATTCCCACCAGCACCTTGCGCTCGCCGCTGTACGGTCCCCGGCCGTGGGCCGTCAGCATGTTGTCGAGCAGCATCACGTCGCCTCGCTGCCACGGAAACCGCACGGTTTCCGCGTCGAGCGCCTCGCGAATCGCGTCGAGCGCCTCCGGTTCGATCGCGCCGCCGTCGCCGTAGCAGGCGTGACGCGGCAGCCCCGCTTCGCCGAACTGCGCGAGCAGCAGCTCGCGGACCTGCGGGTCGTGACTCGTCACGTGAAACAGGTGCGCCTGATTGAACCAGACGCGCTCGCCGGTCTCCGGGTGCGCGGCGACGGCCTGACAGACCTGGCGCGTACGCAGTTCGTCGGCGCCCATCCATTCCCACTCGATGCCGCTCTCGTGGCACAGCCGCTCGACGTCGGCGCGGTCGCTCGTCTGGAACACCTCCGGCCAGGGGAGGTCCATGCCGGGGCCGTAGTTGCGGACGTACATGACGCGCCGGCGCTCGAAGCTGTCGCGCACGGCGGCCGGGATCCGCGCATAGACCTTGCGGCTGTCGGCAATCGGCGTTTCACCCCCCGACGCCGCGACCGTCGCCGAGTAGAACCACAACTTCATCGGCCACGCCTGCGAGTACGCCATCTCGTTGTGGAGTGGGATGCTGCGGTCGGCGGGGTACTCGGTCGAGGTGTAGATGTTGCCCGAGACGCGGCGGCGCGGCGTCGAGCGGTAGGTGTACTCGAGCAGCTGGCCGGAGAGCGCCTTGACGCTCTCCTCGAACGCCTCCGGGCTGCCGACCGCGAAGCCGCGGAAGAGGATGCCTCCGGCGCCTCGCAGCGTGTCCTTGACGAGTGCGGTGTTCTCCGCCACCCACCCGCGCAGGCTGAGATCAGGAGTCGTGGCCTGCACGATCGCTGGCAGCGGCTGCGCCGGCGCCAGCGTCGAAACCGTGTAGCGCGCCTCGCGTGACAGGCTCACCGGCGCGCGAGCGGCGCGGCCGGGCAGCGTTCGCGGAGTGGTCGAATCGGTGCTCATGGGGTTCCCCTGTGGCCGCGGCCGGTCTGCCGCAGCGATCGAAGTGCGTCGCGCCGGTGGGTTTCGTAGGCGCGGGCGCTCTCGGTCTGATGGACGGCTTCGATGGCCGCCATGCGCTCGAGCAGTGCCGCAACCGGCTGGTCGTCCAGCCCGGGCAGGGCGTTCAGCCCCGACGCCACCTGCGCCGCCACCGCCGCGAGGCGCGCGCGGCTGAAGCGGCGTGCGTCGAACAGCACGTGCAGTTCGATTTCGCGATCGGGAACGCAGCGCAGCGTCAGCGGCAGGCTGTTGCGGATGACCGGCGTGACCGACGCGATGACGATGTCGCCGTAGCGCTCGTCGCCCGCGCCGTATCCGGCGTTGTTCTCGAACACCAGCAGGCTTTCGAAGAGCGGCCGTCCGGCGCCGAGGCCGCTCCAGCGCATGATGGCGCCGAGCGGGGCAAGCCCGTGCTCGCGCGCCTCGGCCTGTCCGCTCTGGACGGTCCGCAGCCACGCCGCGGCCGGCGCCTGGCGGTCCACCCGAACGCGCACCGGAATCGAGTTGATGAACAGCCCGAGCATGGCATCGATGCCGTCGAGGTCGGCGGGCCGGCCGTTGAGCGTGGCGCCGAAGACGACGTCGTCGCTGCCGGCCCCTGCCGCAAGCACGAGCGCCCAGACACCGGTGACGGCGGTGTTGAGCGTGAGGCGCTGTCGTCGCGCCCAGAGCCGCAGCGCGTCCGAGGCGCCGGCGTCGAGTCGGGTGCGGTGCTCCTCGTACTCGCGTGCGGGCGCGGCGGGCGGCGCATCACTCGCCCAGAGCGCGGTTGGACCGCTCACCCCGCGCATCTCGCCGCGCCAGAACGCTTCGGCCGCGTCGAGCGGCTGCGCGCGCATCCACTCCACGAACTCGCGAAACGGCCGCGCCGCGGCGAGCGTGACCGGCCGTCCTGCCACCAGCGCCTCGTAGGCGGCGAAGACCTGCGAGAAGAGCAGCGGCTTGCACGACCCGTCCATCAGCAGGTGGTGGTGCGTCAGCACGAACTCGTGCACTCCGTCGTCGAGCTTGAAGAGCGCGATCCGCAGCAGCGGCGCCCGGCGGACGTCGAACCCGCGACGCTGATCCTCCTCGAGGAAATGCGTCAGGCGCTGGGTCTGGGCGTCGAACGGGAGACTGCGCCAGTCCTCCTCGTGGACCTCGAGCGGCGCCTGCTCGTGCACCACCTGCACCGCGTCGGTGCGCCCATGCCATTCGAACGAGGTGCGCAGGATCGGATGATGGGCGATGACACGTCGCCAGGCCTCGGCGAACCGCGCCGCGTCGAGCGGGCCGTGCAGCCGGTAGCTCACGACGATGGAGTAGACGCCGCCCGCGGGCGCTTCGAGCGTCTGCGACAGCATCCCCTGCTGCATCGGCGACAGTGCGTATTCGTCCACTACGTGCAGCGACCCGGTCATGCGCGTGCGCAGGCGTGTGTCGCCGCAGGCACCCTCGACGCCGCGGCGTACAATGGCTCGTGGGTCCCGGATCTTCCCCCGAGCCGCTCCAGCCATCGACCCTCGCGTGGCGTGAACGCGTGGCCGGTTTTGGCCCCGACCGGCGTCTGGTGGGCGTGTTGACCCAACCCGTAACCGCCGCGGCCCGCGCCACCGGCGTCCTTCTTCTCAATGCCGGCGTCGTGCACCACGTTGGCCCGCAGCGTCTCTGGGTGACGCTGGCGCGTCGGCTCGCTGAATCCGGATTCAGCGTGCTGCGCTTCGATCACGCCGGCCTCGGCGACAGCCCGCACCGCGACGACGGCCTGCCGTGGGACGAGTCCTCGCTCGCCGACGTGGACGACGCGCTCGGCTGGATGGAGCAGTCCACGCCGTGCCGGCGGTTCGCGCTGCTCGGCCTGTGCGCCGGCACGCTCACCGCCTTTCGCGCCGCGCAGCACGAGCCGCGGGTGGACGCGCTCGTGCTCCTCACCGCGCTCCTCGAGGACCCGGCCACGGTGCCCGAAGAAGTCGTGGCCGAGGCCATGGACCGCCGCGTCGGCCGCAGCTACGTCACGCAGAAGGCGACGAGCGGTGAGGCGTGGAAGCGTCTGCTCACCGGGCAGGTCAGTGGCGGCCGTGTGATCCGCACGATTGGACGGACGGCGTTTGCTCCCGCCAAGCCCGCCGAGCTGCGCCCGGGCACGGCCGAGGCGATCGCCGGGCTCGAACGCCTGCTTCGCCGCGGTACGTCGATTTCGTTCCTCTTTGCCGAGCCCACCACCGTGCTCGAGTATTTCCGAATGACGATCGAGCCGCGCGTCGCCGATCTGCGTGCGCTGGGCCGGCTCGACGTCGCGGTGCTGAAGGGCGCCGATCACACCTTCACCGCGCGCCGCGATCAGGCACGGGTCGTCGAGGCCATCGCGAGCGGGCTGGAGCAGACGTGTTCCTGACCGAGCCGCAGTCATCGCATTTCCGGCCCGAGGTGTTTGCCGGCAAGGCTCCCCGCGAGAACCATTTCGACTGGGGGCTCTACTACCGTTTCAAGGACCAGCGCGAGGCGTTCTGGCGCGAACGGATCGACACCGAGCCGACGTTCCAGCAGCTCGCCTCGGCGCACTTCACCGCGTTCCAGCGATCGGTGAAGAAGACGCTCGGCCTGCTCGCTCCCTCGCCGAGCGTGCTCGACGTGGGGCTCAGCTCGGAGCAGCTCGATCGGGCGATCCTGATGCACACCGGCGGCCGCGTCACCGTGCTCGACGTCGAAGCCGACGCCGCCCAGTCGTATCGCGACGCCTTCGGCGATCGCGGCGCGTTCGTGCTGGGCGACGTCATCTCGTACGCCGCCGAGCCGGCCAATCGGGGGCAGTACGACCTGGTCTACAGCACCGGCCTGATCGAGCACTTTCCCGACAAGATCGACATCGTCGGCGCCCACGTGGCGCTCACGAAGCCGGGCGGCCTCGTGCTCATCTACGTACCGATCGACACGCCTCTCCAACGGAGCCTGGTGGGCCTGGCCGCCGAGTTCGAGAATTTCGGCCACCGCGAGCTGATGACGCCCGAGGAGCTGCGCCAGGCGTGCGCCCATCCGGAGCTCGAGGTCGTGGCAGCCGAGGAAGTCGGCTTCTTCGCCGCGCTCTGGGCACGGCGACGAGTGGCCCGCTAGGTTCGACAAGAGGTTCAACACACTCTGGTCGTTTCCGCCGCCCACAGGTCCTGGGCGCGTGCGTAATCCTCGAGCGTGCCGATGTCGATGAGCAGCTCCTCGATCCGGTAGGCCGTCAGGTCCGGCGCCATCCGCGGCAGCACGTCGAAGCCGAAGTCGAGCACGCCCGACGCCGGCATCGCGGCCGGGAAGTAGTCGAAGGTCCGCTGCCGCGCCAGATACACACCGGCGTTGGCCAGATTCGAGCGGGGCTGCGGCACCTTCTCCTCGAACAGCACCACCCGTCCGCCCTGGTCGAGCACGACCGTCCCCTTCTGCGATGGACGGTCCGTCGGCGAGACGCCCAGCGTGAGCGCGGTGGTGGTCGAGTCGTGGAAGGCCGTCATGCGCGCCAGGTCGAGGGTGGTGAGGTTGTCGGCGTAGGCGATGAGGAAGCTGTCCTCGCCGCGCACGAAGTCGCGGTTGGTGAGAACCGTGCCGGCGCTGCCGAGCAGGCTGGACTCGTAGGCGGTGTGGATGCGCAGCGACGAGCGCCAGCCGTTCAGGAACGCGCGGACGTGATCGTGCGCGTAGTGAAGATTCACCAGGACGTCGGTCACGCCGCCGCGCTCGAGGGCGGCGAGCCAGATCGCGAGCAGCGGCGTGCCGCCGATCGGCACCAGGCACTTCGGCACCGTGTCGGTGAGCGGCCGCAGCCGCCGCCCTTCGCCCGCCGCGAGCAGGAACGCCTTCATCAGGGCACGACGACGACGTCGCCGGGCTTCACCGTCACGTTGGTGTTGCCTTTTCCGCCGCTGATGCTCGACGAGTACTTCACCGGGATCTCCTCGTAGGCGCCGGCAGCGGTGCGCCGCAGCACGTACATGCCGGAGGCCTGCGAGTAGTCGTTGGTGCCGCCGGCGAGCGCGAGCACGTCGAGCGCTGTGGCCGTCGATTCCACCTCGTAGCGCCCCGGCTGCCGCACCTTGCCGAGGATCGACACGCGGAACCCGGCGATCTTGCTCACCATGACGGTCACGGTGGGCATCGGCACCGACGCGGCCAACCCCGCCTCGATCTTCTTCCCAAGCGCCGCCGGGGTCAGGCCGACGGTCCGCACCTCGTTGACGATCGGAAACGAGATGAATCCGTCGGGCCTCACCACCACCGGCATCGACAGGTCCTTGTTGCGCCAGACCACGATGTCGAGCACGTCCCCCGCGCCAATCTGGTATGACCCCTGCTCGGCCTGCTG
>DASYRM010000028.1:0-72518 GCA_036004405.1 Vicinamibacterales bacterium
GCCATCGCCGGCACCGCCACGCTCCCCCGCGTCGCCGGCGTGCAGATCGATTTCGACGCCGTGGAGTCGGAGCGCATCGTCTATCGCGCCCTCGTGATCGCGGTGCGGAAGGCGCTCGGCCCGCAGGTGCCGTTGTCGATCACCGCGCTGGCCTCGTGGTGCGCCGGAGACCAATGGCTGAGCGGGCTGCCGGTGGACGAAGCCGTGCCGATGCTCTTTCAGATGGGTCCGGTGCACGCGGCGTATGCACGTATCGCGGCGTCGGCGACGGCGGCCGCGGCGACGTGCCGGTCGGCCGTCGGCACGTCGCTCGACGAACCGCTCCGCATGCGCGCCCACGCACGCCGGGTTTACGTCTTCAACCCCGAGCCGTGGACAGCGGCGTCGATCGCGCGCGCACGAGAGGTGGCCCAATGAGCGGACGCAGGGGCCACCTTCAGGTGGCCCGTTGGCAGCCACGAGGGCGCACGTGGCTCTGGGCCGTGGTGCTGGCCGTCGCCGGGACCACCGCGGTGTTCACGTGCGCCGTGGAGTTCCTCGAGCTCATCACCGTTCGGCATACCTCGCCCGCGGACCCGGCGGCGTACGCGCGCGGCGACCTCGGCGTCGTCAAGCCGACGTTTGCGCGCCGATACCTGGTGCAGGCCTATCGCACCCTGGTGGGACTCTCGCCGCTGCCCGCCCCGCCAACCGGCGGCTACGTCGCGGCCTCGCAGTACTCGACAGCATTCGCGGAGTGGAGCGCGATTCAGAAACGCGAGATTCCACCGGCGGCCGCCACGGCGCTGCAGCCCGTCAGATCGGAACGGGCCGTCGCCGACTATGCGTCGTTCGACAACTGCCTCGAATCGGCCTTCGCGACGGCTGTCACGGCGTTCAAAGAGCGGGCGGCCTATTACGGGACCCGCAGCCCGCAGCTCGCCGACTGGGTCCGGGGCCAGGCCGCGGTGTTCCAGAACTGCGGCGGGACGACGCTGATGCTCCCCGCCCCGACGACGGCCGACGACCCGCGGCTGCGCGCCGACCGGGATTACCAGACCGCCGCCGCGTACTTCTACGCGACGCAGTACGACGAAGCCGCCGGCCGCTTTCGCGCGATCGCGAGCAATACGGCCTCGCCGTGGCGCCCGAGTGCCCGCTACCTGGCGGCGCGCGCCCTCATACGATCCGTGACGGTGCCGCCCATGCGGCCCAAGGACGCCGCGCAACGACTGGCCACGGCGGAACGCGATCTGCGGGCGACGATCGCCGACCGGGACGCCGCTGCGTTCCACGCCTCCGCGCGCGGCCTCCTCGGGTTCATCGCTGTACGTGAACGGCCGCTGGAGCGGCTGCACGAGCTCGCACGCCGGCTCGCGGCGGCGCCCGCCGTGGATCCACAGGACGTCGTGGACTACACGTGGCTGATGGACGCGGCACTCGGCGAGACGGCCGCCGGCGGCGCGGCGCTCGACCTGGCCGAGGTCACACGCGGAGACGACCTCAACGCCTGGATCGTCGATACGCAGCGGCGGCGCGCGGACCAGGCGATCGAGCGCTGGAGGGCGGCGCGATCCGTCACGACGTTGATTGCCGCGCTCTGGTCCGCTCCCGCCTCGCACATGGAGACGCCGGCGCTCTTGAGCGCCGCGGCCGCCGTCCCACGCAGCTCGCCCGCGTTCGCGACCGCGGCGTTCCTCCGCGTGCGACTGCTGATCCAGCGCGGCGACATCGACGGGGCGCGCACGGTGCTGGCGGCGCTGCCGGCGGCCACCGGATCCGGCCTCGGCACCGAAACGCTGAACCTGCTTCGTGCGGCGCGCTTCGCGATCGCGGACTCGCTCGACGAGCTTCTGACCGAGGCCCCGCGCGACGTGGCGGTGCCGGCGGGCGCACTCACCACGCTCGGCGGCGCGGCGTTGACGCTCGATCGGCCGTCGTGGGACGACGACGTCGCCGCCGTGTTCAACGGGCGCCTGCCGCTCGACCAGCTGGTGGCCGCGGCGGAGTCCACCCGGCTCCCGGCACGACTGCGGACGCGTGTGGCGCAGAACGCGTTCACCCGCGCCGTGATGTTGGACCGGCCCGAGGTGGGCGCGCGGGCGGCTGCCGTTTTGAGTCAGCTCGCCCCGCAACTGCGCACCGATCTCACCCGCTACGTCTCGGCTCCCGACCAGGACGCGCGCCGGCGCGCGAGCGTGTTGATCCTCCTTCGGACGCCGGGCCTCTCGATCAACGTGATCGGCCGTGACACCAACGATTCGTACGGCCGTGTCGAGCCTCATCGAGTGTTCGGTCACGCCAGCCTCAGGAACTGGTGGTGCGGCGTCAAGGACGAGGTGGGTGACGGCCCCGCGAGTCTCCTGACCGGGCCGGGACGCCCGCCCTCGCCTCGTTTTCTGAGCGACGCCGAGCGGCAGGCCGCAAACCGCGAACGAACGGCTCTCGCGACGGCTGAAGCGCCGCGGGAGTATCTGATCAGAGAAGCAATCGCCTGGGCCTCCACGCGCCCCGCCGATCGGGATGCCGCAGAGGCGCTGGCGCTCGCCATCGAAGGCTGGCGCTGGTCGGCGTGCACCTACGACGGCCCGAAGTCGGACTTGCCCCGGCGCGCGTTCGCGCGGCTCCACCGGCAGTTCCCCGGCAGCGAGTGGGCGAAAAGGACCAAGTACTGGTACGAGTGACGGCGAGACTTCGGCGTCGGGACTACAATCGCCGCAGAACCTATGACACTGGCTCGACGGTGTTCCGGAGCAGGTCTCGTGGCGCTGGTCACGTTGGCGGCGGCCTGTACGAAACCCGCACCCGCGCCCGAGCCCGAGGCGGCAGTGACAACAGCGGTCCAGTCCTGGAGGGACAAGCACGAAGCTGACTACCGGCGCGAGTGGGTGACGATTGCCGGCCTGCATTTTCTGAAACCCGGTGCGCAGACGGCGGGTAGCGCCACGGGCAGCGACGTCGAGTTGCCGGCGAGCGCGCCCCCCACCCTCGGGCGCTTCATCCTCGATGGCACCACGGTTCGCTTCGAGCCGGCCCCTGGCGTGGCCGTCGATCTCAAAGGCACGCGTGTCACCGCGCCCGTCGTCCTCAAAGACGACGCCAGCGGTCCGGCCGACGAGCTCAAAGCAGGCACCGTGACCATTGCCGTGCATGTCAGCGGCGAGCGGCGCTCGCTGCGCGTGTGGGATCCCGACGGCCCGTTGGCGCGCGGCTTCAAGGGCTTCACGTGGTTCCCGATCCAGGGCGACTATCACGTCACCGGACGCTTCATCCCCGACGCCGCGCCGCGCACGATGCAGGTGATCAACACCTTCGGCGATCTCGACAGCTTTCAAACGCAGGGCGTGGTGGAGTTCACGCTCAACGGGCAGACGCTCCGCCTGCGCCCCTTCACCACGCGGCCGAAGCGCTTCTACTTCGTATTCAAGGACGCCTCGAGCGGCAACGAGACCTACGCCGCGGCACGCTTTCTCTACGCCGACCTGAAGGACGACGGCACCACGGTGCTCGACTTCAACCAGGCCTACAACCCGCCCTGCGCGTTCAATCCGTTCACCACCTGTCCCATTCCGCTGCCCGAGAACCGGCTGCCGGTGAAGGTGCTCGCCGGCGAGCGCGCGTACCCCGAGCACGTCGAGCTGCCGGCGTCGTGATCCGCCGCACGCTGCTGCTCTCGCTCATCCTGCTGATGCCTGCGGGGGCGATGGCGCAGAGTGCGGCTCCACCGGTGTCCGCCACCGACCGCGTCGCGGTCCCGGAGCCGAGCGCCAAGGCGCTGGCGTACCACCGCAGCGGCAACCTGCTGTGGGTGGCCAACACCGCGTGGGGACTGCTGGTTCCGGCGCTCTTCCTCTGGACCGGGTTCTCCGACCGAATGCGCGACTGGGCAGCGCGGATCGGCCGCAAGTGGTTCTTCGTCGTGGCCGTCTACTGGGTCATCTTCACGCTGGTGTCGACCGCCATCGATCTGCCGCGCGTCTACTACGAAGGGTTCGTGCGGCAGCACGCCTACGGCCTGTCGAACCAGACGATCGGCAAATGGGCCAGCGACCAGGTGGCGAGCCTGGGTATCACGCTCGTCATCGGCAGCCTGGTCCTGTGGATCCCCTACCTGCTGCTCGCCCGCAGCCCGCGGCGCTGGTGGCTCTACACCACGATGCTGGCGATCCCCTTCATCATCCTGCTTCAGCTGATCACGCCGATCTGGATCGACCCGCTGTTCAACAAGTTCGGGCCGATGAAGGACAAGGCGCTCGAGACGCAGCTCCTGCAGCTGGCCGACCGTTCGGGCATCGAGGGCGGCCGGGTGTTCGAGGTGGCGAAGAGCGAAGACACCAAGCAGCTCAACGCCTACGTCAACGGCTTCGGCGCCACGCAGCGGATCGTGCTGTGGGACACCATCATCAACGCCATGGATCGGCCGCAGCTCCTCGCGGTGATGGGGCACGAGATGGGCCACTACGTGCTCAAGCACGTCTGGCAGTTGATCGCGATGGCGACGTTGGCGATTCTGGTCCTGCTGTACGTGGTGTACAAGCTGTCGGACACCCTGATCGGTCGCTACCCTGGCCGCTTCGGGTTCACGTCGCTGGCCGACGTGGCGTCGCTGCCGCTCATCCTGCTGCTGGTGGGCGCCGTGTCGCTCGTGGTCGACCCGCTGACGCTCGCCTTCGCGCGCCACGTCGAGCACGAGGCCGACCGCTTCACGCTCGAGCTCACGCACGACAACCACGCCTTCGGGACCGCGCTGGTCATCCTGCAGCAGGAAAACCTCGGCGTGCCGCGGCCGGGCCGCCTCTACACGTGGTTCCGCGAGAACCACCCGCCGCTCGGCGAGCGCATCGACTTCAGCAACGACTACCGCCCGTGGGCCACGGGCCAGCCGCTCGTCTACACGAAATTCTTTAAGTAGGGTCCACCTTCAGGTGGACCGTCACGGACCACCCGTAGGGTCCGCCTTCAGGCGGACCGTCATGAGCCGGCCCCCACGTCAGAGGGCGGCGGCGGGTTGGCCGACCCGCCGCCGACGGTGCGCTCAGCGCACCACGTTGAGGATGACGCCGCCATACACACGGTGCCCATAGCGAGTGTCCGCCCCCCAGAACGCGGGCGCATCGTCCTTGCCCTGCACGGCAATGAACCGGTAGTCGCCGCGAAGGCCCCAGCGCCCGGCGTACCACTTCACGCCGCCGCCGACGTTGCCGGTGAGAAAGGTGTCGCTGCCGGTGATGCCCAGCGCCGCCCGTTCAAACAGCGTCTGCCCGCCGATACCACCCGTCACGTACGGCACCACGGACCCGCGCGCGGCGTGGACGATGACGTTGCCGTTGTAGTTCAGCAGGTGCGGCGACTTCGTGTCAGCCAGCGTGGCGCCGCTGAAGTCCAGGCTCTGCGAGATGCCGATGGCCCCGCTGACCTCGCCCTCGACGCCCACGTAGCGGTTGAAGTTCACCGTGACGCCGCCGCCCAGGTCGTAGTTGCCGAAGCTCGGTCCGCTCGAGTCCTTGCTCTCGGTGAAGAACGTGCCTCCACCGGGAATGATGGTGACCTCGACGAGTCCTGGACCGGGCTCCGATTCGCTCGATTGCGCGAACGCTCCCGATGTTCCAATCAATCCAAAGACCGCGGCGAAGATCAGAGTGCGATAAGTACGACGAGTCATGGTTGTGCTCTCCCTGTGATGGACGACTCGGGGATCCCCCCGAGTGCTTTGTAGACGGCGATGACGCTGGTGAACACACTCGACTCCGCATCCGCGACGGCGTCCTCGGCCTGCAGTTCGGTGCGTTCCGCGTCGAGCAAGGCGAGAAAGTCGGCTGCACCTTCTCGATACCGCACACGGGCAATCGCGGCGGCGCGGCTGCTCTCCCGCGCTTGCTCGACGAGCTTGACGAGGCGTTGCTGATCCTCGCGATATGTGACGAGCGCGTTCTCGGTCTCCTCGAGCGCGCGCAGCACGACCTGTTCGAACGCCGCGATCGACTCGCGGGTCGCGCCTTCGGCGCCGCGCACCCTGGCGCGCGCGCTTCCGATGTCGAAGGCCGCCCACGTCAAGGCCGGCGTCACCGCCCAGGCACGGGTATCGGCCACGCTGAAGAAGTTGCCGCGGCCGGCCAGCAGCCCCAGGAAGCCACTGATCGTGATGTGCGGATAGAGATCCGCGGCGGCGATCGCTTCGTTGGCGGTGGCCGCCGCCAGCCGGCGTTCCGCCGCGCGCACGTCGGGCCGGCGGCGCAGCAGCGTGTCCGGCTCGCCGATCGGCAGCGCCTTGGCGAGCACCGGATACGGGCGGGGGGCGAGATCGACGTCGAGCGATCCCGGCCTGGCGGCGGTGAGCACGGCGAGGCGATGCTCGCGCCGCGCGATCGCGTTCCGGATGGGCGGGATGCTCGCTTCAACCGCCGCCGCGTGCGCGGCGGCGCTCGCCACGTCCTGCGGTTCGCCGAAGCCTTCGTCGTCGCGGACGCGCGTGAGGCGCAGCGTCTCCTGCTGACTGGAGAGATTGCGCTCGGCCACCGCGAGGCGCTGCTGCAGGCCGCGCATCTCGAAGTAGTTGCGGCCCACTTCCGCCGCCACGCTGACGCGCACGTCGTCGAGCACCGCCGCGTACTGCTCGGCGGTGGCGGCCGCTGAGCGCACCTGGTTGCGCACGCGGCCGAACACGTCGAGCTCCCAGAACGCGTCGAAGCCGGCGCGATAGGTGGAGATTGTCCGCGGCTCGTCCGTGAACCCGGGAATCGCCTCACTCCGCCGATCCGCGACTGCACCGGCGGTGGCGGTCGGGTAGCGATCGAGGCGCACGTCGTCGAACAGTGCCCGCGCCTGATCGAAGCGCGCGACCGCGATGCGGACGTCATGGTTGGCCGCCAGCGCCCGAGACATCAGGTTGTCGAGCACCGGGTCGCCGAAGAGGCCCCACCACCGCGGATCGAACCGCTCCTCCACGACGAGCGCGCCGTCGGCGCTCTTGATCGAGGCCGGGGCCAGCGTCGGCGCGGTGTACGGCTTGCGCAGCGTGCACGCCGTCAGCGACAGCGCCAGCGCCACAGCCAGGAGGACGGGCCGCCTGAAGGCGGCCCCGACGAACAGGAGGACGGGCCGCCTGAAGGCGGCCCCTACGAAGGCGGCCCCTACGACCGAGCGTTTCATGATCAATGCCCCTCCGCGGGCGTCGCGACGTCCAGGCGCGGATGCGCCACGGGCGTGCGGACCCGATCGAACAGCCGTCCGAGCACGGTGTAGAAGACCGGGGTGAGGAACAGGCCGAACAGCGTCACGCCGAGCATGCCGGCGAACACCGCGATGCCCATCGCCTGTCGAATCTCGAAGCCCGCGCCCGACGAGAACACCAGCGGGACGACGCCCATGATGAACGCGAGCGACGTCATCAGAATCGGGCGCAGCCGGATGCGGCAGGCCTCGAGCACCGCCTCGACGTGTGACCGCCCCTCGGCTTCGCGCTCTTTCGCGAACTCGACGATCAGAATCGCGTTCTTGCACGCCAGCCCGGCGAGGACGAGAAAGCTGACCTGCGTGAACACGTTGTTGTCGCCGCCGGTGAGCCACACGCCCGCGATGGCCGAGAAGAGCACCATCGGGACGATCAGGATGACGCTGAGCGGCAGCGTCCAGCTCTCGTACAGCGCGGCCAGCACGATGTAGACCAGCAGCACGCAGAGCGGGAAGATCAGGAGCATCGTGTTGCCGGCGAGCAGCTCCTGATACGCGAGCTCCGTCCACTCGAACGACATGCCTGGCGGCAGCTGGGTGTCGAGGATGCCGGCGATGGCCGTCTGGGCCTGACCCGAGCTGAAGCCCGGCGCCGGACCGCCGTTGATCTCGGCGGCGGGATAGCCGTTGTAGTGCATCACCTGGTCGGGCCCGTAGCCGCGCGAGACGCTGACGATCGATCCGAGCGGCACCATCGCACCGCGGTCGTTGCGCGTCTGGAGCCGTCGAATCTGCTCGGGCTGCAGGCGGAAATCGGACTCGGCCTGGGCGTTGACCTGATACGTGCGGCCAAAGCGGTTGAAGTCGTTGACGTACAGCGAGCCGAGATAGACCTGCAACGTCTCGAACACGTCGGTCAACGACACCCCGTAGCTCTTCACCCGCTCGCGATCGACGTTGGCGTCGATCTGCGGCACGCTCACCTGGAAGCTCGAAAAGAGTCCCGCCAGCGCCGGAGCGGTCTGGCCCGTCGCCAGCCCCTTCTGCACCTGCGCGTAGAGGTTTTCGAAGCCGGCGCCGCCGCGGTCCTCCACGTACAACTTGAAGCCGCCGACCGTCCCCAGCCCCTGCACCGGCGGCGGCGGGAAGATCGCCACGATCGACTCGGGAATGTCCGCGAAGAACTGCTGGTTCAGGGCGCCCACGATCGCGCCGGCACTCAGATCCGGACGCTTCCGCTCTTCCGACGGCTTCAGCACGACGAACGCGATCCCCGTGTTGGGCGAGTTGACGAAGCCGTTGATCGACAACCCCGGGAAGGCGACGGAGCTCAGGACGCCCGGGTGCTTCATCGCGATGTCGGACATCTTCCGGATCACCGCATCGGTGCGGTCGAGCGTGGCACCGTCTGGCAGCTGCGCGAACGCCACCAGGTACTCCTTGTCCTGCGTCGGCACGAAGCCTGGCGGCACGCGCGAGAAGCCGGCGGCGGTCAGCCCGATCAGCCCCACGTACAGCGCCACCGCGACGAAGGACATCCGCAGCACGCGGGCGACCCCGGACGTGTAGGCGCCGGAGGCGCGGCCGAAGAACGCGTTGAAGCGGCGGAAGAACCACCCGAAGAGCCGGTCGGCCGTGCGCTGGACCACATCGCGCGACGCGTCGCGCGGCCTCAGCAGGCGCGAGGCGAGTGCCGGGCTCAACGTCAGCGAGTTGAGCGCGGAGATGACCGTCGAGAACGCGATCGTGAGGGCGAACTGGCGATAGAACTGGCCGGTGAGGCCGCTGACGAACGCCGTCGGCACGAAGACCGCGCACAGCACCAGCGCGATCGCGATGATCGGCCCGGACACTTCCTCCATCGCGCGCCGGGTCGCTTCAATGGGCGTGAGCCCGCGCTCGATGTGCCGCTCGACGTTCTCCACGACGACGATCGCATCGTCGACGACGATGCCGATCGAGAGAACGAGGCCGAAGAGCGACAGCGTGTTCAGCGAGAACCCGAAGCCGAGCATCACGGCGAAGGTGCCGATGAGCGACACGGGGACGGCGACGAGCGGGATGATCGACGCGCGCCACGTCTGCAGGAACACCATCACGACGAGGACGACCAGCAGAATCGCTTCGAAGAGGGTCTCGACGACTCCGGTGATCGAGTTGCGGACGAAGACCGTCGGGTCGTAGACGATGCGGTAGTCGACCCCTTGCGGGAAGCTCTGCTTCAGCCGCTCCATCGTGGCGCGCACCTGGTCGGAGGCCTCGAGGGCGTTGGTGCCGGGACGCTGGAAGATGCCGATCGCCACCGCGGGCTTGTTGTCGAGCAAGGCCCGGAGCGCGTAGAGGTTCGAGCCGAGCTCCACCCGGCCGACGTCGCGCACGCGCGTGATCTGTCCATCCGGCGTCGCGCGGACGACGATGTCGGCAAACTCGTCCTCGGTCGTCAGACGGCCGCGGGCGTTCACCGAGAGCTGGAACTGCGTATCGACCGGGGCCGGCGGCGCGCCGAGCACACCGGCGGCCACCTGGACGTTCTGCTCGCGGATCGCCCGGATGACGTCCGTGGTCGTCAGCTGCCGCGAAGCGAGGCGATCGGGATCCAGCCAGATCCGCATGCTGAACTCGCCGGCGCCGAACACCTGCGCGCTTCCGACACCGGGGATGCGCGTCAGCTCGTCCCGCACGCGCAGGTGGGCGTAGTTGGCCAGATACAGGTTGTCGTAGCGCTCGTCGGGCGAGACGAGGTGCACGACCATGATGAAGTCGGGCGTCGATTTCTCGGTGACCACGCCGATGCGCTGCACTTCGGCGGGCAGCCGCGGCAGCGCCTGCGCCACCCGGTTCTGCACCTGCACCTGCGCCTTGTCGAGATCGGTCCCCAGCGCAAACGTAATCGTCAGCTGCATCCGCCCGTCGGACGTCGCCTGCGAGAACGTGTAGAGCAGGTCCTCGACGCCGTTGATCTGCTGTTCGAGCGGCGAGGCGACGGTCTCGGCGATGACCTTCGGGTTGGCGCCGGGATAGGCCGCGCGCACGACCACCGTGGGCGGCGCGACCTGCGGGTACTCGCTGATCGGCAGCTTGACGAGCGCAATTGCCCCGGCCGCCACGATCAGCAGCGACAGGACGGCGGCGAAGATCGGCCGATCGATGAAGAACTTCGAGAAATTCATGACGGCCTCAATTCGTCGCGTTGGCTTCGTTGCCTTCGTGGGGGCCACCTTCAGGTGGCCCATCCGCGACCGCGGTGACCTGCACGCCTGGACGGATCCGCTGCAGCCCGTTGACGACCACCGACTCGCCCGCCTGGAGACCGCCGCGGACCACGCGCAGGCCGTCGACGACCGGACCGAGCGTCACCGGCCGGTATTCGATCTGGTGCCTCGGCGTGACGACGTAGACGAACTTCTTGCTCAGGTCGGTACCGACCGCGCGGTCCTGAATCAGCAGGCGGCGAGCGCGGCCCGAACCGGCCAGGCGCAGCCGCACGAAGAGCCCCGGGGTCAGCTGGCCGTCGGTGTTGCGGAACACCGCGCGGCCGCGAATCGTGCCCGTCGCGCTATCGAGCTGGTTGTCGAGGAAGTCGAGCGTCCCTTCGCGCGGATAGCCCTCGTCGTTGGCGAGCGCCATGGTGATGCGTCGTTCGATCGCCCCGCGATTCTGCGCTTTGCTCCCACCGGTGTATTTCAGGTAGACCTGCTCGTCGGCATCGAAGTACGCGTAGACCGGATCGAGCGACACCACGGTCGTCAGCAGCGTGGCCTCCCCGGGTCCGTTCGACACCAGGTTGCCTTCGGTGACGATGGCGCGGCCGACGCGCCCGTTGATGGGCGAGGTGACCTGCGTGAACTCGAGGTTCAGCGCCGCGGCACGCAACGCGGCTTCCACCGCCGCCACCTGCGCCGCCGATTCCTGCGCGAACGACGCGCGGCGGTCGCGCTCTTCGTTGGCGATGGCGTTCTCGTGCTGCAGCCGCTCGGCGCGGGCCAGCTCGCTGTTCGCGCGCTCCACCGTCGCACGAGCGCGGGCGAGCTCGGCCTGCAACCGATCGACCTCGGTCTGGAACGGCCGCGGATCGATCTGGAACAGCAGGTCGCCCTTGCGGACCATCGCACCTTCCGAGAAGCGAACCGCGGACACATACCCCGAGACGCGCGGCCGCACTTCCACCGAGTCGACCGCCTGAAGCCGGCCGGTGAACTCGTCCCACTCGGTCACCTCGCGCTCGATGACGGGGGCCACGGCCACCTGCGATGGCGGCGGCGCGCCCTGCTGCGCGGCGGTCCTGGTGCAGGCGGCGACGACGACGGTAAGGGCGAGCGGCGCGCACAGAAGCGCGAGGCGAATGGCCGACGAGAGGTGCGATGACGGGGACATGATCGAAGGGTTCATGACCCGCAGTCTGGCGCTCGCGACCACACGTCCACAATCGGGCAGTGGGCGCAGATCGGCCTCGCGCTAGAGGATCACCTCCGCACTCGCCCTGTTGCCCAGACCGATCTGCGACTTTCGGCCGAGGGCGCACTCATCCATGCGTCCCCTCGCGTCCCGTTGCACGCCCGGGCGATAATCGACAGGTATGAAAGAAGACACTCTCGTCCCCGGATGCCCGGCTGAGGCCGCGGCGTCACCGGCCCAGGATCAGAGCGGCGGATGCGGCGGCGACGCGATCGACAGCCACGTGCGTCGGGTGGCCGACTCCGGCGACCCGGTGGCGCTGCGCGCCGCGCTGCTGCACGAAGCGGCCGAGCGGCGACGTGCCGAGTGCCTGGCGAACATCCAGACCGAGATCACGAAGTACATGCTCGAGCTGATGGGCCGAGGTCCGGACCTCGACGCGTTCTTCCGTGCCCTGCTCAAGACACTGGCCGAGGAGGGCGAGAGCTACGCCGCCGGTGTGTGGCTGCTCGACGAAGACAAGGAGTCGTGCGACTTCTGGATGGCGCACCTCTTTGGCGAAGTGTTCGACGCCTCGACCGCCAATCCGACCTATTCGCCACGACTCGAGATGGCGCGTCTCCTCTACGACTACAAGCCGGGATGGGAGCAGACCGTCGCGTACAGCGGCGATGATGAACGGCTGCCACAGGCGGTGCGCGACTTCAACCGCGAGCAGCGCCTGTCGTCCACGCTGGTGGCGCCGCTCGTGCTCGCGCGGAAGAACCTTGGCTGGATCACGCTCTGCGTCGCCGACCAGCAGCCCGAGGGCGGATTGTGGTGGCGCATCGGGCTGGTCGAAGCGGTGGCGCGACACGCGGCGCTGGCGCTGCACAAGAGCCGCATCTACGAGCAAAAGCAGGCCGAGGAGCGCCGGAAGGCGATCCTCGAGGAGCGCAACCGCCTCGCGCGCGACATTCACGACAACCTGGCGCAGGGCTTCGGCGCGATCCTGATGCAGCTGCAGGCGGCGCAGCGCGAAGGCACGCCGCTGCCGCCGACTGTCGCGCGCACCATCGACGTCGCCGTCGGTCTCGCCAGGACGCACCTCGTCGAGGCGCGGCGGTCCGTCGGCGCGCTCCGCCCGAACGTCGGCGACGGCGAGGACATCGCCAAGGCCATCCGCCGGGTCGCCGAGCTTGCGCAGATGACCTCGGACATCCCGATCGACCTCGAGCTCGAAGAGCTCCCGCGCTGCGGCGACGGCGTCGAGCGCGAGATCATCGGCATCGCACAGGAGGCGCTCACCAACGCGGTCCGCCACGCGCGCGCCCGGCACATCACCGTTCGCGCCTCCGCCGTCAAGTCGATCGGCTTGCGGCTGTCGATTGCCGACGACGGACGCGGGATTCCGCGGGAGCGGTCATCGGGCGGATTCGGGATGACCAGCATGCAGGAGCGCGCCGATCGCATCGGCGCATCGCTGACCATCGTGACGGCGCCGCGCAACGGCACCGAGGTGCTGCTCGCGTGGGAGCCGTCCCACCTGGTGACGCCAGCCCATGCCCTCAACTGACGTGGCCCCATCCCCCGCTCCGGCGACGGCGACGAAGCGCGCGAGCGTGCTGCTGGTCGATGACCACGCATTGCTGCGCACCGGCGTCGCCAACATCATCAATCAGGAAGCGGACCTCTACGTGGTGGCCGAGGCCGGCAACGGCGTCGAAGCGCTCGAGGCCTGGGACCGCGTCAAGCCCGACGTCACGCTGCTCGACCTGCGGATGCCGGTGATGGAAGGGGTCGAGGTCGTGCACCGGCTGCGCGAGCGCGACCCGCGGGCGCGGGTGATCGTGCTCACGACCTACGACACTGATGAAGAAATCTCACGGGCGCTGAAGGCGGGCGCCAAGGCGTTCGTCCTGAAGGACATCTCCGCCGACGATCTCGTCACCTGCATCCGCGACGTGCTGGCCGGGAAGACCTACCTGGCACCCGCCGCTGCGGCCAAGCTCGCCGAAGACGTGACCCGCGTACAGCTCACGCCGCGTGAGCTGGCGACGCTGCGCCTGATGGCCGACGGCAAATCGAACAAGGAGATCGCCAACGAGCTGGGGATCAGCGACCGCACGGTGAAGACCCACCTCGGACACCTGTTCGAGAAGCTGGGCGTCACCAGCCGCACCGAGGCCGTGAAGATCGCGACGCGGCGAGGGCTGGTGCGGCTCGAATAGCTACCGACGGGCCGCCTGAAGGCGGCCCCCACGGCTCACACCGCGACCAGCGAGCGCATGCGGTAGATGGTCGCGTACGGCAGCGTCCGCATCAGCTCTTCCAGATTCGTGACGCCCTCTTTCAGCAGGTAGAGGGCGTTTTCGGCCATCGAATAGGTGGAGTTGACGGCGCTCTCGACCAGCTCGTCGCGGGGCGCCGACTTGTTGATCAGGATCACGTCGGCGTTGCTCGGAATCCACAGCTCGGCCACGATGCGCCGTCCCTTGTAGCCGCTGAAATCGCACTTGACGCAGCCGCGGCCCCGATACCACTTGAGGTCGGCCGGCACCTCGTCGAAGAACTCGCGCATGAGATCCGGCGGCGGCGTGTAGGTCTCGCGGCAGTCGGTGCAGATGGTGCGGACCAGACGCTGCGACAGCACGCCCGCGAGCGAGGCGCCCACCAGCGTGGGCTCGACGCCAAGGTCCACCAGGCGCGACACCACCGACACCGCGTCGCTCGTGTGCAACGTGCTGAGCAGCAGGTGGCCGGTCATCGCGGCACGCAGCGCCATCTCGGCGGTGTCGTGGTCGCGGATCTCGCCCACCATGATCACTTCCGGATCGTGGCGGAGAAATGCACGCAGGTAGCTGGCAAACGTGTTGCCGATGCGCTCGTCCACTTCCGACTGGCTGAACTGCTCGTAGACGTACTCGATGGGATCTTCGGCCGTCAGTACGCGGATCTCGGGCCGGTGGATGCTCTGCAGCGCGGCGTAGAGCGTGGTGCTCTTGCCCGACCCGGTGGGGCCGGTGATGAGGACGATGCCCGACGTGCGCGTGAGCAGCCGCTTCAACTGCTCGGTGACCGACGACGCGAACTTCAGGCTGTCGATCGATTTGGGCGCGCGGCGCCGGTCGAGGATGCGGACCACCACGCTTTCGCCGTAGTAGCTCGGCATCACCGAGACGCGAAGGTCGAAGTCGAGCATGTCGCCCGCCGGTCCTTCGGCGCGCAGGCGGAAGCTGCCGTCCTGGGGACGGCGCCGCTCCGAGATATCGAGCTTGCCCAGAATCTTGACGCGCGACACGATCGACAGCACGTTTTCGTTGCACGCCTGCTGCAAGGAGCCGAGATCGAGCTCGCGCAGCACGCCGTCGATGCGGAAGCGGATGTGCAGCCGGTTCCGCGACAGCGGCTCCATATGGACGTCGCTGCAGCCGCGGCTGATCGCGATGTTGAAGATCTGCCGGACGATGTCGTCGGCGCGGCGGCTCTGCGCCGTGTACTCCTTGCCGAGCGCGTGGTCCTCGGTGTCCTGCACGAGCTCGAGGCTTTCGAGCGCGTCGACCTCCGCCGCGTTGGCGCTGGGTGAGTAGAGCCTGGCGATGGCGTCCTGGATGGCGCGCCCCGAACTGGTGACGACGCGGATGATGCAGCCGGTGGACTGCGCCAGCTCCTCCGCCGCTTCGAGATCGGACGGATCGTTCATCGCCACGGTGAGCGTCTGGCCCACTTGCGACACCGGCACGACCACGTTGCGGACGGCGTAGGTGTGGTTGATCAGGCGCGCGAGCGACTGCTCGATCTGGAGGCGCGTCAGATCCAGATACGGCACGTTCATCTGCAGGCACAGCGCCTGCCGCATCTGCTCTTCGGTGACGTAGCCCAGCTTGATCAGCGTCTCGCCGAGCGGCAGCGCGAGCTCCGGCTGCTCCTCGAGCGCCCGTGTGAGCTGCGCATCGGTGATGGCGCCGGCCTTGATGAGGAGCTCGCCAAGCTTCGGGCGCATCTTCGCCCACTCGAGCAGCAGGTGGAGCTGGCGCCGGGTCACGAGACCGCGGTCGATGAGCACCTGCCCGAGCGGCACATACGCTGGGGCCGCCTTCTGGAAGTCCAAAGCTTCCTGAAGGTCCGGGGCCGTGATCAGACGGCGTTGGATCAGCAGGTCGCCGAGGCGGGTTTCGGGTTGGCTCACGTGTGTTCCTGCGAAAGAACGCGCAATCCGGCGCCGCTTCGAGCCGTTCGGCTCCTGCCCGGCGCGGGTGTCTCGTCCCAGATCACTATCGGACACAGCGTTGTCCCAATGCAGCACGCCTGCCGGCGGTAACGGCACAGGAATTACCTCACCTGCACCGGCACACCGCTTGCCCCTTCGTAACCCGGATATGCCCCCGACGGTGCTGCGCCGATTCGAGGCCGTGAACAAGGAGCTGATGCTCCTGCTGTCGATGTTCGCGATTGCCGGTCTGCTCAATGTGCTGACCGACGCGCAGCGCATGGTGCTCGGCTTCTACACCCTGCCCACCGTGGGCGCAGCGTATCTCTACGGCCGCCGCCACGCCGTGCTGACGGCATACGGCAGCGTGCTGCTGGCGCTGCTCGTCACCGCGCTGCCGACGGCGCGCACGGGCGAGTGGCTCTTCCAGCAGCCGCGGCAGCTCGCCGACCTTGCCGCCTGGGCGGGAACGCTGCTGATCACGGCCTACCTGATGGGCACCGTGTGCGAGTTGAAGAACACGCAGGTACGCGAGCTGCGGCAGACCTACAACGGCGTGCTGGTGCTGCTGCGCCACTTCATCTCGAAGGACGAGTACACCGAGCACCACTCGTATCGCGTCTCCGAGTACGCGGCGCGCATCGGGGCCCGCCTCAGTCTGAACGACGCGCAGATCGAAGACGTCCGCGCGGCGGGCCTGCTGCACGACATCGGCAAGCTGGACATCAGCCGCGACCTCCTCTACAAGGCGGCTCAGTTCACCTCCGAGGAGTACGAGGAGATGCAGCGCCACGTGGAGCGCGGCGTGGCCACGCTCGAGAGCGTGGGGGGATCGCTGCGGCGCGTCATTCCGATCGTGCTGGCGCACCACGACCGCATCGACGGCAGCGGCTATCACGCCACGAAAGGCGAGGCGATTCCGCTCGAGGCGCGCATCATCGCGGTGGCCGACGTCTACGACTCGCTCACCAGCGACCGCCCGTATCGCAAGGCGATGTCGCCGTTCGACGCCAAGGACATCATCGAGAAGGGCGCCGGCACCGACTTCGACCCGATGGTCGTCGAAGGGTTCCTCAGCGCCTTCCGGCACGGCGAGCTGGAGACTCGGCTCGTTCCCTCCGTCGCCGTCGCGTAGTCATCGATCGTAGGGGCCGCCTTCAGGCGGCCCGTCTCGCAGCGCCCGGCGGCCCACTGGCCGGCCAGCAACATATGCTATAGAAATAGCATGACCAGCGGGCGCGTCCTGGCGAGAGCCGCATCGGCGGCAGTACTCATCGCTGTCACCGTGGCTGGCGCCGATGCTCAATCGGCCCTGCGCCAGGAGCGCGCGTTTGCGGCGCGCGTGCAAGACGCCGTTCGCGCCCAGGATCGCGCCGCCGTCGCGGACCTCGTCCGCTATCCGACCAGAGTGTCCGTGCGCCTCCGGCCGTTCCCCATCTACGTGGCGGATCGCGCCGCGCTCCTCCAGATGTACGACATGGTCTTCACGCCGCAGCTGCGCTGCGCCATCGTCGCGAGCCGGGAACCGTCCGCTGGCGAGCCGGCGCCCAAGGACGGGCTGCTCCTGGCGCGTGGCGTCGTCTCGCTGGCCGGCGGCCGGATCATCGCGGAGCGGTCGGGCCGCGGGATGACCATCACGCGTCTGAGCTCGTTCGGGGATACCGGAACGCGCATGGGCATGCCGCGGCAGGTGAGCTTTGATACCCAGCGGCGCCCACTCCAGCTCGCCGGACGCGTGCCCGAAAGCGGGGCCGACGCATACACGGTTGCCGCCAAGCCGTCTGACCGTGTCGAGGCAAAGATCGACGGGTTTCCGGATCGCACGCTGGCGCTGCAGGTGAACCGGGCGGGCAGCGACTATCGCGTCGAGGTCGTCCGTCGAGCGGCTTACTGCGAGCCGCCGACCATCCCCTACGTCCTCACCCTCACGCTGACGCACTGACCGCCGGTCGGGTACGATCGACAGCATGTCCGCCCGCATGCCGGTCGTGTTCATTCCACATGGCGGCGGCCCATGGCCCTTCGTGGAGATGGGCTTTCCTCCCGAGGACGTCGCGACGCTCGCCGGCTACCTGCACTCGGTGCGCGATGTGCCGCCGGTGGCGCCACGTGCGCTGCTCGTCGTGTCGGCGCACTGGGAAGCGCCCGTGCCGACCGTCATGACCTCGGAGCATCCGCCGATGCTCTACGACTACTACGGCTTCCCGCCCGAGTCGTACACCCTCACCTGGCCGGCGCCGGGGCTACCGGAGCTGGCGTCGCGCGTGCGCGCGCTGCTCGGTGAGGCCGGGATCGACAACGCGGCAGACGCGACGCGCGGCTACGACCACGGCACGTTCGTCCCGCTCAAGCTCACCTACCCCGACGCCAAGGTGCCGGCCGTGCAGCTGTCGCTCAAGGAGGGACTCGACCCGGCGGAGCACATCGCCATCGGACGCGCGCTGACCCCGTTGCGCGACGAGGGGATCTTCATCGTGGCCAGCGGCATGACCTTTCACAACCTGCGGGCGTTTCGCGACCCGCGCGCCGTTCCCGTGTCGGAGGCGTTCGACGGCTGGCTGCGCGAGAGCCTCGTGCTCGACGCCGACGCCCGCAACGATCGGCTGGCGCACTGGACGTCGGCGCCCGCGGCCCGCGCCGCGCACCCGCGCGAAGAGCATCTGATTCCGCTGATGGTCGCGGCGGGTGCCGCCGGCGAGGATCGGGCCGAGGTGGCGTTCGACGACACCTTCACCGGCCTGCGGCTGTCCGCGTATCACTTCGGAACATCGAGTACGTAGAGGCGGACCTCGTAGAGGTCCGCCTGCGCCACCCAGGTGGACCTCTTCGAGGTCCACCTCTACGTACCCGTCCTATTTGGGCCGTTCGAACGTATCCGAAAACGCGTCGCGGTCGAAGACCAGATAGTTGATCGTGAACTGATCGGATGTCGTCGGCGCGCCGCCGGGCGAAGCTTCGGCCACCACGCCGGCCGTCGACTCGATGAGCATCTTCAACCGCAGGATCGTCTTCGACGCATCCCACTTGGGGCTGTCGCGCAGACGAATCTGCGCGATCGAGGGCACATCGGCGCGGGCGATGGGCGCCGTCATGCTGAGCTCGTCGGTGAAGTCGCCGGCCTGCTCGTAGCTCCACACCACGCGGGCGCGGAGCCCTTCGAGCGGCGTGCGATAGCGCACCACGATGCTGTCGAAGTAGCGCGTCGGCGCGTTGAAGGACGGGCTGGTGAGCGAAAAGCCCGCCAGGCTCGGGATCCGCATCTCGTCGCGCAACCCCTGCGTGACGATCGAGGGCAGCGCCTTGAGCGACAGATCCCACGTCCACTGCTGGAACTGCGCCTTCTGCGCCCACTCGAGCAGCGGGTTGTTGCCCAGGAACAGCTGCCTGGCCTGGCCGCCGATGTCCGAAGTGGCGATCCCCTTGTCGGTGATGGCGCGGCCGATGCCGAACAGGCTCGACGCCAGCGCGGTCTTCACCGTCTTGCTCGTCGTGCTCTGGGCACACGGCTGACCGGCGTTGCGCCCGTCGCTCTCGAGATACGGGTTGTGCACGTAGGTACCGCTGAAGTTCTGGATCTTGATCTGCGTCGGGTAGGCCTTCAGCGGATCGCGGAACCAGTCGCCTTTGGCGATCGTGTCGCTGGCCTGGTCCCACCCCC
Source organism: Vicinamibacterales bacterium (assembly GCA_036004405.1). Classification (GTDB taxonomy): domain Bacteria; phylum Acidobacteriota; class Vicinamibacteria; order Vicinamibacterales; family UBA2999; genus DASYRM01. The sequence goes on from DASYRM010000028.1 coordinate 19,392, forward strand.
ATGGCGGTTTGGCCGCGCAGCCGCCAATCGGGCCGTTGAACGCGCTGCCGATGCTGGCAGTGCCGCCGCCGGTCATGGCGTACGAGTCGGCGCAGCAGAACGTCGAGCCCACGTCGAACCGGTGCGCCCACAACGTGTCTTCGATCGACACCAGATCGTAGGTGGCGTTGGGATCGCGATTGCTCTCCGGCACGCCGGCCTTGCCGGTGTAGCGGTAGACGATGCCTGGAAACGAGCTGCCCGACGCCGCCACGGCGCGGCTCGCCGCCTTGACCCCATGCCCTTCGGCCTCCACGTAGATGGCGGGCCGGCCGGCCACGAACGTGATCGCCCCATCGAGCTTGAGCCTGCCGGCCGACACCTTGCGGTTGTCGCGGTTTTCGTACTTGTAGAAGATGTCGTGCGCCAGCGTCTCGAGCAGCACCACCTTGCCGAAGGCCGACCCGTCCTTCTCGACGGTGAGCGTCATGCCCTCCAGGTCGTTCTCGTGCTCGGTCTTGGGCGCGAAGCCTTCGTAGGGGCGCGCCGTGTAGTCGCGCGCGTGATAGAAGGCGTAGGTGATGAAGTAGTGGCTCGTGGACTCGATCACGCTGTAGTACACGCGCCCCGGCAGGTCGAACAGGTAGGCGTTCCGCCAGTTGTTGTCCCCCTTCCAGTCGCCGTCGTAGTCGAAGCTCGTGATGAAGTCGAGCACCGTGGACCGGCTTTCCTGGAACACGACGGGGGCGTAATGCTCGGCCAGCCGCCGATGGTCGGCATCGGCGCCGGCGGCCAGGGCAGTCACACCGAGCAGCAGGGCGAGGGTCAGGGAGAGCGCCTTCATGCGCCGGATCCTAGTGGGCGTTTCGGTGCGCGATCAAGGATCCGGTGTCGCGATCGCTCAATTAGCCCGAATTAATCCGCCCTTCAGGTGCGGTAAAGGCCGGCCCCTCATCCTGGACGGGATGGCCGGCGGCGGTGCCGGCCGCGAAGGAGCACAGCCATGCGATATCTAGTGAAGGCCCTCGGAATCGGAGCTTTGGCGCTCATGGTGGCCGCTTCGGCCGCGCAGGCGCAGACGGCGAAGCACCACACCGGCATCACGAAAACGTCGGCCAAAACCCCCGCGCCGGTGCAACTGCTTGACCTCAACTCGGCCTCGAAGGACGAGCTGGCGGCCCTCCCGGGCATCGGCGACGCCTACGCCGCCAAGATCATCGGCGGACGTCCATACAAGGCCAAGACCGACCTGACGTCGCGGAAGATCCTGCCGTCGGCCACGTACAAGAAGATCGCCCCGCTCGTCATCGCTCGTCACACGTAGCCCCCCCGGGGCACGGCCGGCATCAGCCTCCGAGCTGCACGCCGACCGTGCCCGCCACGCGGGTATGCAGTTCCCACCCGAAACGCGCCTCGCCACCGATGTAAACCCGTTGCGTCACCCACACGCGAGCGCCGCCTCCAGCCGTGAACGTGCCCTCGTTGGACGCGAACGTCAGGGGGCCGAACCGGTCGGAGTGCCGGAAGAAGCCGGCGCCCCCGAGCACGTACGGCACCACCAGGCCGGGCCGTTGCGCGCTGCGCGACACCAGATCCCAGGCGACGTTGCCGGTGACGAAGAGATCGCGATCCGAGCCCGGCCCTCTCATGTAGGTCACCTCGGGCCCGATGCTCACGCGTGGCGTCACCGGCCATCGCGCCAGCCCGCCCACGAGCGCGTGTGAGACGGTCGCGTCGTCCACGAACCCTGCGTAGCCAGCCGTGACCTCCAGAGCCGGCGCCGCGGGCTGGGCAAACGCCCCGTTTGCAAAGACCAGACATCCCGCCACGAAGAGCCCCAACACGACCCACAGCCGTTCGATCGTTGTCACACTTCCCTCCCGACCCTGGCCCCCGCCACCCAGCCCCCTCTAGTCTTCTTCTTAGGTGCCAGCCAGGAGCAAAGCGGCTCACACTCCGAACTCCGGGTTGCGAAACGCGGTTTCGCCGGCCGTAAGCGTCGCGCGGCGAAACAAGATGAAATCTGGCCGGGCTTGGCCGTCGTATCGCTGGCAGGGATCCTGCTCAATGCGCCGCCGCGGGCGGCGCCTGTCAGCACTGGCGCAGGCGGTCGTGTCGCCAGCGGGCGGTCAAATGTTTCAGCGGGCGGTTTCGGGCGCCCGATCACAAGGAGTGGACTCCATGAAGAGAGCACTACACGTGGGCGCGGCGATGGTGGCGGCCCTGCTGATTGGCGCGGCGGGCGCCTCGGCCCAGGTCGTCGTGGCCACCGCCACGCTGGGCGGCGGTGAAGAGACGCCGATCCTGTTGTCGGGCGCGGCGGGCACGGCCGAGGTGGCCATCGACACGACGGCCAAGGAGTTTGCCGTCACGCTCCGGATCTTCAACATTCCCACGACCACGACCGCGGGCCACATTCACGTGGGGTCCAAGGGCATCGCCGGGCCCGTCGTGATCGACTTCCCGGCCATCGCCGGACGCCTGGGCGACTTCGTCACCACGTTCCGAGTGGGCGAGGCGTCGTTCCGCGCCAACGCGGCGATCGGCATCAACTCGATCGACGACGTGATCCAGGCCGTGGCCAACGGCAACGCCTACGTGAACATCCACACCACGACGTTCCCGGGCGGCGAGATTCGCGGCCAGCTCGTACCGAAAGTCCCGTAGCAGTACGGAACTCACTGCCAGGTAGGCAGGTGAGCGGGCAAGGGTGCGGCAATACTCCGCTCCCACCTGCCTTCCTGCTTACCAGCCCACCTGCCTATAATGGGCGTGCTGAATCCGACGCCCACTCTCGATCGCGTGGCCACCCTGTGGCGGCTCGAATGGAACGACGAGCGGCTGCTGTGCGCCGTCTACCGCGGGGCCGGCGGTCTTCAGCTCTGTGTCGAGTCGCCGACCGGCATCATCGCTTCCGAACGCTTCGCGCTCAAGCCGCGCGCCGTCTCGCGCATGCGGGCGCTGCGCGACTCGCTGCTCCGCCGTGGCTGGCGCGAGCTTCCTTAGACGCCGCGGCCCGCTAACAACACTGAGTCGTACATAGAAGCGGACCTTCAGGTCCGCCTCCAGCTACACCGTTTGCAGCTTCAGGAAATTCGACGGGCCCGACCCGAGCTCGGGGCTCATGCTCACGAGCACGACGGCGGAGCCCGCCGGCACGATGCCACGTGACACCAGCGTGGCGCCGATGCGCCGCGCCGCCACGTCGATGTCGCCCGACAGGTCCGCAAGCAGCGGCTCCACACCCCAGGACAACGCCAGACGCCGGAACACCGGCTCCTGATCCGTCGCGGCAACGATGGTCGTGGTCGGCCGGAGTGCCGAGAGCAGCGCCGCGGTCTTTCCGCCTCGCGTGACCGCGACGATCGCCGACGCGTGTCCCCGCTCTGCCAGGGTGACCGCCGCCTCGCAGATGGCCTGGCCGTGCGGCGCGCGCACGTGCGCCTCCTGGAGCGGGACCCGGGGCGCGGGCAGGTGCTCGGCGTCGCGCAGCACCAGATCCAGGATCTGGATCGCCTTGGACGGATAGGTGCCCACCGCCGTCTCGCCGGCGAGCATGACGGCGTCCGCGCCGTCGCCGACGGCGTTGGCGGCATCGCTCACCTCGGCGCGTGTGGGCCGGGGCTCTTTGATCATCGACTCGAACACCTGCGTCGCCACGATCACCGGCACGCCGAACGTACGCGCGCGCAGGCAGATGGCCTTCTGCACCCGCGGCACGCTCTGCAGCGGCAGCTCCAGACCGAGGTCACCGCGCGCCACCATCACCGCCTCGCACGCGTGCAGGATGTCGTCGAGCGCCTCGATGGCCTCGGGACGTTCGAGCTTCGCCACGAGCGGCAGGTCCGGGGCGCCCGCGTCGCGAAGCGCCGCCCGCGCCTGCCGCAGATCGTCGGCGCTCAGCACGAAGCTCATGGCCACGAGGTCCACGCCCGCCTCCACCCCGAACGCGAGGTCGGCCTTGTCCTTCTCGGTGAGCCCCGACGCGGGCAGCGGCACGCCGGGCGCGTTGATCCCCTTGTGCTCGCCGAGCACGCCACCGTCGATGACCACGGTGCTGATCTGCTGGCGGTCGCTCGTCTCGACGCGCAGCTGGATGCGCCCGTCGTCGAGCAGGAGCATGTCGCCCGGCTTGACCAGCGACGGCAGGTATTCGTAGCTCGTGGACACGCGCCCCGGCGCGCCGAGGAAGTTGCCCACGGCAATCGCCAGCTCGTCGCCCTTGGCGAGCGTGATGGGCGTGTGGTCGCGCAGCAGGCCGGTGCGGATCTTGGGCCCGCTCAGGTCCTGGAGCAACGCCACGCTGCGCCCGGCCTCGGCGGCCAGCGCACGGATGCGCGCCACCACCTCGCCGTGCGCCTGGTGAGAGCCGTGTGAGAAGTTGAGGCGAAAGACGTCGACGCCGGCCGCCATGAGGTCACGGAGTGGCCCCTCCGTGCTCGTGGCCGGGCCGACAGTGGCAATGATCTTGGTCCGCCGCATGGCGGACCAAGAGTATCCCGGCCCCAGGCCTACGTCCTAAGGCCCAAGGTGCAAGGCCCAAGGCCTACTTCAAGTACCAGTGCGCCGAAACGCCCACCATCATGCCGTCGAGGGTGTAGCCCACGAACGGACTCTGATACCACTGGTAGCCGACGTCGGCGCTCAGCCCCAAACGGGGCACTGCCGACAGCGTGAGCTCCGCGCCGCCGAAGAACTGCGCGGCCATCCGCGTGTCCGACGTTGACAGACCCGTCACCGGATCGTTGACCGAGGCGCGCAGCATGTGCGCGCCCGCGCCCACGTAGGGACGCAGCCACGTGCTGTCCGACACGTGATCGCGGAAGGCGTACAGCACCCGCGGCCCGACCTGCGTGGACGACATGCGCGTGAAGAACACGTCGTTCGACATCGAAGTATGGGTGACGTCGATCTGGACGCCGAACTTCTGCGACTTCGTCCAGCCGCGCGCGCTGAATCCCGCGCCGATCGCCGAGCCGCCGATCTGTCCACCCAGGCCGAAGCGGTGCGTCGGCGCCACGTAGCCCGTGGGCACCAAAGCCGGCCGCGGACGCACGCCGGGGACCGCCTGCGCCGAGGCGGCGCTCGCGGCAGGGGCCGCGGGCGCCGAGGCAGAGCGCTGCGCGGACGCCGCCGCCTTCGTCGCGGGCGCGGCCGCCGTCACCGGCACGACTGGGCCAAGCCCGCCCATCGCGCCGGCGTTCTTCCGGATGTAGCCGACGCCGTCCGGCGCCTGCGACCAGGCCACCTTTACCCAGCTGCCGACGTCGCGCGTCACCACGAGCGTGGCGCCCTGCTTCGCTTCGCCGATGACGGGGCTGACGTTGGTCGGCGCCTTGTAGATGCTGGCCGACGGCGCGCTGACGGTGAAGTGCGTGTTCTGTGCATGCACGGTCGAGGCGGTGAAGCACAGGGCGGCGGCAATGGCAATCCGCATGCGGATCATGGCTGTTCCTCCTGCGGCTTCCCGGACCTGCCTGCGGGCGCCCGCACGGGTGACGATTCCGTCACCGCACGCACGACCACCGTAGCCAAATGGCCGGAGAACCGCGTCTGGACGGGGTACGAGCAAACTGCGTGCTGGGGCTTAAAATGCGCTTCATGGCATCAGTGATGACCCAGGCGGTCCGCCTTGGCACCGACGTGCTGCTCTCGTCCACGCGCCTGCGGGGCAAGCGTGTCGGCATCGTGTGCAACCACGCGTCAGTCGATCTGGGCTTCGCGCACATCGTCGATCGGCTCGCCGCCGCGGACGGGGTGACGCTCGGGGCGATCTTCGGTCCGCAGCACGGCTTCCGATCGGACGTGCAGGACAACATGATCGAGACGCCGCACCGCGACGACCCCGGCCGCCGCGTGCCGGTCTACTCGCTCTACAGCGAAACGCGCGAGCCCACCGCGGACATGGTGCGCGATCTCGACGCGCTGGTCGTGGACCTGCAGGACATCGGCGCGCGCATCTACACCTACATCTACACAATGGCCAACTGCCTGCGCGCCGGCGCGCGGCACGGCGTGCCGGTCATCGTGTGCGACCGGCCCAATCCGATCAACGGCGTCGACGTGGAGGGCGCGGCGCTCGTGCCCGGCTACGAATCGTTCGTCGGCCAGTTCCCCATCCCGATGCGCCACGGCATGACGATGGGGGAGCTGGCGCGTCTGTTCAATGCGCACTTCCGCCTTGGCGCCACGCTCGAGGTCGTCAAGATGGAGGGCTGGCGCCGCGAGATGTTCGCCGACGAGACCGGCCTCCCGTGGGTGATGCCCTCGCCGAACATGCCGACGCTCGACACCGCCGTCGTGTATCCGGGCACGGTGCTCTTCGAGGGCACGCTGCTGTCGGAAGGACGCGGCACGACGCGGCCGTTCGAGCTCCTTGGCGCGCCCGGCATCGAGGCCGAGCGCTTCGCACAGCAGCTGAACGCCTCGGGCCTCCCGGGCGTGTTCTTCCGGCCCGCGGTCTTCGAGCCGACGTTCCAGAAGCACGCCAAACAGGCGTGCGCCGGCTGCCAGATCCACGTGACCGATTGGCGGGCGTTCAAGCCGGTGTTGACGGGTGCGGCGCTCATCGGCGCGTTCCATCGCGCGGCGCCCGGCACGCCACTCTGGCGGCAGCCCCCGTACGAGTACGAGCACGAGAAGCTGCCGATCGACATCCTTTCAGGGTCGCCGCGGTTCCGGGAGCAGATCGAAGCGGGGATGAGCGCCACGGCCATGGCCGACAGCTGGCATCGCGACGAAGAGGCGTTCAAAGCGCTTCGCGGGCCGTTCCTGCTCTACTGACGATGCGGGGGAGCACCTCCACACTTCTCGCGATGGCCGCCGCCGCGGTGGTACTCGCTGGCTGTGGCAACGCCCCAACGGAGCCGTCCACCGTCAACAGCGGCGCCAAGGGCCTCGTGCTCTCCAACATATTCATGCAGGGCGGGCCCTTCGCCGGCGCCAATCCGCCCAGAACAAGGTACCTGCTGGTTGGCGGCGTGCAGCCGGCGCTCGGCGAGTCCGGCCAGCTCGTCATCACCTCGTGGGAGGTGACCATTTACAACGCCGACGGCTCGGTCCTTCTGACCTGGACCGATCCGGCCAAGCAGGGGCCCGTATACCTCGGGTTCGGGGGGGCCTTAGGTGGCCCCGTCGATCCGGTGCCGGGCCGTCCCCCGGCTGCGAGTTACCGGCTCCGCGTCCTCTACAGCGGCGGGGGAAGTGGAGTGGCGGAGGTATCGGGACCGATCATCCCGGATTAGCTAGTCGGGGAACACGTAGCTGCCCGGGATGTCGGGCGGGAAGACGTGGATGCGCTTCTTGAAGCGCCAGCCCTGCGCCGTCTTCACATAGACGTCCTGATAGCCGCCCACGTGGCCGTTGTGCGTGCCGTCGCCGCTGATGCCCTGCACGCCGGGATACACCAAATAGCTCTTGCCGATCGCGCCCTCGGATGACGGCTCGATCACCGCGTTCACGGTCATGTGCGTCTGGATCGGGTTCTCGCGGTTGGCGGTCTTGAGCTTCCGGCATCCCTGCTTGCCGCCGCCGGCCGCCTCGGCCAGCTCCTCGCGCCCCACCGACTTGCGGCCGCCGATGCCCCAATAGAACACGCCGTCCGGCGTGTACAGATCGGCGTAGTCGTAGCCGTTGTTCGAACAGGTGTCGAGCGCGAACGCGTAGCGATTCAGCAGCTGCTGGATGTCGATGTAGTCCTGCGCGATCAGCGGTGTGACCTTGCGGGCGGCAGGGGGTTGCGCGGCGGCGCCCGCGGCGGCGAGGACGCCGGCGGCGAACGCGAGCGTTCGGAGCGTGAGTGAGGTCTGCACGGCGGCGATCATAGCGCCACCGTGCTCGGAAGATCCTGCGTCCCGCGCCGGCGTCAGGCGCCGGTGAGGTAGCGCCGGATCGCCACGGCAACCACAGTGACGCTCGTCGTCGTGGCCACCGGCGTCGGCGAGCCCGTCGCGGTTTCCGAAGGCGAGAACGACTGGCGCTGGGCCGGCCGCTGCGCGGCCTTCGGCAAGGCGGAGGTCAGCTCGGTGACGTCGATGGCGCCGTCGTGGTTCCGGTCCACGTGCGCAAACACGTCCTCGAGGCGGCTGGTCCAACGCTCGTCGCGCTTCTCGATGCCCTGACCCTTCGCGGCGGGTGGAAGATGGTGGAAGCGCACCGACGCGCGTTTCAGCAGCTCGAGTGCGCCGTCGGTGAATTCTTCTTTGGTGACGACTCCATCGCCGTCGGTGTCGAGCGCCTTCATCAGCGTCTCGGCGCGCTCTTTCGAGAGCTCGACGGTGTCGGTGCCGGGGGTCGCGCTCTTCTTGCGAGCGGCGGCGCGTGCGCTCGTGTCAGGGCTCGACTGCCCCCACGTCAGGGACGAACGGACTGAGACTGCCAGGGCCGTCAGGCTGGTGACGATCATGTGCTCCTCGTCTTTCACCGCGGCGCCGAGGGGAGCGGAGCTGGCGGCGGATGCTCCAGGAGTCGGCAGCGGCTTCCGCGACTTAACCTCAGGCGTGACAGAACGGGCGTAAACTCGCCGCGCATGAGGTTCCCTAGCGTCATCGTCTGCGTGCTGCTGCTCGGGATTGCCACGCTCGCCGCACAGACCGCTGCCGGCCCGGAAGACCACTTCGTCAGCGTGGGCGGCCTTCGCCTCCACTACCTCGACTGGGGGAATCCGGCCGCGCCACCGCTGGTGCTGCTGCACGGCATCGACCGCGTCGCCCACACGTTCGATCACATCGCGCCACGCTTCACGAGCCGCTACCACGTCATCGCCATGGACCTGCGCGGCCACGGCGACTCGGGCTGGGACCCGCAGGCGCGGTATCTGGTCGAGGATCACGTGGGCGATCTCGAGGGGCTGGTGCGGACGCTCGGCCTGCGCGCCGTGACGCTGTGGGGCAACTCCACCGGCGGTCGCGTGGTGCAGGTGTTCGCCGGCCTCCATCCCGACCTCGTCGCCGCCGTGATTGCAGAGGATGTCGGCCCCGAGCGCCCGCGGTCGATTGCCGACGCGTACGCGCGGCGCGTGAAGCAGGAAGAGAACGGCTGGGCGAGCCCCGAGGCGCTGCTGGCGCAGATGCGCGCCGCCGCGCAGCCGCTGCCCGACCTCGTGCTCGAGCCCTACGTGCGCTACGGCACGAAGCGTCGCGACGACGGCCGCCTGGTGTGGAAGCGCGACCCGAATCTGGTGAAAGGGTTCGTCGAGACGGAGCTGTGGCGGTACGTGCGCGAGATCAGGTCGCCGATCCTTTACGTGCTCGGCGGCCGCAGCGCCATCGTGCCGGTGGCGACACAGGAGGAGTTGAAGAAGGTGCTGCCGCAGGCGCGCGTCGTCACCATGCCGGGCCTGGGACACTACCCGAGCGACGAAAGACCGGAGGAATTCGTCGCGATCGTGAACGAATTCCTGAGAGTACGTGGGGGCCGCCTTCAGGCGGCCCATGCGGACCGGGCCGGATGAAGCCGGCCCCCACGTACGTTACCTGGCTTAGAAATTCACCGTCACGTTGAACCGCGCGAAGCGCGGCGACACGATCGCGGTCGGCCGCAGATACGTCGCGCCGTTGGTGGCGTAGTCGAACGTCTGCAGGTACGTCGTCGGCGTGTTCGAGTTGAACACGTTGTAGAGGTCGATGCCGATGTCGGCGCGCGTGCCGCCGAACCGGAGCACCTTGGCAAAGCGCATGTCGAACTGCGTGATGCGCTCGCCGTAGAGCAGGCCGGGGGTCAGCAGGTTCACGCTCATGTTTCCGTTGGCCAACCCGCCGGTCGGCAGCCGGCCGAGCGTCTGCTGCACTACCGTGTTCGGAACGTTGTAGTTGCCATTGAGCGACGTGCCGTTGCTGGCCGACGCCGAACCGGCCCCCAGCGACGCGCCCGGCACCGACCGCATGTTGGTGCTGACGAGCACGTCGATCTTCGGCACCGTGTACGCTGCGAGCGCGCGGAACGTCGTCAGGAACGGCTCGACGATGTCGCAGCTCTCCAGCCGCTGGTTGACGGTGCCGTTCGCTGCCAAACCGCCGGACGCGGTCGGCCCGAGCAGCTCGGGCAGCGCCTTGAAGAGGTCGCACGTGTTCTGCACGCCGCGGCCGGTGCTCGTGCCGCCCTGCAGCGTCAGACCGAAGCGAAGCCGCGCCGTGACGTTCGTGTTGATGCCGTGCCAGTACTGCGTGCGGGCATCGGCGTAGTCGGTCTCGAAGGTCTGGTAGTTCTGCGCCGCGCGCAAGCCAGCTGCCCCTACGTTGTAATAGGTCGCCGTCTGGCCCGCGGTCGGTAGTCGCGAGTCCTGCGGCACCACCACCGTGAACTTGTCGTAGTCCGCCGCCGTCGTGACGGTGTTGTCGGTCACGAAGAAGTTGCCGAACCAGCGTCGGGCATACCCCACTTCCACCGACACCCGGGGCAGTACCTCCTGTTGTACCGATGCGCCAAACTGCCAGTCGTATGGCCGCACACCCCACCCTTTCAGGATGTCCGGGTTGACGATCGTCGAGTTCGGATTCGCCTTGCCGAAATTCACGTCGTTGTTGGTGAGCGCACCACAGTCGTCACCGCCAAATGCCGCGTTGTTCTGCGCCAGGGTGCTCGTGAGATCGCAATCGACGATGTAGTTCTGGTTGCCGTCGACCCAGCCGCGCGCCGTCACGCGCGTCACGATGCGGTTGGCGGGGTTGTTGGCCCAGTAGTTCTCGTCGTTGGTGGCGCTCTGCAGATACTTCCCGAGGTTGACCTTCAGCGCCGTCTTGCCGTTGCCGAAGAGGTCGTAGGCCGCGCCCAGGCGCGGCGTGAGGTCCTTGTAGCCCGCCACGCTCACCGTGCGGCCAAACGTGATCGGCTGCGGGCTGAAGCGCGAGATGAGGGTCGTGCCGTTGTGCTCGGCCGGTGCCCAGCTTGCGGCGTGGTCGAAGCGGAGCCCGCCCTGCAGCGACAGCTTCCCGCGCGTCCACTGATCCTGCACGTAGAACGAGTGCGTCTCGGTGCGATCGTTCTGCTCCCACCGCGGCGCGATGTAGTAGCCGACGGCGTTGGGCCGGCCGCCGTTGAAGCGGTACCAGAGCTGCGACTGGTTCGACACGCGCGCCTGCAGCGACTTCTGATACGAGCCCTGATAGCCCACCTTCAGGTTGTGGGCGCCGGTGACGTAGGCGGCCGACGCACGCCAGTTGGTCGGGCTGGCGTCGTTGTCGGCATAGGCAAACGCCAGCGGATCGTAGAGGCCGCGATAGCTGAAGTTGGCCTGGCCATACATCGTGGACTGCTCGGTGACCGGAATCAGGCTGCTAAGCGTGTCCTTGGGTGCGATGCCGAATCCGGCCCACAGGTACTGGAAGCGCGAGAAACCGCTCTCGAGGAGCAGACGGCTGGTCAGCGGCGACGTCCACGTGGCCTGCGTCACGTTGTAGGGAAAGTCGTGGTAGCCCGGGAACGACTCCGGCGACGACGTCAGCGAGCCGACGCCGATCCAGTTGCTTTCGCGCTTCCGGCAGCCCTCGCCCTCGAGCGTGATCGATGAGCCCGAGCAGCGGTGCTGGTACTCGTGCGAGAACGTCACGCGGTTGCGCGGCGTGAGCTGCGACGTCAGGCGCGCCGAGAAGATGGCGCGCGAGTCGGCGCCGCGCGTTTCGACGTTGGGGTCTTTCGCGTAGAGCCACTTCGTCGGGTCGCCGGCGTTGGCGTTGGCGAAGGCGCCGGGAATCGGATTGAGCTGGCTGTACTTGCGGGCGTTGATGAAGAACCACAGGCGATCGCGTTTGATCGGGCCGCCGCCGGCGACGCTGGTGTCCCAGGCGCTGATCACACCCGCGGGCTGCGTGAGGCCGAAGCTTTTCAGCTCGTCGGTGAGGTTCGATCCCGTGGACCACTTGCCGGCGCCGCTGTAGAAGCCGGTGCCCTTGAACACGTTGCCGCCGCTCTTCGGGATCAGGTTCACCTGCGGCCCGCCGTTCTCGGCCTCGCCGAGCGCGCCGGAGACCAGCACCTGCATTTCCTCGACGTTGGCGGTGTCGTAGATGAACGTCGACACGCCGCCGCCGTTGAACGAGGCCGCGACGTTGAGGCCGTCGATCATCATGCGCCCCTCGTTGGCACGGCCGCCGTTGGCGGTGAAGAACGTCATGAACGGCCGCGTCATGGCGCCCTGGTTCACGGTGTTGTCCACCATCAGGCCGGGCACCGCCGTGAGCAGCGCGCCGTAGGAGCGAGTGGCCGGCAGGGCGGCGATGATGTCGGAGCCGAGCACCGCCTGGCGCCGCACGCTCTGCGTGTCCACGATCGGCGTCTCACCGGTGACCGTCACGGTTTCCTGGACGGCGCCGACGCGCATATCCACGTTGACGGCAATCACGCCCGACCCGGAGACTTCCACCGCCTCTCGGCGGACCCCGACGAACCCCGGCAGCGTGTAGACCACCGTGTAGGTCCCCGGCTGGAGGTCGGTGATGCGGTACTGTCCCGAGCCGTCGGTGGTGGCGGTGCGGACTTTCTGAATCAGGACGGGGCTCGAGGCCTCGACCGTCACGCCCGGCAGGACGGCGCCGGAGGTATCGCGGGCGACGCCAGTCAATGTCGCCTGCGCATGGGCCAGAGTGGCTATCAGGAGGAACGCGCCGCCGAGGATCAGGATGCCGCACACTCGTCTCATCAGAAAAACCTCCACAAGACAGTGACGCCGACGCCGGATGGGGACCCTGGGATGTCGTGCTTAACGCGGTGGCGCTTTATACGCCTAGCGAAAAAATCCGTCAAGTCGCTGGCGATCCGCGAAGGGCGGCACGAAGCCGCTTCAACCCCTCGTCGATCCTGGCGGTTGGAATGGCACCGTAGCCGATCACCAGGCCCGGCTGCGCGCGGCGCTCGCCGGAGAAATGCGACAGGGCAGACACGTCCACCCCGCGGGCTCGCGCGCGAGCGGCGACGGCATCCGCGTCAATCGTGCTTTCGGGAACGAGTCGTGCGGTCACGTGCAGGCCCGCGGCCGAGGGGACCAGCTGAAGCCATTCCGCGAAGTCGAGCCGGAGGATGTCCACGATCCGCTGGCGGCGCGCGGCGTACTCGCGCGACGCCTTCCGGATGTGGCGTGCCAGGAGCCCGTCGTCGATGAACCGCGACAGGGCTCGTTGCGCTGAGAGATCGCCGTGCCAGTCCGTGAGCTGCTTGGCTGTGCGCAGCGCCGGCTGCAGCGCGGCGGGCGCGACCAGGAACCCGAGCCTCAGCATCGGCAGCATCGATTTTGAAAACGAACCGACGTACATGACGCGCCCGCCCCGATCGAGGCTCTGCAGCGGATCGAGCGGCCGCCCGTCGAACCGGAATTCACTGTCGTAGTCGTCTTCGATCACCAGGCCATCCCGTCGCTGCGCCCACGAGAGCAGCGTGGCGCGGCGCGCCAGCGACATCGCAGTTCCGAGCGGGAACTGATGGGACGGTGTCACGTAGACGAGACGGGCGGACGCGGGCAACGCATCGACCACGAGCCCCTCCGCATCGACGGGGACGCCGACCACTCTCGCGCCCAGGCTTCGAAAGAGCCGCCTCGCCGGCGGATAGCCGGGCTCCTCGACAGCCACCACGCTGCCCGGCTCGATCAAGACGCGCCCAATGAGGTCCAGCGCCTGCTGCGCGCCCTGGGTCACGACGACGTCGTCGGCGCCGGCGCGCACCGAGCGTGAGACGCCGACATGGCGGGCAATCGCCGCGCGCAACGCCGCGTGGCCGCCTGGCTCGCCATATCCCGCCCACGGCATCGCGGCGGGCCGCAACTCTCGAGCGACCAGGCGGCGCCACGCCGTCAGCGGGAACAGGCGCACGTCCGGGACGCCGACGCGAAAGTCGTAGGGCAGCGCGGCCGAACGCGCCGGAGCGGGCACCGCCAGCGACTGCCAGATGCGCCGCGGGCGCAGGTCCGTCCCGGCTGGCGCCCGACGCCCGAGACCGTCGCGCGGCGGGACCTCTCCGCACACGAACGTCCCGCTGCCGACGCGACCTTGCAGGAACCCTTCGGCGATCAAGCGCTCGTACGCCAGCCCGACTGTGTTGCGCGAAACGTCGAGCCGCGCCGCCAGCTCGCGTGTCGGCGGCAGGCGCTCGCCGGGCCGGAGGCGCGCGTCCACGATGGCCTCGAGAATCTGCCGGTAGATTCGCGCGGCGAGGTCGCCCCGTCCGCTGAGGCTGATGTGGATCTCCACTGCGGCGCAGTGTGAATTGGCCCAATGAGAATTGTCAATATTGGATCTTGTGAGCGTCCAATTCTCCTTCTACATTGGAGGCGATCAGAGGAGGCTGCTCATGCCCGTTACCACTGCAATCTCGAGCGTCGACACTCACCCGCGCCGCACGGTCCGCGTGCTCGACACGCACATGAGCTACGTCGATACCGGCACGGGTGACCCGATCGTGTTCCTTCACGGCAACCCGACGTCGTCGTATCTGTGGCGCAACATCATTCCCTTTCTCACCGGGTGCGGCCGGTGTCTCGCGCCCGATCTCGTGGGGATGGGTCGCTCAGGCAAGGCGCCGAACAAGACCTATCGCTTTACCGACCACGCGCGGTATCTGGACGCCTGGTTCGACGCGCTTGCGCTGACCGATCGCGTCGTGCTCGTGGTGCACGATTGGGGCTCGGCGCTCGGCTTCCACTGGGCGAGCCGCCATCCGGAACGAGTGCAGGGCATTGCCTACATGGAAGCGATCGTCCAGCCGAGACGATGGGACGATTTCCCTGCCGGCCGCGACGCCATGTTCCGCGCGCTGCGCTCGGACAAAGGGGAACCGATGGTGCTGGGGGACAACTTCTTCGTCGAAACAGTCCTGCCGAAGAGCGTCATGCGACTACTGTCCGACGAGGAAATGGCCGCCTACCGGGCGCCATTCCCCGATCCGGAATCGCGGCTGCCCACGCTGGTGTGGCCGCGGGAGCTGCCCATTGCGGGCGAGCCGGCCGACGTCGTCAGCGCGGTCGAGCAGTACGGCCGCTGGCTGGCGGCAAGCGCGGTTCCGAAGCTCTTCGTCGCCGCGGAGCCCGGAGCGCTGCTCGTCGGGCGCGCCCGCGAGTTTTGCCGGACCTGGCCGAATCAGCAGGAGGTGACCGTGAAGGGCATCCACTACGTCCAGGAAGATTCACCCGCCGAGATCGGACGGGCGCTGCAGGAGTGGCTGCAACCGTTGCGCAGGAGGAACGACCGATGAACGCTCGCGTGAATTACGGAAAGGCTGCTCCCGGCGTCTACGAGGCCATGGACGTCTTGTTCTAGCTGCGCGTCCTGGCGAGCTGCGGCGTCTTCTTGGGCGCCGGCTTCTGGAGGTGGTGCTCGGACAGGTGTTCTTTGAGGAGCGCGAACGCCTGCTCCGGACTGTCGGCGCGCTTGATCAGGCTGGTGTCCCCACGATCAATCGCGCCCCACTCGGCCATCGGCTCCAGGTTGAGGATCGGATCCCAGTACTCCGAGCCGTAGAGGATGATCTGAATCCGCTCGCCGAGCTTCTCGGTCTGCATCAGCGTGAGGATCTCGAACATCTCGTCGAGCGTTCCGAAACCGCCCGGAAAGACAACGAGCGCCTTCGCCAGGTAGGCAAACCAAAACTTGCGCATGAAGAAGTAGTGGAACTCGAAGTGCAGCCCCTCGGTGATGTAGGGGTTGGCGCCCTGCTCGAACGGCAGCCGGATGTTGAGGCCGATCGTCTTGCCGCCCGCTTCGTGCGCGCCGCGGTTGGCCGCTTCCATGATGCCGGGACCGCCCCCGCTCGTCACCACGAAACGGTGCAGCGGTGAGTCCAGCGACATCGACCAGGTCGTCAGCTGCTTGGCGAGCGTCCGCGCCTCCTCGTAGTAGCGCGACCACTCGACGGCCTTGCGCGCCCTGGCGAGCACCGTGTCGTCCACCACGCCGCCGGTCATGTGCTCCGACAAGGCGAGCTCCGCGCGCTCGCGGCTGTGGACGCGCGCCGAACCGAACAGCACCACCGTGTCCTGGATGTTCTGCGCCTTGAAGCGGCGCATCGGCTCGAGGTACTCGGCCAGGATCCGCAGCGGCCGGCCGTCCCCACTCGCGAGGAAGTCGGTGTCCAGATAGGCCAGGGGCTGCAGGTGCATACGCTGATTATCGGGCAGTGTCCTCGGCCGCGTGACACGCGGGGCGCGTATGGCATGATCGGAGGTCCTGATGACTCCAGAGGATTGGCTCGAGAGCGCCCGTGCCGACGCCCGGCACCGCGGGCTGCCCGATCTGCGGCCGGCGCTCGAGGGGCTGGCCCGGGCCGCGGGTGTCATGCGGGCCGCCGACTGGAATGACGACGCATCGGGCGCCTCCGAATCCGCGCCCGCGGCGCCGGCCCCGGCGGGATGACGGGCCCTGTCGAGCTGCCGTCGATCGTCGATCTCGCGGGGTCTATTCGCGCCGGGGAAACGACGTCCGAGGCGGCCACCGAGCGCTGCCTCGCGGTGATCCGCAACCGCGACGCCTCGATCAACGCCTTCATCGCCGTGCTGGGTGAGACGGCCCTCGACGCCGCACGCGCCGCCGATCGCGAGCTGCGGTCGGGCCGCGACCGCGGACTGCTGCACGGCGTGCCGATCTCGATCAAGGACATCCTCGACATGTCGGGCCTGCCCACGACGGCCGCGTCACACGTGCGGCGCGAGCACGTGGCCGCGCGCGACGCGACGGTGGTGGCTCGCCTTCGCGAGGCGGGAGCCGTGCTCGTCGGCAAGACCAACCTGCACGAGTTCGCGCTCGGCACCACCAACGAGGAGTCGGCGTACGGACCGGTGCATCACCCGCTCGACGCCACGCGATCGCCGGGCGGATCGTCGGGAGGCTCGGCCGCGTCGGTCCTCGCGGGCATGGCCTACGCGTCGATCGGCACCGACACCGGCGGCTCGATCCGCATTCCGTGCGCCGCCTGCGGACTGGTCGGCCTGAAGCCGCGCTTTCGCGACGTGCCGACCCAGGGCGTGGTGCCGCTGAGCGCCTCGCTCGACCACGTGGGCCCGCTGTGCGCCACGGTGGCGGATGCGGCCGCGATCTTCCGCACGATTGCCGACGCCCCTGCGATCGACGGCCCACCGGTGACTGGTTCCGCGCGCGGCCTCCGGCTCGGCGTGCCACGCCGCTACTTCTTCGACCTCCTCGACGACGAAGTGGCGCGCGCGTTCGAGGCCACCTGCGCGCGCCTCACGGATGCTGGCGTGTTGCTCGACGAGGTGGCGATTCCACACGCCAGCGAGATTGCGGCCATCTATCTGCACGTAGCGCTCACCGAGGCGGCGGCGTTCCACGCCAGAACGCTCGAGAGCCGGCCAGACGACTACACGCCGACGATTCGTGTGCGCCTCGAAGCCGGCCGCTATGTGCTGGCCGAGGACTATCTGCGCGCCTTGCGCGGTCGCGATGTGCTGCGCTCCGAGGTGTCGGCGGCGCTCGACGGCCGCGACGGGCTGCTGCTCCCGTCGCTTGCCGTGCCCGCGACGCCGCTCGGAGCCGCCACGGTCCGCGTCGGCACCGTCGACGAGCCGGTGCGCAATGTCACCTTGCGGCTCACGCAGCTCTTCAACATCACCGGACACCCGGCGATCACCGTTCCGTGCGGCGCCACCGGCAGCGGCCTGCCGATCGGCGCCCAGCTCGTCGGATCGGCCACTGCCTCGCTTCTGCAGGTGGCCGCGGCCCTCGAAGCACCCATCCGCGGCAGCCGCTCCGTAACGTTGCCTCGATCGTGATCACCACTCTTTTTCACTCCTGGGAGCACCGGCTCGCGTCGGCGACGAAGAATCGGGTGGTGCGCCCGTTCGAGTGGGGGCTGGACTGGCTTCCTGAGGCGAATGGGTTGGGTGAGGCGAGCCCGGAGGACGCCAGTCGAGCCGTCGAGCGGTATGTCGAGGAGGTGATGCGCGACACGCACGCCTTCTTCACGCCGCCGCCTACGACCGACTTCGCATTCACGGCGGCGGATCCAAAGCGATCGGCGTACGGCGAGTCGGGCACGCTGCGGTTTCCGAGCGCCCTCGTCACCCCGCACCACAGAAACAATACGGTGGCGGCGCGCTGGTTTCCGAGCGCCGCGGCGCGTCAGGGCGCGTCGAACGGCCACGCGACCGATCGAGGACCGGTCGTCCTGGTACTGCCGCAATGGAATGCCGACGCCGGCGGCCACGTCGGCCTGTCGCGGCTCCTGGCGCGCTTCGGCATCTCCGCGCTGCGTCTCAGCCTGCCCTATCACGACGTGCGGATGCCGGAGGAGATCCAGCGAGCCGACTACATCGTCAGCGCCAACGTGGCGCGCACGCTCCAGTCGTGCCGGCAGGCCGTCCTCGACACGCGGCGTGCGGTGGACTGGCTTGCCGCGCAAGGCTTCGAGCGCATCGGCATTTTGGGCACCAGCCTCGGGTCGTGCCTGTCGCTGCTGGCGACGGCGCACGATCCGCGCATCCGCGCCGCGGCGCTCAACCATGTCTCACCGTGGTTTGCCGACGTCGTGTGGCGCGGGCTCTCCACCCGCCACGTCCGCGAGGGCCTCGAGGGGCACGTCGACCTGGAGCGGCTGCGCCGCATCTGGATGCCTATCAGCCCGATGGCGCATCTGGACGCGATGCGCCGCACGCGCAGCCTGCTGGTGTACGCGCGCTACGACCTGACCTTCCCGGTGGAC
Source organism: Vicinamibacterales bacterium (assembly GCA_036004405.1). GTDB lineage: Bacteria > Acidobacteriota > Vicinamibacteria > Vicinamibacterales > UBA2999 > DASYRM01. Next base: position 38,007 of record DASYRM010000028.1, read on the forward strand.
CTCTCCGAGCTGCTCCTGGAACGCTTTGCCGACCACGGAATCCCGCACGAACGATTCGCCCTGCCCTGCGGGCACTACAGCACAGGCATGGCCCCCTTCAAATTCGTCGACGCCTACGTGTTGATCCGGTTTTTGAAGCGAAATCTATAACTCCTGGCGGTCCTAATGGATTAGCGCTATTGATGGGCGCGGGCCCGGCCGGGAGAATTCCAATCCATGCGATCGCTTCCCGGCATTCTCGGCACCGCTCTCGTCGTAACGCTCCTCCCCGGCGTGGCGCCCGAGGCCTCGGCCCAGGGCTGTATCCTCCTGCGCCAGACCGCGCCCTTGTTCGGCACCACCGACTCGCTCGGCAACGAAGCCGGCACCTGGAACATCACCTTCACGGGTCGCACCTCCACGGCGGATCACCATTACAACGGCACGGTCTACCAGGCGCAGCGGCAGACCGAGCAGACCTACGTCGTCAACCGCCAGAACTCGATGACGGCCACGATCGCGTATCAGCTGACGAACCGCATCAGCCTGAACGCCGGGATCCCGTTCGTGGAGGCGTCGTGGGGCATCCCGTCGCCTCGCGCCGGCGGCCCGGCGGCCCGCGCCAACGAGAACGCGCGCGGCCTCGGCGACATCACGTCGCTGGCACGCTTCGCGGTGGTGGACCCGGCGAGCGGCCGCAGCTGGAATCTGATGGTTGGCGGCGGCGTGAAGTTCCCCACCGGCGACAGCGGCGCCACCGACGTGTTCCCGGACAACCAGGGGCTGAACAATCTCGAGCGCCATGTGGACATCTCGGTGAACCCGGGCGACGGCGGCTGGGGCGTGATCCTCGACCTGCAGGGCTACAAACAGCTGGGCCGCTTCACCACGTTCGGATCGGGCACGTGGCTGGCCAATCCGCGCGACACGGCGGCGGCAACGCGCGGCACGCTCGTGACCGCGACGCCCACGAACTACAACACCGTGTCCGACCAGTTCCTGTTCCGCACCGGGACGGCGGTCGCCCTCACCGAGCACATCTCGGCCTCGATCGCGTGGCGCATGGAAGGCGTGCCGCGCTACGACGTCCTCGGCGACTCGCACGGCTTCCGCCGTCCGGGCGTCGAGATGTACTGGGAGCCGGGCGTCACCTTCATGAGCGGCCGCCACTCGGTGTCGTTCAACTTCCCGGTGGGCTACTACTACAACCGCTTCACCAACCCGTACACGAAGAATCCGGGCGACTCCACGTTCCCGGAATACGTGAACATCGCCACCTACTCGATGCGGTTCGGCGGCGCGAAGAGCCACACCCTGCGGGTGCCGGCCGCCACCGATCAGCCGCCGGCGGGACGCCTGCCAGGCCAGCGTGAGGACTAGTGAGGGTTCTGCTGGTCGCCATTGTGACGGCGCTGGCCGCGCTCCAACCTGTCACGGCTGCTGAGAGCTTCAAGCCCTTCAAGAAACTGAAGGGGCTCGACGGCTCTCAACAGTCGCTGGGCGATGTTCTGGGCCGGAAGGCTACGCTCGTCGTGTTCTTCTTCCCCACCTGCCCGTACTGCAACGCCGCGTTCCCCGAGGTGCAGAAGATCTATGACCGCTACAAGGACCAGGGGCTGTCCATGGTGTGGATCAACGTCCTGCCCGACGAGGAGAAGCTGATCGCGCCGTGGCGCGCGCAGCACGGCTACACCGCGCCCGTGCTGCTCGGAAACCGCGCCGTGGCCAACGACTACGAGCTGCGCATGACGCCGACCCACTTCCTGCTCGACGCCAAGGGCGCGGTGCTCTCGACCCATGCCGGATACAGTGCCGGAGACGAAAAGACCCTCGAGCGCGACGTCCGGCAGGCGCTTGGGCAATAGGGTCCGGCTGCTCGCGGCGGCCGCAGCGGTCGCCGTGCTCGGCCTCCGACCCGGCGCGCAGTCGCCGCCGCAGGTCTCCTCGAACCTGCAGGGGCGGACACTGTCGATGTCCACCGATCAGCTGACGGTGGCCGCCACGCTCGCGCCGCTTCAGCTCCCGCCAGGCGGGCGGGTGACGCTCACCGCCGCGGTCACCCCGAAGGCCGGCATGCATGTGTACGCGCCCGGGTCGCGCTACCGCGCCGTTGGCATCAAGCTGGCCGCCACCTCGCCCTTCCGGCTCGAAGCGCCGGTCGAGTACCCGAAGCCAGGGCTCTACACCTTCAAACCGCTCAACGAGCAGGTGCCGGCCTACGACGCACCGTTCCGGTTGATCGCACAGATCGTCCTCGACACCTCCAAGCCGATCGTCACGCCGCGACGCCCGCTCCCCGTCACCCTGAAGGCGTCGCTCGACTACCAGGCCTGCGACAACCGGTTCTGCTACCTGCCGGAGTCGATCCCGCTGCAGTGGACGATCACCAGCACGCCCTGAGGGATCTGGACTCGTACCAGGCGGTCAGGTCGTTTCCGGATTCCCCGCCGTTCCCTCGGGCTGGATGAAGGACCAGTGGCTGTGGAAGATGCGCCAGCCCTGCGCCGTGCGCCGGTAGGCTTCGGTGGAATTCCAGCGCGAGATCGCGCGCTCGCGCCCGTCGTCGGTGCGATAGCTGACCAGGTTGAACGACAGCAGCGCCACGTCGCCGCCATGCTGCACCGTGGCGCCGATCATGTCGTAGCGATCAACGCGAATCTTGCCAGCTATCGGCGCGAACAAGGCCTCCATCGCGGCCACGCCGTCCACCCGGCGTTCCTGGGCTGGATCGAAGTAGGTGACGTCGGCGGCGAAGAGCGCGAGGTACGCGGATGGGTCGCCTTGTCCCCAGCGATCGAGCGCGGCGCGCTCCAGGGCAATCACGTCGGTGGCGACGTCGATCGTCGTCGTCATGCGTCTCCTTTCGCCGCGGCGTCGCGCGGACCGTCGAGGATCGATTCGAAGGTGGGCTGCCGCAGCAGCGTTCGGATGGCACCGGCCAGCGCCGGCGGCGTCTGGAACGGGTGATCGCGATGCACAGCGGCGTAGGCAGCGTCGAGCGCGTTGACGTCCTCGTGCACGGCCGGCGCCAGCTCGCGCACGCGCGTGACGTGCGCTGACGCGAAGAGGAGCTTTGCCGGATCGACGAACCCGGCATTGATGAACGCCTGCGTCTTGCGCGCGCAGCGGCACGGGTTGGCGGTGTTCACCAGGCCGCACTTGCGATCCATGAACTGGTGCAGGTCGCGCCGGGCCCGTGACAGGCGCTGGCGGAAGGCGTCGCGGCTCACCTCGAGCAGCTCGGCGCCCACCGTGTCCATGACGCCGAAGATCTCGCCGAGCACGTAGACCAGCCGCTGCTCTCGATCGAGGCACAGCAACATCCCCATGGAGCAGCCGATGCGGGCTTCGTCCACGAGCAGCTGCACGTCGGCCGGCACCGTCGAGGGATCGGGCAGGTCGAGGTCCGGCGCGGAGTCGAGGCCCTCGGCGTAACGGTCGAAGCTGTAGCCCACTTCTTCGGCGCGCGTGCGCTTCATGTTGAGCAGGTGGTTGACGGCGATCCGATAGAGCCAGGTGCGCAGACGGCTGCGCCCCTCGAAGGTCGACAGCTTCGTGATGAACTTGATCAGAATCTCCTGCGTGGCGTCGTCGGCATCCTGCGGCAGGTACACCATCCGCAGGGCGACGTTGTAGATCCACGGCCGGTGCCGCTCGACCAGCGCCTCGAGCGCGCCCCGGTCGCCCTGCTGCACCAGTCGCACCAGCTCCAGGTCGTCGGCCTCGGCTCCGTCGCCAATTGGAGTCACTGTTGTCATCCTGCCGAATTAGACACAAGAGCCGTTCGAGTGTGACAGCCCGTCCTTTTCAAGCGTTCTTACCCACCCGACCCACCTGACCTACCCGACTCACCCGACCCTGCTTGAACTTGTACTATTGATGTAGTACAATCGCTCTATGCCGGATCTCGACTGGACCGCCAGCGTGAACCCGCGCGACCCGACGCCGCTTCATGCGCAGCTCGAACGCAGCATTCGCGCCGCCATCGCTTCTCGCCGGCTCCGTCCGGGCGACCAGCTGCCCACCGTCCGGCAGCTGGCGGTGGCGCTGCGGATCAACGCCAACACGGTAGCCAAGGTCTACACGCACCTCGAGCGCGATGGTGCGCTCGGCACGCGGCGCGGCGTCGGCACGTTCGTGCTCGACGCACCGCAATTGGCCGGCGATCACCAGGAGGCGCGCGACGCCGAGCTGGCGGCGGTGGCCAACCGCGCGATTGCCGATGCCTCGTCTCATGGGTTCACCGTCGCCGACCTCCGCAAAGCACTCCTCTCGATTGCAAAAGGAGAAACATCGTGATGACCTCAAAGAGCCGGTCCATCTTCGACGCGCTGCCGCCGGCGCCGGAGCTCGCGCAGTTCAACGTCGTGGCCGTCGCGATCTTCGTCGTGTCGACTGGCGTGGGCCTGGTGCTGACGCTACAGACGAACAACCCGTACTGGATAGTCGGGGCCGTCCTGCTCGGGCTCGGCCTCGCCCAGGCGCCGCGCGTCGCGCAGCAGTGGGAGCGCGCGGTGGTGCTGCGGCTCGGGCGGTTCGTGGGGCTGCAGGGGCCCGGCCTTTTCTGGATCGTGCCGTTCGTGGACAAGATCGGCCGCGTGATCGACCAGCGGGTCATCACCACGAGCTTTGCCGCCGAGCAGACGCTCACCATGGACACGGTGCCGGTCAACGTGGACGCGGTGCTGTTCTGGATGGTCTACGACGCCGAGAAGGCGGCGCTCGAAGTGCAGGACTACCCCTCGGCCGTGAGCCTGGCGGCCCAGACCGCGTTGCGCGACATCATCGGCCGCACCTCGCTCGCCGACCTGCTGCGCGGGCGCGACAAGATCGAGGCCGAGCTGCAGAGGCTGATCGACGAGCGCTCCACCCCGTGGGGCGTCACCGTGCAGTCGGTGGAGATGCGGGACATCGTCATTCCGAGCCAGCTGCAGGAAGCGATGTCGCGCGAGGCGCAGGCGGCGCGCGAGAAGCAGGCGCGCATCATCCTGGGCGAGGCTGAAATGGAGATCGCGCACTCGTTCGAGGTCGCGTCGCGCGTCTACATCGACAACCCCACGGCCCTGCACCTGCGGGCCATGAACATGCTTTACGAAGGGCTCAAGGAGAAAGGCGCCTTGATGCTGGTGCCGAGCACGGCGGTGGAATCCATGGGGATGGGCGGCCTGCTCGGCGCGGCCGCCTTGCAGCAGTCGCGTCTGGCAGGCGGCGGCAACGGAGGAGAGACGAAATGAACACCCCGGTTCGGGCGCTCGTCGCTGCCATCGTGTGCACGGCCCCGCTCGCAGCGCAGCAGCCGGTGCCGGCGTACGACGTCGCGTCGGTCAAACCGAACCGGACCGCCACGCCGGTGACACGCGTGCAGGTGGCGCCGGGGCGCTACACCTGGACGGCGGCGACGTTGAAGACCCTCATCAACGTCGCGTTCCAGCGCAACGCGTTCGACCAGCGTGAAGTCATCGGCGGACCGGATTGGATCGACACGGATCGGTTCGACGTCGTGGTGCAGGCGCCCGCGGGCGCGGTACTGAATGGCCCGGACGGGTTTCCCGGCGGCGTCTTCGCCATGATCCGCGCGGTGCTCGCCGATCGCTTCGGTCTCGTGACGCACGACGAAACGCGCGAGCGGCCGGTCTACGCGCTCACCGTGGCCCGCGCCGATCGCCGGCTGGGCCCCGGATTGAAGCGGAGCGACACTGACTGCTCGGAGGCGATGCGGCAGCTGGCCGTGCCTCCGCCTGGCGGGCGAACGCCGGGACCGCCACCCTGCTCGTTCGGCGGCGGCGCCGGGCGCATCCAGGGCACTATCGTCTCGTTCGCCTTTCTTGCGAACGTCCTGTCGCGCCAGGTCGGCCGGCCGGTCGTGGACCGCACCGGCGTCAACGACTATTTCAATTTCACGCTGGAGTTCGCGCCCGAGAGCGACGCCCGCACGTCGAATGGTCCACCGCTGCCTCAGCCGCCGACCGTCAGCGACGCGCCGTCGATCTTCACGGCGCTGCAGGAGCAGCTTGGCCTGAAGCTCGAAGCGACGCGCGCCCCGGTGGACGTCCTCGTCATCGACCGCGCCTCGCCGCCGACCGAGAACTGAAGCCGGCGTGTGCGGCGGGACACCCGTCGCCGCGCGGGTCGTGTCCGACCGGACACGAGACCACCGCCGCCCGTCTGCTCGCCACCTCGCCAACCCATTCCTCTCCCGCCGGTTAACGGCAGCGGCCTCTCCCCCGCCGACGTGGCCGCCAGCTTGCCCTTCAGGTGGCCAAACGCGCGCGACCGCAGAACGGGCCGCCAACCAAAAGGACCCATGACTGGAGGCGCACGATGAAACGCTCAACGTATTGGATCGGGTTCCTGATCACGCCGACGCTGCGTCATGAACACGAGCGTCTTCATCCGTACACGAATCTACTTCGATATGTTTCCGTAGTAGATTCTGCCGGTACGCCGACGGACTCCTTCTCCATCTCCCGGCATTCATCGCTATGAAGCGCATCCTGGCATTCGTGTCGGCCATAGGCCGTGCTCTCGGCTGGCTCCTGTCGGCGGTTCTCGGCCGCGTCGCCTGGCAGCCGCCCCGGTGGATCTCGTGGATCGCGGCGCACATCCGTCGCGGCGGGAAGCATCTGTGGGCGCATCCGGCGCAGCTGGCCGCCCTCGCGCTCGCCCTCGTCGCGACGGCGGGCGGCTGGTATTGGTACGCCACGCGGCCGAAGCCGCACTACGTCGACTACGCCGTCGCGTTCCCTGGCCTGACCGAGTACAACGACAACGGCACCCGCACGGTGCGGCCGCTGCGCGTGCAGTTCATGGAGCCGGTCGCCCCGTTGCGGCTGATTCAGAAGCCGGTGACGATGGGCATCGACCTGTCGCCGGCGGTGGCCGGCACCTGGACGTGGACGAGCGACACCTCGCTCGAGTTCGTGCCGAAGGACGACTGGCCGATCGACGGCGACTTCACGGTCCGCCTCGATCGCAAGACGATGTTCCCGCCGGAAGTGCAGCTCGCCGATTACAGCTTCGAGTTCAAGAGCGCCCCGTTCACGGCGCAGATCGCCGAGAGCCAGTTCTACCAGGACCCTCAGGATCCCAATCTCAAGAAGCTCGTGGCCACGGTGCGCTTCAGCCATCCGGTCGATCCCGCGCAGCTCGAATCGCACGTCTCGCTGGCCGTGGCCAAGGACGCCGAGTACCTCGGGCTCGGCCCCGACAGCCGGCACTTCACCGTGAACTACGACAAGTTCCGGCTCGCCGCCTTCATCCACTCGGCAGCGCTGGGGATGCCGCGCGACGACACCCCGATGACCCTGCGCATCGAACGCGGTGTACGCGCAGCGCGCGGCGGCAACAACACGCCGGAGCGCCTCGAAGCGGTGGTGACGATTCCGGGCCGCACCAGCCTGCGCTTTTCGCAGGCGAGCATGGTGGTGGTGGATAACGCCCGCTACGAGCCCGAGCAGATCCTGATGCTCGGCAGCTCGTCGCCGGTCGCCGAGCGCGCCTTTGGCGGCGCCATCACGGTACGGCTGCTGCCGATTCGCCATCCACGGCAGTCGCTGCAGGACCGCCAGCCCTACCAGTGGGACGGCAGCGGCGAGATCGGCCGCGACATCCTCGACAAGTCCACCCCGGTGCCGGTCGCCTACGTGCCGTCCGACGAAAGCAGCGGTCTGTCGCACGGCTTCAAGTTCAACGCGCCGGTGGGGCGCTACCTCCACATCGTGGTCAAGGAAGGTGTGCAGGGGATCGGCGGCTACCTCTCCGGCAAGCCGTTCGTGCAGGTGGTGCGGGTCGAGGCGTATCCGAAGGCGCTCACGTTCCTCGGCGAAGGCTCGCTGCTGTCGCTCTCGGGCGACCGGCAGGTCGGCTTCCTCGTCCGCGATGTGGACAACGTGGAAGTGGAGATCGCCCGCGTCCTGCCCAATCAGCTGCATCACATGGCGCCGTTCGTGGGCAACTTCATCCGGCCGGACGTGTATCAAGGTGCGGAGGATCAGCTCGTCGAGCGGTTCGTCACGAACCGTGACTACTCTGGACGCGCGCCCGGGAAACCGATCTACGACAGCATCGACGTCGGCGAGTACCTCCAGGATCGCGCCCAGGGGCGCCGCGGCCTCTTCCTGCTGCACGTCCGCGCCAAGGCGCCGGACGAGGAGCCCGAGCCCGCCGACACGAACGACGAAGTCAATGGGAAACAAGACGGCGAGTACGAGCCCGGACAACGCGCCGAGCTCGAGGACACCCGTCTCATCCTCGTCACCGACCTCGGATTCATCGTCAAGCAGGCCAAGGACGGCCGGCGCGAGGTGTTCGTCCAGTCGATCCGCTCCGGCCTGCCGGTCGAGGGTGCGCGCGTCGAGGTCATCGGCGTCAACGGCCAGCCGGTGCTGGCGGCGACGACCGACCCCACCGGGCGCGCCCAACTGCCCGTGCTGCGCAACCTCTCGCGCGAGCACCGGCCGCTGCTGGTGCTGACGCAGAAGGACGGCGACATGTCGTTCCTGCCGTTCAACGCCGAGGCGCGGCGCATCGACTTCTCGCGCTTCGACACCGGCGGCGCCGACAACGCGCAATCGGCGCAGTCGCTGGCCGCCTACCTCTTCTCCGATCGCGGCATCTATCGCCCGGGCGAGACGGCGCATCTCGGCATGGTCGTGCGGACCGCCGACTGGCGCGCCACGCCGGCGGGGCTGCCCGTGGTGGTGGAGATCAGCGATCCGCGCGGCCTCACCGTCAGCCGCACGGATCTGAAGCTGTCGGCTACCGCCTTCGAGGACATCACGTTCGCCACGCAGCCGGCCTCACCGACGGGGACCTATCAGGCCGAGGCGTACCTGGTGAAGGACGCCACGCACCGAGAGGCGCTCGGCAGCAGCACCTTCACGGTGCAGGAGTTCGAGCCGGACCGGATGAAAGTGCGCCTCGACCTCTCGACGACGCCGATTGAAGGGTGGCTGCGGCCGGCCGACGTGAGCGCGCGCGTGCACGCCGACCATCTGTTCGGCGAGCCGGCCAGCCAGCGGCGCGTGGAAGGTGAGTTGAGCCTCACGGCGGCGCTGCCGCGCTTCACGCGCTATCCGGATTACCGCTTCCACATTGGGGAAGCGCTCTCTGAGCCCTACCAGGAGACGATCGCCGCCGCCGTCACCGACGCACAGGGAAACGCCCAGTTCGCGCTCGACCTCAAGCGCTTCGTCGGCCGCGCGTATCGCCTCAGCATCCTGGCCCGCACGTTCGAGGCCGAGGGCGGCCGCAACGTCGCCGCGCAGAACAGCGTGATCGTGTCGGACGCGCCGTTCCTCGTCGGAGTGAAGGCCGACGGCGATCTGGCGTTCGTGCCGCGCGGCGGAGCACGGGGCGTGCGCTGGCTGGCGGTCAACCAGCGCCTCGCGCCGGTGGCGGCCGACGGGTTGATGCTCGAATGGGTCCAGCGCAAGTTCGTTTCGGTGCTGACGCGCCAGGGCAACGGCACGCTGCGCTACGTCTCGCAGCTCCGGGAGACGGTGCGCGACAGCCGCGCGGTTCGCATCGCCTCGGGCGGCAGCGTGTTTCCGCTGCCCACGCAGGAGCCGGGCGACTTCGTGATGATCCTCCGCAACGACGCCGGCACCGAACTGAATCGCATCGGCTACAGCGTGGCCGGCGAGGCCAACCTGTCGCGCTCGCTGGAACGAAATACCGAGCTCCAGATTCAGCTCGACAAGCCGGCCTACTCGGCGGGCGAGACGATCGCGGTGAGCATCCGCGCGCCCTACGTCGGCGCCGGGCTCATCACGCTCGAGCGCGATCGGGTCTTCACCCACCGCTGGTTCAAGACCACGACGACGAGCTCCGTGCAGCACATCACGGTGCCGGAGGGCTTCGAAGGCAACGGCTACGTCAGCGTGCAGTTCGTGCGCGACCCGTCCTCGGATCAGATCTTCCTCAGCCCGTTGTCGTACGGCGTGGCGGCGTTTGGCGCCAACCTGGCCGCGCGCACGCAGCCGATCGGCGTCGCGGCACCGCGCACGGTGAAGCCGGGCACGGTGGTGAGCATCCGGCTCACGCCGGGTGAAGCGTCGCGGGTGGCTGTCCTGGCCGTGGACGAAGGGATTCTGCAAGTGGCCCGCTACCGCAACCCGGATCCGCTCGGCTACTTCTTCCAGAAGCGGCGGCTCGAGGTGGACACGCGGCAGATCCTCGATCTCATCCTGCCCGACTTCAAGAAGTTCCAGGCGCTGGCCGCGCCCGGCGGCGACGGCGACGCCGGCTTCGCGCGCCACCTCAATCCGTTCAACCGCAAGCGCAAGGCGCCGGTCGCGTTCTGGTCCGGCATCCTGGACGTTCCGGCCGGCGGGCGCGAGGTGCGCTATACCGTGCCCGACTATTTCAACGGCCGCCTGCGCATTGTGGCGATTGCCGTCGGCCCGAGCCGCGTCGGCGTCGCCGAGGCCGCCACCGAGGTAAAGGGCGACTTCGTCCTCACGCCGAACGTCCCGGCCATGGTGGCGCCGGGCGACGAGTTCCTCGTCAGCGTCGGCGTCTTCAACAACCTCGGCGCGGGGCCGGTGCGCGTGCAGGCGCAGCCGGGGCGCGGCATGTCGCTGGCGGGGCCCGCGGCCGTGGATCTCACCATCAACGAAAAGGCCGAAGGCGTGGCGGAGTTCCGCCTCAAGGCCGACGCCGCGCTGGGCTCGGCGCCGGTCACGTTCGTGGCGCAGCGCGGCACGGCGGCCGCGCGGCTCGAGGAAGCCGTCAGCGTCCGGCCGGCCGCCGCCTACCGCACGCAGCTCACGCTGGGGCGCATCGACGGCCCCGCGACGACGGTGCCGCTCAAACGCACGATGTTCAGCGAGCGGCGCCGCGTCGACGCGGCCGTGTCGATGCTGCCGCTCGTCTGGGGGCAGGGACTGACCGCGTATCTGGAGGACTACGAGTACTCGTGCACCGAGCAGCTCGTGAGCAAGGGCGTGGCGGCGCTCGTGCTCGCCTCGCGCCCGGAGTTTGGCACCATCAGCCGGCGCAGCGGCCCGAGACCGCTCGACGCCACCATCACCGTGCTGCGGGCGCGCAGCAACGAGTCCGGCGGCCTGGGCCTCTGGACGTCGTCGCCGCAGACGGCGGAGTTCCCCACGATCTACGCCGCCCATCTGCTGGTCGACGCGCGCGAGCGCGGCCAGACGATTCCCGCCGATCTGATGGGCGGTCTCAACGACTGGCTCACGCGGTTTGCCGCGACGCCGGCGTCGAACCTCACCGCGGGGCGGCTGCGGGCGTATGCGGTGTACCTCCTGGCGCGGCAGGGCATCAGGCCCGCGGCGGCGCTGACCAACGTCGAGCAGGAGCTCACCAAGCGCTACGCGCCGGCGTGGACCACCGATCTGGCCGCGGCCTACCTCGCGTCCACCTACCGGCTGCTGCAGCGCACCGCCGACGCCGATCGCATCGTCGCGGCGGTGCCGTGGGCGACGCAGCGGCGCGATCTCGGCGGCGAGACCTACTACGGGCCGGTCGTGCACGACGCGCAGCTTCTGTATCTGCTGGCGCGTCACTTCCCGGCTCGCGCGGCCACCGCTCCCTCCTCCGCGCTCGAGGCGCTCAGCGCGGCCGCGTCCGCCGGGCAGATCGACTCGCTCTCGGCCGCCTACACGCTGCTCGCGCTCGATGCGTTCGCGAAGGCCGCCCCGGCGGGCGCTGTCGGGATTGCCGAGGTTGGCAAGGACGGCGCGCAGCGCACTCTCACGCTGCCCGCGGGTGCGATTCCGCGCGTGCCGGTGTCGGAAGCCGCGGTCTCGCTGCTCTTCTCGCACAGCGCGGCCATGCCCGGCTACTTTGCCGTCAACGAATCAGGGTTCGATCGCAATCCGCCGGCGGCGGAGATCCGCCAGGGGCTCGAGATCGTGCGTGAGTTCGTCGACGCCAAGGGCAACCCGCTGCCGCGCGTGCAGGTGGGCGACGAGTTCTTCATCCGCCTGCGCCTGCGCACCACGGCAATCGATCGCCTCGAACAGGTGGCCGTCGTCGATCTGCTGCCCGGCGGCACCGAAACGGTGCTCGAGCTCCAGCCGCCCGCCGACAGCAGCCAGCCGGGTACGGACCCGGCGCTGAGCGGCGGCGGCGCCTCCCGTTTGCCGGTGGGCGTGGCGGCGCTCACGGACTGGCGGCCGGACCACCTCGACGTCCGCGACGACCGTCTGGTGCTCTACGGCACCGTCACGCGCAACACGCAGACGTTCGTCTATCGCGTGCGGGCCACCAATGCCGGTGTGTTCCAGGTGCCGCCCGCCTTCGCCGAGGGGATGTACAACCGCGCGATCGCCGGCCTGAGCAGGGCGTCGTCGCTGGAGGTGGTCAAGCCGTGACGCACCTCGCGCGGCGGATCGGTGCGGCCAAGGCCGCGCGCTACGTGTTGCTCGCGTGCGTGCTGCTCGCCGCCGTGGTGCGCGGGTGGCCGCGCGATCCGTTGAGCCGCACCGTCACGCTGTCCACCGACGTGTGGTCGGCGGACGGCGAGCTGCTGCGCGTAACGCTCGCCGCCGACGACCAGTACCGGATGTGGGTGCCGCTCGGCGACATCTCCCCGGCGCTCGTGGACGCGTTCCTGCTCAAGGAGGACCGCTGGTTCTACTGGCATCCGGGCGTGAACCCGGTGGCGCTGGCCCGCGCCGCGTCGCGCACCTACACGGGCGACGCGCGTCAGGGAGGATCGACCATCACCATGCAGCTGGCAAGGCTGCAGGGCGGGCTGAACACGCGCAGTCCGATCGGCAAGCTGCGGCAGATCGCCGCGGCGGCGTGGCTCGAGCTGCGCTACTCGAAGCGCGCGATTCTCGAGGCCTATCTGAACCTGGTGCCGCTCGGCGGCAACATCCAGGGGGTGGGCGTCGCCAGCCGCCTGTACTTCGGCAAGCCGCCGGCACAGGTCAGCGTGGGCGAAGCGCTGACGCTCGCCGTGATCCCGCAGCGTCCCGCCGCCCGCGGCGGGCGCGCCCCGAGCGAGCCGAGCCTGCTCGCCGCGCGCGCGCAGCTCGGGGCGGCCTGGCTGCAGCAGCACGGTGCCGGCGATCAGCGGCAGGTGGACCTGCCCGTCGTGGCGCGCCCGGCGTTTGCGATGCCGTGGCTCGCGCCGCATCTCGTCGACGCCGTGCTGGCCGGGGATCCCGGCCGCACCGGCCGCGTCGCGACGACGCTCGACATGGGGCTGCAGCGTCTCGTCGAGCGCCAGCTTCAACGCTATCTGACACAGTACGGCGACAGGGGCATCCGCAACGCGGCGGCACTGCTGCTGGACGCGCGCGACATGTCGGTGAAGGCATGGATCGGTTCGGCCAACTACTGGGACGAGGAGATCGACGGGCAGGTGAACGGCGTCATGGCCAAGCGATCACCGGGCTCCACGCTGAAGCCGTTCGTCTACGCGCTCGCCCTCGATCAGGGCGTGCTGCACCCGCGCACGGTGCTGCGCGACGCGCCGAGCGCGTTCGGTCCGTTCACGCCCGAGAACTTCGACGGCCGCTTTTTTGGCCCGATCACCGCCGAGGATGCGCTCATCCGCAGCCGCAACGTGCCCGCCGTCTCCGTGGCGATGCAGCTCAAGGCGCCCAGCCTTTACGAGTTCCTCGAAACGGCCGGCTTGCGCCGCCTGAAGCCCGAGTCTTTCTACGGGCTCGCGCTGCCGCTCGGCGGCGGCGAGGTGACGATGGAGGAGCTCGCCGGTCTCTACGCCATGCTGGCCAACGACGGCGTGCTGCGGCCGCTGCGTGTCACCGCCGCGCAGGGGCCGGTCGAGGGCGTGCGGCTGCTCAGCTCCGAAGCCGCTTTCATCACCCGCGACATGCTGCGGCACAACCCGCGGCCCGACAGCGACGCGACGGTGGCGCCGCGCACGCGCTGGCCGGTCGCGTGGAAGACCGGCACGTCGTGGGGGTTCCGCGACGCGTGGTCGGCGGGCCTGGTCGGACCGTACGTGCTGGCGGTGTGGATCGGCGACTTCCGCGGCGAGGGCAATCCGGCGTTCGTCGGCACCGACGCCGCGGCGCCGCTCTTCTTCCGCATTGCCGACGCGCTGAACCTCGCGCGGCCTGACGAGGCGGCGCCGCCGCACGTGCCGCCGCCGGGGGTCACGCGCGTGGCGGTGTGCGCCGAGAGCGGCGACCTGCCCAACGGCGACTGCCCGCGCACGGTGGAGACGTGGTACATCCCGGGCAAGTCGCCGATCCGCGTGAGCCAACTGCATCGTGCGGTCGGCATCGATCCCGCGACGGGGCGTCCAGGATGCCCGCCGTATGCCGCCGGCACGCGCGTCGAGGTCTTCGAGTACTGGTCCTCCGACATGCTGAAGCTGTTCCGCCAGTCGGGCATGCCGCGCCGCACGCCACCGCCAGCGCCCGACTGCGCGGCCGACGGCAACGCGGAGGCGCCGCGCATTGCGTCGCCGCTGCGCGGCCTCAGCTACGCGCTGCGGCGCTCGGCGCCACAGGAAACCATCGCGCTGGACGCCAGCGCGGCCGCCGACGTCCGCACGCTCTTCTGGTTCGACGGGCTGGCCTTCATCGCATCGCGATCCGCGTCGGCAGGGCCGCTGCCCTGGCGGCCAGCGGATGAAGGGGTGCACATCGTCCGCGTGGTGGACGATCGAGGCCGATCGAGCGAGCGCGAGGTCGAAGTACAGTTCGCGCGTTGAGAGGTTCGTACGTAGAGGCGGGTCTTCGGACCCGCCTGACTCACGGCAGATACTTCGCGACCGCGCTGGCCCAGGCCGCCGGCGGGCGGTGCCAATAGCCGTCCTGGCCGTCGCGCAGCATGCTGCGCACGTTGAGCCAGTAACCAGGCTCTCCGCGCCCCGGCAGATACAGCAGCAGCGCGCCGCTCCGTGCGTCGCGCGCCAGCGACACCGTGTACATCGTCCTCGCGGGTTCATGCAGCCGTTCGGGCGGCAGCACGTCGAAGCTCACGGTGTAGATTGGCTGCTTCACGGGCGGCTCGGCGTCGAGAGTCTCGCCGATGAAGCTCCCTCCCCAGACGTTCGACTGGTTGAGGATTGACGGCTCGACGATTTCGACCGGTGCGGCCAGACCCGGGCCGGTGAGCGTCAGCTTCACCGTCGTGCCCTTCGCTTCGAGCCCGATCGACGTCACGAGCAGCGCGAATGCGATCACGAAGCAGCGGCGCATGACAGCCTCCGTCGTGGGGGGCGGCTTCAGCGGGCCCGACCATGGGCCGCCTGAAGGCGGCCCCCACGTATTCTCCCTACAAGTACGACAGCAGGCCGGAAATCGCGTTGAAGATCACGTCGGCGAGCTGCCGGACGAGCGGCGACACGTCGCCCGTCTCGAGACTCGTCGCCACGGTGACCGGATCTGTCAACAGGAGCCAGATGACGGCCGCGGCAATCACGACCGCGAAGGCGCCGATGACGACACCGATCCCGACGACACGGTCCATACCGTCGCGGGGTTCGATGAGCGGTTCGTCTGGAGGCACTGGAGGACCAGTGCCAAAGCTTACATCTGGACGGGCAGCTCCAGCGGCTCGCCGAAGCTGAGCGTGTGTAACGAGTCGGCGACGACCTGGGAGTCGCCCACCACGAGCGCGGTCAGCCTGGCTGGATCGAGATACTGCGCGGCCACGCGTGTGACGTCCTCGGCAGTCACTGCGCTGACGGTGGGGACGAAATCCGAGAAGTAGCTGTCGGGCAGATCGTAGAGCGCCAGCTGGGACACGGCGCGCGCCACCTGGGCGGCGGTCTCGAATCCGGCCGGGTAGCCTCGCGTCAACGCGGCCTTCGCGTGCGCGAGTTCCCCTTCCGTTACAGGACGGCTCCCGCGGATACCTTCGATTTCGGCCGCCGCGTCGGCAATCGCCGCCGCGGTGGACGCCGTGTGCACGCTCGTGGACAGCGCGAACGGCGCCAGCCCGCGCTTCCAGTCGAAGCTGGTGCGGGCTCCGTAGGTGTAGGCCTTCTCCTCGCGCAGCTTCAAGTTCACGCGGCTGGTGAACTGGCCCCCGAGGATGGCGTTCATCAGCAGCAGCGGCGCGTAGTCGGGGGTGCGCCGGCTGGCCGCGAGGTGACCGATGCGGAGCTCCGACTGCGCCGCGGCTTCCCGGTGCACGAGCGCGATCCGGCGGGCGGTCGGCTCCGCCGGAATCGACGAGGCCGGCGTGCGGCCCGCCGGCCGGCTGGCCGGTTCGCTCCATCCGCCAAAGGCCCGCTCGGCCACGGCGAGCAGCGCGGCGTGCCGCATCCCGCCGACAAGGACGAGCGTGGCCTGTGACGGGCGGAACATCTCCGCGTGGAACGCCGTGGCGTCGTCGAGCGTGATGGCCCGCAGCGCGTCCTCGTTGCCGAGCGGCGCATGCCCGTACGGGTGCCGTCCATACAGCAGTCGCAGGAACGCACGCTCCGCCACCGCCGAGGCGATGTCCTTGATCTGGCGCAGGCGATCGATGCGCAGCTGACGGATGCGGGTGAAGTCCGACTCGCGAAGGCTCGGGCGCGTGAGCAGGCCGGCCAGCAGCTCGGCGCCGCGATCGGCAAAGCGCGCCAGCGTGGTGAGCGAGAAGCCGATGGCATCCGGCCCGGTGTCCACGTCGTAGTCGCCGCCGATGCGCGCCAGCGCGTCGGACACGTCGATGGCGCTCAGCGACCCGGTGCCCTCGTCCACCAGGTCGGCGACAAGCGAGGCCAGCCCCTCCTGCGGCGCCGGGTCGGCGCCCGACCCGCCCTCGACGTGGACCACCATGGACAGCACGGGGGCGCTCGTGTGCTCCACGGTGCGCACGTGCAACCCGTTGGGCAGCACGTGCCGTTCGATGCCTGGAAAGGTGAATGCCGGCACGGGCCCGAGGGCCGGCGCCACCGATCGATCGACAGGCTCGCGCGCCATCAGGACACCGACACGGGCTCGGAACCGGGCAGCGCGTCGGCGGCACGGCCGCGTGGCACGACGCTCAGCACCACCCGTCGATCGGGCGACAGATAACGACGCGCCGCCTCGCGGACGCTCTCGGGCGTGGCCAGGCGGTAGCGATCGAGGTCCCGGGCAAAGAAGCCCGGATCGCCGCGGAAGACGTTGTAGGCGTTGAGCTGATCGGACTTGCCGTCGAAACCGCCCACGGTCTGCAGGTGATAGACGAAGTTGGCCTCGGCCTGCGCTTCCGCGCGCTCCATCTCCGCCGCGGTCGGGCCTCCGGCGGCCAGCACGCCGATCTCCTCGTCCACGGCGGCGGCCAGCGCAGTCAGCGACCCGCCGGGCGCCGCGGTCACGGCCAGCACGAAATACCCCGCCATCTCGCGCGACTGCTGCGCCGCCGACACGTCGAGCGCCACGCGCCGGTCGTAGACCAGCGTTTTGTAAAGGCGCGCCGTCTTGCCGTTGGCCAGCAGGTCGCCGATCAGGTCGAGCTCGGCGTCGCCCGCCTCATACATGGCCGGCGTCAGCCAGGCCATGTAGATGCGCGGACGGTCCACCCGATCCTCGAGCAGGAGGCGCCGCTCGCCGGCGAGCGAGGCGGTGGCCGTCACCGGCGCGGGCTTCACGCCGGCGGGAATGTCGCCGAAATAACGCTCCGCCAGATCGGCCGCCCGATCGGTGGCGATGTCGCCGGCCAGGACCAGCGAGGCGTTCGAGGACGCGTAGTAGGTCCGGAAGAACGCGCGGACATCCTCGAACTCCATCGCCTTGATGTCCTCGGACGACCCGATGGTCGACCAGCTGTAAGGATGCGTGGGCGGGAAGAGCGACGCGACCAGGGCCATCAAGGCCAGGCCATAGGGGCGGTTTTCGTAATTCTGCCGCCGCTCGTTCAGCACGACGTCGCGTTGCGTCTCGAAGCGCTCCTTGGTGAGCGCCGGCAGCAGGTACGCCATGCGGTCCGACTCCATCCACAGGGCGAGGTCCACGGCGTTGGTCGGGACCACTTCCCAGTAGTTGGTTCGATCGGTGTTCGTCGAGCCGTTCAACTGCCCGCCGGCCGCCTGGAGCGGCGCGAAGTAGCCCGCCTTCTGGTGCTCCCCGCCCTCGAACATCAGGTGCTCGAAGAGGTGCGCGAAGCCAGTGCGCCCCGGCTGCTCGTTCTTGGACCCGACGTGGTACCAGAGGTTCACCGCCACGATCGGCACGTGGTGGTCCTCGTGCACGATCACGTCGAGACCGTTGTCGAGCGTGCGCTTGGTATAGGGGAGGTCGAGGATGGGCGCGTGGTCCGGTGTCATCGCACCGGGATGAGGGGGATCTTGCCGCGATTGGCTTCCGCCGCCCGGTGCGCCGACATCGACACCTGCGCCGCGGTTCGCTCCGCCAGCGTCATGAACGCCCGCGCCGCCACCGACTCCGGCTCGCTTTCGACGAGCGGCACGCCGCGGTCGCTGCCTTCGCGAATCGGCTGATACACCGGCAGCCGGCCCAGGAACGGCACGTTCATGTCCTGCGCCAGCGCTTCGCCGCCGCCGTGGCCGAAGATGTCGGCCTCGTGGTGGCAGTTGGTGCAGGCGTAATAGCTCATGTTCTCCACGATGCCGATCGTCGGGATGGTGAGCTTCTGGTACATCCGGATGGCGCGACGGCTGTCGGCCAGCGACACCTGCTGCGGCGTGGTCACAACCACCGCACCCACCACCGGAACTGTCTGGCTCAGACTGAGCGCCACGTCACCGGTGCCCGGGGGCATGTCCACGATCAGGTAATCGAGATCGTTCCAGGCCACTTCCTTGAAGAACTGCGCGATGGCTCCGTGCAGCATCGGTCCGCGCCAGATGACCGGCGCATCGTCGTCGGTCATGAAGCCGATCGACACCACCTGCATGCCGTACTTCTCGGCCGGCACGATCTGCTTACCGTTGGTCGTGAGCTGCGTCTTGCCAAGCCCCAGCATGATCGGGACGTTGGGGCCATAGATATCGCCGTCCAGGATGCCGACGCGGCTCCCGCACTTGGCGAGCGCCAACGCCAGGTTGACGGCCACCGTGGTCTTACCCACGCCGCCCTTTCCGGCGCCGACGGCGATGACGTTCTTGACGCCCGGCACCGGCGTCTTGCCGGTCTCCGGGGCCGACGCCGAGCGGACCTTCGCCGTCATCTGCACGTTCGCCTTCGTCACCCCGGGCAGCGCCTGCACGGCGGCCACCGCCTGATCGCGCATCTGGTCCTTGACCGGACAGGCGGGCGTGGTCAGCTCGATCGTGAGTGAGACGTTGCCGCCCTCGGCCACGACGTCCTTGACGAAGCCGAGGGTGACGATGTCGCGGCGCAGGTCTGGATCGACCACCACGCGCAAGGCATTGAGGATCGCGTCGCGATCGGGTGTTTGGGACATGTAGATGAATTTTAGTCGGCTTTGGAGACGTAGGGGCCGGCTTTAGCCGGCCCATGGGCCGCCTGAAGCGGCCCCCACGTACGATCACGCCTGGTGAAGATGGGGCTCGAACAGCCGGTGGGCGTCGTTGGTGAGGAGCACCCAGAGCGCGTAGGCGCCGAGCGCGGTGCCGAACGGGATCACCAGAAGGTTCCCGATCGCCAACGCCAGCATGAGGATACGGCCGACGGGCTTGTGCCCGCGGAGAAGCGCCGCGGCCCAGATATGGGCGCCGCCGAAGACGAGGGCGAACACGCCAAAGAGGGCAAAACCCACCGCCGCCAGGCCGGCGGCAAAGCTCACCGACGCCTCGAGCGGGGCGAGCAGCTCGGCCAGCGCACCGGCCGCCAGCAGCAGCATGGCCACGCCGATGATGGCCGCCAGAGCGCCCCACAGGCTGGCGAGGATTCCGAGAAGAGAAACGTGACGTTCCATAGCTGAAAAGAGGGGCGGAGAGGGCTCCGCCTACTCTGCCACCACCATGTTCACCGCGCGCCGACCAGCACGTGCAGCTCTATGCGCGTGCCGGGATGGTGCCGGGGGGTCACCGTGAAGCGGAACCGGGTGCCGTCGCAGACACCGGCCGGCACCGTAACGTGCACCTGGTGGGACAGCATCTCGGCGCCGGTGCCGGCGCACCGCACACAGAGCTCCGTCCACGATTCGCCGCGGCCGCCGCACTCGCGGCACACACAGCGCACCGGCACGTCGAGCGGCCGGGTGGCGCCCCGCTTGGCCGCGTAGGGCGACAGGTGCAGAGCGGTTACGAGGGGCGTCGACCGCTCGCCGGCCACGAACGCGCTGCGAATCCGATCGACCGCGGGCGCCATCGACGGGAAGTCGATCGCGATCTCGTCGCCGAACCAGCGCGCGTCCTCGCGCTGGTCGTCGGCGGCGCGGACCACGACGGCATCGCCGTCGGACGGACGCAGCGTCATCCCTGCCATGGCTCTGCGGGTACCATAGGAGTCGCTCCAGGAGAAGTCAATGCCCGGACGAGACTGCCCGATGTGCGGCGAAACAATGCGCTTGAATGAGAAAGCGGCCACCGACCGCGTGCCGGGCACGCCGCAGCCTGTGGTGACGAAGACCCGTGAATGGATGTGCCCCGAGTGTGATTACTTCGAAGATGCCGACGACGAAGATCAGGGCTCGTAGGAAGGGCACGGCGCGTCCGCCTTCGTCCCCGCGGGACGAGGCGAGACGGGCCGCAAAATCAGCGGGCGCCGAGTTGTAGCAGGAGCTCCTTGCGCACGGCTTCATCGATCTCGTCGAGATTGAGCGCCGTTTCGCACTCGTCGCAGAGCACTTCGAGAACGGCCGGGCGCCCTTCCTCGGAGATGTCCAGGCGCGAATCGTCGAGGCGGACGACGTGCATCTGCAAGGTCTTGACGAGGAAGTTCTGGTCGTTGCCGCAGCTGGGGCACGTGAGCGCCACGCGCGTCTCCTCTTTCGTAGTCAACAGGGACTCCTCTCACCTTGCCGCCGTCCCGGCAGCATCCCGCTCGGACCGGGCGATTCCCTACCGCCCTAAGATCTCGATTGTAAGAGAAGGATTCCGCCGGAGCCAGCGGAATTTCGTCTTTTTTTCACGCTTTGGGCGCTTTTCTCGGAGAATCGGGGCCCACGTCCGTATAGATCAGCTTAGGGACGACGGTGGCGCCCGGAAAGAGCCGCTCGGCCACCGAGGCATAGAGCGCCACCTGACCGGTGTGCTCGGGCCGGGGCCGTCCGGTCTTGAACTCGAGCACGGTCACGTCGGCGGGTCCAAGCCGCACGAGGCAGTCGATGCTGCCCCGCACCACGGCGCCGTCCTGCCGAAGTGCAAACGGCACTTCGTGCAGGATGTCGGCGGCCGCATACAGGCTTCGAACCTCGGGATGCGCGCAGAGCGCCTGATACACGGAGGCCGCACGCGCGGCAAACGCTTCGCGGTCGGCGAGCCCCGCCGCCTCGTCGGGCCGCAGCAGCCGCAGGGCCATCGACGGCGCGTCCTCGGCGGATGCCCCCGGCGCGGTGCCGAGCGCCTGCAGCAAACGGTGCACGACGGTGCCCAGTACACGTTCCGATTCCGAGCCCGAGGCTTCGGCTGCCGGCGCGCCCTCACCCGTCGCCATGTCGACGTCGGTCGCACGCCGCACCGACGGCACGGCGTCCAGGACGTCCAGGTCGTCGTGATCGCCCGGTTCTGAAAGCGCCGACCCGGGCCCACGTACGTCGGGCTCACGTACGTCGGCAAATGCGGGATCGACCTGCGTCGTGGCGGGCCCGGCCGCGCGAAAGGCGTGCGACTGTCCCGACGCTGCCCGCCATTCGGCGGGCAGCCCCGCCGCGGCCATCGCGAAGCAATCGAGCAACGTGGGCGGGAGCACCTCGGCCAGGCTGCCGCGCCCCGCAACAAGGCGACCCTCCTTCAGCACCGAGCTCAGATAGAGGCGGTCGCGCGCACGGGTCAGCGCGACGTAGAGCAGCCGCTTGGTCTCCTCGCGTTCGCGCGCCTGGGCGTCCTCGTCGTACTCCGACACGAAATCGCCGACCGCCACCGACGCGGCGGCGGACGACTGCCCGCCGCCGATACGGATGTAGTCGCGCCGGTTGCCGGTGCCGCGCGCCAGGTTCACCAGGAAGACGACCGGGAACTCCAGCCCCTTGGCCGCGTGAACCGTCATCAGGTTCACGGCGTTGGTGGCGTCGAGCGAGGCGTTGGATTCGTCGCCCACGGCCAGCCGGTCGAGGTGTGAGGCAATGCGCCCCAGCGTCGAATAGCCACGGTTCTGGATGCGGCGCAGGAGCGCGCGGAACTTCTTGAGGTTCTCGCGTGCCTGCTGGAACCGCGCCCCGCGAAGCTCGATGCCGTACGCGGACTCGTGCAGGATGAGATCGACGAGCTCGGCCGGCGGCATGCGATCAGCGCGGGCCCGCCAGCGCGCCGACGAGGCGCGAGCGGCGGCCAGTCTGGCGGCGTCGGCGGCCTCGAGCGGGGGGGCTGCCGATTCCCCATTCGGACCAGAAGGTCCGCCTCTACGTACGGAGTCGGCCAGCGCATCGGCCAGGCCCGGAGCGAGCCGGCGCAACGCTTCGTCCGACAGCCGGACGAAGCGCGAGCGAAGAAAGGCCGCGGCCCGCAGGTCAGACCCCGGCTCCGCCAGGTACCACAACAGCGCCAGGACGTCCTTGATCTCGTCGGCGTCGAAGAACCCCAGCCCCTTGTAGACGTACGACGGCAGGCCGGCCAGCGCGAGGGCGTCCTCGAACTCGCGATGGCTCTCGCGGGTCCGGAACAGGATGGCGACGTCGCCGGGGCGGATGGGACGTGGCACGCCGGTGTCGCGATCGCGGATGGTGACGCCGTCGTGCACGAGCGCGGCAATCTCGGCGGCCGTCGTCGCGGCGCAGGTTTCCACGTCCGGCCCGGCGACCAGTCCAAGCGCGGGGTGCGGTCGCGTGTCTCGAGCGGAGTCGAGGGACGGCGGTGCCACCGGAAAGAGGTCGTCTTCCCCGTACGTAAATGCGTCGGTGCGCTCCGGCAGCTTGTCGATGTCCGCGCACACGTCGTTGACGAAGGCCAGAAGCGCCGGCACCGACCGGAAGCTGCGCGAGATCGACCGCCGGACGTCGCCTCCCGGCCGGAGCTGCGCAATCGCACGCCCGGCCTCGCCCAGTACGGCGACGTCGGCGTCGCGGAACCCGTAGATCGACTGCTTGCGGTCGCCGACGATGAACACGGTGGGCTCGAGCGGCCCCTGATAGGCCAGACCCGCGCCCTCGCCCCAGGCGCGAACCAGCAGCGACACCAGCTCCCACTGCGCCCGGCTCGTGTCCTGGAACTCGTCCACGAGCACGTGGTGATAGCGCGACTCCAGCCGGTAGCGGCTCTGGGAGAACTCCTCCATCTGCCCCAGCAGCTTCAGCGTGTAGAGCAGCACGTCGGGGAAATCGAGCACCGCGTGCGCGTCGAGCGTCGCGCGATACTGGCGCTCCGCAATCGCGTACATCCGCCACACGCCGCGGGCGACCAGCGCGTTCAGGTCGCGGCGATAGCTCGCGTAGGCGGCCACGATCGACGGCGCATGCCCGATGACCAGGTCGCGGTGCCGCTCGTAGTCGGCCTTCGACCGGAAGGTCGACTTCTTGGCCGCGCGCGGCAGGGTCTTACGCGCCGTCCCTTCCTGCGTCAGAAAATAGAGACGGGCGCGCGCGAACGCCGCGTGCACGGCGGCGGCCGTCGGCTCTCCCCGCGCGGCGCCGAGCACCTGGAGGTGCCGCGCGAGCAGCTGGAACTGGGCGACAGCCGGTCCGGAGCCGAGGAACGCGGCCAGCCCGCCGCGCATGCCGCCGACCACGTCGCGAAGCGCCGACGCTCCCCGCGCCGCCACGGTGGCCACCGTCCATTCGGGTGGTCCCTGCGCGAGATAGCGGCGAAGGGCCTCGGGGGCCACGAGGCGACGGCTCAGGAGCGCGGCCAGGCCGGCTTTCGCCCGTCGATCGCCCAGCTGCGCGAACACCAGCGCCACGTTCTCGTCCTCGCGAGCGACGGTACGGCAGGCCCGCAGCGCGCGATCGAGCGATTCGTCGATGAGGCGCGGCACCTCGGTCTCCTCCGCCATCGAGAAGCCGGGGTCGAGGCCGGCCTCGAGCGGGAATTCGCGGAGCAGCGACAGGCAGAAGGCATCGATGGTGCTGACGGCGATGTCGCCGGTGCGGTCGCGCAGCTCGCGCCAGCGCGTCGCCGGAATCTCGCCCCGCTCGGCGGCCACGCGGAGCGACGACAGGATGCGCTCGCGCATTTCCGTGGCGGCCTTGCGCGTGAAGGTGACGGCCAGAATGTGGACGGGATCGACGCCGGCCTTCAGGAGGTTCAGGTAGCGGTCCACCAGCACGCGCGTCTTGCCGGTACCCGCCGACGCCTCGAGCGCCACATTGAAGCGCGGATCGACGGCGCGCGCGCGCGCCGCCCGATCGCGCTCGTCGAGGCGCGACTCCAGCGAGTCGTCGCCCTCGTCGAAGGGCAGCCTGGGCGCGTGCTGGTTCATACGGCGGTGCTACTCATCTTCGATGTAGTCCTTGCGGCAGATCGACGCGTAGGCGCAGTAGCGACACCAGCGTTCCTCGTGCGGTCGGGCCGGGAACTCGCCGCGGGCGATGCCGTCGAGCACCTCGTGAAGCCTGGCGCGGGCCGCCTGCAGCGTCTCCTCGGCATTGGCGTCGCCGTCGTCGGCACCCACCACGGGGACGAGCGTGCGCTTGGCGCCGCCAAGCGCCACGTACGCCGCTTCGTGGACGGTCCACGACTGGCGGTCGCGCGCGCGCAGCGACTCCTGGGCACACATCGCGTAGACCGGCACCTGCAGCGCCCGTTTGACGTCGGGCTCGCGGCCTGATTTGTAGTCGATGATGCGGAGCCGCCGCCCCGGCAGCAGATCGACGCGGTCGGCCACGCCGTTGAGCCCGACCGGAGCGCCATCGGGACCAAGGGCGAAGCCGCCGTCGAACCGATGCTCGAGCCAACGCTCGACGACCGGTTCGGCGGGGCGCTCGACTTCCTGTGCCAGCACGATGTCGATGAGCCCGCTCGAAATGGCCGTGCCGAAGAACCGCGCACGCTCGAGCGCGGCGTCGGCATCGCCGAGCGCCTCGAGCAACGGCTCGGCCACGCTGGCGGCCACCTCGCGGGCCCGGTCCAGGGTCTGGGCGGTTATCGGGCCGGCGCCCGTGCGGTCCCACGCCTCGAAGAACTTCTGCAGCACCTCATGGATGAACCGCCCACGAGCGCGCGGCGAGGGCGCCGACTGATCGTCGGGCGGCTCCTCGGCCCGCAACACGTCGGCAGCAAAGAACTTGAAGGGGCAATCGAGGTAGCGCTCGAGCGACGTGAGCGAGAAGACGCGCGCGCGGTGGCCGTCGGTCGCCCCGTGGAAGCGCGGCTCCGCCTGTCCGCGGGACGCCAGCCGCAGGTCGGCCCACGCCCGCGCCCCGGCGTCGAGCGCCCGGGTGTCCACCGGCTCGAGACCGAGAGCCTCGTGCTCGAAGACACGGCCGGGAGCGGGGGCAGCCTCCACGGCGTCGAGGCCGGCGCGCGCGAGCTCGTCGAGCAGCGACGAAGCGCTCACGAGGGCGTCCGATTCGAGCGCGAAGGTGGACACGGCGAGCCGGCGCCGCGGAAGCCGCAGCAGATCGGCGAATTCGGCGCGCACCCCGTCGAGCCGCAGCGTGTCGGAGGGCCAGCCCAGCTCGCGGAGCACCGACGGCGAGTAGAAGATGCTGCGCCGCGCGAAATCGGGCCACTCGCCCTCGACCAGGCCGGCCAGCTGCACCTCGTCGAAATCGCCAAAGCGGGCGCTCGCGCTGTCGAGCAGGTGGACACCCGCCTCGCCGGTGCGGGGCGCAAAGGTCTGCGCCTCGATCCAGCGCCGGCAGATGGCGGCGGTGTCGTCGAGCTCCACCGGCGTGCCATCGAACCGGGCATAGGCGTCGCGTAGCGCGGTCAGGGTGCCGAGGAGTGCCGCGCGCGCCCGCAGCTGACGCGCCCGCAGCGGATCGTCTGGACCCGGAGCGGCTTCGTGACCGGTGACGAAAGCAATGAGCCGCCGGAGATGCTCGGCGACCGGCGCCGGCGTGCGCAGCGGGTCGAGCGCCGCCGCCAGCCGCTCGAGTACCCGTCCCGCCCGCGCGGCGCCTGCCATCTTCGTGCTCGATGCCGAACGGGCGGTCCACGCCTCGACGAGCGGCCGCAGCGATGACAGCTGACCGAGATACCCCTGCTCGGCCAATGCGCGGTCGAGCGCCGTGACGTCACGAGCCGACAGCCGTTCGCCGTCCTCCTCGAAGCGGAAGTGCGGCGATCCCAGAAGGGCGATGGCGGGGCCGCGAGCAAAGCCGGTGCCGACCGCGGAACACACCAGGTCGAAGGCCGCGGACCAGGATTCGGCGGCGAGCGGCAGCGCGTCGAACATCTGACACAGTACGCCTGCCGAGCGGAGCACGTCGCGCGTCACGTAGACGTACGGCAGCGGCGTCCGGACGACCAGCGCCGCACGGTCCAGCCGCTCGAGCGCGCCGCGGCGCACCGCCGCCTTGACCCGGCGCGCGAAGCCGGCCACTTCTTCCTCCCGGTCGCGAGCCACGAGCACCAGCGCCCCGCCCGCCGGCACCTGGAGCACGGGGCGCGACACGTCCTCGGCGTCCCCCTCCCTCATTTCGTCGATCCCGGGCAGCAGGTGGTGCAGACGTTCGTGCAGATCGCCGGCGAGAGCCGTATCCGTCACCACGACGTCGAGCTGCGCGAGCGCCGGAAGGCGGGCCAGCAGATCCCAGTCGGCGGGCCACAGGCCGTAGCGATCGCCCGACCGATCGCCGACGGCCACGACGACATGGCGGTACGGGCGCGGAGCCGGCGAGGTCAGGAGCCGTGCCCGCAGCACATGCTCGTCAGCGCCGGCCTCGGTCTGACGCGCCTCGAGCTCGCGGAAGGCGGCGGCGAGAAAGCGGGTCTGCCGGACGAGCCGCTCCGCCCCCCGGTCGTCGGCGGCGCCGGGCTCCAGCAACCCGAGCGCCAGCCGCTCGAAGGTGGTGATGTCCTTCTGATATCGCCCGAGGGCGTCATAGAAGCGCAGCGCCTCGGCCACCAGCCCCGGCCGCAGCCGGAACGGCGGCTCGTGCCCGGCGTCGCGGGCGGCGCGGCACGCCACCATGGCAAGCGCCTCGCGCTCGGTGTCGCTCAACACCGCCTGGTGGATGTCGAGCCGCTCGGCGAGGCGGAAGACCAGCTCGTCGGCGGTGACAAAGTCGGGCAGGACCACGGCTTCGCGCCCGTCGCCGAGGGCGGTGCTTTCGATGGTCCGTACCAGCTGTGCGGCGGCGGCGCGCGTGGGGACGATGACGAGGCGGTCGCGCGCGTCGAGCGGCGCGCCACCCGTCGCCAGCCCGACCATCGCACGGCGGAACGCCTGGAGGTCCGGCACGCGAACCAGGCGTGTCGTGCGCGGGGTGATCACTTCAAATGGGGCAGCTCGAGTAGATCCTGAATACCTCGTTGCACTTGCGACAGTAGCATCAACGCGCCGGCGGCCGCCGACGACGCCTCCCAGGCGCGGGCCACATTGCCGGTCGAGACGGCGTCGGCGCGCCCCTTGGCGGCGTTCTCGGCAAAGCGCCAGGCGCCCACCAGGTTGCTGTGCGTCACGCGCAGATCCTCGGGCACATCGACCCGTTGGAGCCGCTCAGCCCCGCCGCTCAGGCGCGACTGGAGCGATTGCAGCACGCCCAGAGGCGGACCGTCGAGGCGCCGGATGGCTTCGAGCTGCGGCTGCGACTTGACCAGGCTGAGCAGCTCGCCCCCGACCAGGCGCTGATAGTCGCGATAGAGCGCCTGACGGAGCACCCACTGGTCTCGCAGCAGCCGCAGGCGCCGCGCGTCGCCGAGGCTGGCTTCGATCGAGGCGCGCAAGGATTCGATGAGCTCGGGCCGTCGCCTGCCAAGCTTGGAGTCCTCGCGCTCGAGACGGTTCATGGTCTTCTCGACGCTCGAAATACGCGCCCTGGCGGCATCGCGCGAGGCCCGCTGCGTGAGCTGCTGCGCCAGCCGGGTGTATTTGCGGTCGACCTCGAAATCCGCGCGGATGCGGGCTTCGAGCGAGGTGCGCGTCGCCGTCAGCTCGGTGCCCACCAGGCCGGCCCCGTTCTCGTTCACCATCGCCAACGCACTCTGCAGCAGCGTGACGCGATCGGTTGCGTTGCCAGCTATGGCGGCGAGCCGCATCACCTGATCGAACTGCTCGCGCAGCGATGGCATGCCCAGCACCGGCTCGAGCGGCACCGCCGGCGTCGACGCCACGAGCGCCACGTCGAAATTGGTGGCGCCGCCGACGGCGCGCAGGTTGGCGATCGACTCGTCGATGAGGGCGACGATCTCGCGCACCTCATCCTGGCGGTAGCCCTGGTGCTGCCGGGGCCATTCGGCGAGCGCCGCGCGGGCCTGCGTGGCGATGGCCAGCGCCCTCGAGCGGTTGGTGCTGAGCGCGATGTCGTTCAGCACCTGCGCCACTTCGTTGTTGAGGACGGCGAAATCTTCCTCGCCCTGCGTGTCGGCGTAGTGCTGAAACCGGGCCGAGGCGGCATAGCGGTCGGTGCGCGGCCAGTCCACCGAAGCGGCCGGAATCCACACCACCTGCAGGCGAGGGTCGTCCGGGGAGCCGCCGACCGGCATCGAGAAGACCACGCGGTCCTCGACGCGCGTGTATTCGCCGAAGCTGACGAGGGTGCTGCCGTCCCTCAGGAACAGTCGGAACAGCGTGGCATCAGTGGCGGCCTGCGCCGAGACGGCACATGCCCAAATCACCAGCGCAGCGAGCGATAGCAGCCTGGCGAGTCTTCGCCCCCGGCCACCGCGGCTTCGCCTCGCCAGGACAGTATTCAATGGCCGCGCCTCCGGCGCGGCGGGACGTCTTGAAAGTCCCGCGGAAGCCACACTCAAGGGCATCGACTCGGCACCTTCAAGACGTCCGGCGCGCATCGGCCTCAAGGCCATCATTGTACTCTCGGCCCCTCGCCGTTCCCGGAATAGGGCCTCAAAAACCTCCGTCCACGGCTCCACTGTGGAAAAGCTGTGGACGGCTCGTGCAAATCCTGTGGAGAAGCTGACGACGAAGAAATATTTATGGCCGGATCGTGGCGAAGATATGACGTCCGGCGGCATGTGGACGGCGCCTTCGCGAGGCGCTTCGCTTGATCCCACCCGTGATGCGCGTAGGATCCAGCGCTCGGTCTGATTCACCCGACACACAACAGAACGTGACAGTTCACTGCTTCGAAGAGTTCATCGGCGAGCGTGCCTTCGTGATCGAAGTCACCGATGCCGGCAACCGGTGGCGCGCCCAATTGCGGCGGCGCCCCGGCGTTCCGACGGCCATGATGCCGTTCTACGGCGAGTCGCCGGCCGAGGCGGCGCACCGGCTGATCGACTGGATGCGGCGGGCGCACGAGCGCCAGCTCTCCACCAAACCGGCGTGACACCGGCGGGCCCGGGAGAACCCTGGCGCGCCGGCACCGGGGCGCGCGATACTAACGGGCCGTGGGCTTCACCGACTGGGAGATCGAAGGCGTCGAGTTCGTGAACTGCAGCTGCGACTGCGGCTGTCCCTGTCAGTTCAACTCGCTGCCCACACACGGCCACTGCCGCGCCCACACGTTCGTGCACGTGGTGCGCGGCCGTTACGGCGACGTCACGCTCGACGGACTCGACTGGGGCATCCTTGCCATGTGGCCGGGGCCCATTCACCTGGGCAACGGCACCTTCCAGGTCGTGGTCGACGAGCGGGCCGACGCGCGTCAACGCGCCGCGCTCGAGGCCATCGGGAAGGGGCGCGATACCGAGCCGGGCACGCTCATCTGGCAGGTGTTCTCGACCACCGTCACGAACCTGCTGCCTACCCGGTTCGCCCGCATCGATCTGTCGATCGACGTCGAGGATCGCAGCGCCTCGCTGCGGATTCCCGGCGTCGGCGAGAGCACGGCGGCGCCCATCCGCAACCGCAAGACGGGCGCCACGCAGCGCGTGCGGGTCACGCTGCCGGCGGGCTTCGAGTTCACCGAGGCGGAGTTTGCGGCCGGCGATACCAAGGTGACCGGCGACATCCGGCTCGACTTCACCCACACCCACGCGCACCTGGCTCGCGTGCACTGGTCCACGCACGGCGTGGTGCGGTAGCTTGCGAGGCTCCGCCTTCGGATCATGAAAGGCTCCGCCTCGCAAGCGGCAGTATCTCTTTGCCCCGCCTTCGGCGGGGCGGTTGTGCGTCCGTGAACCGCACGGCCCTCGAGCGCGCGGTGATCCGCGACCGCTGGCTCGTCGTGTCGTCGCTGCTGCTCGTGGCGGGCGCCTGCTGGGCCTGGATCGTGCCGATGGCACGTGACATGTACGGCGACATGGCGGGCCCCTCGGCGTGGATGATGACCTCCACGTGGACCCCGGCACACCAGACGCTGCTCTTCGTCATGTGGCCGCAATGATGATCGGGATGATGCTGCCGTCCGCGGCGCCGACCCTTCTCGTCTACGGCATGGTGGCCCGCCGCGGCGACGACGGCGCGGACGCGCCGCTGCGCGTGCACATCTTCGCAGCCGGCTACCTGGTGGCGTGGATGGCGTTCAGCGCGGTCGCGACGCTGGCGCAGCGGGCCTTCACGGCCGCCGACGTGCTGTCGCCGATGATGGAGGCACGAGCGCCGCTGGTGAGCGGGGCCATGCTGCTGACGGCGGGGGTCTATCAGCTCACGCCGCTCAAGCGCGCGTGCCTGCAGGCGTGCCAGTCGCCGGCGGCATTCCTGGTGACGCACTGGCGCGCCGGACGCGCGGGCGCCTTCCGCATCGGGCTCCTCCACGGCTGGTACTGCCTGGGCTGCTGCTGGGCGCTGATGCTGCTGCTCTTCGCGGGCGGCGTGATGAACCTGGCGGTCATCATCGGCCTCACGGTGTTCCTGCTGGTCGAAAAGCTCATGCCGCCGGCGCTGCAGGGCGGACGCTTCAGCGGCGTGATCCTTGTCGTCTCCGGCGTGTATATGGCCCTCGCCCCGTACGTAGAGGCGCACCTTTAGGTCCGCCGTAGCCTTGGCGAAGGCGGAAGGTCCGCCTCTACGAAGGATGGCGCAGGCGGCGATAGGCGCGGACGCGTTCGAGAAATGCCTCGCACTGCTCTCGATCGCTCAGCCGTCCTTCTTCTTCGAGCGGCAGCAGAGGCTGCGCATTGGCGAGAGCCGCGGCGAACAGCCCACGGCCGCTGCCAGTGCCGGCTCCGGGCTCGCCGTGGACTTCGACGCCCACGAGGCCGCACGACGGCGAATCCTTCTTCAATACGAAGCCGTCGAGATCGAGCGACGCGAGCTGGTGGAGTCGCGCGGTAACCGCGCTCTGTAGTTGATCGGTGACGTCGCGCCTGGTGTGCACGGTGAGGAGCCGTAGACCGCCGCCCTCACCAACGAGGTGCATCGGCTCTCGAGGCGTGCCGAACCCCGCCTCGAGTTCGGGACACACCGGCACCCACTCGATCAATGGGGCGAGCAGATCGGTGAGGAACGGATGCCGCTTGTGTCCGCCGTCGTAGCGGACCTCGTTGCCGAGCAGGCAGGCCGACACGCCCAGACGGAGCTTGCCGGCCTGACCCGCCGTCGCTTTCACATCGGCAATCCTACCGGCGATCCCTAGCGGGATGAGCGGCCGTTCTCGCGCGAGACTTCGCGCACGAGCTCGGCCACGTCGTGCTCGCGGCCGTTCCACGCCAAGTCGGCCTGCGCGATGATGCCCACGCAGCAGCCCTGGTCGTCCACCACCGGCACGCGCCGGATCTGGTGGGTCTCCATCATTCGCATGATGTCGGGGATCGGCGTGTCGGCGGTCACCGAGAGCACCGGTTGCGACATGTACTGCTCGGCCGTGTGCGCCATCGGGTTCTTGCCGTCGGCGACCACGCGGCAGACGATGTCGCGATCGGTGATGACGCCGACGAGACGCTCGCCGCGATCCACCACCGGGATCTCGCCGCAGTCGTTCTGAACCATCAGCTTCGCCACCTGATCCAAGGTCGCTGCTGCGGTGCAACAGGACGGTCCGGTGGTCATGATGTCTCGTGCCAGATTGGCCATCGTTCCTCCGCTGTGAAGTAACCCGTGAATGGGTCGCTATCTCTTCGCGCTCTCCGAGATCTCCAGGCGGCGGCCCCTCGTGGATGCCGGCGGCACCGGCATGGTGACCTCCAGCACGCCGTCACGAAAGTCCGCTCTGGCCTGGTCGGTCATCGCCCCCTGCGGCAGCGGAATGACCCGATAAAAACTGCCGTAGGTGCGCTCGCTCCGGTAGTAGCCGTCGCGCTCCTCGTCGTGCGATCCCTTGCGCTCGCCGTGAATGGTCAGCGCGTCGTCGGTGATCTCCACCGACACCTCCTCCTTCTTCAAGCCGGGCAGATCCGCCTTCACGGTCAACCGGTCGTCCTTTTGAAAGACGTCCACGTCGGGCTGCCACGGTCCGTGACTGTCGCTCCACGTCGGGAACGACGTCCATTGCCGGCCGAGTCCAAAGTTGTCGAACAGGCGATCCATCTCGTCGGCAAAACGCTGCATCGCGCCGAACGGACGGTCGTGCTTGGGCGTCATCATGTTCTGCTTGTCTGCCATGAGCCCCTCCCTTGGATCACAGCGAAAGCTGCAAGCCGCGTTCCGCAAACCACCTCGACCCTGGACGGAAGATGTGACATACGTGAAGCGATGCCCTCGGAATCTTTTCCAATCGCGCCGCCGGTCGAGCCCATGCTCGCCAAGCTCACCGAGGAGCTGCCCGCCGACGGTGGCGTCTTCCTGTTCGAGCCGAAATGGGACGGCTTCCGCGCGATCGTGTTCCGGGGCGGCGGCGACGTCTTCATTCAAAGCCGGGACCTCAGGCCGTTGGATCGCTACTTTCCCGAGCTGCACGACACGTTTCTCGCGAAGCTGCCGGACGGCTGCGTCGTGGACGGCGAGATCGTCATCGCCACACCCGAGGGGCTCGACTTCAACGCGCTGCAGATGCGGCTGCATCCGGCGGCGTCGCGCGTGGCGAAGCTGGCGCGCGAGTGCCCGGCCGCGTTCGTGGCGTTCGACCTGCTCGCGGCCGGCGGCGAGGACCTGCGCGAGGCGCCGCAGGAACAGCGCCGCGCACGCCTCGAGCGTCTCGTGGCCGGCATCGGTGAGCCGATTCATCTCACGCCGATGACGCGCGATCGTGCGGTGGCGGTCGAGTGGCTGCAGCGCTTCGAGGGCGCGGGGCTCGACGGTGTGATGGCCAAGCCGGTCGCCGGCACGTATCAGCCCGGGAAGCGCGCCATGCTGAAGATCAAGCACGCGCGCACCGCCGACTGTGTCGTCGCCGGCTTCCGCTGGCACAAGGCCGGGCACGGCGAGCTGATCGGCTCACTGCTGCTCGGGCTCTACGACGACAAGGACCGGCTGCATCACGTGGGCGTGACGTCGTCGTTCACCATGGCCACGCGCAGAGCCCTGGCCCAGGAGCTGGCGCCGCTGCGCGAGCGCGCGCTCGAGGAACATCCCTGGCGCGAGTGGGTCGAGGCGCAGGCGGCGATGAGCGGCACGCGCATGCCGGGCGGGCAGAGCCGCTGGAGCGCCGGCAAGGATCTGTCGTGGGAACCGCTGCGGCTCGAGCGCGTCTGCGAGGTGAAGTACGACCACATGCAGGGCGACCGCTTCCGCCACGCCGCGGTCTTCGAGCGCTGGCGTCCGGACAAGCAGCCGCGCGACTGCCGCTACGACCAGCTCGAGGTCACGGCTCCTTACGAGCTCGCGAAGGTCTTCGGGGCGCTGTAGCGCGGTCCTTCGGCCACTCGCCCTTGGGCCAGTCGTTCACGTCCTCGTCCGGGTCGAGCCCCTCCTGCGCGGGTCGCAGTGCGTCGGGCACGTGCTGCAGGTTGACGCGGATGCGCGTCCAGGTGCGGAAGCGCCCCCGCATCGCGTCGACGAGCACGTCGGCGGGCTCGAGATGCGCGGATGCCTCGGGATGCCGCGCCTTCCACCGCTCGAAGCCCGCCAGCGCATCGGCCTTCTCGCGGGCACGCCCGATCTCGATCAGCGGATGCTTCGGCACGCGCCGCGGTCCGGGGGTGCGGGTCTTCGGGCCCGCCCGTTTCGACGGGGCCACGCGCGGGGCTTCGCCTGGCTGCTTGCGGTAGTGCGGCGGCCACGGCGCGTCGCCGAGCCCCTCCTTCTCCTGGCGGGCCGACAGCTCGAGCAGCGTCTCCAGAGTCGAAGGACGCGCATCGATGTCGCGGTGCCGGTCGCCAACGGCGGCGAATCGGGCCGGCATCGTCGCCAGGGTGAAATCGGCGGGGTTGCACGCGTCCACTTCCTCCCACGCGAGCGGCGCCGAGACACGCGCGTCGGGTTTCGGCCGCACCGAGTACGCGGCGGCCACAGTGCGATCTTTCGCGTTCTGGTTGTAGTCGAGGAACACGCCGTGCCGTTCTTCCTTCCACCACTTGCTCGTGGCGAGCGCCGGCGCGCGCCGCTCCACCTCGCGCGCCAGCGCGAGAGCGGCGCGCCGCACCTGATCGAACGTCCACGCGCGCTCGATCCGCACGTTGACGTGCATGCCGCGCGAGCCGGACGTCTTCGGCCAGCCCACGAGCCCGAGGTCGGCGAGCGTCGCCTGCACCACGCGCGCGACGTC
>DASYRM010000029.1:0-3052 GCA_036004405.1 Vicinamibacterales bacterium
GCCCCGCCAAGGTCGATCTGTGGCGCCTCGCCCGCGACGTCTTCGCGCAGCCCCAGCTGCGCCGTTTTCTGTTCGCGTTCTTCATCTACTTCGATGGCGTGGAGACCACGATCTACTTCTCCGGGATCTTTGCCGCCCACACCCTCGGCTTCACCACGCCGGAAGTGATCAAGCTGTTCCTCGCGGTGCAGGCATCGGCCCTCGTCGGCGCGCTGCTGCTCGCACGCCCCACCGACCGCTGGGGTCCGAAGCGCGTCCTGACGCTCACCCTGCTCCTGTGGATCGGCGTGTCGATCGGCGCCTACTTCGCGCAAACCAAGGCGTTCTTTTTCGGGGTGGCCGTGATCGCGGGGCTCGGGTTGGGACCGATTCAGGCGGCGAGCCGCGCGTTGATGGCGTCGCTCATTCCGGCGGGGCAGGAAGCGGAGATGTTCGGGTTCTACGCCTTCTGTGGAAAATCGTCGGCCGTGCTGGGGCCGCTCGTGTTCGGCGCCGTCTCGTATCTCCTGGGCGGCGATCAGCGAGCGGCCGTGGCGGCCGTGGGCGTGTTCTTCGCCGTGGGCCTGGTGCTGCTGCAGCGCGTCAGACCAGTTTTGCCTCGAGCCTGACGTCGACGTTCCCCTGTAGCGCCTTCGAGACAGGACAGTTCTGCTTGGCCGACTCGGCGGCCTTCTCGAACGCCCCCTGATCGATCCCGGGCACCTTGCCGCGCGTGACGAGCTCGATCTTGGTGATCTTGGGCGCGCCATCCACCACCTCGAGCGTGGCCGACGCGCGGGTCTCGACGCGCGTCACCGGCGTCCCCGCCTTCTCGAGGGCCGCCGAGAGCGCCATGCTGAAGCAGGCGGCGTGCGCCGCCGCAATCAGCTCTTCGGGGTTCGTCCCCTTCAACCCGCCGAACCGCGTCCCGAAACTGTATGGGCCGCTGAAGGCGCCGCTCTCCGCCTTGAATGTCCCCTTGCCGTCCTTGAGTTTCCCTTCCCAGGCGGCACTCGCATTGCTCGTCGGCATCGTCAGTTTCCTCCGCCGGTCTGGGCCGGCGCCGGCTTGCGGGGCAGCATCTCGTCCCGCATCGCCAAGTGATAGACGGTGTACGCCACGACCGCCGCCGCCTGCTTCAGGTCATCCAGCACCAGACGCTCGTAGCTGTCGGCGTCGGTGTGGTGCGTGCGCGTGTCGTATTCGATCGGGTCCTGAATGAAGTTGAAGCCCGGGACGCCTGCGGCGTCGAACGACAGGTGGTCGGTCCCCCCGGTGTTTCCACGCCGCACCACGACGACGCCCAGATCCTGAAATGGACTCAGGATTTGCTGGAAGATCGGGACGACCGCGTCGTTGGACTGGTTCC
Source organism: Vicinamibacterales bacterium (assembly GCA_036004405.1). Classification (GTDB taxonomy): domain Bacteria; phylum Acidobacteriota; class Vicinamibacteria; order Vicinamibacterales; family UBA2999; genus DASYRM01. The sequence goes on from DASYRM010000029.1 coordinate 1,349, forward strand.
AGATGCCGCGCAAGCGGCCCGTCCCGTTGTCCACGTTCACGTAGGCGGAAATCTTCGGCAACTCGGCGGCATGATTCTTCACCCACGCGCGGGAGCCGAGCAGCCCCTGCTCCTCGCCGCTCCACAGGCCGATGCGCACGGTACGCCGCGGCTCGAGCTTGAGCGTCTTGAGGATGCGCATCGCTTCCATCATGACGATCGACCCGGCGCCGTTGTCGGTGGCCCCCTGCGACCCAAACCAGCTATCGAGGTGCGCGCCGAGCATGATGACCTGGTCCTTCAGGTCGGACCCAGGGATCTCGGCGAGCGTGTTGTAGGCCATCGAGTCGGTCGTGATCCAGCGATTCTGGATGCTTACTTCGAGCCGCACCGGCGTGCCGCGCTTCAGGTCGCGGTAGATCTGGCCGTACTGTTCGCGCGACAGCTGCAGCGCCGGGAGCGGGTCGGGGATCGTGTCGAGGCGCACCGCCGTCGCGTACGGCCCGCCCTGCGGCGCCAGGAGGCCATACGCACGACTCGAAAACGAGAGGATGGCGGCCGGGCGTTCGCTGCGCAGAAAGTCGTACACCTTGCGGTTGAGCGCCTGCTGCGCCTGCTGCCGCGCGCGCTGCTCGGGGGTCGGCGGCGTGAACGACTGGGCCGTCGTGTCGAACAGCCGGTCGAGGGGCGTGCGCAGCGGTCGCGGATCGAACTCGGGCGGGAGCACCGCGACCGAATCGCGGAGGACGAACACGCCCCGCAGCTTGCCGCGATACTTCGCGAAGTCGGCCGTGTCCGCGATCGTCACGATCGTCGCCGATCCGGTGACCGTGCCGCGCGTGCTGCCGCTCCAGGCGAGCGGCTGGCCGTTGAGGGGCTGCACGTACGGCGCCAGCATCCTGCCGCCGTAGGAGACGCGCTCCCACCCGCGCCCGAACTTGCCCCACGGCTCGACGATGACGTTGGCGAGCTCCCACGTGCGGAACTGCGCCGCGGTCCAGTCGTTCGCCTGCCGCATGCCGGTCGAGCCGGTCAGTCGCGGCCCGATGACGTCCGTCAGGTAGCCGGCCAGTTCCGGGATCTGCGAGCGGCTGAGCGCTTCGTCACGGATGCGTTGCACCACCGACAGGTCGACGCGCTCCTGGATCACTTGGGCAGCGCCGGGGCGGGCGACGCCGGCGACGCCGGCGAGTACAAGACCAACGACGGCGAGGGGACGGCTGCGGTGCATGGCGCGCGCTCCGGCTTGTAGGATCCGAGGAATCGGGGAATCTGGCGAGGCTCGCCCGACTTCGCTACGCTTCAGGTCCCGTATCACGGAGCAACACCGAATGGCCACGAAAAAGGCGAAGCGGGCCGCCCCGAAGAAACGAGCCGCCCCCAAGAAACGCCCGCCGGCGCGCCGGCAACCCGAAACGTTGCGCCTGCGCAGCATCGCGCTCTCGCTCACGGCTACCGACCTGCAGCGCAGCATCGCGTTTTATCGCGACGTGCTGGGCTTCATGGTCGGCGACGAGTGGCGGGAGAAGGGCGTGCTCATGGGCGTCGAGCTTCACGCCGGCGCCGTGACGTTCATGCTGAGCCAGGATGACTTCGCCAAGGGCCGGGACCGCCTCAAGGGGGTCGGCACACGCTTCTACTGCAACACGGCCCAGGACATCGACCGGCTGGCGGAGCAGATCCGGGCGCGCGGTGGCACGCTCGACCAGGAACCGAAGATGATGG
>DASYRM010000030.1:0-2151 GCA_036004405.1 Vicinamibacterales bacterium
GATCGTCTGCGCCTCGTCCACCATCCGGTCGAAGTCGGGGTTGTGATAGTTCGACAGCAGGTTGCCCGTGCGGAAGAGGGGCACGTAGATGCCCTCGGCATCCATCGAGCCCTGGCCCCAGCCGATCAGCCACACCGGCCCCGCCTTGTGGACGTACACCATGTTGTTCAGGTAGTTCACGAACTCGTAGGTCCGCACGGTGGCCTTGATTCCCGATTTCGCGAGCTGGCCGCCGATGGCCTCGACCACTTCCTTGTCACGGACGTATCGGCCTTGCGTGCCGTTGACCGTGATCTCGAGCCCGTTGGGGTAGCCGGCTTCGGCGAGCAGCTTCTTCGCGCGTGCCACGTCCTGCTTGGGGGGCTTCAGCGACGCATCGTAGCCGAAGTGCATGCTGGGCAGCATGGTCGCCACCCGCTGCCCCTTGCCGTCGAGCACGCCCTTGATGATCTCGTCGGCGTCGATGGCGGCGGCGATCGCTTGCCGCACGCGCTTGTCCGCCGTCGGGCCCTGGTACGGCCCCACCAGCTTGTTGTCCTTGTCGTATTGATGCGTGTAGAACATCAGCTGGATCGTGCGGATGCTCGGCGCCGTCGAGAGAAAGATCTTCGGATGGTTGCCGATGATGTTGGCGAGGTGCGGCGGGATGTTCACGGCCACGTCGATTTCACCGTTCTGCAGCGCCGCGACGCGGACGGCGTCGTCCGGGATCGGCTTGAAGACGACGGTCTTGATCTTGGCCGCGCCCCGCCAGTAGCTGGGGTTCGCCTCGAGGACGATCTCCTCGTCCTTCGACCAGCGCACGAACTTGTACGGCCCGGTCCCGACCGGGTTCCTGGAGATCTCGCCGCTCTCCTTGCCGGCGTAGGCTTTCGGCGGGTACATCGCCGCCTGCGGGTGGTTCATGGCCACCACGAAGATGGGCCACGGCTTGCCGGTGTGCACGCGCACCGTGTAGGGATCCACGATCTCGATGCGGTCGATGAGCCGGAAGTTCGAGGCCGCGCGCATCTTCGCCTCTTTGGCGCGCTCGAGGCTGAACTTCACGGAGTCGGCGTTGAAGTCCTCGCCGTTGTGGAACTTGACGCCCTTGCGCAGCTTGACCTCCCACACCTGCGGCGACACCAGCTTCGGCAGCTCGGCCGCGAGCGCGGGCACGATCTTGAGGCTCTGATCGCGCTCGACCAGCTTTTCGAAGATGTGCTGCCCGATCACCGACGCCGGCGTCTCCTGCTGGTTCATGATGTCGAGCGTCGTGGGATCGACGCCCTGGGCGATGACGACCTTGCCCGCGGGCGCCGCGAGCGCGGCGCCGGGCAGCATCACCGCGGCGACGAGCAGAACGGCGAGGAATCGAACGATCATCGTGAAAACCTCCTCCGACGAGGGGATAGGGGCCAAGCCGGTAACTCCGGGTGCCCTACTTTAGGTTCCGCTTCGGGGCGAGTCAAGGTAGGCCAGGGCCTCCTCCCGCGTGCGGATCAGCCCCAGATGCTGCGCCTCCCGCGCGCGCTCCAGCAGGTCGCCAACGGCGGGACCCGGCGCCAGCCCGAAGTGCGCCATCACGTCATCGCCGCGGACGAGCGGCGCCGCCGCTTCCGCCGTCTGCTGCAGCGCCCACCCGCCCAGCAGGTCACGCACGACGCCGGCCCGGCGCCAGACCACGAGCGGCGAGGCGCCGGTGACGGCGGCGGCGTCGACGAGCGTGAGCAGGAGCAGGTCGCGGGTGTCCTCGCGCAGGTCGCGAAAGAAGCGATAGCGCGCGCGCGCCGTGATCGTTCCCGCTTGCGCCAGGTGCATCGGGCGCAGGTGGTGACGCACCAGGCGCTCGAGCAGCGCGCTCACCCGCTCGGGCAGGCGCAGCCGCTCGCCGATGGCCCGCGCGCGACGGGCCCCGATGACGTCGTGCTCGAAGAAGCGCAGCCGCCCGCCGACGAGGCGCGCGGTCTCCGGCTTGGAGACGTCGTGCAGGAGCGCGGCGAGCTTCAGCGCGAGGCCCCGCTCCACGCCGCCTCCGAGCGGCTCGGCCATGTGCTCGGCCAGCTCGTCGCCGAACGGCCGCAGCGCGGCCAGGCGCGGCAGCAGCCGGTCGGCGCCGGCGACGGCGCGCAGCGAGTGCTCGAGCACGGTGAAACGGTGCGGCGCCGGCTG
>DASYRM010000031.1:0-1848 GCA_036004405.1 Vicinamibacterales bacterium
CTGAGAGGCGAACACGCCACACACCTGCCGGCTGCGGTCGATCCAGAAATAGGTATTGGCCAGTCCCGCCCAGGCGAGGCTGCCGGCCGAGCGGCCTGTCGGCAGCGGGCTGCCGTTGATGAGGAAGCTCAGCCCCCAGCCCTTCGGCATTCCGGGGAAGAGGTCGAGATCGTTGGACAGCGAGGGCACGGCGGTCTTGAACGGACCGATCGGGAGCGTGCCGGTGTGGTTCTGCGCCATGAGGTCGACGGTGTCGGTGCGCAGCAACTGTCGGCCCCGGTAGCGCCCGCCCTGCATGATCATGCGGGCGAACGCGAGGTAGTCGTGGACGGTGCCGTAGAGTCCGCCGCCGCCCATGAGGAACTCGGGCTCCTGCGGGAGCTCGAACTCGATCGGGGCGAGGGCGCCGCTCGCGTCACGCTGGTGCACCACCGCCAGCCGTGCGCGCTGCCCGGCCGAGACCTTGAACGACGTGTCGTTCATGTCGAGCGGGCCGAAGATGTTGTCCTGGAAGTATCGGTCCAGTCGCTGGCCGCTGACCACCTCGACCATCTTGCCGACCCAGTCGATGCTGATGCCGTACTCCCAGCGGTCGCCCGGGTCGAAGAGCAGCGGCGTGCTGAGCGCCGCGTTCGTACACGTCGTGATTCCCGGCGTCTCCGTCGCGGTCTGGTACCGGGCGATGTCCGGGCTCCAGATCTCATAGGCGAAGCCGGCCGTGTGGGTGAGCAGGTGTCGCAGCGTGATCGCGCGCTTGGGCGGCCGCAGGCGTGGCTGGCCGGCGGCATCGAAGCCTTCGAGCACCTTGGCCGAGGCGAGACTGCGTATTACCTCGCTGGCCGGACGCTCCAGGCTGAGCTTGCCCCGCTCCACGAGCTGCATGGCCGCCGTCGCCGTGATCGCCTTCGTCATGGACGCGACCCACACGACGGTGTCGACCGTCATCGGCCCATCCTTGCCGAGCTCTCGCTTACCGAACGCGCCTTCGTAGAGCGTGCCGCCGTCGGTGGTGGCAGCCGCCACGATCCCCGGTACCGCCTTCGACTCGACGGCCCGGGTGAACATCGCATCGACGTTCTTGAGATTCTCCATCGGTGCTTCTCCTTCTTGCCCGCGCGTCTCGATCACAGCGCAACCTTGGACCGAACGATCGGGGCCCGGTCGCTGGGCGATAGCCTACACCCGTCCCGGTCAGGTGCGACACGCGCGGGGCGACGCTCGGCGCGACACCGCACTGGATGGCCTGTGCGGCGGCTCGGCGTTCGTCGATTCCTCATCGGTAGGACGTCGGCGTACGCCGAGAGATGGTGGCTGGCGCGCTGCCCAGTGGTGCGAACGATCGAGAATGGCCTTTGTGGCGGCTATTCTCCGAACGTCACGATCTCGGGAAGCTCGACACCGTGGGCCTTCGTGCGCTTCGCGACGGAGAGCGGGGGCGGCGGTGGGAGCGAGAGCGTGGCGATCCGACGCAGTGACCGGGCCGGCGCCCGAGCGCCTCGCACGCCGGCGCGGCCGTGCGCTCGGCGGCCGCCGATCGCGCGTCACCCCCGATCAGCAGGGACCGCATGGAGACGCCACCCATCAGGAGGCGGTCGTTGAAGTACGTCACGGTGTCCGTGTCGTCCTTGAGCGCCAGCACGTACAGCAGCGGCAGGAAGTGCTCATTGGTGGGAACCGAGAGCCGCGCGGCCGGCCCAAGCCTGTGGTAATCGACGACGCCCTGATGGTCGCCCTTGTCGATCAGCTCCTTGATCCGCGCGTCGAACTCGACGGCCCAGTCGAACCCCGAATCGGCGGATTGCCGGCTGAGCCGCCTCAGATTGTGCACGATGTTTCCGCTGCCGATGA
>DASYRM010000032.1:0-53741 GCA_036004405.1 Vicinamibacterales bacterium
CGCGAGATCGAGCTGCACGAGTGAGATGAACGCGGCGGAGGTCAGCAGCTTGTCGGCAATGGGATCGAGCATCTGGCCGAGCCAGGTGACCTGGCGGCGACGGCGCGCGAGGTAGCCGTCGAGCCAGTCGGTCACCGAGGCAATCCCGAAGATGGCCGCCCCGACCAGCTCCTTGGGCAGCCCGAACACCAGGTGGCCTTCGAACTCGGTGAGCAACACCACCACGAGCAGCGGCACGAGGAACATGCGCACGAGCGTGAGCGCGTTGGGCAGGTTCATGAGCGGATCTGCCTGCATTCTACTAAGATCGGTGGTTATCATGAAGGCGATTCTGCTGGCCGGGGGGCAGGGCACCCGGCTGCGCCCACTCACGCTCAACACGCCCAAGCCCGTCGTTCCGATCTTCAACCGCCCGTTTCTCACCTATCAGATCGATCTGATCAAGCAGGTGCCTGAGATAGACGAGGTGGTGCTGAGCCTCAACTATCAGCCCGAGGCGATTGCGGCGGTCTTCGGCGACGGCTCCGCGCTGGGGACACATATCCGTTACGTGGTCGAGCCGGAGCCACTCGGCACCGCCGGCGGGATCAAGTTTGCCAGCCGCGGCCTCGACGGTCCGATCGTCGTGTTCAACGGCGACGTGCTGACCTCGATCGATCTGGGCGCCGTCATCCGGCTGCACCGCGAGCGGCAGGCGCGCGCGACGATTGTGCTGACGCCGGTCGAGAATCCGAGCGCCTTCGGGCTGGTGGAAACCGACACGCACCAGAACATCCGGCGCTTCCTCGAGAAACCGAAGCCCGAGGAGATTACGACCAACCGCATCAACGCCGGTATCTACGTGCTCGAACCCGACACCTTCGACCGCATCCCCGACGGCGTACCGTGGTCGATCGAGCGCAAGTATTTCCCGTCGCTCATCGAGCGCGGCGAAACCTTTCTGGCCTTCGACTATCAGGGCTACTGGATCGACATCGGCACGCCGCAGAAGTACCTCGAGGTCCACCACGACATCCTGACGGGGCGGTTCCCGGCGGCGCCCTTTCGTGAGCAGCCGGCGCCGCACGCCTGCGTGTCGCCGCAGGCGCGCATCGATGCGGCCGCCATCATCGAGAGCCCCTGCTTCGTGGACGACGAGGCCGTGGTCGAGGCCGGGGCGCGCATCGCTCCCCTGTCGGTGGTCGGGCGCGGCGCCCGCATCGAGGCCGGCGCGGTCGTGGACGGCGCCATCATCTGGCCGGGCTGCGTCGTCGGCGCGGGTGCGACGGTGAGCGGATCCATCGTCGGGCGCGACTGCCGCCTCGGCCCCAACACCGTCGTCGAGGGCGGCGCCGTGCTCGGCGACCGCACCACCCTCACCGACTACACGCGAGTCTGATTCCGGAGACAGTAGTGGACACCAGCATCTTCAAGGCCTACGACGTGCGGGGGCTGTACCCGCAGGAGCTGAACGAGGCGATTGCGCGCGACATCGGGCGCGGCTTCGTGGCCTACCTGCAGGCGCGAACGATCGGCGTCTCGCGCGACATGCGCGTCTCGTCGCCGTCGCTGGCCGACGCCTTCATCGACGGGGCGCTCACCCAGGGCGCCGACGTGGTGGACTTCGGCATGCTCGGCACCGACCAGATGTACTTCGGCGTCGTGCAGCAGGGGCTCGATGGCGGCGCGCAGATCACGGCGTCGCACAATCCCGGGCGCTACAACGGCGTGAAGATGGTGCGCAAAGAGGCGCTGCCGCTCAGCGGCGACGCCGGCATCGGCGACATCCGCGACATGATCGTCAACGGCACGCTGCCGCCGCCGGCCGCCATTCGCGGGCAGCGTCGCAGCCTCGACATCATGGACGGCTACGTGGACAAGGCGATGTCGTTCATCGACGCGTCGGTGATCAAGCCGTTCAAGGTGGTGCTCGACGCCGGCAGCGGCATGGCCGGCCTGGTGGCGCCGAGGATCTTCGACCGGCTCCCCTGCCAGGTGACGAAGCTGTGCTTCACCATCGACGGCACCTTCCCCACCCACGAGGCCAACCCGCTGCTCGAGGAGAACCGCGCCGACATCACCGCGGAGGTGAGGCGTCAGAACGCCGACATCGGCATCGCCTGGGACGGCGACGCCGACCGCTGCTTCTTCATCGACGGCAGCGGCGAGTTCATCTCCGGCGACTTCATCACGGCGCTGCTCGCCGAGGCGTTCCTCTTGAAGGTCCCCAAGGGCGCCACCATCATCTACGACCTGCGCGCCAGCCACGCGGTGAAGGACACGACGACGCGCTACGGCGGCCGCGCGCTGATGAACAAGGTGGGCCACGCCTTCATCAAGCAGCGGATGCGGCAGGAGGACGGCATCTTTGCCGGCGAGGTGACCGGGCACTATTACTTCAAGGACTTCTACTACGCCGACAACGGCTTCATCCCGGCGCTGCTGGTGCTCGAGCTGATGTCGAAGAAGAACATGACGCTGCGGGATCTGCTGGCGCCGTTCCGCGAGCGCTACTTCATCTCGGGCGAGATCAACACCAAGCTGGCCAGCATGGACGAAGTGCCCGCCAAGCTCGCGGCCATCGAGGCGAAGTATCCCGACGCGAAGGTCGAGCACATCGACGGCGTGTCGGTGGACTACCCCACCTGGCACTTCAACGTGCGCGGCTCGAACACCGAGCCGCTGCTGCGGCTCAATCTGGAGGCCGAAACGCCGGCGATGATGGAGGAGAAGCGGGACGAGGTGCTCGCGATTATCAGAGCCTGACGTCCACCTTCGCGCTAGCGCGCTACGGTGGACAGCCTTCGCATGGCTTGCCAGCCGTAGCTCACGCTGAGTACCGCGCGCGTGAGCGAAGGCTGGAGTGGGAGACGGGGATCGAACCCGCCACATCGAGCTACGGGTTCGCGCGCGGGTGAAGGACGTCAATGGCGTACGCGACGTTGAACGGCGTCCCATCCCAGCACCGTAGCGAACGGGCGTTCACGCTCTCGCGCAGCAACTGACCTCCGTTCCACGCCAGACGGGGCGATGCTTCGATTCGCCGGCCGTCAGGCCGATGGAATACGACGTCGCCGTTCGCGGCCCGCTCGACACCGAAAGCCTGCTCGTGGACGAGCGTGTGATGGCGGCGGCACAGGAGCACGAGGTTGTCGAGCGCCGTGGGACCGCCGTCAACCCAGTGCACCAGGTGATGGGCGTCGCAGCGGCGCGCCGTGCAGCCGGGGAAGACGCAGCGGCCGTCGCGGGCCGCCAGCGCGCGGCGAATCGGCGTGGAAATCACTCGCGTCTTGCGGCCGACGTCGAGCACCGACCCGTCGCCGGCTTCACGCATCACCGCGACCGACGCGTCGCACGAGATCCGCCGCGACGTTTCTGCAGAAACGCCGATGCCGCCGTCTGCGAGTTCCAGCACCGCGTGCTGCGTTGGGTCTGCAACCTTGGCGGCATCGATATGCAGGACGATTTGATGCGTGTCGCCTGCTGAGCCCCGAGCGAGATCTGCCCGCAAAACGCATTCCGCCATCAACGCCAGAGCGTCCGCGCGACGCTGGCCGGAGGTGACTTCTTCCTCGATATTGTCCGGCGCGGCCGCCCCGCGGCTCTCGTGGTAGAGGTGCTCCGATGCGGCCTCGAGCGCCCGCTGCACGAGCGCGCCCTGCTCGGGCGTCAATCGGGCTCGCAGAATCACCATGCCATCCTCGTCCTGGTAGGTGGCGACGGAGCGTGAGAGATGCTTTCGTCCTTCCTCTATACGGTCGCATCGTCGCCAGGCCCGCACGAGCCGTTCGACCTGCGCGGCCGTGCCGTGATACGCGACGGCAAGGAGTCGCTCTTCGGTGGCTGGAGTGGCGATCCGAGTGAGCGCGCGCACCTTCGCATAAGAGATCTCGCCGCGTCGGAGGGCGCCGCTCAAGAGCGGCAGTTCCGGCAACGCCCGCGCCACCCGCACCTTCTCGCGCGCCGCCCCGAGGTCGATGCTCGTCCGCCAGCTGAGCCAGTGGGCGCACGACAGGAAGCCGTTGTTCCACCCCGAGCGGGCGTCGAACTCCTTCAGCAGAACCAGGAGCTGATAGGTGGCGGCGTGCAAGCCGGCGGCGATGCCGGCAATGGCTTCGCCGAGCTGTTCGATGGAGATTGACGGGACGAGATCGCCAGGCGCGAGTTCAGAAGTAGATGGAAGTGAGGGCGTCATGCGCGATAGTAACCCCTCGCTTTTCGCGTCGCCCGGTGGCGCTCTCGCACGCGATCGCGTCGCATCACCCGCGCGACCGTGGTGTAATCAACGAAGGCGTCTCAAGCGTTCGCAGGACGCGTTTAGCCTGGCATCTGCGATCGATCCCGAACCCGCGGCCACCGCTTCCCCCAAAGCTGTCAAGCGCAAAATGCGTTGGCACGATCTTCCCGGTGACAGGCACGAACCGACGTTCGTGCGGGGCCAGCGGCAGGAGGATTCGCGAGACGTGTTCAGGTGAATCGACCCACCACGTGCACGACCTCGGGCGCGAGCCCGCAACGCGCGGATGGGGAACTGCTCTAAGCTGGAGCGGGAGACGGGGATCGAACCCGCGACATCGAGCTTGGGAAGCTCGCGTTCTACCGCTGAACTACTCCCGCGGCCACTGGGGATTCTATCAGACCCGCCCGCCTCACCCGCCCTACCCGCCCTCAGTATCCAGAGCCGGCGGGGCCAGCCGGGCCCCCTTTGGACTGCTGGACGATCCGGACGCCGGCGCTGGCGCCGATCCGCGTGGCGCCGGCGGCTACCATCGCCCTCAGCGCGTCGAGATCCTTGACCCCGCCGGCGGCCTTCACGCCCATCTCCTCGCCCACCACCCGGCGCATCAGCGCCACGTCGGCGGCGGTCGCGCCACCCGAGGCAAACCCGGTGGACGTCTTCACGTAGTCGGCGGCCGCGGCCTTGGCCAGGGTGCAGGCGGTGACCTTCTCGTCGTCGGTCAGCAGCGCCGCCTCGATGATGACTTTGCTGATGGCGCCGGCTTCCCGGCACGGCCCGGCGACCGCTTCGATATCGCGCTCCACCACGCGGAGGTCGCCGGACTTGAGCGCGCCGATGTTGATCACCATGTCGATCTCGCGGGCGCCGTCGAAGAGCGCGCGCCGCGTCTCGTAGTGCTTGACGTCCGGCGTCGTGGCGCCGAGCGGAAAGCCGACCACCGAGCAGACCTTCACCGGCGATCCCTGCAGGAGCCGCGCACAGGTGGCCACCCACGTGGGGTTCACGCAGACGCTGGCGAAGTGATACTCGGCCGCCTCTCGGCACAGCTTCTCCACCTCGGCCCGCGACGCATCCGGCTTCAGCAGCGTGTGATCGATCATCGCCGCCACGTCGCCGGGGCCGCCCCCGGAGGCGTGCAGGCCGAGCCGCGACGCGCCCGCCTCGATGACGCCGCGCAGCCGGTCGGGACAGCACTCGAACAGCACCGCGTGGCAGGCGCAGCGCAGCGGCGTGGCCGCGGACTGCGCGGCCGCCACTTCCTCGACGATGATCCGAATCAGACGCTCGAGCTCGGGGGCCGCCATCTACGACCCCGGGCGCGCCTCGAGCGCGCGAATCTTGGCGAGACGGCGGATGTAGCGCGCCTCGCGCATCGGGGTGTCGAGGAAGACGCCGGTAATCGCCACCGCTTCGGCGGCCGACACCAGCGTCGAGCCGAGCGCCAGGACGTTGGCGCCGTTGTGCTGACGGGCGTAGCGGGCCAGCGTTTCGTTCGTGCACATGGCCGCGCGCACGCCCGCCACCTTGTTGGCGGCGATGCACGAGCCGAGCCCGGCCCCGTCGATGACGATCCCGGCGTCGGCCTCGCCGCGCGCCACCTGCACGGCCGCGGCGGCCGCGGTGTCCGGGTAGTCCACCGCATCCGTGGTCGTGGTGCCGAGATCGTGCGCGGCCAGCCCGCGGCCGCGGAGGTAGTGAATCAGCGCCGCCTTGAGCGCCAGCGAGGTGTGATCGCCGGCCACGGCCACGGTCTTGATCGCCGCGATCGGCGCCAGCGCCGCCAGGTCGACGTCCGGCGTGTCGGAGACCACCGTCACGCGCCGCGCGCGCAGCGTGTCCTGTGCCAGCGGTGTGACGTGACCTCCAGCGGCAAGCGCAATCGTGCTCCCGTACTCGAGCACTCGCGCGTCCGCTTCCGTCACGAGGTTGAAACGCTTCACGGTGAAGGCGCTATGTTACTCTGTGCCGGTTTTCAGCGACATGGACACACTGATCACGGCCGTGGACCTGCAGGCGCGCGTGCGAGCCATGGCGGACGAGATCCGCCGCGATCATCCCGACGGAGTCCATCTGGTCGGCGTGCTGAAGGGATCGTTCATCTTCCTTGCCGATCTGGCGCGCGCGATTGCCGAGGGCACCGACGGCCGGACCGTGACGATGGATTTCATCGCCGCCTCGAGCTACGGCGCCTCAGCGAACTCGTCGGGTCAAGTGCAGCTGCTGAAGGACCTCGGGGCGCCGATTCAGGGACGCGATGTCGTGATCGTAGAAGACATCGTCGACACCGGCCTCACCCTGACTTACCTGCACAACGTGCTGCGCGCGCGCGAACCGCGCCGGCTCCGCACCGCCTGTCTGTTGAGCAAACCCTCGCGCCGCAAGGTGAACGTGACCGTGGAATACGTCGGCTTCACGATCGAGGATCGGTTCGTGGTGGGCTACGGGCTGGACTACGCCGAAGCCTACCGGGCGCTCCCCTTCATCGGCGTCGTGCAGACGTAGGGGCCGGCTTCAGCCGGCCCGTTGACGGTCCGCCTAAAGGCGGACCCTACTTCACCGCCGCCTTCACCTTGACCGCCATCGCGCGTGCGTCCTTCAGCACGGACTCGGCGTCGAGCGTCAGCACCTTGCGATCGCGCATGACGATCCTGCCGTTGACGATGGTGTCCAGCACGTCGTCGCCGCGAGTCACGTAGACCAGGTGCGAGATCGGATCGTAGAGCGGCGTCTGGCGGGCGGCCCGCATCGACACCACGATGAGGTCGGCGCGCTTCCGCGGCTCGAGCGAGCCGATCTGGCGTTCCATGCCGAGCGCGCGCGCGCCCCCCATCGTCGCCATGTCGAGCGCCGTCGCGGCCGGGACCACGCTCGGATCCACGGTCTGCAGCTTGGCGAGGAACGAGGCCATCCGCATGGCTTCGAACATGTCGAGGTCGTTGTTGCTGGCCGCCCCGTCGGTGCCGAGTCCGAGCGCGACACCTGCGCGCAGGTAGCCGGTCACCGGCGCCGTGCCGCTCGCCAGCTTCATGTTGCTCTCGGGGTTGTGCGACACGCCGACGCCGCGTGACTTCAGCACGGCGATGTCGGCGTCGTTCACCCACACGCCGTGCGCGGCCAGCACGCCGGGGCCCAGCACGCCCAGGCTGTCGAGATACGTCACCGGCGACGTGCTGAAGCGTTCGCGCGCGGTCTGAATCTCGGTGCGCGTCTCGGCGAGGTGAATCAGCATCGGCACGCCGTGCTTCTTGGAGAGCTCGCGGGCCGCCTTCAAGGTGGGCCCGTCGAGCGTGTAGATCGCGTGCGGCGCCACCGCCGGCGTGATCAGCGGGTCGCCCTTGAACTGGGTGATGAACGCGTCCGCGCGCGCCAGCCCGTCGCCGGGCGTCTTGGCGTCGGCCACGGGAAACTGGATGACCGTCTGCCCGAGGACGCCGCGAAGACCGGCGGCCTTCGTCTCCTTGGCGATCTCCTCCTCGAAGTAGTACATGTCCACGAACGTCGTCGTGCCCGACTCGATCATCTCGAGCGCCGCCAGCCGGGTGCCCACGCGCACGAACTCGGGCGACACCAGCTTGGCCTCCGCCGGGAAGATGTACTTGTTCAACCACTCCTGCAGCGCCAGGTCGTCGGCCAGCCCGCGGAACAGCACCATCGGCGCGTGCGTGTGCGTATTCACCAGGCCCGGCATGATCACCTGCCCGCCGGCGTCGAGCGTCTCGACGCCGCGGAACTGTTTGCGAATGGCGTCGTCGGTGTCCACGGCGACGATGTCGGCCCCGTCCACCGCCACGGCGCCGTTCTCGATCACACGGCGGGCGCCGTCCATGGTGACGACGGTGCCGTTGTGCACGACGAGCGATACCTGCCGGGGCGTCTGGGCGGCCAGGACGGCCGTGAAGGCCAGAACGAGAGCGGTGACGCGGGCGCGCATGCCCCGAATTCTATCGGTAGAATGGCGGGCGTGCCATTTCACCTCGTCGACCACCCGCTGGCGCAGGACGCGCTCGCCGAGCTCCGCGATGCGCGCACGCCGCCGCCGGCCTTTCGTGCCGCGGCGCACCGTATCAGCCTGATCGTCGCGGCGGAGGCGCTGCGAGATCTCCCCACGGAGACTGACACCGTGGCCACGCCGATCGGCCCGGCGGATGCACGCATCGTCCGGAGCGACATCGTCATCGTGCCGGTGCTCCGAGCCGGCCTCGGCATGGTCGACTCGATCCTGGAGCTCGTGCCCCGGGCCCGGGTGGGCCACATCGGCCTGCAGCGGGACGAGGAGACGGCGCACGCGTCGCGCTACTATTCGCGGCTGCCGCCGGGCATGGCCGCGAGCGTGGTGCTGCTCGCCGATCCGATGCTGGCCACCGGTGGCAGTGCGGTGGCCGCGGTGGACATCATCAAGAGCGCCGGTGTCCGGTCCATCCGCATGATGAGCGTGGTGGCGGCACCAGAGGGCGTGGCCGCCATGACGGCGGCGCACCCCGACGTGCACATCTACTCGCCGGCGCTCGACGCCTCGCTGAATTCGCGGAAGTTCATCGTGCCGGGCCTCGGCGACTTCGGCGATCGCCTGTACGGCACGATCTGAGACTGGCGTGGGGGCCGCCTTCAGGCGGCCCGTTCGTAGAGGCGGACCTTCCGCCTGAAGCCCGTGTTAAAGTAGGGGTTCGGTCGGGCGCGTGGCTCAGCGGTAGAGCATTCGCTTCACACGCGAGGGGTCGGTGGTTCGATTCCACCCGCGCCCACCAACCTTCGCTCTTGATCCAGGCGAAGGTTGCCCACCATAGCGCAAAGCGCGAAGGTGGGCCCCCGTCTCTAGTGAGCTACGGTTGGCGAGCCCTTGACCGCCATAGCCGCGAAGCGGCGACGGACTATCAACCACAGTCGTTACGCGGTCGCGTGTCGTGCCACGGGCACCGGCAGCTGGTGCTCGCTGATCGACTGCAGCGTGTCGACCACCTTGCCGCCCAGCGCGGTCTCGGGCGCGACGGCCAGCAGCAGATCGTTCATCGACACAATCCCGACGAGCGTCCCGTCCTTGTCGACCACGGGCAGCCGCCGCACGCGGTGCGACTTCATCTTGCCCATCGCTTGATGAACGTCGTCGCGCGGCGTGCAGGTGATCGGCGCCGGTCGTGCCACCGAGCCGACGGTCAACTCCGACGGCTTGGCATCGCGCGTTGCGAGCGCGATGAACAGATCACGGTCGGTCACGACGCCGACGAGGCCGCTGTCGCGCACAACTGGCAGCACGCCGCAATCGCCCTCCCACATGAGATGGGCAGCCTCCGCCACCGTCGTGTCCGGCGCGCAGGTAATCGGTCCCGGGGTCATTACTTCGGCTATCTGCATGACGAATGTCCTCCGCCACGCGCGACAGTACGCAAGCGCCGTGCCCCGGCGCCTGCGTCCTGCCGACGAGGGTCAGCGCCCTCGGGTCAGACTGATGTTGACGGGCGTGGGCCCGTCCTCGCGGACGTCAATCTCGGACGAGAAGCGCTGGAAGCCCTGCAGCTCGACCTCGACGCGATGCCGTCCCGCCGGCAGCTGAATCTCGAACTCGCCTTCGCCCGAGGTCATCCACCGCTGGCCGTCCACCGACACTTCAGCCTCGCGCGGCTGCACGTGCAGAACGAGCGTGCCGAACCCCTCGCCGTCGTCGCGCTGGACGCGGCCACCACCTCGCCGCACGATCGGCGGCGGCACCCCGGCTCCCCGCGGCGCGCGGCCTCGAGGCTCGTTGTAGGTGCCTTCCGGCGGTGTCGGCACCGGCGGGGCTACTTCCGGCGGCTCGCTCTTCTCGCCCCCGGCCAGCGGCACCAGCGTCTCGTGCATCTTCATGGTCGAACCGGGCTGCAGGTACAGGTTCCGGCGCACGGTCCGGAAACCTTCCATGAAGAGCTCGATCTTGTGGCCGCCTGGCGTCAGCGGCAGCCGCTGGAACGCACCGTCGAAGTCGTCCACCACGCCGGCGTAGAACCCGTCCACGTACACGGCGGCGTCGCGCGGCATCGCCTGGATGCGAACGTCGGCGCGATAGTCGAACACGGGGTAGTAGCCCCATCCGTACGCCGAGCGCGGCCACCACGGATACGGGCCGTAGAACGGATCGTAGAAGTAGCCGCCCACGAACACGTACGAGCCACGGGTCCCGTAGTAGGGCCGTCCGGTGACGACGCCGCCGCCTCCGGGCCGGGGTGCTGGACGCACGCCCTCTCGCGGCTGGGCTCGGCGCTCCCCTCCTCCGCCGCCTCCCCGTTGAGGCTCGGCGCTCGCAAATGACGCGCTGAGCAGCATGCCTATGGCCAACGCGGCCAGTCCCTGGGTTCGTCGCATGTGACCTGCTCCCTAGTGATCGCCGGTGCGTCTGCTGGCGGAAACGCGGGCGATCGCTCCACTGGCGAGCAAACGTAATGCCGGTCGACGTCGACGATCTATGGCCGTTTTCGCGGTGTTCCCTCCGCGTCGTCGCCAGAAGGGCGCACCAGCTGACCGGTTGCCAGGACAGGCCGGCGGCTGCTCAAGTTCCCCCACCTCTGCGGGATTTTCCGCGCGCTGTCGCCCACCAACCCCAGAAGAACCAGACCTTTGCCCCGCTGAGCCGTGGCACGGCGCGTGCTCAATCGGTGATCGACAAGGAGCCGACCATGCGCATCCGACGCATCCTCGTTCCCACCGACTTCAGCCCGGCGTCCGACGCCGCGCTCGCTCAGGCGCGCGAGCTCGCGGGTACGCTCGGCGCCTCCATCCGGCTGGTGCACGTCTTCGACGACCAAGCGGTCACCGGCGCGCTGGTGGCCGACGGCCAGATGTTCCTGCCGTCGGAGATGCGCGGGCTGGTCATGTCGGGCGTCGAGGCGCGGCTGCGCGAGAAGCTGACGGCCAACGTCGATGCCAGCCTGGGTCACGACACCGCGCTCCTCACCGGGCCGGTCGCCGGCACCATCGTCGAGTATGCGCAGAGCCACGCCGCCGATCTGATCGTGATGGGCACCCACGGGCGGAGCGGCGTCGCCCATCTGCTGCTGGGCAGCGTGGCCGAACGGGTCGTGCGCACGGCACCGTGTCCGGTGCTGACCGTCCGCCAGCACCCGTTGGCCGCAGCGGTCGCCGAAACCAGCATGATGGCCGTGCCGCTTCCGGTTCAGGCCTGACGCAGGCCGAACTTCTCCATCCGGTAGCGCACTTGATCGCGGTTCAGCCCCAGCAGCTCGGCGGCCTTGGTCTGGTTGTTGTTGGCCCGCTCGAGCGCCTGCACGACCAGCTGGCGCTCGACGTCCTCGAGATCCACCCCCTCCGCCGGCAGCTTGAAGTGCGTCGCCGACACGGTGCGCGTCAGCGTGGTGAAATCCTGCGGCTCGAGCTGCTCCCGGTCGGCCAGGAGCATGGCGCGCTCGATGGCGTTGCGCAGCTCGCGCACGTTGCCGGGCCACGCGTAGTGATCGAGCAGCTCCTGCGCCGCCAGCGACAGCCCGCGCACGTGCTTGCGGAACTCGCCGTTGAAGCGCGTGATGTAGAACCGCGCCAGGAGCGCCACGTCACCCCGCCGCTCGCGCAGCGACGGCAGGACCACCGGCATCACCTGCAGCCGGTAGAACAGATCCTCGCGAAAGGTGCCGGCCTTGACCTCCTTTTCGAGGTCCCGGTTCGTGGCGGCAATGACGCGGACGTCCACACGGATGTCCGCCAGCCCGCCGACGCGCTTGAAGGTCTTTTCCTCCAGGAACCTCAGAAGCTTGGCCTGGAGCCCGGCCGTCATCTCGCCGATTTCGTCGAGGAAGACCGTGCCGCCGTCGGCGGTTTCGAAGAGCCCCCGCTTCTGCTGGCGCGCGTCGGTGAACGCGCCCCGCTCGTGCCCGAAGAGCTCGCTCTCGAGCAGCTGCTCCGGCAGGGCCGATGCGGTGATGTTGACGAACGGCCGGGTCGCCCGGGAGCTGTTGTAGTGGATGGCTTTGGCCGCGAGGTCCTTGCCGGTTCCGGTCTCGCCTGTCAGCAGCACGGTGGAGGCGGGGCTGGACGCCACCTTGGCGAGCAGCTCCTTCACGCGCGTCATCGCCGGCGACGCGCCGACGATGGCATCGAACCCGTAGTCGCGCCCCTGGCTGGAACGGAGCGCCACCACTTCGCGCCGCAGCGACACGGTTTCGAGGGCCTTCTCGGCCAGCAGCAGCACCTCGTCCAGGTTGAACGGCTTGTTCACGTAATGGAAGGCGCCAAGCTTCATCGCCTCGACTGCGCTCTCGATGCTCGAGAACGCGGTCATGAGGATGACGGGCAGGTCGGGGGTCCGCTCCTTGACCTTCCGCAACACCGACAACCCGTCGCCGTCGGGCAGCTTGAAATCCAGAAAAATCAGATCGACGTCGTCCCGGGCCTTGTCGATCCCCTCGGCGGCCGTGCCGGCCTCGACCACGTCGTGCCCCTCGGCGGTCAGCCGCTCGCGCAGCGACCACCGCACCAGCTGTTCGTCGTCCACGACCAGGATTCGCGAGAACGCCATGACCGGAAAGTATAGCGGCGCTGTTATGTCCAAGCGGGGAGGGTTGTCGGCCCACGCCGGCACGCACCTGGCCGGCCTCGCGCTGGCGCTGCTGGCGTTCGCGGCGCAGCGGCAGACGCCATCGAGCCCGGCGGTCGGCGGCCTCTATGCGCTGCCCATCCTCCTTGGCCCGTGGACAGCCTGGCGGCACTACGCGCCGATCGCCACCGTGGTGAGCATCCTGCTCGCCGCCAGCGGCAGCCTCGACTTCGGTTCCCCGACAGTGGTCACACTCGGAAGCGAAACGCTGCCGATGGTCGTGGCCCTGGCGCTCATTGGCGTCGTCATCACCCGGTTCGCGGCCCGGCAACGCGCGCGCGACGACGCCACCGTACAGCTGCGCGACGTGAAACGGGCGCTCGACCAGGCCGCCATCGTCGCCACCACCGATGTGCGCGGCCGCATCACCTACGTCAACGACAAGTTCTGTGAAATCTCCGGCTATTCCCGCGACGAGCTGCTCGGACAGGACCACCGCATCATCAACTCGGGCCACCACGCCAAGGAATTCATCCGCGACCTGTGGGTGACGATCGCCAACGGCGAGGTGTGGCACGGCGAGCTGCAGAATCGCGCCAAGGACGGGCACCCGTACTGGGTGGACACGACCATCGTCCCGTTCCTCGACGAGCGCGGCAAACCGTTCCAGTACATCGCGATCCGCGCCGACATCACCGCCCGCAAACAGGCCGAAGCGCGGCTGCGGCAGCAGGCGGCGCTCGCGCGCGTGGGTCAGATGGCGGCCATCGTGGCGCACGAAGTGCGCAACCCGCTGGCCGGAATCAAGGGCGCCATGCAGGTGCTGATCGGGCGGCGCGCCAAAGACGACCAGGAGGTACGAGTG
Organism: Vicinamibacterales bacterium; assembly: GCA_036004405.1. Classification (GTDB taxonomy): domain Bacteria; phylum Acidobacteriota; class Vicinamibacteria; order Vicinamibacterales; family UBA2999; genus DASYRM01. The sequence continues at coordinate 13,600 of DASYRM010000032.1, forward strand.
CTGCGCGACATCGTTGCGCGCGTGGACTCGCTGAACGATCTCATCAGCGACCTGATGGTGTTTGCCCGCCCACGGCCGGCCCACCTGGCTGAAGTCGAGCTGCTGCGCCTTGCCGGTGAAGCGGTCACGATGGCACGCCGGGATCCGTCGGGGCACCACCTGGACATCCGGGTGGAGGGGGACGCCACGACTGTGACGGCCGACGCCGACCTCGTCCGTGGCACGCTCCTGAACCTGCTGCTCAATGCCGGGCAGGCGCTCGGCGGCCGCGGGGCGGTGAGCGTGCGTGTCACGGGAGCGGACGGCCAGGCGTCGATTGCCGTGCGGGACGACGGCCCCGGCGTCCCCGCGGCGCTTCGTGAACAGGTGTTCGAGCCGTTCTTCACCACCAAGGCGCGTGGCGGCGGGCTCGGCCTGGCGATCGCCAAGCGGACCGCCGAGATTCACGGCGGCGCCGTGACGTTGGACTGCCCGGCGGGCGGAGGAACGATTGTGACGCTGACGCTGCCCGGCAGCGCCAATCCAGATCAGGCGCGCGGGAGCGATCGACCGGTGGCGGCCCGCACATAGTGAGGGCCGCTAAGACGCAGGAACTGCTCGGCAACGAGTCGATTCAGCACGTCGAGGCTGGTGGCAGCATCGACGTTCCACAGCCGGCATGCCTGGGCCAGCGTGAGCCGCAGACCGGGCATCTCCATGTATTCGCCATGAACGCGGTGTAGAAGCCGGGGGTCACCGGCGGCGTGAAGCGGCTGAGCCATGGCTCGAGGTCCTTTCTCTCCTGTGTTCGTGGCTGCCTGGCGAGCAGCGGGATCGGCGTATGTGCACGGAGCGTGCCCACGCTCCGCTTCAGCCCCTCAGCCCGGCCGCGGTGCGCTGCTGGGCCGCAGGCGGCAGCCCGAACTTCTCGATCCGGTACCGCACCTGATCGCGGTTGATGCCAAGCAGGCGGCCGGCGTGCGTCTGATTCCAATCCGTGCGATCCAACGCCTGCAGAAGGAGATCGCGCTCCACTTCTTCGAGGTTCAGACCGTCGGGCGGCAGCTTGAACGTCGTCGCGCGGGCGCCGCGCGGCAGCGCGGAGAAGTCGTCGGGCGTGAGCCAGTCGTGCTCGACGAGCAGCATCGCGCGTTCGATGACGTTGCGCAGTTCACGAACGTTGCCCGGCCACCCGTACTGTTCCAATACGGCAATCGCATCGGGCGTCAACCCGCGGACACGTTTGCGGAATTCCTGGTTGTACCTTTCGACGTACCACTTCGCGAGCTGCGCCACGTCGCCGCGCCGCGCGCGCAGCGACGGCAGCACCACCGGCATCACCTGAAGACGGTAGAAAAGATCTTCACGGAATTTCCCCGCGCGCACTTCCTCTTCGAGGTCGCGGTTCGTCGCCGCGATGACGCGAACGTCCACGCGGATGTCGGTGAGCCCGCCGACCCGCTTGAACGTCTTCTCCTCGAGGAACCGCAGCAGCTTGGACTGCAGCCCCGGCGTCATCTCGCCGATCTCGTCCAGGAAGATCGTGCCGCCGTCTGCGGTCTCGAACAGGCCGCGCTTCTGCTGGCGTGCATCGGTGAACGCCCCTCGCTCGTGCCCGAACAGCTCGCTCTCCAGCAATTGCTCCGGTAGCGCAGAGCACGTGATGTTCACAAACGGCTTCGCCGCGCGATCGCTGTTGTAGTGGATCGCCTTGGCGGCCAGGTCCTTGCCGGTTCCGGTCTCACCGGTGAGCGGCACGGTCGAGGCCGGGCTGCCGGCGATGCGTCCGAGCAGCGTCTTGACCGCGATCATCGCCGCCGACTGCCCGATGATGGTCTCGAAGCTGTGGGCCTTGGCTTGCGTGCTCCGGAGCGCACGCACCTCGCTGCGCAAGCGGCTCGTCTCGAGCGCCTTCTCGACGCAGAGCACCACCTCGTCGAGGTCGAACGGCTTGTTCAAGTAGTCGTAGGCGCCGTGACGCATCGCGTCCACGGCGTTCTCGACCGTCGAGAACGCGGTCATCAGAATGACCGGCGTGTCGGGCGCGCTCTCCTTGATGCTGCGCAGCACCGTGAGGCCGTCGCCGTCCGGCAGCCGGAAGTCGAGCAGCACCAGATCCGCGCCGACGGCCTGTTCCACGCCGGCGGCCGCTGTGCCCGCCTCGGTGACGGTATAGCCTTCGCGCGTGAACCGCTCGCGCAGGGACCACCGCACCAGTTCCTCGTCGTCAACGATGAGCAGCGTTGCCTTGGCCATGTCGCGTCCAGTCCTTGGGAAAAATCCCCAGCGATTGCGGACAATCCCGCGTCGCGAACCGTCTAAACGGCCCGCACTGAGTGAGTTAGCAACTTCCGGACCCGGTACGGGTTTGGCGAAGGCACGTGCAGGCGGAGGGAACGATGGTCTCGGTGGCGTCTGGGCACCGGGCGTCGACGCGATCTACTTCGGCGCCGCCGTCGGCTTCGTCGCCGCGGGCCTCGCCGTGCTTGGCGTGCGTCCTCTGCGACGGTTCACGCCCTGGGATGCCATTGTCGCCGGGGCGTGCTCACTGCTCTCCTACGCCGTCCTGGGGGACCGCGGTCTGTGGGCCGGGCCCATGGTCAGCCTGGTGCTCGCCGTCGCGGTGACGGCCTGGGCGCGCGGGCGCCGGCCTCGTGAGACCCCGCGGCCCGCCGCTGGTGGCACCGCGCCGGTCATGCCGTGGGTATCGCCTTCCTGGCGTGGGTGATGGCGGCGGTCGGCTTGTGGCCGCACTACCGCACGTGGGGCGCGACCGTGCCCGAGTGGTCGCTCGCATTTCCGGGCGACCACGCGCCGCGCACGCCACAGTTCGAGATCCTCTACGCGGTCACCATCGACGCGCCACCCGAAGAGGTGTGGCCGTGGCTGATCCAGATTGGTCAGGATCGCGCCGGCTTCTACAGCTACGACTGGCTCGAGCGTCTGTTCGGCGCCGAGATCCGCAACGTCCAGGAGATCCGACCCGAATGGCAGGTGCGCCAGGTCGGCGACCTGGTGCCGGCGACGCAGCGCAATTACCTGGGCGGTCTCTTCGGCGAGCGGCCCGGGTGGACCGTGGCGCTCGTCGAGCCCGGACACGCGCTGGTGCTGGCGCAGTGGGGCGCGTTGGTGGCCTTTCAGCTCCCCCACTTCATCATGCAGAGCCTTATGATGCTGACCATCAAGGCCCTGGCCGAAGCTAGGACGGCTTCTTGAGCGTCTCGAGCAGCGCCTGCAGCATCTGGCTGTAGGCCTCGTCGTGGGTCACGTAGATCTTGGTGTACTCCTGCTCCGACAGTTTGGCCTTACGCCAGTCGCCGTCGAACGCGGTCGTCTTGCCCGTGACATCCACCGTGTCGAACGGCTGGTTCTTCTCGCGCTTGAACTGCAGCCCGTTGGCGCCGAGGTCCGAGATGAAGATCTTCGAGGCCTGATCCACGGCGCCGTTCAGCTCCACGTACAGGTCCTTGTAGGACTTCTGCAGGATCAGGTACTTCATCCGATCGGGCACCGTGGTCTTGGCATTCACCACCACGAGCTGGCTGCCGGGGAAGTACATGGCGGCGACGAACTCGTTGTTGGCGCCGCGACTGCCCGCGACCGCATCGAGCTTCATCGAATCGAGCAGCTTCACGAGCTCGGTGGCGAGCGGCGCAGACTTCGATCCCGGCGCCTGTGCGAGCGCGAGGCCGGGATACAGCAACAGGGCGGCGAGCAAGCAGGTTCTCTTCACGGGGCCGATTCCTCCCGGCGAGGCTTGTAACAGAACCATGAACCGGGCGTCAATCCGGCATCCAGGGGAGACTACCCGATGAACAGGTCATCCTGCGGCTCCCGGGGCTCCTTCGGCTGCCTCGTTTCCCGCGGGTCCCGGAGGCTCGCAAAGAAGCTTTTCAGGCCGCTCAGAAGCGCGAGCCCGTCGCGCGCCGGCTGCAAAATCGTCTGCTGCAGGGTGGCAGCCGTGTCCTCCACCCGGCGGGCCACGTTCGACACCAGGGTGTCGAGCCGATCGACCTGCGCGGCGGCCTGCGCCGAGGCGCGCGCGGCCTCTTCCGACACCTTCTGCAGGTTCACGATGATCGGCCGCACGTCCCGCTCGAACCGGTCCGCCATCTCGCCGACGCTGCGCGCCGCCCGGAGAGCGGCCACCATGGCCGCCACCTGGATGGCCGCCATGACGAGGACGCCGGCGGCGATGAGGCCCAGATAGACGTCGGTCATCAGAACAGGCTGACCCTGATATTGAGGTACTTCTTGGGATCGGCCTTGATGGCGGCAATGAGCGCGCGCGCCTCGTCGAGCGTGCCGTTGAACTTCTCGTACATCGCCTTGTCGTGCAGCAGCAGGCCCACGGTGCCGTCCTTCTGCTGCAGCGACGCCGCCACCTTGTCGAACCGCTCGCTCATCGAGTTGACGCGATCGTAGAGCTCTTTCTCGGTGAAGAGCTTGCCCATCGTGTTGTCGCCGCGGTTCATGCGGGCGGTGGCGGTATCGAGGTTGGCGGTGAGCGACGTCACCGACTTCGCCATCGCGTCGTCGTTCAGGAGCTTCCCAAGGCTCCCCTCCCCCGATCGGATGCGCGCGGTGACCGCTTCGAGGTTCTGCAGCGAGCCTTCCAAGGCCTTGGCCATGGTCGGGTCTCTCGTCAGGCGAGCGACGCTGCCGTTGGGATTGTTCAGATTCCGCGCCACCTGCTCGTAGGCACTGAGGAGCTCGTTGAGCTCGACGTGCACCGTGTCCTCGGTGAAGAGCCGGCCCATGGTCCCCTTGCCCGCGCGAAGGTCGCCGATGAGGCCACTGAGCTGATCGATGCCGGCAGACGCCTTCTCCGCCACATCGGTGAGCGATCCCGCGGCCGGCCCGGAGCGCACGTAGCCCCATTCGGGCACCGGCGTGCCGACGCTCGAGGCGGTGATGTCGACGGCGGACTCGCCGAGCAGCGAGACGCTCCCCAGCGACGCGACGGACGACGAGGTGATGCGCGGCTGCATCTTCTTGCCGACTTCCATCAGCACTTCGACGCGATCGCCAAGGAACTGCACCTCCTTCACCGACCCCACCTCCACACCGGCCAGGCGGACGGGGGCGCCCGCCTTGAGACCGGCGACGTTGGCGAAGATGGTCTTGATGCCGACGCGCTGCCAGAAGAAGCCACCTTCTCCGCTGAGGAGGAAGATGAGCAGACCGGCCATCATCAACGCGAGGATGGACACGAGGCCGATCTTCAGCTCGGCCCAGGCCAGAGAACGGGTGCGGGGCATGACTGGAATCCTCTAAGACAGAAACGTCCGAATGTACGGATCCGCGGACGCGCGCAGCTCGGCGGCGTTGCCTTCGAATGCCACCAGCCCTTCCTTCAACATGATGAACTCGGCCTCGTCGGCCTTGGCCGCGTCGGCCGGCGCCACCACTATCTTGTCGCCTATCTTGTCGCCGGCGGCCTGACCGTCGGCACGGCGCGCGCCGTGCGTGGCCACGAAAAACGCATCGCGCAGCTGGTGCGTGACGACGATCGAGCTCACGCCTTCGAGATCCCGGAGCTTGACGATTTCCTCGTCCACCGTGATGGCGGTAATCGGATCGAGGCCGGTCGTTGCCTCATCGTACAGGAGGATGCCCGGTTTCGAGGCCATGGCTCTGGCGATGGCCACGCGCCGGCGCTGCCCCCCCGAAAGCTCCGATGTACGCCGATCGACGTAGTCGCCGAGCCGGACGAAGCCGAGCACCTCTTCGACCCGCCGCCGGACGTCGGCCAGCGGCATGTCGGTATCCTCGTAGAACTTGAAGCCGACGTTCTCGCCCACGGTGAGCGAGTCGAACAGCGCGCCCTCCTGGAAGACCATCCCGAGATCGCCGCGCATGCGCAGCAGCTCGGGCTCCTCCATGCGATCAACACGTTCGCCGTGCACGAGCACTTCGCCGGCGTCGGGCTTCAGCAGGCCGAGGATCAGCTTCAGGATGGTGGACTTGCCGGAGCCGCTGGCCCCGAGAATCAGCTTGGTGTGCCCCGGCAGCAGCGTGAAGCTCACATCCTTCAGCACCACCTTGTCGTCGAAGGCCAGCGACACGTGGCGCAGCTCGATGTCCGGCGGTTCCGCCGTCCCCGCCGCCGTCTGGACGTGGCTGCCGGTCTTGAGACCCGCCTCATCGAAAGGACCCGTCGCCATCAGTAGAGCAGGTTGATCAGCAGCTGCGTGACGAACAGGTCCACGGCGATCACCGCCACCGACGCAGCCACCACGGCCTGCGTCGTGGAGCGCCCGACGCCCTGCGTGCCGCCGCTGGTCGTGATGCCGACGTAGCAGCCGATGGTGACGATGGCAAATCCCAGGACGAACGGCTTGATGAGCCCCATCCACGCGTCCTGCAGGTAGAGCCCGTCGGTCACCGACGTCCAGTAAAGGCTCGACGCCACGCGCAGCTGAAACACCGCGATGATCCAGCCGCCGACGATGCCGAGCGTGTCGGCAATGATCGTCAGGATCGGCGTCATGATCACGCCCGCCAGGACGCGCGGCACGACCAGCTTGCGAATGGGGTCGGTGCCAAGGGCGCGCAGCGCGTTGATCTGGTCGGTCACCACCATCGAGCCGAGCTCGGCGGCAATGCCCGAGCCGACGCGTCCCGCCAGCATCAGGCCGGTGAGCACCGGCCCGAGCTCCTTCACCATTGAGGCGCTCACCAGCCGGCCCACGAACGGGCGCGCGCCGAACTGGTCGAGCGTGATGCCGGTCTGCAGCGCCAGCACGGCGCCGGTGAAGAACCCGGCCAGCGTCACGACGGTGAGCGATCCGATCCCGATCTGATCGAGCTGCTCGATCACGTCGTGCATGTAGAACGGCCGCGAGAAGCAGGCCCGGATCACGGCGATCTGCAGGCGCACGTACTCCTGCACCTCGAGCACCGCTCCCTTGAGCCCTTTGTCGACGAAGTCCAGCACGGGCTATCCGGCCGCCGGAAGGTCGCTCAGCCCGAGCTCGCCGGTGCGGAGACCCTTGATGGTGTCGCGCAGCGTCGCGGCGCGCTCGAAGTCGAGGTTGCGCGCGGCCGCTTTCATCTCGGATTCCAGCCGGCGGATCTCGGCATCGCGCTCGGCCATGGTGCGGAACGTCCGCCGCGTCTCACGCGGCTCCGGCACCGCTCCGTAGTCGCGTTCGTACACGCTCGACATGACGTCGTCGATGTCGCGCACCACCGACTCGGGCGTGATGCCGTGCTCGATGTTGTAGGCCCCCTGCCGGGCCCGCCGCCGCTCCGTCTCTGCGAGTGCCGCCTTCATGGATGCTGTCATCGTATCCGCATACATGATGACGCGGCCGTTCACGTTCCGCGCGGCGCGGCCGGACGTCTGGATGAGCGAGCCGGCCGAACGGAGAAACCCTTCCTTGTCGGCGTCGAGAATGGCCACCAGCGACACTTCCGGCAGATCCAGCCCTTCGCGGAGCAGGTTGATACCGACCAGCACGTCGAAGATGCCCCGCCGCAGGTCGCGCAGGATTTCGACGCGCTCCAGGGTCTCGATGTCGGAGTGCAGGTAGCGCACCTTGACGCCGAGCTCCTGGTAATACGTCGTCAGGTCCTCGGCCATGCGTTTGGTCAACGTCGTCACGAGCACGCGCTCGCGCCGCTCGGCGCGCGCCCGGATCTCCGACAGCAGGTCGTCCACCTGCCCCTTCACCGGCCGGATCTCGATGGGCGGATCCATGAGCCCGGTCGGCCGGATGACCTGCTCCACCACCACGCCCTGCGATTTCACCAGCTCGTAGGGGCCCGGCGTGGCCGAGACGAACACCATCTGCGGCGCGCGCGCTTCCCATTCCTCGAAATTGAGCGGGCGGTTGTCGAGCGTCGACGGCAGACGGAAGCCGTACGACACCAGCACTTCCTTCCGCGACCGGTCGCCGAAGTACATGCCGCGGATCTGCGGCACCGTCTGGTGGCTCTCGTCCACGATCAGAAGCGCATCGTCCGGGAGGTAGTCGAACAGCGTGGGTGGCGGTTCGCCGGCCGCGCGCCCCGTCAGGTGCCGCGAGTAGTTCTCGATGCCGTGGCAGTAGCCGATCTCGCGCATCATCTCGAGGTCGAACATGGTGCGTTGGTGCAAGCGCTGGGCCTCGAGGAGCTTCCCTTCCGACTCGAGATCGCCGCGGCGCTGCGCGAGCTCGGCTTTGATCCCCTCGACCGCCTGGCGGGTGCGGTCCCTCGAGGCCACGAAGTGCGACTTCGGGAAGACCGACACCTTTTCGATTCGCCGGAGCACCTTGCCGGTGAGCGGATCGAACCACGCGAGCTCGTCCACCTCGTCGCCGAAGAGGCCGATGCGCAGTGCGTGCTCTTCGTAGGACGGCACCACTTCGACGATGTCGCCGCGCACCCGGAAGGTGCCGCGGCCGAATTCGACGTCGTTGCGTTCGTACTGGATTTCGACCAGCTTGCGCAGGATGTCGTCGCGCTCGATCCGCTGCCCCTTCTCGAGCGGCAGCACCATGCCGTAGTAGGCCTCGGGCGAGCCCAGGCCGTAGATGCACGACACGCTGGCGACGATGATGACGTCGCGCCGTTCGAAGAGCGACCGCGTGGCCGACAGGCGCATCCGGTCGATCTCGTCGTTCACCGTGGCTTCCTTCTCGATGTACGAGTCGGTGGCCGGCACGTAGGCCTCGGGCTGGTAGTAGTCGTAGTAGCTGACGAAGTACTCGACGGCGTTCTCGGGGAAGAAGCGCCGGAACTCCTGAAACAGCTGCGCCGCCAGCGTCTTGTTGTGCGCCATCACCAGCGTCGGCCGGTTCACCTCCGCCACCACCTGCGCCATGGTGTAGGTCTTACCGGAGCCGGTCACGCCCAGCAGCACCTGATGGCGGTCGCCGCGGCGCAGACCATCCACGAGCTCGGGGATGGCGTGCACCTGGTCGCCGCGGATAGTGAAGTCGCTGACCAGCTTGAATCGTTCGACCGTTGTCGGCATATACAGGCGCGGCCCGTGCCCGCTGGGCCAAACCTGAATCGTACCACAGGAGGTACGTAGAGGCGGACCCATGGGGTCCGCCTGCAGGCGCACCTTCCAGGTGCGCCTCTACGATCTGAATCAGGGGCGCACGAGCGGGGCGAAATAGCCCTTGCGGGTGAGCACGCGCAGGTCGCGGCCGCGCGCGTCGCCGGTGCGCGCCACCTTCACTTCGACGCGGCGCCAGCGCCCGTCGCGCGCGGTGTTGGTGGACGTGTAGCCGAGCGTGTACTGCGCGCGGATGCCGGCCACCACGCGGTCGTAGGCGTCTTCGATCTCTTTCATCGACAGCGGGAAGATCGCCTCGCCGCCCGTCTCCTGGGCCATCTGTGTCAGCCGCAGCCGCTGCTCGCTCCGGACCGACGACGGCTGGTGCTCCAGGAACCCGACGGCGTAGACCGTCACGTCGGTGGCGCGCAGCAGGTTCATGACGTCCTTGAACGGAATCGCGCTGCGGGTGTCGCCGCCGTCGGTGAAGATCACGAGCACCGTCCGCCCGTCCGCCTCGGCGGAGCCGTCCAGATAGACGCCAAGGGCGTCATAGAACGCCGTCTCGCCTCCGAGCTTCCGCGAGCGGATCCGCTCGACCATCCGCGGGAAGTCCTGCTGGCCGTAGCGCGCGATCCGCACTTCGGCGTCGAAGTCGACGAGCGTGATGTCCACGGCGTCGCGGATGGTGTTGAGAAAGCGCACCGCCGCCTTGCGCGCCAGGTCGATGTCGGCGCCCATGCTGCCGCTGGTGTCGAGCAGCAGGCCGACGTGGGTTTCCACGGCGCCGTTCTCCTGGTCGCCGCGTGCGAAATACGTGATCCGCTGCGCCCGTCCGTCCTCGATCACCGTGAAGTCGCCCTGGCTCAAATCCGTCATCGGCGTGCCGGCGCGATCGCGCACGGTGACGCCGACGGTGACGAGGTCGGTTTCGGCGCGGAAAACCGGCTTCTGCTCCCCCGCCTTCGCGCTTCGGGCTTCGGCGAGGGCGGCCACGGCCGCTGCGAGCGCCAATCCGAGAAACCACGCCTGTCCTGCGCGCATGGGCGGATCCTACAACGGGGCGTATAATCGGAGGGTTTTCCGTATGCACAGGGTGTCAACCGGGGCGCCGGCACGATGAGGTGTCTCGCCGTTTGCCAGACCGAGTTGGCCATCAGGATGCTCGATGAAATCCTGTTGCCCAGCTTCGAGATGGATTTCATCGTCGAACGAAAGCCGCTGGCCAAACGGCTTCACGACAGCGGTCTCAGCGTCACGGCGGGCGACCCCCGGCGCACCGACACCTACCTCAAGGCAGACCTCACGCCCGGCACCTGCGTCGTCGTCGAAGACGACGGCCGCCACAGTCTCAAGAAAATCGTCGAAGCCATCTTCAACGCCGGCGCCACGCTCGTGTACGTGCTCGGGGTGGGCGCGGCACACACGCGGGAGCGCGAGGACGAGCTGAAGGCGCAGTTCCCCGAGATCAACTACATCGCGCTCTCCGAGCTGTTCGGAGGCCCGCTGCTCACCGAGTTCAGCCGCTCGCTGACGCGGCTCAAGGTGCAGCAGTACCAGCGCTTCTTCAGCGACGCCGACCGTGTGCTGATCCTGATGCACAACGATCCGGACCCGGATGCCTTGGCCAGCGGCCTGGCGCTGCGCACGGTGCTCAAGCGCACCAGGCAGACGGCGGTCCTCGGCGCCATCCACGGCGTGACCCGGCCCGAGAACCAGCGGATGGTGAACATGCTCGAGATCCACATCGAGCCGATCACGCCGGAGACGGTCAGCAACTTCGACCGCGTGGCCATGGTGGACGTGCAGCCGCACTACTTTTCCGGCGCCATCGACCGCGTGGACCTGGTCATCGATCACCATCCGGAGCAGACCGGCTACACCGCCGTCTACAAGGACATCCGCGCCGACTACGGCTCGACGTCCACCATCCTGACCGAGCACCTGCGCGCCGTGGACACCAACATCTCGGAGCGCACGGCCACGGCCATGCTCTACGCGATCAAGTCGGACACGCTGTTCTTCAACCGCCACACCAACCGCGTGGACATCGAGGCGTTCTCCTATCTCTACCCGCTCGCCGACGCGGCGATGATCCGGAAGATGGAGGGCGCCGAGATCACCATGGAGCGGCTGGACTACGTGGTGACGGCGCGCGAGCAGGGCAAGCTGCAGGAGAAGGTGTTCTGCGCCTTCCTCGGCGTGCTGCCGCGCGAAGACTTCATCCCCTACGTCGCCGACTTCTTCCTGCAGCTCGAAGACGTCGAGTGGACCATCGTGGCCGGCATCGTCCACGACTCACTCGTGATGTCGGTGCGCAATCTGGGCTACTCGAAGAACGCCGGCGAGTTCGTCCGCAAGTACTTCAACGCCATCGGCAGCGCCGGCGGCCATCGTGCGCTCGCCAAGGCGGTGGTGCCGCTGCGCGCCTTCCGCGACAAGTTCGGCAACCTGCAGGCCGACGAGTTCACCGAAAAGGTGCTCAGCCTCGCCCTCGAGTTCCTGCACGAAGACAAGAAGCTCGTGAAAGCCTGACGGCTCAGGCTCAAGGCTCAAGCCCGTTCTATTTCCCCTTCTCAGTTTCCAGCCTGCGGGCGAGGTTCATGCGCGCCGTCGCCACATAGCCCTTACATGCGCCGGAGTCGATGAAGGCGTCCGCCTTCCCGGCGTTGCGCGCGGCGAGCTTCTCGAGCACCTTCGCGAAGTCAGGATGCGGCGTCAGCAGGATGTCGCACCGCATCATCTCCAGCGTCGCGTAGCTCCTCTCGAACGCCTTGGCGAGCGGGCTGCTCGAGTACTTGAAGCCGTCAGCCGAGACCGGCGTCAGGCTGTCGGCATACACCACGTCCAGACAGCGATCGCCCTCGCACGACCGCCACGACCAGCTGGTCCCGCCCGGAGTGTGGCCGGGCGTCAGATGGGCCACGACGATCAGCGAACCTACCTTGAGCAGCTGCCCTTCGCGGACGACTTCGACGTTCTTCAGCCGCTCGATCGGCGGCAGGATGCCGTACTGCGGATCATCGAAACCGGATTCACCAGAGGCGAACACCTTGGCGGCGTCGGCGCTGCCGGCGGCGCGGGCGCCGGTGAGCCGCTGCAGCTCGCCCAGCCCGCCGGCGTGGTCGTAGTGCACGTGGGTGTTGAGCAGCAGCCGCACGTCCTCGAGCTTGAACCCGAGCTCGCGGATGTGATCGCGAATCTGCGGCACCGACTCCGGCAGCGCGCCGTCGATCAGGACGTGGCCGCGATCCGACGTGATCAGCACCGAGCCCAGTCCACGGGTGCCGACCCAGTACGTGTTGCCAAACACCTTGAACGGCTTCTGCGGCTGATTCCACTCCGCACGCTGCTTCGCCTGCTGCTGCGCGACGAGCGTTGCCGAGAACAACGCGAGGAGCACCAAGCCGGAAGCCTGAAGCCGGGAGCCGGGAGCCTTCGTCGTCATGGCCGGCCATTCTACAGCCGGCCGAATTATCATGAGAGCTTCATGTCCACGATCCTTCAGAAGGTTCCCGCGGGCGAGCGGGTCGGCATCGCGTTCTCCGGCGGCCTCGACACCAGCGCCGCGCTGCACTGGATGCGCGCCAAGGGCGCCATTCCCTACGCGTATACCGCCAATCTCGGTCAGCCCGACGAACCGGACTACGACGAGATTCCGCGCAAGGCGCTCGCCTACGGCGCCGAACAGGCGCGCCTGATCGACTGCCGCGCCCAGATGGTCAACGAGGGCATCGCGGCGCTGCAGTGCGGCGCCTTCCACGTCACCACCGCGGGCGTGGCCTACTTCAACACCACGCCGCTCGGCCGCGCGGTGACCGGCACGATGCTCGTGCTGGCAATGCGCGACGACGCCGTGCACATCTGGGGCGACGGCAGCACCTTCAAGGGCAACGACATCGAACGGTTCTACCGCTACGGGCTGCTGGCCAATCCGGCGCTGCGCATCTACAAGCCGTGGCTCGATCAGGCGTTCATCGACGAGCTGGGCGGCCGCAAGGAAATGTCCGAGTACATGGAACGGGCCGGGCTCTCCTACAAGATGAGCACCGAGAAGGCTTATTCCACCGACTCCAACATCCTGGGCGCCACGCACGAGGCCAAGGACCTCGAGCAGCTGAACTCGGGGATCAAGATCGTCGAGCCGATCATGGGCGTGGCCTCCTGGCGCGAGGACGTGGCCGTGACGCCGGAGGAAGTCGCGATCCGCTTCGAGGAAGGTGTGCCGGTGGCCCTCAACGGCCACACCTTCGGCGATCCGGTGGCGCTGATGCTCGAGGCCAACCGCATCGGCGGGCGGCACGGCCTGGGCATGAGCGATCAGATCGAGAACCGCATCATCGAGGCGAAGAGCCGCGGCATCTACGAGGCGCCCGGCATGGCGCTCCTCTTCATCGCCTACGAGCGGCTGGTCACCGGCATCCACAACGAGGACACCATCGAGCAGTACCGCGACAGCGGCCGCCGCCTCGGTCGCCTGCTCTATCAGGGCCGGTGGTTCGACCCGCAGGCGCTGATGTTCCGGGAGATGGCGCAGCGGTGGGTGGCCAAGGCGATTACCGGAGAAGTGCTCGTGGAGCTCCGTCGAGGCAACGACTACTCGCTGCTCGACACGCGCAGCGCCAACCTCACCTACAAGCCGGAACGGCTGACGATGGAAAAGGGCGCCTCGGCGTTCACGCCGCAGGACCGCATCGGCCAGCTGACGATGCGCAATCTGGACATCGCCGACACGCGCGACAAACTGCTGACCTATACTGGCGCCGGTCTGCTCGCCCCCGGACACGACACCGCCCTGCCGCTGTTACTCGAGGCCGAATCGAAAGCTGGCGAAACCTCGGACAAGTGACGGTGGCCAAGGAGGCCACGCATGCGACGTCCCCCACCGTCCTGCTGCTCACGGCCTGCTGGTGGGCGCCCGCTAGAGCGGCTTTCTAACGCACCACCTGCGCGCCGGGCTGCGTCAGGTATTCCCCGCTGGCGCCGACCACCGGCTCGATGAACTGCCGCCCGGCGTCCTCGTAGCCGCGGTCGATCAGCTCCGCGAACTCCTGACGGCGATCCGACGCCTGGTCGTAGGCGCCGCCGAAGTCGAACGGCCCCAGCGCGTTGTGCGCCGGCCTGATGGTGAACACCGCGTCGAACCGCAGGCGCGCCATCTCGAGCGCGTCGCGCAGCGCGGCCGCCTCGGCCGCCACGATGAACTCTCCCAGGCGCTGCCGCGGCTCGAGCGGCGCCGCGCGCAGGCGGTGCGCGTCGCTCTCGGGGGCGCACGCGCTCACGACGACAATCTGGGTCACGCCCGCCGCGGCCACCTCTTCGAGCAGCCGGTGGACCGACCCGGGACGGTCGATCAAGCGATGCGTTTCACCACGCCAGTGGCTGTCGGGCGCGAAGGTGACCAGCCACGGGTCGAAGCCGACGGCCGGCGTCAGCGCCGCCGCCACCAGATCGATCGCGCGATCGCGTCCCGCGCCCGCCAGATCCAGCACCTCGGCGCGCCGATCGCGATCGGGGCGCGCGGCCAGGAACGGCGGCGCGTACGGCTCGCTCACGAGCGCGCCGATCAGGTCGCGCCGGCTGTCCACGTCGGTGGCGATCACGATCAGTTCGCGGAAGCCAGGCTGCCCCAGGCTTTCGAGCAGGACCTCGGCATAGCGGCGTCCGATCCGCTCGAGCGGCGGCGGCGTCACCGACTCGGCTCCGCGAATCAGCTGCCACACCGCGCTGGTGAACGCCCGGCGAGCCGGCGCCGCATCGAAGGGCGCGCCGAAGACCCACCACCACAGGGCGCCGCGCCCACGACGGGCCCAGCCTTCGCGCGCGGCGCGCGCGGCGGCCACGAGCACGAGGAGCACGAGCGCGCTTACGAGAATCATCCCGAGGCGCGGCACGAAGGTCGGCAGCCGCGGCCCGGCAAAGGCGGTCTGCAGCCAGCCGGCGTACGCCGCGAGCAGCGACGTCCCAAAGCCGCTGCCGGCGGTTTCGAGCAGGAATCCGAGCGGGTAGACGACGAGGCCCGTCGCCACGACCAGCAGTACGGGCGCGACGAGCGCCGCCAGCAACGCGACCACCACCCACCCGGCCCAGCGAACCGGCGCCTTCCACCCGTACCAGTCGCGGGCGCGGGGCGTGCGCCACACGCCCGAGGCGTCCCACAGGCGCGCCTGGCCGCCAATCGCCGCCAGCGCGGCGTTGGCCGCCCCCGCGCCGTGGCCGGCCACCAGATCGATCTTGACGCCCGCTTCCTCGAGCGCGCGCAGCGCGCCCGCGTGATACGCGCCATGAGCGCCCGTGCCAGCGAAGACCACCGCTGTCCGGCGCTCGGGCGAGTAGACGGACGTCACGCCTCGTTGTGAATGGTAATGAGCTTGATCAGCTCGAAGGTCTTGTTGCCGTTCGGCGTCACGACCTTGATCTCGTCGCCCTCCTCCTTGTTGAGGATGGCGCGGCCGATGGGCGACGAGGTGGAAATCATGCCCTTCTCGGCATCGGCCTCTTCGGGCATGACGAGCTGGTAGACGATCATGTCGCCGTTGGTGGACTTGAGATGGACCGTGGAGCCGAAGCCCGCCTTGTCGTGCGGGATGCGGTCGAGATTCATCATCGAGATCTCGCCGACGCGCTTCTTCAGCATGGAAATGCGGACGTTGACGATATCCTGGCGTTCCTTGGCGGCCTTGTACTCGGCGTTCTCGCGCAGGTCGCCCAGCTCGCGCGCGCGCTGAATCTCCTTTGGGAGATCCACCTTCACTTCGCGCTCGAGCACCGCGATTTCATCGTAGAAACGCTTGAGAAGCCGCTCTTTCATCGTTCGAATTCAGACTGTAACACAGTCTGTTATGCTCATCTTCCACGGCCGGCTCGACGCCGGAGACCACGCGTGCGCACGATCTCGAGCCGCCACAATCCCGTCGTCGCCGCGTTCCGCGCCCTCGCCACCACACCTGATCCGGCGGGCCGCCGTGTGCTGCTCGACGGCCCCCACCTGATCGGCGAGGCGCTCGACGCCGGCCTCGACTTCGAAGTCATCCTCGTGGCCGCCTCGCGCAGCGCGAGTGGGACCGAGGCTGGCCGCCTGGCGCACGAGCTCGAACGCCGCGGCCTGCCGATCGTGGAAGCTGACGATCGTGCGTTCGACGCCGTGAGCCCCGTGCGGTCGCCGTCAGGGATTGCGGCAATCGCCCTGCGCGCCCCCAGCGCACCGGCCTTGCTGTGCGATCGAGCGGACGCCTTCGTCCTGGTTGTGGCCGACGTCCAGGATCCGGGCAACGTCGGAGCGCTTCTCCGATCGGCGGAGGCCGGCGGCGTGACGGGCGCCTTCGTCACCGGGGCATCGGCCAATCCGTTTTCGTGGAAGGCGCTGCGCGGCAGCATGGGCAGCGCGCTGCGACTGCCGACCGCGACCGGCCTGGCGCCAGAGGCCATCATGGCGGAAATGCGGCAGGCGGGCATGCGCGTTATCGCCTCGGTGGCCCGCGGCGGCGCCGATCCGGACGGTGTGAGCTGGAAAGGCAGCGTCGGCCTGTGGATCGGCGGTGAAGGGCACGGGCTCGCCGACGATCTCGTGGAACGCTGCGACGAGCGCGTCACGATTCCGATGGCGCCGCAGGTAGAGTCGCTCAATGCTGCGGTCGCGGGCGCCCTGCTCGTGTACGCGGCGCGGCGGCAGCGCACATGAGCAGTCTCTTTGGCGATCCCGAGGACGAAGGCTTCGCGGCTCCCGAGCGCGAGGCGGCCAGCGGGACGCCGCTCGCCGAGCGGATGCGCCCGCGCACGCTCGACGACATCGTCGGCCAGGAGCACATCCTGGCGCCCGGCACGCCACTGCGTCTGGCCATCGAGCGCGACGTGCTCCAGTCGATCATTCTCTGGGGTCCACCCGGCACCGGCAAGACCACGCTGGCCCGCGTCATCGCCGAGCTCACCCAGTCGCGCTTCGTGCCGTTCAGCGCCGTGCTCGCCGGCATCAAGGAGATCAAAGAGGTGATGGCCGCCGCCGAGGACCGCCGGCGCCGGACCGGCCGGCGCACCATCGTCTTCGTCGACGAAATCCACCGCTTCAACAAGGCGCAGCAGGACGCGTTCCTGCCGCGCGTCGAGGCGGGCGACATCGTGCTCATCGGCGCGACCACCGAGAACCCGTCGTTCGAGGTCAACGCGGCGCTGCTCTCGCGATCGAAAGTGTTCGTCCTGCACGGCCTGACGCAAGACGCCGTCGAGCGCATCCTGCAGCGGGCGCTCGAGGATCGCGAGCGCGGGCTGGGCAGCATGGACGTCGAGGTGACGCCCGAAGCGCGCGCCGCCATCGCCGGCTTCGCCAACGGCGACGCCCGGACGGCGCTCAACCTGCTCGAGTTTTCCGTGGCCACGGCGCCGATGGATCCGGCCACCATGGTCCGGCGTCTCGACATGCCGCAGCTGGAGCAGTCGATTCAGCGCCGGGCGCTGCTCTACGACAAGGGGGGCGAGGAGCACTACAACCTCATTTCCGCCCTTCACAAGTCGATGCGCAACAGCGATCCGGACGCCGCCGTCTACTGGGTGGCACGGATGCTGGAGGCCGGCGAGGACCCGCTCTACATCGCGCGCCGCCTGGTGCGATTTGCCTCCGAGGACATCGGCAACGCCGATCCCCAGGCGCTGGTGGTGGCGGTGGCCGCAAAGGAAGCCACGCACTTCATCGGCATGCCCGAGGGGAATACCGCCCTGGCGCAGGCGGCCATCTACCTCGCCACCGCACCGAAGAGCAACGCCGTCTACACCGCCTACGGCGCCGCCGCCTCGGATGCGCACACGCAGGCCGCCGACCCGGTGCCGCTGCACCTGCGCAACGCGCCGACGAAGCTGATGAAGCAGCTCGAGTACGGCAAGGGCTACGAATACGCGCACGACGATCCGGAAGGGACCGCCGCGATGGACTGCCTGCCGGAGTCGCTGGCCGGCACGAAGTACTACCGGCCGACCGAGCGCGGGTTCGAGAAGGAGATCAAGCGGCGGCTCGATGGGTGGGACGAGATCAAACGCAAACGCCGCGATCGATCGTAGGGGCCGCCTTCAAGTAGGCCGATCGGTCGTGGGGCCACCTTCAGGTGGCCGATCGGTCGTGGGGGCCACCTTCAGGTGGCCCGTCGTAGGGGCTCGCCGTCGAACTCCATCCGGCCCTGCGCGCCGCCCTGCTTCACGTCCATCTGCCAGGAGAGCTTTCACCCGGCGACGCGGCCCGTAATCGGAAAACGGTCCTCGCCGCCGCAGGTGCCGCTCAGGCGCTCGGCCTCCACCATGAACGTGCAGCTGCCCGTGCTCTTCCCCCCGCGCCACAGCATCTCGAGCTCCCACCCACCGGCGACACCGGCCTGCGCAAGGACCGTTGACGCCGCCGACAGGACGATCGCCGACACGACCGCTCGAGGTGCCGTCATCGCTTGACGGGCGTACCGTAGACCTCGATCCGCGAGACGTTGACGAACCCGCCCCACCCGTGACCGCTGCCTGGGTACAGATCGGCGAAGCCCACCTCGTCCACCTTGCTCAGGTCCGGCTGCACCCATTTGTCGCCGCGCGTCACCACGCGCGCGATGTCGAGCGACAGCCAGCGCACGTTGGCGATGGCGAACTCCGAGTCGAGAAACTGCTGCGAATTGGCGCTGTGCGCCCCCTCGCCATAGTCGCCGACCACGAACGTGCCATCGGCGAGCTTCAGCACGGGCCGCACGACGTGAAAGCCGGACGTCCGTGTGATCCACTTGATGCGCGCGCCGGGCACCGCGAGGTTCACGAAGCTGTCCTTATGACGGAGTGTGGCGGCAACGGCCGTCTGGCACACGCCGGTCCAGAGATTGGGAGGATCGGTGGGCGAACCGGCGGTGGTCTTCGCAGGCGGCGGGTTCTGGTTGTAGCCGGCGAGCTGGATGCACGACGGGCCGTCCCAGTCCACCGGGATCGATCCCGTGGGCGGTGTCGCCTTGTAGGACGCCACGTTCTTGGCCAACGGGTCGTAGATCTTGAGCTCGAGCGCCGGGTTCGTGACGGCCGCGGTCGTCACGCCGCCCTCGGGCCGGAAGTTCGTGCTCGCGTCCATCGGCCGCGACTGCCTCCACGGCTCACGGAAGAAGAGCGGCGTTTGCCCCTGCCCGTGAAGGGCAACGCCCAGGCCCGCGCCGAGGATGGTGATCACAATCAACTTGCGCATGTCAGATCCTTTCGAAGCGCTTCTCGAGCTCGCGACGGGTCAAGCGCAGCATCACCGGACGCCCGTGCGGGCAGATCGTCGAGTACGCCGTCCGCCGCAGGCCGTCGAGGATGTGCGCCATCTTCTCCGGAGTCAGAGGATAGTTCGCCTTCACCGCCGCGTGGCACGCCATCGTGGCCGCGATGCGCTTCAGCGCGTCGGTCACCGTGGCGCCGCGATCGAGCCCGTCGAGATCCTCGGCCAGCGCCCGCACCGCCCGCTGCCACTCGTCGCGCGGCAGCAGCGCCGGGCACGCCGACAGCCGGAGCGATTCTCCGCCGAAATCCTCGATCTCGAACCCCAGGCGATCCAGATCCGCGGCGTGCGCCAGCAGCGCCTGCCGCCCGCTCGCGGAAAGCTCCACGAGCAGCGGCTCGAGCAGCCGCTGGCTTTCCAGCCGCCCGCTCGTCAGCCGCTCGGTAATCCGCTCGAAGAGGATGCGCTCGTGCGCCACGTGCTGGTCGATGATGGCGATGCCGTCGTCGTCCACCGCGACGATGAAGGTGTCGCGGAACTGGCCGAGCGGCATCAGGGTCTTCTCGGCGCTGACCGGGGCGGCCTCAACCGTCGCCTCGCTGGCGACGCCGGCCGGAAAGGGGCCATACAGCGCCTCCCGGGCTTCGGTAGCCGACCCGGCGAACGACAGCCCACCGCCGGACTGCGGCAACCACCGGCTGGGAAACGTCGACGCGTAGGGCGTCGGGAGGGGTGCCGTCGTCGGCAGCGGCTCGGCAGACGACGCGGGCGCGCTCGGGAAGAACGGCGCCTCAGCAGCGCCGACGGCGTCCGCAACCGCGCGCCGCACCACCTGGTGGATGAACGACTGGTCGCGGAACCGCACCTCCGCCTTCGTGGGGTGGACGTTGACGTCCACCGCCTCGAGCGGCATCTCGATCAGCAGGTGCACCTCGGGGCTGCGTTCCTTGATCGACGCCTGGCTGTAGGCGTCGAGGATGGCGTGCGTGATGGTGCGATCCTTCACCGCGCGGCGGTTCACGAACACGTGCTGCGGTCCGCGCACCGGCCCTTCGGATGCCAGCGCCGCCACGAATCCGTGGACGCGCACGTCGCCGTAGCTGCGCTCCACCGGCACCAGGTCCGGACGGTCGCCGTAGATCTGGAACAGGCGATCGCGCAGCGAGGCGACCGGCGGGTATTCGATCGTCTTGCGCCCCGCGTTGGCCAGCGTGACGCCGACGTTGGCGTAGCAGAGCGCCAGCTGCGTCACGATGCGCGTCACCTGGGCCATCTCGGCGGCGTCGGTCTTCAGGAACTTGCGGCGCGCCGGCAGGTTGAAGAACAGGTCGCGCACCTCGATGGACGTGCCCACCGGGCAGCCGGCCTCCGAGGCCGAGGCCGGCCCGCCGCCCTCGATCTGAATCTCGGTGCCGATGGTGTGGGCCGCCGTGCGGGACCGCATGGTGAAGCGCGACACGGAGGCAATGCTCGGCAGCGCCTCACCTCGGAAGCCGAGCGTGCTGATCCGTCCGAGGTCGTCGGCGTGCCGGATCTTGCTGGTCGCGTGGCGCTCCACCGACAGCCGGGCATCGTCGGGCTCCATGCCCTCGCCGTCGTCGTCCACGCGAATCAGCCGCTTGCCGCCGGCCTCCACGGTGATCGTCACGCGCGTGGCGCCCGCGTCCACCGCGTTCTCGACCAGCTCCTTGATCACCGACGCCGGGCGCTCCACCACTTCGCCGGCGGCAATCTGGTTCGCGAGGTCCGGCGGCAGCCGATGAATCTTCCCCATTCTCGACTACATCCACCGGTTGCGGCGGAACACGGCGAGCATCGCCGCCGCCACCGCCACCATGATGCCGGTCACCCACCAGAACTGCGCCGGTTCGCCGCCCGGAAACCGCGGCAGCGTGACGTTCATGCCCCACATCCCGCTCAGCACGGTGAGCGGCAGGAAGATGGTGGACATCACCGTCAGCACCTTCATCACCTGGTTGAGGCGATTGGAGATGCTGGCCAGGTTCACTTCCAGGATGCCGGTAACGCGGTCCTGAAAGAGGATCGCCTCGTCGGCCAGGCGCACGACGTGATCGTAGACGTCGCGGAAGCGGTAGGCCATCTCGTCGGAGATGGCGCTGAACTCGCGGCGGCCCAGCCGGCCAAGGACGTCCCGTTGCGGCATCAGCACGCGCCGCATTTCGGCCAGCTCATGCCGCAGCTTCAGCATGCGGCGTGCGAGCTCGCGCTGTCCGGCGACGGCTTCTTCCTCGAGATGGTCGATGCGGTGCTCCAGCGCCTCCATCGCCGGACGGTAGGAATCGACCATGCTGTCTACGATGCGATGCAAGAGCCCCACCGGGCCTTCCGCCAGCAGCCGGTCGTGGCGATCGCACAGCTCGCGCAGATGGGCAATGGACGTGGACTCGCCGTCGTGCACGGTCACGAGCCAGTTGTGGCCAAGGAAGAAGTCGACATCCCTGGTGGCAAACGCGTGGCTGCCCTTCCGCACGTCGATGCCGTGCAGCACCACGTAGAGATAGCCCTGATACGGTTCGGCCTTGGGAAACTGGAGGCTGCTGCGCGCATCCTCGACCGACAGCGGATGCAGATGAAAGACCTCGGCCAAGAGCTGCAGCTCATCCCCCGCCGGCGCCGCCATGTCCACCCACACGGTCGTGCCCGACGACGGGTCGAGCCATTCAGGCTCGACCCGCTCGGCGCGGTGCAACGCGCCGTTCCGGCGCACGAAGATCGAGATCAGTCGCGCTTCCTCAGGCGCCGGGCGCTACTTGGCGAGCGCCGCCTGCGCCGCCGCTAGCCGTGCCACCGGCACGCGGTAGGGTGAGCAGCTCACGTAGTCGAGGCCCACCCGCTCGAAGAAGTGAATCGAGGCCGGGTCGCCGCCGTGCTCACCGCAGATCCCCAGCTTCAGGTTCGGCTTCGTCTTGCGGCCCTTCAAGACCGCCATCTCGACCAGCTGCCCGACGCCGCTCTGGTCGATGGTGGCAAACGGATTCTTCTTCACAATCTCCAGCTCGTTGTACTGCGGCAGAAAGGAGCCGGAGTCGTCGCGCGACATGCCAAGTGCGGTCTGGGTCAGGTCGTTGGTGCCGAAGCTGAAGAACTCGGCCGACTGCGCGATTTCGTCGGCCGTCATCGCGCCGCGCGGCACCTCGATCATCGTGCCCACGAGGTAGTCGAACTTCACTTTCCGCTCCGCCTGCACCTCACGCGCCGCCTGGTGGACGACTTCGAGCTGCAGATCGAGCTCCTTCTTGAAGCCGACGAGCGGAATCATGATCTCCGGCTTCACCTTGACGCCTTCCTTCTGGACGATCGCCGCCGCCTCGAACACGGCGCGCGCCTGCATGGCCGAAATCTCGGGATAGCCGATCCCCAGACGGCAGCCGCGGAAGCCGAGCATCGGGTTGAATTCGTGGAGCTGCTCGACCCGCTGGTGAATCGTATGGACGGGCACACCGAGCTTCTTGGCGAGATCGGCCTGCTGCTCCGGCGTGTTCGGCAGGAACTCGTGCAGCGGCGGATCGAGGAAGCGGATCGTGGCCGGATGGCCCTTGAGCGCGCGGAAGATGCCGGCGAAGTCCTCGCGCTGGTACGGCAGCAGCTTGGCCAGCGCCTTCTTCCGATCCTCGAGCGTCTCGGCGAGGATCATCTCGCGCATCGCGTCGATGCGGTCGCCCTCGAAAAACATGTGCTCGGTGCGGCACAAACCGATGCCGACCGCGCCGAAGGCGATGGCATTCTGCGTCTGCTCCGGGTTGTCGGCGTTGGTGCGCACCGACATGCGCGTCGCCTGATCGCACCACTTCATGAGCTGCTGGAAGCTCTTGAACTTCTCGGTCTTCCGCGCCGCGTCGTTGCCGTCGATGAGGCCAGCCACGATCTCGGACGGCGCCGTCTTCACCCGCCCGGCGTACACCTTGCCCGCCGTGCCGTCGATCGACATCCAGTCGCCTTCGTTGAATGTCTGACCGTCCACCAACACCTTGCGAGCCTGGTAGTCGACCTCCACCGCCGCTGCACCGCACACGCACACCTTGCCCATCTGCCGCGCGACCAGTGCCGCGTGCGAGGACACACCGCCGCGCGCCGTGAGAATGCCCTCGGCCGCGATCATGCCGCGCAGGTCTTCGGGCGAGGTTTCCACGCGCACGAGCAGCACCTGCTGCCCCTTCTCGGCCGCGGTCACCGCGCGGTCGGCGTTCAGATAGATCTGGCCCGACGCGGCGCCGGGGCCGGCGGGCAGGCCGGTGGCAATCGCCTTGGCTTTGGCCACCTCGCTGGTGTCGAAGACCGGCGCCAGGAGCTGCTCCAGCTGATCGGCCGGGTTCCGCATCACGGCCGTCTTCCAGTCGATCAGCTTCTCCTTGAACATGTCCATCGAGAACTTCAGCGCCGCCATCGCGGTGCGCTTGCCGTTGCGCGTCTGCAGCATGTAGACGACGCTGTCCTCGATGGTGAACTCGAAGTCCTGGACGTCCTTGAAGTGCTTCTCGAGCCGCTGCCGGATGCGCTCGAGCTCGGCATAGGCCTTGGGCATCTGCTTCTTCAGCTCCGCCACCGGCTCCGGCGTGCGCACGCCGGCCACCACGTCCTCGCCCTGCGCGTTGATCAGGAACTCGCCGTAGAACTCCTTGACGCCGTTGGCCGGGTTGCGCGTGAACGCCACGCCCGAGCCCGACTCCTCGCCGGTGTTGCCGTACACCATCGCCTGCACGTTGACGGCCGTGCCCCACTCGGTCGGGATGTTGTACTTGCGGCGGTACACGATGGCGCGGTCGTTCATCCACGACCCGAACACGGCGCCCACGGCGCCGTTCAGCTGATCCCAGGGCGACGACGGAAAGCTCTTGCCGACCCGCTCCTTGACCAGTGCCTTGAAGCGGACGACCAGCTCCTTCAAGTCTTCGACCGAGAGCTTGGTGTCTTCGATGCCTTCGTGATGGCGTTCGTGCTTGAGCACCTCGATCACGGTCTCGAACGGCTCGTGGTCCTCGTCAGGGCGCTTCTGTACGCCGAGCACGACGTCCCCATACATCTGCACGAAGCGGCGGTAGCAGTCCCAGGCAAACCGCGGGTTGCCGGTCTTCTTCGCCAACGCCTCGACGGTCTGGTCGTTGAGCCCGAGGTTGAGGATCGTGTCCATCATGCCGGGCATCGAGTCGCGCGCGCCGGACCGGACCGACACCAGCAGCGGGTTCTTCAGATCGCCGAACTTCTTCTTCGTCTGCTTCTCGAGGGCGGCAACGCCGGCCTGCATCTGCCCCTTGAGCGACGGCGGGTAGCTGCGCTTGTGGTCGTAGTAGTAAGTGCAGACGTCCGTGGTGATGGTGAATCCCGGAGGGACGGGCAGTCCGATGCGGCACATCTCGGCCAGGTTGGCGCCCTTGCCGCCGAGCAGCGGCTTCATGGTGCCGTTGCCGTCGGTCTTCTTGCCGAACAGATAGACGTGCTTGCCGGCCTTGGCAGCACTTCGCTTGGGAGCGGCGCTCTTACGCGCCCCACTCGCCTTACCCGCCTTACCCGCCCTTTTCTTCGGTGCCACTTTCTTCGCCATCTGATCCTCAGTCTCCTGTCGCAATTTCAGAAATGTCAGCAATGTCCAGGACGACGTCGCGGAGCCGCGCCACCAGCTGCAGGCGCGCGGTGCGCAGCTGCGCGTCCTCGGCCATCACCAGCACGTCGTCGAAAAAGGCCGTCACCGCCGGCCGCAGCGCGCCAATCGTGGCAAACG
Source organism: Vicinamibacterales bacterium (assembly GCA_036004405.1). Lineage (GTDB taxonomy): Bacteria > Acidobacteriota > Vicinamibacteria > Vicinamibacterales > UBA2999 > DASYRM01. Next base: position 38,515 of record DASYRM010000032.1, read on the forward strand.
CGGTCCGGTAGTCTCGACGGCCCACCGCCTCGTTGATCGCGGCCTCGCGCTGCGCGAGCGCCGTCGCCAGCGCGGTTTCGGCCGGCTCCTTGAGCACACCGTTCGGGACCTCGCCGCCGCGCCGCACGTCCTTGGTGATGTTCTTGACCCGCTTGAACAGCGCCGCCACGCCCTGCAGCTCTTCGGACCCCGTGAGCTGCACGAGCGCCTCGAGCTTCTCCCGCACGAGGACGAGGTTGACCTCGAGCCCGGCGGGAATGACCGCCCGCACGGCCCGGATGTCGAACCCGCGCTGCTCGAACAGGTAGTGCAGGCGCTCGGTGAGGAACGTGTCGAGAGCCTGGCGCGTCTCGGCCGACGGGCTCCACGGTTCCGCCGCCTTGTCGACCAGCGTCTTCAGGATGACGCGGGCGTCGAGCCCGGTGAGCTGCGGCAGGTCCACCAGAATGCGCACGAGACCCTGCGCCTGACGCCGCAGGCCGAGCGGATCGCGCGAACCGGTCGGCCGCTCACCGGAGGCGAACATGCCCGCGACCGAATCGAGCTTGTCGGCCAGCGACACCGCCGCCCAGGTGACGGCCGCGGCGCCGAGCTGCTTGCGGGTCGGCGGCGCATCCGCCTCCACGCCCACGGGCAGGTAGTGGTAGTAGATCGCCTTCCACACCGTCTCGGGCAGGCCGTCCTCGCGGGCGTAGATGCCGCCCATGGTGCCCTGCAGCTCGGTGAGCTCACGCACCATGTCGGTGGCGAGGTCGACCTTGCAGAGACGCCCCGCCGTTTCGGCGTCGCCCGCGGCCGCCGGCTGCTGCATCGCCTCGGTGGCGATCCACTTCGCCAGCGCCGCCACCCGGTCGGCCTTCTCGCGGTAGCTGCCCAGTTTCTTGTGAAACAGGATGGTGGAGAGTTTGTCGATGCGCGAGTTGAGCGGCGCGGAGCGATCCTCGTCCCAGAAGAAGCGCGCGTCCCGCAGGCGGGCCGTCAACACGCGCTCGGAGTTGCGCGCGATGATCTCGGGCTTCTCGGGCTGCATGTTGGTGACCGCCAGGAAGGCCGGCTTCAACTTGCCGTCGTCGCCCACCACCGGGAAGTAGTGCTGGTGGTGGATCATCGTCGTCGTCAGCACTTCCTCGGGGAGCTGCAGGAACTCCACCGGGAAGTGGCCCGCCACGACCGACGGGTATTCCACCAGATCCGGCACCTCGGCCAGCAGCGACGACTGCGAGGCCACCAGCGGGCTGACCCGGGCACCGAGCTTGCGCGCGTGCGTTTCGAGCTCGCGCCTGATCCGCGACTCGCGCTCGCTGCGCTCGAGGATGACGAAGTTCTCGAGCAGCCGCGCCTTGTAGTCGTCGAAGGTCTTGATCTTGATGGCGCGACCGGCGCGGCCGCTGGTGGTCAGGAAGCGGTGGCCGTAGGTGTTGGAGCCGGAGCGGATGTCCTGCACCGTCGGCCCCTGCGCCGTCTCCGGGCGGCGGATGACGAACGGCACCACGCGGCCGCCGTACATCAACACCAGCCAGCGGATCGGCCGCGCGAACACCAGCGCGCCTTTGCCGTCCTCGAGATACGCATCCCAGCGCATCTGCTTGGGGAACGTCATGTCGCGCAGGATGCCGGTCATCACGTCGGCGAGCACGTCTACCGTCGCCTTGCCGCGCTGGTGCACCCGGTGCGCCAGGTAGACGCCCTTTGGCGTCTGATGCTTCTCGAGCGCGGACACCTCCACGCCGTACTTCTTCGCGAACCCCGTCGCGGCCGGCGTCGCCTCGCCGTCCGGCTTGAACGCCGCCGACACCGGCGGCCCGGTGACCAGCTCCTCGAAGTCCGTCTGGCGTTCCGAGAGCCGGCCGACGCGCGCCGTCAACCGGCGCGGCGTGCTGAAGGTCTCGATCGGCGCCTCGGGCGTGAGGCGCAGCTCCTTCAGGCGCGCCTCCAGATGCGTACCGACTTGCGTCGTCAGCCCGGGCAGCCACGAGGCGGGGATCTCCTCGCAGCCGATCTCGATCAAAAGCTCGCGATCCATCGGCTAGGCTCCCGCCGCCTGCGCCGCGTCTTCCGGCTGCGTCGTGGCCTCGACCTGCGCCTTGGCAATCTTCACGGCCAGCTGGCGGATGCGCAAGATATAGGCCGTGCGCTCGGTGACGCCGACACTGCCGCTCGAGTCGAGGATGTTGAACAGGTGCGAGCACTTCAGGCAGTGCTCGAGCGCCGGCAGGATGAGCCCCGAATCGAGCAGCGTGCCGGCAAAGGCGAACGTCTTGTCGAAGAGCTCACGATGCAGCGCCGCGAACTCGCCCGGCGGCATCTTCACCTGGCCGAACGCATACTTCGACTGCTCGATCTCCTCCTGCAGCCGCACCTCGCGGTACTTCACGCCGCCGCCCCATTCGAGGTCGAAGACGTTGTCCACCCGCTGCAGGAACATGGCGATGCGCTCGAGGCCGTAGGTGATCTCGCAGGAGATGGGCTCGAGGTCCATCCCGCCCACCTGCTGGAAATAGGTGAACTGCGTGATCTCCATGCCGTCCAGCAGCACCTGCCAGCCGATGCCCCAGGCGCCGAGCGTCGGCGACTCCCAGTTGTCCTCTTCGAACCGGATGTCGTGCTGGCGCGGATTGATGCCGCACGCCTCCAGGCTGTCGAGATACGTCTGCTGCACCTCGTCGGGCGACGGCTTGAGGATCACCTGGAACTGGTGGTGCTTGAACAACCGGTTCGGGTTCTGGCCGAAGCGGCCGTCGTCGGGGCGGCGCGACGGCTGCACGTACGCCACGCTCCAGGGTTTCGGGCCGAGCACCCGGAAGAGCGTTTCGGGGTGCGAGGTACCGGCGCCCACTTCCATGTCGAGCGGCTGCTGCAGGAGACACCCCTGCGACGCCCAGAACGCTGACAGCTTGAGAATGAGGTCCTGAAAGGTCACGCGGCGTCCCGGATCACGCGTGACGCCGGATGTCGCGGAGCACGCGGTCTGACTTCAACGTCTTCTCCAGGTGCATCGTGATGAGCGCCCGATGCACACGTTCCAGTTCCCGAATCGCCTGCGTCTCCACCGGCACCGTGCCGATGTCGTGCGGCGCCACCGTCCGTGCCGCCGTCAGGAACGCCCTGGCCCCGGGCGAGAGCGACTCCTTCGCATCCGGGTAGAGCCCCTGCAGCCGCAGCAGCCAGTACTCGAAGTACCGCGCCAGCGGCTCCGCCGGCGCCCCGGCCGAGAGCGCATCGAGCATCGACGCCCCCAGGCGGTAGAGCCGCTCGTCGGCGTCGGCCTCCTGCGCCCACTCGTTCAGCAGCTCGGCGAAGTAGGCCGCGTGCGTCAAGCCCTCCTGCGCGGCAGGGCCGCGCGACGGCTCCCACACGCCGCTCGTGAGCTCGAGCGGCGACCGGATCGTCTCGGCGTAATTCAACCCGACCAGCTCGCGGCGCGCGCTTTCAAAATAGGCCACCCGCGCTTCCGTCAGCGGCTCGAGGGCGCCCATGAAGCGCGACCTCGGCCGGCGCGCGCTCTTGGCCACTCCGCGTTTCTTGCCCCGGTCCCGCGTGAGAAACACCACCAGCCGATCGGCCTCGCCCAGGGCGTAGGTGCGCAGGACCAAGGCGTCGGCTGTATACAGGGGCACGGGAACGCCCCATATTGTACCGTTAGCCCGTTGTGCGGGCTCAAGCGTGAATTTCTAACTGGTTGTTTGACCGCATAACGGGCCCGCCGCGCGAAGCGCGGCAGAAGAGACTGGTAAACAAGCCGAGGGCTCTGCCGGGACATCAGGGCGGAGCCCTCGGCTTGTTTCACGAAGCGCGGGGCAGATACTGCGCAAACATCGTGGCCAGCCCCAAAAACGAGAAGAACCCGAACACGTCGGTCATCGTGGTGATGAAGACGGATGAGGCGAGGGCCGGATCGATATTGGCCGCGCGCAAGCCGAGCGGGACGAGCGTGCCCGCCGCGGCGGCCACGAACATGTTGATGACCATCGCCAGGCCGAGCACGATGCCGAGCACCGGGTTGCCGCGGGTGGCCCACACGACCAGCGCCGCAAACACCCCCAGCGCCACGCCGTTGCCAATCCCGACCAGGGTTTCCTTGAGCAGCGCCTTGCGCGCGTTGGTCCACGTGAGCTCGCCGAGCGCGATCCCGCGCACGACGACCGTCAGCGTCTGCGTGCCGGCGTTACCGCCCATGCCCGCCACGATGGGCATGAAGATCGCCAGCACCGGGAAGAGCCCGATCGTGCCCTCGAACAGCGCCACCACGCCGGCCGCCAGGAAGGCGGTGGCGAGATTGACCGCCAGCCACGGTAGCCGCTTGCGCAGCGACTCTCCGGCTGGGGTGAACGCCCGCTCGTCGCCCGCCACCCCCGCCAGGCGGTAGATGTCTTCGGTAGCCTCGTCCTTGATGACGTCGATGACGTCGTCCACCGTGATGCTGCCAACCAGCTTGTTCTCCTCGTCCACGACGGGGATGGCGAGCAGGTTGTAGGCGGCCACCTGCCGCGCCACCTCTTCCTGGTCCATGTCCACGCGGGCGCTGATCAGGTCCGACGACATGATCCGCTTGAGGGGCGTTTCGGGCGACACCAGCAGCAGGCGGCGCAACGACACGACGCCGACGAGGTGCCGGCGGTCGTCCACGACGTAGAGATAGAACACCATCTCCACTTCGCGGTTCTGCTGCAGTTCGGTGATCGCCTCGCCCACCGTCAGGTCTTCGGCCAGCGCGAAGACCTGGGGGTTCATGATGCGGCCGGCCGTCCGCTCGGCGTACTCGAGCAGGTTCTCGACCACGCCCGATTCCTTCGGGCGCATCAGGTCCAGGACCGCCGCGGACAGTTCTTCGGGCAGGTGGTCGATCAGGGCGGCCGCGTCGTCGGACGGGATCTCCTGGGCGAGCCGGGCGATGTCCTCGGCCGAGCGGGTGGCCAGGAGCAGGCCGCCCACTTCGGGACCGAGCTCCGACAGCGCCTCCATGGCTAGGCGGCCGTGGCGATCCGCGAGCAGATTGAAGCTCGCGTCGCGGTCGCGATCGGCGAGCTCCTTGAAGACCTGTGCGAGGTCTGCCGGGTGCTGCTTCTGCAGCAGGTTCAGCAGATTGGCGGTCGCCCCCACGCGCAGGAGACGCCGGACGGAGTCGAGAACGAGGTCGATTCTGCGCTGCGCCGCCATGGTGAGTCGTCCGTCAAGTCACAAACGACTCACTGTAGCACGGCCCGCGCACGGCCTCGAAGCGGTGTGCACCAAAAAGCAGCAGACCGGATTCAGCGGACGGCGATCGGCGCCACGGTCGAACCGGTGCCGCCCTGAATCTTCAGGGGCTCGACGATGAGCGCGAACTCGTACGCCCGGCGCGCCGCGAGCTCGTCGAGGCGCAGGTTCTCGAGCAGATGGATGCCGTTGATGACCAGCATGATCTGGTGCACCGGCCCGGCGAGATCGGGATCCGGATTGGGCGAGATCTCCACGGCGCTGTTGTCGGCGCCCACGAGCATCGGATCCTGCCGCGCCAGCCACTCGGCCGCGGCCGTGCCGATGCCGGGGCTAACTCTCTGGTAGCGGGCGTTGTCCTTGCCCCACAGCGTGCCCCATCCCGTGTGGATGAGAACGGCATCGCCCGGCTGCAGCGTCAGCTTCTGCGCGGCGAGCGCGTCCTGCAGGTCCTTTGGCGTGATCTCGTAGGTCTCGGCCAGCACGGCCACGCCTTTGAGCGCCGCGATGTCGAGCAGCAGGCCCCGGGTCATCAGCCCGCCGACCTGCTCCACGCCGAGCTTCGTGAAGCCGGTGCGGCTCGCCGCCGCGTCGAGCGTCACGCAGTTGTACATGCTCGTGCCGATCATCTGATGGCTGAACGTGTCGAACTGCGTGCCGACCTGCCCGATTTCCGAGACGACGAGCTCTTCGTTCGACGCGCGGCGATTGCGGCCCGGGTCGTTGCGGGTCCGCTTGGTGAGCACCTCGAAGCGGCGTCCTGCCGGGAGCGGCATCGTCTCCGAGAGCACGCGCCCGAGCTCGAACACTTCACCGGCCTTGATCAAACGCGTGGCCCTCAGCACCGTTTCCGGCTTCATGTGGTTGCCGGCGCCGCGCTGATCGGCGGCGCCCCACTTCGAGGGACAGCGCTGACTATCTGGAGGCGGCTGCCACCGCTGCGCCGCGGCCGGCACGGCGCCAAGCATCAGGATCGCCACTGCACAGCAAGTCGATACGCGCATCGCATCCTCCCCTCTCCGCCTTCTCTGCCCTCTCCGCGTCCAGGCTCTACGTGGTCCAGCCTCCGACCTCGACGTACATCCGTTCGACCGGAGAATACTGCCAGCAGGTGGCGGTCGTCGCATCGACGAACCCGCAGATCGTCGTGGTGTCGAAGCGCGGCGCAAGGCGACCGCTCAGCGTCTCGGAGCGCTGGATGTCACGATGCAGGTCGCGCGCCTGCGCCCGCGAGTAGCACGACAGATCCGGTTTGTCGTCGAACGGGGCCAGTTCGACAGCCATGCCGCTGCCGTCCACTACGAGGTAGTGGCCACCCGCCGCGATCGCGAATCCTCGCTGGCCGGGGCGGAACCGTCCTTGGCACCACGCCACGACGGGGGCGGTCACGCCGGCCGCCGCCACCATGCGCCGGACGGACGAGGGGACCTGCGCCTCGGCATGCGCTGTCAGCGCGAGCAGCAGAAACACGACTGCGCGCGTCATGCGTCCTCGTGACGGGTCCAGAATCCGTCGTGCACCGCACGCGCTTCGTCCACGAGCAACGGGCCGGTGACGGTCACGCGATCCTTCGCGCGCGCGAAGAGATCGCGGCACGGCACCAGAAAGCTGCCACCGGCAAGCCTGGCGAGCTCGTTGGCCGGCAGCGCGTAGACCAGCGAGCGGATGCCGGCCCAATACATCTTGCCCACACACATCGCGCACGGCTCACAGCTGGTGTAGAGAACGCTGCGCGCAATCTGGTCCGGCGTGAGGCGCCTGATCGCGTCGGCGACGAGGTTGGATTCCGCGTGGGCGGTCGGATCCCGGTCGGTGTGGACGGTGTTGCGCGCCGTCAGTTCCACGGTGCCGTCGAGCACGAGCAGCGCACCGAACGGATGGTTACCTGCCGCGCGCGCTTCCCGCGACAGATCGATGACACGCCTGACGAGGCCGTCGTCGACGGCGGCGTCGGATCTCATGCGGTCGCTCGCGCCTTCTCCACCGCGAAGCCACCCAACACGAGCTTGACCCCGGAACGGACGAGCACCCGGGCGAACGACACGCGACTCAGGTCGCCCACCCTGGTCGACGTCACGGCCGCGATTCCGACAGCTCCTCGAAGATCAGCCACGCCCCGCCAGGCCCCGGCCCCACCAGCATGGAGATGGGAGCGGTGTAGTTCTTCAGTACTGAAAAGCGCGCGCAGACGACCCGCACGCGCGCCGCTTCGGCTGCGTACGTGCAGCCCGAGTAGCGGCTCAGGTCGTTCCTCGCCTTGGCCAGCGGGATCGCCTGCCGCACCAGCAGCTTGTACTGGGCGGTCGGCACGGTCGCCTCGCGCACTTCGCCGGTCGGGTACGTGCGCCGGTTCCGGATGACCGCGTCGTCAGCATAGAGATCGGCCACCGTTGGATCGAAAGCCGCCTCGAGCGCGACGTACCGGTTCCACAACTGCTCCGCCTTGCCACGCGCGTCGGCAGACAGGCCCTGCGCGCCGGCGACCGCTGGAAGCAGGACGAGGAGAACCGCGAGCCGCGTAACCATTACGACAGAGCGGCGGGAGGCGCCAGCGATTGCAGCAGCGCTCCCAGATTCCAGGCGTCCCAGCCGCGGACGATCTTGCCATCCTCGAACTCGAGCCAGCTCATGCCACGGAACGAAACGGTCTTGTTGGTGGCCGCGAATCCCAAGGCATCGCCCGTGTGCGTGGCCTGCCCGCGCCAGCGGACGGCGACCTTGTCTCCCTGCTCGACGACGTCCTCGACCTCGATCGCAATGTCGGGAAAGGCGCCGAACAGCAGCGTCCGCGCGTCGAGGAAGTCCTGCCGGCCGTGCACGATGCGGTCTTCCATCACGCCCGTGCACTCGCCGGCCAGCAGCTCGAGGACCGTGGCTTCCCCGCCGGGCTGCCAGACGTCGCGGAACCAGCGGCGCGCCAGCGTTTCGTTCTCACCCATGACTCCTCCTTCGAGTACCTGCGGATGAAACGGACCGAGGTCCGCGAATGTTACGTGATCGGGCGATTGGAGCGGCACCACGCCCGAAACGCCGGCTCAGGGCTCGCCTGGCCCGACGAGATCCCAGAGGTTGCCGTACAGATCGGCGAACACCGCCACGGTGCCATAGGGCTCGACGCGGGGAGCACGGACGAACGTCACGCCCGCCGTCACCAGGTCGCGGTGGTCGCGCCAGAAATCATCGGTGCGGAGAAAAAAGGCGACACGACCACCCGTCTGCCGACCCACCGCGGCCCGTTGCTCGTCCGTCGAGGCGCGCCCCAGGACCAGGCCCGTGCTGCCGGCGCCGGGCGGCGCCACCACGACCCACCGCTTGTCCTGCTCGGGAACGTAGGTGTCTTCGACGAGCACGAATTTCAGCGTCTGGGTGAAGAACGCGATCGCCTCGTCATAGTCACGAACGACGAGCGTCACCAGCGCGATCGTTTGCTGCACGAGTGCTCACCCACTCTGCCCACTCTGCCCACTCTGCCTACTCTGCCTATTCGGTCTGCCGGTTCTGGGCCTCGATATCGTCGAGCAGCCGCTCGTTGTCGCGCCACTCGGCCTTCACCTTCACGTGCAGGTCGAGATAGACCCGCCGCTCCAGCTCGCGCTGGATCTCGGCGCGCGCGGCGGTGCCGATCTCCTTGATCATCGCGCCGCCGCGGCCGATGACGATCGGCTTCTGCGACTCGCGCTCCACCAGGATGGTGCAGTACAGCTTGGCGATGCCGTCGTCGCCGCTCTCGTCGAACTGATCAACCACCACGGTGGTTGAAAACGGCAGCTCGTCGTGCGTCAGCCGCAGCACCTGCTCGCGCACGATCTCGGCGGCGAAGAAACGCTCGGTCTGGTCGGTGACGTACTCGGGCGGATACATCGCCTCGCCCTCGGGCAGATAGGTCAGGAGCAGGCGCTCGAGGACGTCCACGTTGGTCCCGTCCGCGGCCGAGAGCGGCACGAACTCGACGAACGGGTGCGCCTGCCGGTACGAGTCGAGCAGCGGCAGCAGACGCACCTTCTTGATCAGGTCCACCTTGTTGAGGGCAAGGATCGTCGGGGTCTTCAGCTCCTTGAGCACGTGGAGCATGAACCGATCGCCGGGACCGGCTTTGACCGAGGCGTCCACGACGAGCGCCACCACGTCCACGTCGCGCATCGCCTCGAGCGCCGTGTCCACCATGCGGGCGTTCATCCGGTGCGTCGGCTTGTGGACCCCGGGCGTATCCACGAACACGATCTGACCGGCCGGCGACTCGCCTGCGGCCGCGTAGTTCTTCACGCCGCGCACGCGGGCGCGCGTCGTCTGCGGCTTGTCCGACACGATGGCCAGCTTCTGGCCGATGATCCGGTTGAGGAGCGTGGACTTCCCGGCGTTGGGGCGCCCGATGAGCGCCACCGCCCCGCTCTTGAACGGCGCCGCGCCGTCCATCAGTCTTCCTCCTGTGAGGTCTGCCGGCGCACACGCACGCGGGTGATCCGGCGACGCTCCACCTCCAGCACTTCCACCGACAGATCGCCAAGGTCGAAGGCCTCGCCGACATACGGCATGCGGCCCAGGTGCGACAGCAGGTATCCGCCCAGCGTCTCGAACCCTTCGCGCTCGATGGTCACGCCGAGCCGGTCGCGCACCTCGTCCACGCTGACCTTGCCGCTGAAGACGAACACGCCGTCGCCCTCGTCGGTGACCGTCTCGCTCTCGACGTCGTATTCGTCGCGGATCTCGCCGACGATCTCCTCGAGCAGGTCCTCAACGGTCACGAGCCCCGCGGTGCCGCCGTACTCGTCCACGACGATCGCCAACTGCACCTGGCGCCGCTGCATCTCCTTCAGCAGGTCGGACACGCGCTTGCTCTCCGGCACGAAGGTGGCCGCCCGCATCAGCGTCGTCAGCGGCGGCTCGGCGCCGGGCGGCAGGGCCACCAGATCCTTCACGAACGCGATGCCGACGATGTTGTCGAGGCTCTCGCGGTAGACCGGCATGCGCGAGTACTGCTCTTCGCGGAACACCGACCGCAGGTTCTGCAGCGTGCTGTCCACCGGCACAGCCACGATGTCGGGGCGCGGCGTCATCACTTCCTTCACGACCGTCTCGGTGAAGTCCACGATCGACTGCAGCAGCTCGCGGCCTTCCTCTTCGGAGATGTCGTTCTCGTCGGCCGGCGTTTCAGGCGCCGGCGTGGCTTCGGTGCTGGCGGCGCCGTTGGCCGAGGCCTCCCGCTCCCGCTCGCGCCGCCCGATCACCTCGATCAGGGCGACCGTAATCGGCGTCAACAGGCTCGCGAGCGGCGTGAAGACCGGCAGCAGGACGTCGAGCACTTCTTCGGGATCGCGACGCACGATCGCCATCGGAATCAGGTGCTCGCAGACGATGACGAAGGCCACGAACGAGACGATGAACACGGTCACCGACCGGGCGCTCTGGATGTCGCTCGACCGGGCGATGAGCACCGCGGCCATCACGGTGACCAGCCCGATCAAGATGCGGACGGGGATGAAGAGATAGAGCGGGTCGTCGAGGTACTGGCCGAGCTGCTCGCTCCGGCCGCCGCGCTCGGCCATCAGCCGCAACGACAGCCGCATCAGCGCGCTGAAGGCGGTCTGGACGGTGCCGAGAAAAATCGCGGCACAGGAGACGAGAAAGAGCGCGAGCGGGGTCATCGGCGCATGCGCGGCACCTTCACGGCGCTCGCCCGCTCGATCAAGCCCTCACGAAGTCCGCCCTTGCGCCGCAGCCGTGCCTCGAGCCGCGCCATCCGTCCGCCGTCGTGCTCGTGATCGTAGCCGAGCAGGTGCAGAAGTCCATGCAGCGCCAGCACTCGGACCTCGGTGGGGAAATCGTGCCCCGCCCCGCGGGCCTGGCGGCGCGCCACGCCCCTGGCGATCACCACGTCTCCCAGTACTTCCGGCTCATCCGCCGGAAACGACAGCACATCGGTCGCCCGGTCCGTGCGGCGATAGGTGCGGTTGAGCTCCTGGATCCGGCGATCCGCCACCAGCGCCACCGTGACGTGGCCGCGCGCCCGGGCCGGCGCCACCCGGCGCAGCCACCGCGACAGGGCGTTCGCCTCGCCGCCGGCGCCTACGACTTCTACGTGAAGGGTGCGTGATGCCGTCACACCTCGCCGCCCTTGTGGGCGTCGTAGGCCTTGACGATCTGCTGCACCAGCTTGTGGCGCACCACGTCGGACTCGTCGAAGTAGATGAAGCCGATCCCCTCGACGTCCTTCACGATCTTCAGGGCCTGCACCAGCCCCGACGCCTTGGGATTCGGCAGATCGATCTGGGTGATGTCGCCGGTGACCACCGCCTTCGACCCGAAGCCCAGACGGGTGAGGAACATCTTCATCTGCTCCGCCGTCGTGGTCTGGGCTTCGTCGAGGATGACGAACGCGTCGTTGAGCGTCCGGCCGCGCATGAACGCAATCGGCGCCACCTCGATGGTGCCCCGCTCCACGAGCCGGGTCGCCTTCTCGGTGTCCATCATGTCGTAGAGCGCGTCGTACAGCGGGCGCAGGTACGGGTTCACCTTTTCCTGCAGGTCGCCCGGCAGGAACCCGAGCTTTTCGCCGGCCTCGACGGCGGGGCGCGCCAGGATGACGCGGCTGACCTTCTTGGACAGCAGGTACTGGACGGCCTGCGCCATCGCCAGATAGGTCTTCCCGGTCCCCGCGGGCCCGACGCCGAACACGATGTCGAACTTCTCGATGGCGTCGAGGTAGCGCCGCTGGTTGACGCTCTTGGGATTGACGCGCCGCTTGGTGACCTGCCCCGCCTGGCCGCCTTGGGACGAGCCGCCGCGCCCGAAATAGTCGCGCAGGTCCACCGACGGGTTCTGCGACACGAGCTGGGCGGCGGTCTTCACGTCACCGTTCGCGAGCGAATAGCCCTCTTCGAGCAGCCCGGTCAGCTGCTCGAACAGCTTGACGACGCGCTGCTCGTCGCCGGCGTCGCCAGTGACGATGAGCTCGTCCCCCTGGGTGCGGATCCCGACACGGAAGAGGGCTTCGACGTGCTTGAGGTTGGCGTCGCGCGCTCCATAGAGCGTCTCGATGCCGGCCTGCGGCAGGACGATTCTCTTCATTCCTCTGTCAGGTCCTCGGAAGGAGATGGAGCTCGCGAAGCTGCCGCTGGCTCACTCCGGACGGCGCGCTCGACATCATATCCACCGCGGTGGCCGTTTTGGGGAACGCAATCACTTCGCGAATCGAGCTCTCGTTGGCCAGGATCGCACAGAGGCGGTCGAGCCCGAGCGCAATCCCGCCGTGCGGCGGAGTGCCGTATTCGAGCGCCTCGAGGAAGAACCCGAACCGGAGCTTCTGCTCCTCGGCGCTGATGTTGAGCAGATCGAACATCCGGCTCTGCACGGCCGCGTCGTGGATACGGGTGCTGCCGCCGCCGATTTCGCTGCCGTTGAGCACCAGATCGTACGCCTTGGCGCGCGCCTTCCCCGGGTCGGTGTCGAGCAGCGCGACGTCGTCGTCCATCGGCGACGTGAACGGATGGTGCATGGCCCCGTAGCGCTTCTCTTCCGGATCCCACTCCAGGAGCGGAAAGTCCACCACCCACAGGAACTCGTACTTCTCCGGATCCAGCAGTCCGTCCTTCTTCGCCAGCGACAGGCGAAGGGCACCCAGCGTCTTGGACGCGGTGTCGGGCTCACCGGCCACGACGAACGCGAGCTGTCCGTTACCGGCGCCAATGGCATCGAGCAGTTGGCGTATAAGCTCCTCGCCGAGCCCCTTCGGGAACGACGAGGTGATCGCGCCGTCTTCTGCGCGGCGCGCCCACAGCAGATGCCGGCCCTGCGCCTTTTCAGCGTGGACGATACTGTCGACCGCGCTGCGCGAATAGCTCGCCGCGTTCGGCACCACGAGAGCGCGGACCGTGCCGCCACCCGCGACGATCTCCTTGAACGTCTTGAATCCCGACTCGCGGAAGAGCTCGCGGACGTCCTGGATCGGCATGCCGCAGCGGAGATCCGGCTTGTCGGACCCGTACTTCGCGATCGCCTCGGCGTACGGCATGCGCGGGAACGGCGTCCTGATCGTCTTGCCGATCACCGCGAACACGTCGTGCATCAGCGGCTCGATCAGGTTGAAGATCGACTCCGGCCGGGCGAACGACATCTCCACGTCCACCTGCGTGAACTCCGGCTGGCGATCGGCGCGCAGATCCTCGTCGCGGAAGCACTTGCAGATCTGCACGTAGCGGTCGATCCCCGCCACCATCAGGATCTGCTTGAAGAGCTGCGGCGACTGCGGCAGCGCAAAGAACTCGCCGGGGTGCACGCGGCTCGGCACCAGGTAGTCACGCGCGCCCTCGGGCGTGGACTTGGCGAGGATCGGCGTCTCCACCTCGAGGAACCCCTGGGCGTCGAAGTAGCGTCGGATCGCGATCGTGACCTTGTGGCGCAGGATCATGTTGCTCTGCAGCCGTGAGCGTCGCAGATCGAGGTAGCGGTACTTCAGGCGCACGTCCTCCGACACCGGCGTCTCGTCGGCCACCGGGAACGGCGGCGTCTTCGCCTCGTTGAGAAGCGTCAGCTTCTTCACCACGACCTCGACGTCGCCGGTCTCGAGCTTCGGATTGATCGTGTCCTGGGAGCGGCGCCGCACCACGCCTTCCACGCCGACGACGAATTCGGAGCGCAGGCGCTTGGCCTTGGCCATCTGCACCTCGTCATCCATGTCGAACACCACTTGCGTGACGCCCGCCCGGTCGCGGAGGTCGATGAACAGCAGCCCGCCGAGGTCGCGCACCCGGTGCACCCATCCCAGCAGCACGACGTTCGCGCCAACGTCGCCGGGGCGCAGGGCCCCGCAGGTGTGGGTGCGCGCGAGCTCGCCGAGGGGTTCAGCCACGATCCTTCAATGCCTCCAAAGCCTGGCGTATCTGGGCGCCGGCGCCCGTCTGGTCGTAGGTGTTCTGGGTCTGCGCCGCGAGGTTCTTGACGGTCACCGTGCCCGCCGCGACCTCGTTGCCGCCGAGGAGCGCCACGAAGGGGATGCCCCTGGAATCAGCGTACTTGATCTGCTTGCCGATCTTGTCGGCGTCCGGATAGACGAGCACGCGCAGCCCGTCGGCCCGGAGACGCCCCGCCAGGGTCATGGCGTGCCCGAGATCTTTCGAGTCGAAGACCGCCACCATGACGTCGGCCGCCGCGCGCGCCAGGGCCGGCGGAAACATGTTGCGCTCCCCCATCACCACGAGAATCCGCTCGAGGCCGAGCGAGAACCCGCAGGCCGGGACTTCCTGGCCGAGAAACATCCCCACCAGGTTGTCGTAGCGGCCCCCGCCACCGAGGCTGCCGGCCAGATCGGCGACGGCGATTTCCATGATGGCGCCGGTGTAGTACGACAGGCCGCGCGCCAGCGACGGATCGACGCGCATGCGCCCCCCGGCCTTCGTCCCCGCGGCCAGCGCCACGATCTGGCGCAGGTTGTCGACGGCCGCCGTCCCCGCCGCGTCGCCAGCGACGAACGCCTCCAGGCGGGCCAGCTCGCCGTCGGGCGTCTCAACGGCCTTGAACGCGCGCAGCAAAGCGGCATCGGCGCCTTCGGCCACACCGCGCTCGCGAAGTTCCGCGGCCACGCCGTCGGGTCCGATTTTGTCCAGCTTGTCGACCGCCACGAGCGCCGTGCCATGCAGATCCGGCGGCACGCCGCACGCCGACAAGATCGACGCCAGCAGCTGACGGTGATTGAGCCGGATCACGAAGTCCGTGAAGCCCAGCTCGACGAGCGCGTCGGATACCGCCGAGCACAGCTCCGCCTCTATGGCCGGCGACGTCGAGCCAAGCGCGTCCACGTCACATTGGTAGAACTCGCGGAAGCGGCCACGGGCCGGCCGGTCGGCGCGCCACACCGGCTGAATCTGGTAGCGCTTGAAGAACCGCGGCAGCTTCGCCTGGTGATGCGCGATGACGCGGGCCAACGGCACGGTCAGGTCGTAGCGCAGCGCCAGGTCGGCCTGCCCCGACGCCTCGTGCTCGCCGCGCTTCAGGATTTTGAAAATGAGCTGATTGCCCTCGTCGCCGTACTTGCCGAG
>DASYRM010000033.1:0-10653 GCA_036004405.1 Vicinamibacterales bacterium
GAGCGGACGGGCGAGCTGAAAGCTGCCAAGGAGCGGGCCGAGGACGCCAGCCGCGCCAAGAGCGAGTTCGTGGCCAACATGAGCCACGAGCTGCGCACGCCGCTCAACGGCGTGATCGGCATGACAGCGCTCGTGCTCGAAACCGATCTCACGAGCGAGCAGCGCGAGTACCTCTCGATTGCGGCCGGCTCGGCCCAGAGCCTGATCGGCATCATCAACGAGATCCTCGACTTCTCGAAGATCGAAGCGGGCCGCATGCTGATCGAGCCCGAGGCGGTGGATCTCGAGGGATTCCTCGACGACATCGTGCGATCGATGGCGCTTGCCGCGCACCAGAAGTCACTCGAGATCGCCGTCGTCCACGGGGCCTCCGTGCCGTCGCGGGTGCGGCTCGACCCGCACCGTGTGCGCCAGGTGCTCGTGAACCTGCTCGGTAACGCCGTGAAGTTCACCGAACGCGGCGGCGTCACCTTGCGGACGCAGCTGGCGGCGCTGGTGAGCGACGGGCGGACGACGATCGAGTTCGCCGTGGAGGACACCGGTATCGGCATCTCGCCGGCACGGGCGGCGGCGATCTTCGAGCCGTTCACGCAGGCCGACGGCTCGACGTCGCGCCGTTTCGGCGGCACCGGGTTGGGCCTCACGATTTCGTCACGGCTGATGGAGTTGATGGGCGGCGGTATCGCCGTCGACAGCGTGGAAGGGCGCGGTTCCACCTTCCGCGTGGTCGTGCCGGTGGACGAGCTCGGCGATCCGGTAGGCGACGCGGCCGGGGTGCTGGCGGGGATACGCCTGCTCGTCGTGGACGACAGCCCTGTCGCTCGCGCGGCGATTCAGGCGCTGGCCGCGCGACTGGGCGCCGTCGTGTCCGTGGCGGCCTCGGGAGCCGAAGCGATGCAGGCCCTTCACACCGCGCGAGGCGACGGCGCGTTCGACGTGGTGCTGATCGACTTCCAGATGCCGCAGCGGACCGGTCTCGACGTGCTGCACGATGCGCACAGGCGCGGGCTGGCGCCCCCGGCGGCCGTGCTGGCCGTGACCTCACCGGAGCTGGCCACAGTGGCCGTGCATCCACACGCGTGCTACGCGCCCGTTCACGTGCACAAGCCGGTGCGCCGGCAGGATCTCGTGCAGGCGATTCGAGCCGCGCGCACGGCGCCCAGCCCTCACGCCGTACCGCAGGTGCGACGGCCGGCCGCTGCCGGCGGCACGGCACCACAGGAGGCGCGCGTCCGCGTACTGCTCGTCGAGGACAACGCGGTGAATCAGATGGTGGCCGAGGCGCTGCTCAAGCGCCGTGGGTTCGACGTGGTGGTGGCCGGCAACGGCCGCGTGGGTGTCGAGATCTTTCAGCGTGAGCGGTTCGACCTCGTGCTGATGGACATCCAGATGCCCGAGATGGACGGCTTCGAGGCGCTCGCCGCGATCCGCGCCCTCGAAGAGCACACCGGCCGGCGGACGCCGGTGGTGGCCCTCACGGCGCACGCCATGAAAGAGGATCGCGAGCGGTGCCTCGCCGCGGGGATGGACGACTACCTGTCGAAGCCGATCGACGCGTCGCGGCTCTCCGAGATCATCCGCAGCGTGCTCGAGGGACCGCTCACGCCCGCGTGAACAGCCGCGTGCGCAACAGCGAATCCACGTCGGCGGCGTCGACCTGCAGCGTGGCGCCGGTGCCGCCGCACGCATAGAGCCGGCCGGTTCGAGGGCTCCGTTGCGTGAAGGCGCCCAGCCCCCGGTAGCGGAGGGCGACCCCCGCGCCGAGCGGCTCGCGCGCCGCCGTTGCCCAGGCGCCGGCAGGTGACGGGCGTGACGGTGCCGTCGCGGGCGGCCCGGATGCGAGGGCGCGGCGGCGTTGACCACAGCAGGACATAAATGCTCCTTGTCAGCCTCTAGCCTTTAGCCTCTGGCCTCTAGCCTGTGGCCTTCAGGCCTCGGGGCCCAAGGCTCGTTCCAGAATCGATGCGCCGCCGGAGGTGGCGAGCCACACGGCAATCCATTCAATGGGGTCGTGTGCGATCCAGAGCGCCCACGGCGCGGCGACCCACAGGCTCAGGCAATACGGGCAATCCATCAGCCGCCCGAGCACGCCGTCGCCGGCGCGCGCGCGGGCGCGCAGGACGACGTCGAACGGGCCGTCCTCCCGTGCAATGAGATGAGCGACCCGCCACGTTGCCAGGATGGCCAGGGCGATACGCAGCGGGTCGCTCACCGTGCTCTACCGATCGGCGCTAGTTGGAGCCGGGTGCGTCGATGGCGAGCGCAAACGCGGCTGTCTCCTCGGCGTGCGGGTAATGGAAGCTCCCGCCGTCGGTCGTCTTTGCGCGCGTCGTCAGCGTGACGGAGAACGCGCAGCGGTCGAGCACGTGCGACACGGTGTCAGGCGGCGGCGTCGGGTTCGGGTCGATGCGGGTGAGCATCGTCGCGAACGTGTTGAAGCCGCTGTTCTGGGGCGGCGCCAGCGGCTTCCCGACATTCGAGGGACTCGACGGTGTGGGCAGTGATCCCTCGCCACCGTTGTCGGTGGTGCCGTTGAGCCCGCGCACCCAGCCGATCGAGTGATCCTGCTGAAAGCGCTCGTCGGGCACGTAGGCGCGGTACTCGACGGCGAAATGCTCGTCTCCGGCCGCCGCGAGGAACTGGCACGGCTCGTCCGACGCCGTGGTGCCGAGCACCAGCCGAGTGATATCGGCCACCGGCACGCGGTTGTCCCAGCAGAACAGGTGCGTGAGCGCCGCAAACGGCACCTCTTTGGTGTCATCGCCCGGACTGCCTTCGGACTGGAACCAGCGGCGGTACTTGAACGCTTTCGCCACCTCGGTGCCGGCCTGGCCCGAGGCCGGCGTGCCGAGCGGCCGCAGCCGCTCGCCCGCGGCGTTGAATACCTCGAGCGTGATCAGGTGGTTCTCGGCCTTGTCGGTGACGTTCAGGTTGTCCGGCCCCGAGATGCGCGGGTCGCTCGTGTCGATCACCGCGTGGTAGCGCGTCGAGCCGGTCCAGTCCGCGTCCGTGTCAAACGGGATCTTGTACAGGAAGTTTTCCGTGCCGGCTGAGACCGGACCGAGAAGCTCGGGCACGATGTCGCCGGCGAGGAACTTGTTCCACGACAGCGCCTCGTTCTTGTAGACGCCGTCACCGAAATAGACGCGCGGCCCCGTGGGGTTGCCGTCATCGTCGGCCTTGGTGATGCTGACGCGGTAGTAGCGCGCCCCGATCGACGGATCCTTCATCCCTTCGGAGAAGTTGTAGCTGAGCTCGAGGCTGCCGCCGAAATTCCGCAGCAGCCCGTGCCCGACGTCCACGGGGAAGAGCAGCCCCGACTGGTCGTTCGGCGCCGCCACCCGATCCCACCCGGTGGAGTCCGGCGTGGTGAGCTCGTGGCTGTCGGTGTGGCCGATCAGATCGAGATACACGTAGGCCGTGCCGTCGCCGGTGCCCGTGTCGTTGCAGCTGAAGGCGTCGCCGCGATACGTCGTGAGCACCGGGTTGTCGCCGGCGTGATACCAGGCTCCCGCCGCCACGCCGTCGTAAATCGTGGTGGTGGTGCCGCCAATCGTCTGGGTCACGACGTAGGCGTACTCGTCGTGGCAGTTGGGCAGCAGAAAGCGCAGCGGCTCGATCCAGCACACGTTGAAGGTGCCGTCCGCAAGCAGGGAGCCGGTGCCCATGCGCAGCGGCCGGCTGCACGAGCAGATGTGGCGCAGCAAGTAGGCCCGGCTGTTGACGTACTGGACGGCCGCTTCGCCCGCGAGCGACCGCAGCGACTGCAGGTCGGCGCTGGCGTTGAGCGCGAGCTCGTTCAGCCCACCACCCTTGAAGAGCGGCGTGCGGAACGGATCGGGCGGTGGCGGCGGCGGGAACTTGCCCGGCGGGAACTTGGGCAGCTTTTCGACCAGGCGGCCGAGATCGCGGACGAGGCCGGGAATGCGGGGGTCGTCGATCACGAGCGGCCAGCAGCAGCACGTGCGCCGGAACACCGTGACCGTGCCCAGGCACACCGGGGAGCACCGCACCGGCCAGGCCAGCACGTCGGCGACCGCCGCGCCGACGTTACCGGCGACAGCGAACGACTTCGACACGCCCGCAGACCGGAAGGCGCGCGCCTCGACCCGCTGCGCCAGCGACGCGCCCGCCACCGCGGTGAAGAGCTCGTCGAACCAGGGCCGGCGGCGCCGGCATACGCGCACGCTGCCGCTCACGCAGGTCCAGTGGAAGCGGAAGCGCGACCACACGCCTTCGGCCAGGGCGAGCGTGCCGTCGAGCACGGCGGACTCGAACTCGTTGGGGCGGAATCTGACCGACGCCGCCTGGGCAATGGTCTTGTCGTCCTGGCTGGCGCCGATGACGACGTAACGCGCGTTCTTGAGCGCTTCGGGTGGAAGGGCGAATACGCCCGCCTCGCCGACTTTTTCCGAGTGGATGACGCCGCCTTTGGCATCGATCGCCTGGACCAGGACCGGCGGGCGCTCGGCGCCCGCCTGCAGCCCGACGAGCTCCAGGGTGTACGTGCCTCGCCCCCCGCGAGGCCCGGTCTTGCTTTCAGCCATGTGTTCACCTCGTTCTGTTCGTGGATCCGCGGCGGGATTCGATTCCGCGGTTCTTTTCTCTCAACGAAAACCCGCGAGGTGGGCGAACAGGCGGACCTGACCGCCTCTACGAAGGGGGGCAGAGAGCCCAGGCGGGATTGGCTACAATACGCTTCCGACATATATGCACGAGGTATCCCAGATGGTTCGCCGTTTCCTGTTGACCGCCGCGACGCTGGCACTCGCGGTTTCGGTCGCGGCCCAGTCGCCGCAAGGGTGGAAGGTTCGTATCGACCACAGCCAGAACGCGCAAGACCCCGACAACACGCCGAACCTGATCTTCAAGCCTATGGGGAAGGGGCTGCACGTGAAGGGCGGGCCCGCCGGCACCTTCTGGAACGGCACGATGGCTTCCGGCAGCTACACGCTCAAGGCGACCTTCAACCTGCAGGAGCCGAGCAACCACACCAACTATTACGGCCTCGTGTTCGGCGGCTCGACGCTCGATGCCCCCACGCAGGCGTACGTCTACTTCGTCGTCGCCCAGAACGGCACCTTCCTGGTGCGCCAGCGTCAGGGTGAGGCGGTGACCGACGTGGTCAATCGTCAGGCCAACGCCGCCGTGCGCCGGCCGGGCGCCAATGGGCAGTCGTCGAACGCGCTCGAAGTGCGCGTGAGCGGCGGCACGGTTTCGTACGTGGTGAACGGCACGGTGGTGCACTCGGGCCCCAAGGGTGGGCTCAAGACCGATGGTCTCGTCGGCGTGCGCGTGAACCACGTGCTGGATGTGCAGTTCGAAGGGTTCGAGGTCGGCAAGTAGCCGGCCCGGGGGGAGTCAGAAGATGCGAACGTTCGTCGTTGCTCTTGCGTTGTCGGCGTTGTGTGCGGCCGGTGCGCCCGTGGTGGCGCAGGAAGGCCACCCGTTGAAGGGGTCGTGGATCGGCACGTGGGCGGGGAACACCGTGCACGGCAACGACCTGTTCATGGTGCTCGACTGGAACGGGAAGGCCATCACCGGCACCATCAATCCCGGCCAGGACAACATCGTGATCAAGACGGCCACGCTCAACCCCGAAGGGTGGGTGTTCCACTTCGAGGCCGAGGGCAAGGACAAGGCCGGCGCCGTGATCAACTACGTGGTGGACGGCAAGATCGAGAACCTGGCGATGCACAACCGCTCGGTGACCGGCACCTGGAAAAGCCAGCGCGGGTCCGGCGCCTTCAAGATCACAAGGCAGTAAGGGAGCCGTGGTGACCTCGATCTCATCTCGCGCGCGGCTCGCCGCGCTGTCGATCGGCGTGGCGATGCTGGCGGTGGCGACCACCACCGCGCACCACTCGATCCTGGCGAAGTTCGACGACACGAAAAGCGCGACGCTCAAGGGCCTCGTGACGCTCGTGGACTGGACCAACCCGCACGTGCACGTGTTCATGAACGTGCGCGATGCCAAAGGGCAGATTCTCAACTGGGCGGTGGAGCTCGAGAGCCCCATCGATCTGAAGCAGAGCGGCTGGAGCCCGGAGACGCTGCATCCCGGCGACGGCATCACCGTGCAGGGCATCAGCGCCCGCAACGGCAGCCGGCAGGTGTGGGCGCGCTCCGTGGTGGTCACGGCCACCGGCCGTGAGGTGTTCAAGGTGACGCGCACCGCGCCGCCGGCGCCGCTGTCGCCGCGTCCCGTGCCCAAGTTCGCCGACGGAACCGTCCGGCTCGGCGCCACGCCCGGGGCGAGCGGTTACTGGGCGTACCCGAGCTCGACCGCCCTCGTCGAGGACGGCGTGACCGTGGCGATGGATCCCTACGGGCAGTTGAAGAACATCGCCGATGCGTCGAAGGTGGCCCCGATGCAGCCGTGGGCGCTGGCGCTCTATCAGAACCGGCAGCGGCGCTTCCTGCAGGACGATCCCACCTACATCAACTGCAAGCCGCCCGGCGGCCCGCGCCAGTTCCAGCAGCCGTTCGGCGTCCAGTTCGTCGAGGACAAGGAGCGGCAGCGCATTTTCGAGCTGATTGGTGGCGGCAATCACAACTACCGCATCCTCTACATGGATGGGCGCGGGCAGAAGGGGCAGGTGGGCGGCGACGACGACAACCCGCTCTACTACGGCCGCGCGGTCGCCAAGTGGGAGGGCGCGACGCTTGCCGTGAGCACCGCCGGATTCAACGAGGACTTCTGGTTCACCAATGGCGGGCTGCCGCACACCGATCAGCTGCAGCTCGCCGAGCGCTTCACGCGGACCGACTTCGACACGTTGAAGTACGAGGTCACCGTGAGCGATCCGGCGGCGTACACGCGCGACTGGAAGGCCACCTGGACGTTGCGGTGGGTCGGCGGCGAGGAGTTGCCTGTATATTTCTGTCAGGACAATCGCCCGTAGCGGCATAGTCCCGCCGAAGGCGGGACAAGAGACACTGCATTGGCGCGTCGCGAGACGCGCCAATTATTTCGCATCGCGAATATGTGCGAGACTAATGGAGTGCAGGGTGAGCGCCCTGCGGAGTCGAAGGAGTGAATATGAGCAGGTACCTGTTTGGCGGCATTCTGGCCGCGTTGATGCTGGCGGCGGGATCGGTGCAGGCGCACCACTCGTTTGCGGCCGAGTTCGACGCCAACAAGCCGATTACGCTCAAGGGCATCGTCACGAAGGTCGAGTGGACCAATCCTCACGTGTGGTTCTACGTGAACGTGAAGGACGAGAAGAGCGGTGAGATCACCAACTGGGGCGCCGAGATGGGGCCGCCGCACGGCCTGCAGCGCCGCGGCTGGCGCCGCGACACGCTGAAGATCGGTGAGGAAGTCACCGTGATCGGCTCGATGGCGAAGAACGGCAGCAAGCGCATGAATGCGCGCACCGTGACGCTCACGTCCACCGGCGGCCGTCCGGGGGAGACGCTTGGCGCCGCATCGAGCGAAGGCGAAGGCGCCGGTCAGCAGCCGCAGCAGTAGGGTCCGCCTTCAGGCGGACCGTCGTCGTAGGACCGTCGTCGTAGGGTCCGCCTTTAGGCGGACCGTCGTCGTAGGGGCCGCCTTCAGGCGGCCCTTCCTATTTCAATCCAATGGACGCGCGCATCTGCGCGGCCAGCCACTCGGCGTGCCGCTTGTTGCGGATGCCGTCTCCAAGCGACACCTTCCGACCGCTCGTGAGCCGGGCGCGCACCTCGTAGTACGGCGTACCGTAGCGCCCCTGCGTCTGCATGTTGATGTGCAGATCGATCGAGGCCACCTCGCCTTTAAACAGCGTCCGGCTGGCGCCGACGCCGAGCAGTGTGTGGCGTGCGCGCAGCGTGCCGTTCCCCGCCACGACCACCGTGGCGCCCAGCCACAAATCGAGCACGATGTAGACCAGCAGCAGATCGACCAGCCCGGTCAGGATCGGAAAGATCCA
Source organism: Vicinamibacterales bacterium (assembly GCA_036004405.1). Taxonomy (GTDB): domain Bacteria; phylum Acidobacteriota; class Vicinamibacteria; order Vicinamibacterales; family UBA2999; genus DASYRM01. Next base: position 7,914 of record DASYRM010000033.1, read on the forward strand.
CGGAAAGCCGATGTAGAGCTGCAGCCACAGCGCGCCGACGAACACCGAGGTCAGCGCGGTGACGCCGATCGCGAACGAGACGTTCCGCCTGGGCGCGAACGCGAAGCGCGTCCCTGCCTCCGACGGCTCGACGGTGATTCCGGTCCGCGCGAGATCGTCCACGCTCACCGGAGCGGTGGCCGTATGTGGGCCCGCGTCGGTCGTACGTGGGCCCGGGTCTTTAGACCCGGGCGACAAGCGCACCGGCACGTCGAAGTCTTCTTTCAGGTTCACGCCCGGCAGCGCGGCTTCGGCCGTGAGCACCCACAGCACGCCCGCGCCTTTGCCGACCGCCGTCGTTTCCAACGCGTCCCCTGGGATGACGAAGCGCACCGGAATCGCCGCGTGCTCGCCACCGAACGTGATCTGCGTCGAATCGACCTCGGTCTCCTCACGCCAGAGGATGTGCTCGCGCTCGTCGTCGTCTCCGTGGCGGGAGATAGTGCGGTGCAGGCAGGTGAGCTTCACGCTCACCGCATAGCTGGTCCCACCATCGGGTCGGGGCAGCCCTGCGAACACGGTGGCGCGCCAGGGGCTGCCGGGCTGTGCGGGGCCGGCCGTCGTGTCGAGCCACGTCTCACCGAAGCGCCGCGCGCGAGCCGTGGTGACGAGGGCCCACACCAGCAGTCCGGCGCCGACGACCGGAAACAGGAACCCAAGCGCCGCCAGCGGCTGGCGCGCGAGCTCGGGTGGAATGTAGATCAGCACCGGAGCGCTCACGGCGTTCCACAGCACGGTGAACAGCCAGATCGACCTTAGGTTCGCGCGCGTGTTGCCGGCGATCCGCGTGGCGGACGGCCAGGTGTCGCCGGTGGTTTCGAGCGCCATCGTGAGAAACTGCCTCTCGAGGAGTATCGGCGCGAGTGAGTGCATTCGAGAGAAGCCGGGACACGTTCCGCATCACGACCGACGTGGCGTCGATGGACGTCGACGCCATCCACGCCTATTTGACCCGCTCGTACTGGGCCGAGGGCATTCCCAAGGATCTGGTGGCCAGGGCCATGGCCGGTTCGCTGTGCTTCGGCCTGCTGGATGCGGAGCGGCAGGTAGGTCTCGCGCGCGTCGTGACCGACCGCGCGACGTATGCCTATCTGTGCGACGTCTACGTGCTCGAGGAGTATCAGGGGCGCGGCCTCGGCACCTGGATGATGCGCGAGCTCATGACGCATCCCGATCTGCAGGGGCTGCGGCGCTGGGGTCTGGTCACACGCGACGCCCACGGACTGTACAAGAAGTTCGGCTTTACCTCACCCGCCAATCCCGCGGGGATGATGGAGATTGCGAGACCGGGCATGTATCTGAAGACCCGATTGCTGGCCTTTGTATTCGTGCTTGCTCTGACAACAGGTCTCGTGTCGGCCCAGGGGCCCGCGCGGAGTACCCCGACGCCGACCGATGCGGTGAGCGCTATCCTCGACGTCTTCCGCACGCATTCGATCGTCACGCTGCCGGATGCCCACGGGTCGAAGACGGTTGCGGACTTCACCTACGCACTGATTCGCGACCCGCGATTCCCGATGGTCGTGAACGACATCGTCTACGAGGGGGGCAACGCCCGGTTTCAGCCGCAGCTGGATCGCTATGTGAACGGCGAGAACGTTGCCTATGACGAGCTGCAGCACGTCTGGAACGATGGCATCGTATCGAGCATCTTCGTGGCTCCTGACGGAACCATCCCTGATAAGTACCGCATTGTCCGCGAGGTGAACCGGTCGCTGCCTCGTGAGCGGCGCCTGCGCGTGCTGCTTGGCGAGCCGCCGATCGACTGGTCCACCATCGGGACGCCGGCCGACTTCGGGCCGTTCTTCAACATGCGCGAGACCTACCCGGCGGCGGTGCTCCAGGTCGAGGTACGCGCGAAGCGCCGGCACGCGCTCGTCGTCTACGGTGAGGGGCACACGCAACGCAAGAACGAGGGGTCGAATTACGACATGAGCGACTGGCGGGCCCAGACCATCGTCAGCATTCTCGAAGCCGCCTCGCCCGACCGCGTGTTCTCGATCTTCTATGCCGCGATCTTGCCGAAGATCCACGACGTCGCGAGGTGGCCGGTGCCGAGCCTGGCGACCGTCCGCGGCACGACGCTCGGCGCCGTCGACTACGGGGCCTTCGACGATCGGTCCGGCGTGCCGCCGCTCCCGCGTGCGATGGTGCGCGACGGCAAGATCGTTCTGATCCCGAAGGAGCAATGGAAGGAGCTGCCGCTCGAAGAGCAGTTCGATGCGGTGCTCTATCTGGGGGCTGACGTGCTCGCGTCGCCGTCACCGCAGCCGACGCCCTCGCCGATCTGTTCGAATGCTGCATTCCTGAAGGAGCGGCTGCGACGGATGGAGATCGGAGGAGCGCCCGGCCCCGCCCTGCAGGACCTGCGAAAGCGGTGCGGCGTTACAGCTCCCGCGTCACGATGAGCCGCCGTCCTCGTGCATACCGCAGCGCGAAGCTCCAGAACACCGGCCACCAGACGAGGTCGTTGAACACGCACGTCCACCCGAAGGTCCAGGGCAGTATCCCGGCGATCGCGTAGTAGACGAATCCCGCCGGGCCGAGCGTCTTACCCGCCAGCGCTATCCAGATCACGCCGGCGTAGCGAATCGGATCCCTGGCCAGCAGGTAGTAGCCGATGGCATACACGCCGACCATCATCCCGACGACCTGCGCGAGCGGGATGACGGTGGTGACGTCGAGACCGACCAGACGCGAC
>DASYRM010000034.1:0-18553 GCA_036004405.1 Vicinamibacterales bacterium
CCCCGCCGTCAGGCGGCCCTCCGTCGTCCAGGCTCCAGGTTCGGCAGGAAGTACGTGAGCAGCCCGAGGGCCGGCAGGAACGCACAGATCCGGTAGACGACGTCGATGCTGGTGGCATCGGCAATCACGCCGAGGAGCGCCGCGCCCACGGCGCCGGCGCCGAACGCAAACCCGAAGAACAGCCCCGAGACGGTCCCGACCCGGCCGGGCACGAGCTCCTGCGCGAACACGACGATGGCCGAGAACGCCGACGCCAGGATCAGGCCGATGACCACGGTGAGCAGCTCGGTCATGCGCAGGCTGGCGTAGGGCATCAGCAGCGTGAACGGCAGCACGCCGAGGATCGATACCCAGATCACCTTCTTCCGCCCGATGCGATCGCCGACCGGCCCTCCGATGAAGGTGCCGGCCGCCACCGCGCCAAGGAACAGGAAGAGGTGCAGCTGCGCGTTCTGCACCGAGATCCCGAACTTATGAATCAGGTAGAACGTGTAGAAGCTGGTCAGGCTGGCCAGGTACACGTTCTTCGAGAAGACGAGCGCGACGAGAATGGCGAGCGAGCGCAGCACTTTGCCGTCGGGAAGCCCGGCCGCCGGCTTCGGCTTCGGGCGCGCTGCCTGCGCCACCAGGTGCGCCTTGTACCAGGCGCCGACGCGCGTGAGGATGGTCATCGCGACAAGCGCCGTCACGGCAAACCACGCGATGCTGCGCTGGCCGTTCGGCAGCACGATGAACGCGGCGAGCAACGGCCCCATGGCCGATCCGGCGTTGCCGCCGACCTGAAAGAGCGACTGCGCGAAGCCGTGCCGGCCGCCCGACGCCATTCGCGCCACCCGCGACGACTCGGGGTGGAAGATCGACGATCCGATCCCGACGCACGCCGCGGCCACGAGCACTACGGAAAACGACGGCGCGAAGGCGAGCAGGACCAGCCCGGTCAACGTGAACGCCATGCCGGTGGCGAGCGAATACGGCTTCGGCGCCTTGTCGGTGAAGTAGCCGACCACCGGCTGCAGCATCGACGCCGTGGCCTGGTTGGCGAAGGTGATGAGGCCGATCTGCCCGAAGTCGAGCGCATACGACGCCTTGAGAATCGGATACACCGCCGGGACCACCGACTGCATCAGATCGTTCAAACAGTGACAGAGGCTGATGGCGCCCAGCACGCCGATGGCGGCTTCACGAACGGCGGGACGGGGTGGAGAGGCGGTGTCGGCGACGGCGGTAGTGGCCACGAGAAGGAGTCCTTGCGCGGCCGAAGGTGATGGCCGCGGGTTCCAGTGTACGCAAGGCACCCGCTTGCTGCCAACCGGGGCGCTGCACTTCAATAGTCATCATGTCGGGCCGTGTGGTCGTGGCGGCGCTTGCCGCGTGCTCGGTGGCGTGGTTCGCGCTCGTGGTGCTGGCGCCGGACCTGCCGCCGGCGCTGGCGGCGGTCGTCTACGGGATCGGCGGCGTCGTGTGCCACCAGCAACCCGGGCGCTCGTTTCACTGGCACGGCGCGCAGCTGGCTGTCTGCGCGCGGTGTACCGGCCTGTATCTCGGCGCGTGCGCATCGGCGATCCTCGTGCCGCTGCCGCCGTCGTTCTATGCGGGCTGGTCTGCTCCGCCCGAGCGCATCGCGTGGCGGCTCGGGCTCGCCGCACTGCCGCTGGCGGCGACGGTGGCCGTCGAGTGGCTCGGCGTGTGGGCGCCGTCGGCAATGGTGCGCGCGGGCACCGGCGTGCTGCTCGGTGGCGCGGGCGCGCTCGTCGTGGCCGCCGCGTTTGGCCGGCCGAACGCGGCACAGTAGACTACCCGGAATGCCTGCCCCGAGCGGCCGACGCGCCGCATCCACCGCAAACCCGTATCTGGTCTGCGCCGCGGCGTGGGCGGTGCCGGGTGGCGGGCACCTGTGGCTCGGGCGCTATCAGAAGGGGCTCACGCTGCTCGTCGTGCTGCCGCTGATGTTCGCCTTCGGCCTGTGGATCCAGGGGCGCATCTTTCCATTTCAGTTCAGCGATCTGCTGGTCGGCCTGGCGGCGATTGCCGACCTCGGCATCGGCGTGCCGTACGTTCTGGCCAAGCTGGCCGGCGCCGGCGCTGGCAACGTGATCGCCATCACCTACGAATACGGCAACACCTACGTCATCGTCGCGGGGCTCCTGAACATGCTGGCGGTGCTCGACGCGTTCGACATCGCGGTGGGAAGGAAATAGAGGCGCAAGTGATGGACACCAGCCATCTCGGCCTGCTCCTCATCTTCTCGGCGTTCGTGTCGATCGCGTTCGCGGTGCTGATGCGAGACGAGCCGCGCGAGCAGGTGCTGTTCGGCGCCAAGCTGTTCGGCACCTTCGTCGGGTCGGCAGTGCTCCTCGGCTGGCTGCTGTATCCACTCCCGCTCTGAAGCGAATACTGTGAGGCTCGTCGGCCTCTGGGGCCCGGTCGTCGCCTACATGGCGCTCATCTTCGTCATCTCGGCGCAGCCGCAGCCACCGCTTCCGCCGCAGCTCTCCGACAAGCAGGGGCACTCGATCGGCTACATGGGGCTGGCCGTGACCGTCGGCCGGGCGCTCGCCGGCGGTCTCGCGGGCGGCACGCGCCTGCCGATGGCGGCAGCGGCCTGGGCGATCACGAGCGCGTACGGCGCCACGGACGAGTGGCATCAGTCGTTCGTGCCGGGCCGGAGCGCCGACGTACACGACTGGTACGCCGACGCGACAGGCGCGCTCCTCGGCGCGGGAGCCTGCTGGGCGTGGGGTATAATTCGCTCTCGCACCGATGTTTGACAACCTGCCGCACACGCCTTCGGGTCCGCCGCGAGCCGGACGATGAGGATGGCGTGCTCGTGCCGTGAACACGGCGTGAAGGAGCAGGCGTGAACGAGTGGCAGGGCTCGCCGCGCGCCGCCGGCTGCCGGTTCGCGATCGTCGTTTCCCGCTTCAACCCTGAGATCACGGACGGGCTGCTGACGGGCGCCCGCGAAGCGCTCGCCGAGGCCGAGGTGAGCGACAACGACGTCACCCTGGTGCGCGTGCCTGGCGCCTTCGAGCTTCCGATTGCGGCACAGCGGCTCGCCGAGAGCGGGCGCTTCGACGCCGTCATTTGTCTGGGCTGCCTGATCAAGGGCGACACGATGCACTTCGAGTACATCGCCGACGCGGCCACGCGTGGCATCGCTGAAGTGGGTCTCGCCACCGGCGTGCCGATCACGTTCGGCGTCCTGACGACGCTCACGGACGAGCAGGCCGAGGTGCGCGCGCAGCCGGGAGCCGGCAACAAGGGCAGGGAAGCCGCCCTGGCGGCAGTGGAGATGGCTACGCTCCTCCGGGCGATCGACGGAGGCCCGGCGTCATGAACGGCCGCGCCCCCAAGGCCGCCGTGCCCATTGCGGCACGCCACCGCGGGCGTGAGGCCGCGGTGCAGATGCTCTACCAGTGGGAGGTGGGGCGGCTGCCGCTGGCCGATGTCCGCCGGGTGTGGCCCGAAGTGACCGACGAGGACGAGCCGCTGCCGGCCGACCTCGCTGCGTTTGCCAACGCGCTGGCCGAGGGCGTGGCGGCGCACGTGGCCGAGCTCGATCCGCTCATTTCCGAGGCGGCGGCGCACTGGCGCATCGAGCGCATGAACGTCATCGACCGGCTCGTCATGCGCCTCGCGGTCTACGAATTCCTCTACGAGCCCGAGACGCCGGCCACCGTCATCATCAACGAAGCCCTGGAGCTGGCTCGCGCCTTCAGCTCCGAGGAGGCCGTGCCGTTCGTCAACGGCGTGCTCGACGGTATCAGGCGCCGGTTGGAGCGTGCGTGAGCACCATCCAGGAATCCGATCAGATCGTCCAGCGCCGCGCCAACCTCGAAGCGCTCAAGCAGCTCGGCGTGGACGTGTATCCGCACCGCTTCGACGCCGCGGCGACGATCGGCGCCATCGTCACCGCGCACGGGTCGGCCAGCGGCGAGGCGCTCGAGGCGAACCACGTGCGCACGCGCGTCGCCGGGCGCATCCTCGGCGTCCGCACGTTCGGCAAGGCGAACTTCCTGGTGCTGTCGGACGGTGTGTCGCGGTTGCAGGTCTACATCCGGCAGGACTCCGTGCCGGACCGCGCGTTCCAGATCTTCAAGCTGCTCGATTTCGGCGACTGGGTCGGCGTCGAGGGGCGGCTGTTCCGCACCAAGACGAACGAGCTGACCGTGTGGGTCTCGGATCTCTCCTTCCTCTCGAAGTGCCTGCTGCCACTGCCCGAAAAGTGGCACGGCCTGACGGACGTCGAAACACGCTACCGCCAGCGGTATCTCGACCTGACCGTCAATCCCGACTCGCGCAGGGTCTTCGAGATTCGCAGCAAGGTCATCAGCGCGATTCGCCAGTTCCTCACCACGCGCGGGTTCCTCGAGGTCGAGACCCCGATGATGCAGTCGATTGCGGGCGGCGCGCTGGCGCGGCCGTTCACGACGCATCACAACGCGCTGGACATGCCGCTCTACCTGCGCATCGCGCCGGAGCTCTATCTCAAGCGGTTGACGGTGGGCGGCATCGAACGGGTGTTCGAGATCAATCGTAACTTCCGGAACGAGGGGATTTCGACGCAGCACAACCCCGAGTTCACCATGCTCGAGTTCTACTGGACCTACGCCGATTATCGCGACCTGATGACGCTGACCGAGCAGATGCTCGCCGAGACGGCGCAGACGGCGCTCGGCGGCCTCGATGCGCCGTTCGGCGAGCAGACGATCTCCTTCCGGGCACCGTTCCGCCGGCTGTCGCTGCGCGAAGCCGCGGCCGAGGCGGCCTCCGCGAAGCTGGGCGAGGCGGTGGACATCGGGGCGCTCCGTTCACGCGAGGGCGCGGCGGCGCTGGCGCAGCGTCTCGGCGTCGCGATCGAGCCCGGTGCCGGCGCCGGACGCATCACCGCCAGCCTGTTCGAGGCGCTCTGCGAGCACGACCTCGTGCAGCCGACCTTCGTCTACGACTTTCCAACCGAGGTGTCGCCGCTCTCGAAGCAGCGCGCCGACGACCCGGACACGGTCGAGCGGTTCGAGCTCTACATCGGCGGCTTCGAGGTGGCCAACGCGTTCAGCGAGCTGAACGATCCGGCCGAGCAGCGGCGCCGCTTCGAGGATCAGCTCAAGAGCCGGGCGGGCGGCGACGACGAGGCGCACGCGATGGACGAGGACTACATCCGCGCCCTCGAATACGGCCTGCCGCCGACCGGCGGCGAAGGCATCGGCATCGACCGGCTGGTGATGGTGCTCACCAACAGCCCGTCCATCCGCGACGTCATCCTGTTCCCGTTGATGCGCCCGCGCTAGAGACGGTCCCACCCCACCATGCGGTTCGAGCTGTTCGTCGCCCTCCGCTATCTGCTCGCGCCGCGCCGCCAGGCGCGCGTCTCGCTGGTGTCGCTGTTTTCCACCATCGGCGTCGCCGTCGGCGTCATGGCGCTCATCATCGCGCTCGCGCTCATGACGGGGCTGCAGGGCGAGCTGCGCAGCAAGCTGCTCGGCGCCATCGCGCACGTCTACGTGACCAAGGCCGCCGGCATCGACGATTACGAGGCTGAAGCGGCGAAGCTCCGGAAGATCCCGGGCGTGCTCGGCGCCGCCCCCTCCGTCGTCGGGCTGGCGCTGGTGTCCACCAATCGCAACGACGCCTTCATCACCATCAAGGGGATCGACCCCGCGCTCGAGGTGGACGTCACCGACCTCCGGTCGGCCATGCGGAAAGGGCGCCTGGAGGATCTCGCGCCGCGCCCGCAGGAGGACGGAACCGAAGATCTCCCGGGCATCCTGCTCGGCCAGGACCTCGCCGGCAAACTCGGCGTCTCGGTGGGGGAGCGGGTGACGCTGCTGACGCCGCAGGGCACGCTGTCGCCGCTCGGCGTGCTGCCGCGGGCGCGGCCGGTGCGGGTCGCGGGGATCTACTCGCTCGGCCTGCTCGAGTTCGACAGCGCCTACGGGCTGGTGTCGCTGGACTTCGGTGAACGGCTCATGTCCCGGGCCGAGCCCGACCTCATTCAAGTCCGCGTCCGCGACCTGTGGGAGGCACCCGTCGTCGCCAAGAACATCGAAGCCACGCTGGGGTCGTCGTACGACGCGCGCGACTGGGCGTCGATGAACCAGTCGCTCTTCTCGGCGTTGTGGCTCGAGAAGATGGGCATCTCGATCGCGGTGGCGCTCATCGTCATCGTCGGCGCTCTCAACATCATCTCGTCGCTCATCCTGATGGTGATGCAGAAGAGCCGCGACATCGCCATCCTCAAGACCATGGGCGCCTCGGCCCGCAGCATCATGGCGATCTTCATCGCCCAAGGCACGGCGATCGGGATCGTCGGCACCGTGGCCGGCAGCGTCGGCGGCCTCGCGCTGTGCTGGGTGCTCAACCGCTACAAGGTGGTGCACATCCCGATCGACGTCTACCAGGTGTCGTACGTCCCGTTCATCGTGCTGCCGCTCGACTTTGCGATCGTCGTCGTGTCCGCGGTGGCGATCTGCTTCGCCTCCACGATCTATCCCTCCCGGCAGGCCTCGCGGCTCGATCCCGTGCAGGCGCTGCGCATCGAGTGAGCCCGATGACGCTCGTGCGCGTGGCGGGGCTCAACAAGTTCTACCAGGGGGGAACGGCCCGTCTGCACGTCCTGCGCGATCTCGAAATCGACGTGGCCGAAGGCGAGATGGTGGCCGTCGTCGGCGCCTCCGGGGTCGGCAAGAGCACCCTGCTGCACATCCTCGGCGGCCTCGATCGCGCCGACAGCGGCGAGGTGGAGGTGGCGGGCCGGACCCTCGCCAACCTGAACGACGCCGGGCTGGTGACGTTTCGCAACCGGCAGGTCGGGTTCGTGTTTCAATTCCATCACCTGCTGCCGGAGTTCACGGCACTGGAGAACGTCGAGATGCCGATGCGCATCGCCGGCACAGCGCTCGCCGAGGCGCGGACGCGCGCGGCGGACCTGCTGTCGCGCGTCGGCCTGGCCGAACGCGTCGAGCACCGTCCCAGCATGCTGTCGGGCGGGGAGCAGCAGCGCGTCGCCGTGGCGCGGGCGCTGGTGATGCGGCCGGCGCTCCTGCTGGCCGACGAACCCACCGGCGACCTCGACGAGCCGACGGCGGAGTCGCTGCACGGCCTGCTGCGCCAGATTCACGCCGAGCACGGGCTGACGTCGGTGATTGCCACGCACAACCCGAAGCTTGCGCTCGCGTGCGATCGGGTTCTGCGCCTCGAGGGCGGCCGGCTCAAGCCCGCGTAGGGCGGGTAACCGTCTAGGGATTTCGCCGGGCCGGATCGACTTCAGGCTCGGGCGCCGGCTCGGGGGGCGTATCGGCCGGGACGTCCTGGCTGCCATGGCGCGCAAGCACGGTGAGGAGCGCGTCCACCGACACCGGTTTGGGAATGAATCCCAGGACGCGCAGGCCGCGGGTGCGGGCCATGGTTTCCATCTCGCGCTGCGTGTCCTCGTCGGCGCCGCTGGAGATCACGATCGACGGGTTGTAGCCCTCGTCGCTGACCTGCTTGAGGAATTCGATACCATCCATCTCCGGCATCAGCAGGTCGCAGACCACGACGTCGATCGGTTGCTGCTCTTCGCGGAACGCTTCGAGCGCCGAGCGGCCGTTGGTGGCCCAGAACAGGGGACCGATACCGGCGCGGGCGAGCAGCCGCGCAAGGAACTGGCGCTGCAGGTCGTCGTCGTCCACGACGAGGACGCTGAGCGAGCCGTTCTCGAGGCCGCCGTCAGTCCGTCTGTCCAAAACCCCGTCCTTTAAACCGGGCCACGCCCCGCGCGCGGCTCGATCCGACATTAGACCACAGCCGGGAAGGCTGGGGATCCCCGAAACGGCTAACCTGGCGTGCCAGCGTTGAGGAAGTCGCTCACCCGGTGCCATTCCCGCTCGAACTCGGCCAGCACGAGCGCCGGGTCGTCGACGCACCCGGCGCGGGCCTGACGCTCGAGGCGTTCGCAGACCGACGCCAGGGATGACGCCGCCACGAGCCGGGCGAGCCCTTTCATGCGATGCGAGGCGTGGCGGATGGCGCCGCAATCCCGCCGGGCGAGCGCCTCGCGCAGCACGGCGGCTTCCTTGACGCTCGCGGTGCGGAACCCCGCCAGCATCTCGGCTTCGAGCGCGGCGTCGCCGTCCATGATGGCGCGCAGCTGCATGCGATCGATCGGCGCGCCATCGCCATCGGCGGCGGGCAGCGGGGCAGCACTTCCCCCCGGCGCCACGCGGACGAAGTCGCCGGCGTGATCGACCCAGGTGCGCAGCACGCGCTGCACGGTGGGCAGCGCCGACGGCTTCGCCAGGACGTCGTCCATGCCGGCGTCGCGGCACGCCGCCACGTCGTCCGGCATCACGTTGGCGGTCCAGGCGACGATCGGGATACGGCCGCGGTGCTCGTCAGCCTCGGCCTGCCGGACCGCGCGGGCGAATTGGAACCCGTCCATGCCCGGCATCTGGCAGTCGGCCAGGATCAGCGCGTAGTCCCCGTGCTCGACGAGCTGGAGGGCCTCCTCGCCGTCCGAGGCCTGCTCGGCCTCGTAGCCGAGCGCCGCCACCTGGCGGGCCAGCACCGCGCGGTTGAACTCGTTGTCGTCCACCACCAGGATGCGCCGGCGGTCGCGCGCGCGCGGGATGGCCACCGACGCCGGCAGCTCCAGGCCGCCCTCGGCGGCCGTATCCGCCTCGGCTCCCGAAACGACCTCGAGCCCGAGGCTGAGGGTCACGGTCGTTCCCTGGCCCGGTTCGCTGACCAGGGTCAGGTCCCCGTGCATCAGCTCTGCCAGGCGGCGCGAGATGGCGAGCCCGAGGCCGGTGCCGCCGCGGTTGCGCGACAGGGGGGCTTCGGCCTGCACGAACGGCCGGAACAGCCGGTCCTGGTCGTCGCGCGAGATGCCGATGCCCGAGTCCTTCACCACGATTTCGATCCGCTGGGCGTCGGCGCGCGATTCGACGACGCGGACGCGGATGGCCACCGTCCCGGTTTCGGTGAATTTGAGGCCGTTGCCGACGAGATTGAGCAGGATCTGGCGGAGCCGCGCCGGGTCGAACCGCAGTCGAGGGGCCAGCGCCGTATCGGCGTGCCACTCGAGGGCCAGCCCCTTGCGACGCGCGCCGTCGGCAAACGTCAGCGCCACGCTGCGCACCAGCTCGCCGAGCGACGACGGCACCGGCGCCAGCGTCAGGTGGCCGGCCTCGACCTTCGACAGATCGAGGACGTCGTTCAGGATCTGCAGGAGCGATTGCGACGAGGCGTTGATGACGCTCAGCATGTCGCGGTGCTCGCGATTGGTGGACGAGATCTCGAGCAGTTCCACCATGCCGAGGATGGCGTTCATCGGCGTCCGGATTTCGTGGCTCATCGCGGCCAGGAACGCGCTCTTGGCGCGGTTGGCGGATTCGGCCGCGTCGCGTGCCTCGCGAAGGGTGCGCTCGGCTTCGATGAGCGACGAGATGTCCACCCAGTAGCCGTTCCACACCGCGTCGCCGCCGGTGCCGAGGCGGCTGGCGACGCTGCGGCTCCAGACCATGCGGCCGTCCTTGCGCAGCACGCGGAACTCGTGCGACCACTCGAGCGCGCCGCCGGTGATGGCCGTACGCAGGCTCTCCAGGAACGCGCGGCGGTCCTCTCTGACCACCGCGGCGAACACCAGCCGCGGCGCCCGCATGATGGCTTCGCGGCCGACGCCAAGGAGGTCCAGCACGCCCGCGCTGAGGAAGTTGAAGCGCACGCGGCTGCCGCCCGACCACTGGAACTGGTAGACGGCGCCGGGCAGGCCGTCGGTCACTTCCCGTAGCCGGCGCTCGGCTGCGACCATCGCCTCCTCGGCGTGCTTGCGCGCGTCGATGTCGGCGTTGGTGCCGGTCATGCGCTTAGCGCGCCCGTTTGGCCGCCGCTCGGTTACCATGCCGTGCGACTGGATCCACTTCCAACGGCCCTGCGCGGTCCGCACCCGGTGTTCGACCAGATACTCGGGACGCTCGCCCTTGAAGGCGGCAAACGCGGCGGCGGTGATGCCCGGCAGATCGTCGGGATGCACGAGCGCGGTGAGCGACGCAATCGGCACGACGACGTCGCGCCGTTCGGTGTCGAGAATCGTGCCCCAGTCCTCGCTCAGGAACACGCGCCCGGTCTCTACGTCGAGGTCCCACAGCGCCAGCTTCGAGCCGCGGAGGGCCAGGCCGAGGCGCTCGCGGACGGTGGCCAGCTGCTCCTCGGCGATCTTGCGCGTCGTCACGTCGCGGAAGATGCCGCGTGTCACCAGCGGCGCACCCTCCTGGACATGGGCGCTCACGTTGCCCTCGAGCACGACGCGGCGCCCGTCCTTGCACAGCATGGTGACGTCGAAGGTGCCCACCTGCTCGCCGCGAATCAACCGCAGGAGCAGCCCTTCGACGATGGCCGCGTCTTCCGGGGCCACGACGTCGAACAGGTTCAGGTGCTTGAGGTCGTCGTCGCTGTAGCCGAGCAGCCGCTTCCACGCCGGGTTCACCTGCACGAACCCGCCGAGCGCATCGACGCTCTGGAGCAGGTCGGTGCTGTTGTCGAAGATGGTGCGGAAGCGCGCCTCGCTCTCGCGTGCCTGCGCTTCGAGGCGGCGGCGGACGATCACCTCGCCGCTCAATTCGGCCGTGCGGTGCTGGACTTCCACCGCCACCGCGATGCTGAGGCCGGCTTCGGTGAGCACGAAGAGCCCGGTGAGAAACGTCAAGAGGACGGCGCCCGCGAGCATCAACCGGCCGTCGCGCGTCTCCCCGGGCAACAGGTCGGGCCGCACGGGTGCCAGGTCGAGGCGCCACGCCCGCCCGCCGAACACCACCGGCAGATTGACGCGCAGGCTGGCGCCGGCGCGAGCCGGCGTGCCCTGGGTGAAGATGGGAACAACCTCCTCGGGGTCGCTCACGTCGACGAGCGACGCGGCCAGACGCAGCGTGGCGGCTTCACGCGCCAGGTTCTGCGCTAGGCTGTCGATGGGCACGACCGACATGGCGTAGCCGCGCAGCGTGTCCTGCCGCGCCGCCACCGACGCGACCGTCGTCTGGCCGGGCCCCATGGCGTAGACCGGCACCATCGCAATCACGGCGCGCGTCTGGTGATCGCCGGGCAGCAGCACCGGGGCGGTCACGGTGGCCTGGCCGGTGTCGCGGGCCCGCGACATCGCCGCGCGGCGCACCGGATCGACCGAGTGGTCGAGCCCGAGCTCGGTCTCCGCCGTGAGGAGCGGCTCGACGTAGAGAGTGGGGAAGTACTCCGGCCGCGGCGGCGCCACCATCAGCGCCCCCGTTTCGGTGGGCTCGAGGATGCGGAACGGGGTCGAGTCGCGGCTGGCCGCCGCTTCGAACGCGTCGCGCTCGGAGGCCGCGACGCGCGGCACCCACTCCAGCGTCTGCGCCCCCGGGGTCAGGGTCTGCGCGGCGAACGCGCCGAACTGCTCGCGATCGATCCGCGGGGCGAGGGTCAGCAGCCGCTCCACCAGATGAAGGTTGGTGATCTGCGAGTTGAGCTGGAACTGCAGCTCGTTTTCGATGGCCGCCATTTCGCGCGAGGTGTGCTCGCGGCGCGAATCCTGCGTGGCGCGGTGCGCCACCGCGACGAGGACCCCGACCACGATGAGCGGAATGGCGAGCCGGGCGGCGAGCCCGAGGCGGCGGGGCCGGGCTTCGGGAAAGGCGAGCAGGGTGAGCGGCACGAAGAAGAGGACGCCGATCGAATCGCCCATCCACCACGTGAACCAGTTGGGCCACACCTCGTCGAACGGCATGTCGCCCGAGAGCCAGCGCGCGCCGACGCCAACGCTCGCCGAGACCAGACACGACACCGGACCGCTCATGAGCAGCAGCGGGACGGCGCTGCGGACGCTGGTCAGCACGCGGCCCGATCGCAGCACCGGCCGCGCCAGGCTGGCGCACAGCAGTGCCTGGAGCGCCACGCCGCCGGCAATGACCAGCGCGACCACGATGTCGGCCGTCCGCCGCGGATCCCCGGGGTCGTACGAGATGAGGAGCAGCGACAAGTACCAGTTGAAGAGGAACGATCCGAGCAGCACGCCCGGCCAGAGGCGCGGCCCCCAGATGAGCAGCGACGCCGAGCCGATACCCGCGGCGGGCCAGATCGAGCTGGCGAAGCCGGGCTCGAGATCGAGCATGAATCCGACGCGGGCCGCCAGGAAGTACACGGCGGCCACGGTGGGCACACGCCACCACAGGCTGCGCAGCGAGGCGAGCGGCACGGAGCCGCCCGCCTGCAGCGCCATGATCCCGTGGGGCTTGGTGGCGTCTTCCACCAGTCGGCCCTCCGGCTACTCCACGCCGGCGATATCGAACACGGTCTTGGCCATGATCGAGGTGTCGTCCTCGCCCCGGCCGGCGGCCATCGTCGCGTGCAGCAGCTGCTGGACGACGGCGGTCACCGGGGCCGCGCAGTCGTGCTCGGCGAGTGTCGAGACGACGTTGCGCATGTCCTTGGCGAAGAGGTGCGTCTTGAATCCCGGCTTGAACGTGTTCTTGAGTGCACGCTCGCCGTGCACCTCCAGCACACGGCTCTGCGCGAAGCCGCCGAGCAGCGCTTCGCGGACCTTCGCCGCATCCACGCCCGACTTCTTCGCCAGCGCCAGCGCTTCGGCGGCCACCGCCAGCGTGCCGCCGATCACCATCTGGTTACAGAGCTTGCACAGCTGACCGGCGCCGGGGCCGCCGATGTGAATCACCTTCTCGGGGTTGCCGAGCACGTCGAAGATCGGTTTCGCGGCGGCAAACGCCGCGGCGTCGCCGCCCACCATGATCGACAGCGTGCCGTTGATGGCGCCGATGTCGCCGCCGCTGACGGGCGCGTCGAGCATGGTGGCGCCGAGCGAGGCGGCTTTCTCGGCCAGCCTGCGGGCCACGCCCGGCGCGATGCTGCTCATGTCGATGACGATGGCGCCGGGCTGGAGCGCGCTGAAGACGCCGTCGGGACCGGCGAGCACCCGTTCGACGTCCGGAGAGTCGGGGACCATGGTGATGACCCGGGTGGACTGCCGCGCCACGTCGGCGGGGGAGGTGCCCTTGCGCGCCCCCTGGGCGACAAGCTCCTCGACCGGGCCCGGGCTGCGGCTGTGCACGACGACCGGGTAGCCGGCCTTTAGCAAGTTGGCGGCCATGGGTTTCCCCATGAGCCCAAGGCCGATGAATCCGATGGTCTCTGGCATGGGTGGCAGTATAGTCACGCTGAGGTCGGATGTTCGAGCGCTACACCGAACGGGCCCGCCGGGTGTTGTTCTTCGCCCGCTACGAGGCCTCCCAGCTAGGCAGCCCCGCCATCGACACCGAACACCTCCTGCTCGGCCTGCTGCGGGACGGCAAGGGGCTCACCGCCCGGATCTTCGACCGGGCCCACCTCGATCCGATGGCCGTCCACATGGAGGTCTACGACGCCGCCGCCGACCGGCCGCGAATCGCGACCTCGGTGGAAATCCCGATTGCCAGGCAGACCAAGGCGGTGCTGGCCCACGCGGCCGAGGAAGCCGATCGCCTGCTCGACAACTACATCGGCGCCGAGCACATGCTCCTCGGGCTGCTGCGCCATCCCGAGTCGGTCGCCGGAGCGATCCTGGCCCGCGCCGGGCTGCACTTCGATTCGGTGCGCGAGTCGATCGTGAGGTTCCCGGCAGGCAAGCCCGGGGAGCGGCACGTCGTCCTGGTCCAGGTGACCATCAAGCCGGAGATGCAGCCCGAGTTCGAGGCCGCGCTGCTGCACAACGCCAGTGAATCGGTGCTGCACGATCCGGGCTGCCTGCGCTTCGACGTCAGCCAGGACAAGGAGCACCCCGAGAAGTGGGTGCTCTACGAGGTGTACGACAGCCCCGACGCGCACGCCGCCCACCGCCAGTCGCCGCACTTCCTCGCCTACGATGCGGTGGCCGCCCGGGCGGTGGTCGAGAAGAGCGTCGCGAAGTGCGCGAGCCGTCACGTCACGTAGCATCGGTTCCCGGATCCAGGGTTTCGCCCCAAGTCGAGTTGGGGCATCCACCGAAACCTAACGAGCGTCAGGACTTATCTCGGGCCGGCGCTTGGGGGCCCGCCGCGTTTGCCCTATAATGACCACTAGAGGTTCAACGTAGCCTTCCCGACCTCTAGGCAGGCCTGATGTTCGAACGGTACACGGAACGCGCGCGCAGGGTGCTGTTTTTCGCTCGTTACGAGGCCAGCCAGCTTGGCAGCATGTCGATCGAAACCGAGCACCTCCTGCTCGGTCTGATTCGCGAAGGGAAAGGGCTGACGAGCCGTATCTTCGCCCGCTCCCACCTGTCCCTGGAAAACATCCGAAAAGAGATCGAAGGCCGGACCGTGTTCCGGGAAAAGGTCTCCACCTCGGTGGAGATGCCGCTCAGCGCCGAGACCAAGCGGGTCCTGCAGTGCGCCGCCGAAGAAGCCGATCGCCTGCTGCACAACTACATCGGGACCGAGCACGTGCTGCTCGGCATCCTGCGTGAGGAGCGCTCGGTTGCCGCGTCGATCCTGATGGAGAAGGGGATGCGCCTGCACACCGTGCGGGAGGACATCGTCCAGCTCCTCAACGAGAAGACCACGCTCTCACGCGGCAAGGAAACGCCGCTGCTCGCCGAGTTCAGCCGCGACCTCACCGAGGCCGCGATGAAGAACTCGCTCGATCCGCTCGTGGGTCGCAGCTACGAGATCGAGCGCGTGCAGCAGGTGCTGTGCCGCCGCACCAAGAACAACGCCGTGCTCATCGGCGAGCCCGGCGTGGGCAAGACGGCGATCGTCGAAGGGCTGGCGCAGAAGGTGGTGTACGGCGACGTGCCGCACTTCCTCGCCGACAAGCGCATCCTCGCGCTCGACATCTCGCTCATCGTCGCCGGCACCAAGTATCGCGGCCAGTTCGAAGAGCGCCTCAAGGCGATCATGAAGGAGCTGACCGAGAACCCGAACATCATCGTGTTCATCGACGAGCTGCACACGCTGGTCGGCGCCGGTTCGGCCGAGGGGTCGCTCGACGCGGCCAACATCCTCAAGCCGGCGCTGAGCCGCGGCGAGATCCGCTGCATCGGCGCCACCACGCCAGCCGAGTACCGGAAGTACATCGAGAAGGACCGCTCGCTCGAGCGCCGCTTCCAGGCCATCAAGGTGGACCCGCCGGTCGAGAAGGAAGCGATCGAGATCCTGCTCGGCGTCAAGGATCGCTACGAGCAGTTCCACCACGTCGAGTACACGCGCGAGGCGATCGAGGCCTCGGTCTATCAGTCGAGCCGCTACATCACCGATCGGTTCCTGCCCGACAAGGCGATCGATCTGCTCGACGAAGCCGGGGCGCGCGCCAAACTGAAGGAAGCCGGCTACAGCGAAGAGTTCGGCGAGATCAACAAGAGCATCCGTGTCGCGGTGGAGCGGATGGAGCAGGCGGTCTCACAGAAGGACTTCGAGACGGCGCAGAAGGCGCGCGAGGAGGAGCTCTCCGCGCGCGAGAACCTGGCCTTCGTGCGCGAGCGCTTCGACGTGAAGTCGAGCGCGCGCAAGGTGATCGTCGGCCGCCAGGACATCGACGAAGTGGTGTCGAAGTGGACCGGCGTGCCGATCACGCCGATCAACCAGGACGAAGGCGACAAGCTGCTGCGCATGGAGTCGGATCTCCACAAGCGCGTCATCAGCCAGGAGAAGGCGATCTCGGCGGTGTCGCGGGCGATCCGCCGTTCACGCGCCGGCCTCAAGAACCCGAGCCGTCCGGTGGGCAGCTTCATCTTCCTAGGCCCGACCGGCGTCGGCAAGACCGAGCTGGCGCGCGCGCTCGCCAACTTCCTGTTCGGCAGCGATCACGCGCTCATCCGCTTCGACATGTCCGAGTACATGGAGAAGCACTCGGTGTCGAAGCTGATCGGCTCGCCGCCTGGATACGTGGGGCACGAAGAGGGCGGCCAGCTCACCGAGAAGGTGAAGCGGAGCCCCTACTCGGTGGTGCTGCTCGACGAGATCGAGAAGGCGCATCCGGACATCTTCAACATCCTGCTGCAGGTGTTCGAGGACGGCCACCTCACCGACGGCCTGGGGAATCGTGTCAACTTCAAGAACACGATCATCATCATGACGTCGAACATCGGCGCCCGCTTCATCCAGAAGAAAGCGTCGCTGGGGTTCCAGGGCAGCGACGTCGGCGCGATCGAGAAGAATGTCAGCGAGATGGTGCTCGGCGAGGTGAAGCGCACCTTCAACCCCGAGTTCATCAACCGCGTGGACGAGATCATCGTCTTCGAGGCGCTCACCGACGACGACCTGCGCACGATCACGGGGCTGCTCATCGATCAGCTGAACGCCAACCTGGCGGACCGCCGCATGAAGATCAAGGTGGCGCCGGAGGTCATCGACTGGATCATCGACGTCACGTGCAAGGACCGATCGTACGGAGCCCGGCCGCTCCGCCGCGCCATCCAGCGCCACGTCGAAGACCCGTTGTCCGAGGAGCTCATTCGCGGCCACCTGCGCGACGGCGAGGTGGAGGTCTACCTCGAGGGCGGCCAGATTGCCTACCGCCCGGCTGGCGAGCTGACCGGCGGCCGTCAGCTCGTGTAGGCAGCGAGGCTTGGCCTCGCTGCGTCCTGTCTTCCGGCCCCGCGTTTCGCGGGGCTGCCCGGCCGTTTCCCGGTCAGGCTCGTCCTAGATGTGAGTCCCGCCGCTCAGCCTGGAATTCGGTAGACTCTGTAGGATCTTCGTTCCGTTTTGCGGGAGTGCGTGGGGTTTGATGGTTAGACAGCAAGCAAGGGGCCTCCAAAGGGCGCTCCGGGGCCTGGCGGTCGTGGTCTACTGCGTGGCCTGTGGGCCGATGCGCGTGACCTCCGTCGCCGCCGGACCGGCCGCGGCGCCCGCAGCCGAATCGCAGGCGGCGCCCGAGCCCGCTCCCGCCGCACCGGCCGCCCAGGAGCGCGCGCTCCAGGTCGTCACCACGACGCCGTGCGGTACGCAGCTGCCCGCGCCGGCGGCGCTGCCTCCGGCCAACTCCGCCCCCTTCGTCTGGCAGCTCGAAGTCTGCTTCCCCCGCCAGGGGAACGCTCCGGTCATCGAGTCCGAAACCTACATGTATTACATCAAGCTCCGTGGCAGCCAGCCGTCGCAGGGGAACTTCATCCCCTACAACGACGCCACCGAGCAGACGATGCTCACCGACTTCAAGACCCTGTGGGGCACCAACTTCCTCGAGGACCTCTCCATCGACGTCACCGACTTCACCTTCGAGAACGGCGTGGTCGGCAAGATCGTGACCTACAACATGGAGGAGCGGCAGCGGGTCAAGATCGTCGACTACCAGGGCAGCAAGCAGATCGACCGCACGAAGATCGACGAGAAGCTTCGCGAGCGCAACGTGGAGATGCGCCTCGATTCGTTCCTCGACGAGAGCGTCATCCGCCGCGTCGAGGGCGTGCTGCGGTCGTTCATGACCGAGAAGGGGTTCACCAACGCCGAGGTAACCCACAAGATCACGCCGGTCGCCGGCGGGCCGAAGCTGGTGAACGTCACCTTCAACGTCAGCGAAGGCCCGAAGATCAAGATCCGCAAGGTGGACTTCACGGGCAACACGGCCTTCAGCGACGGCCGGCTGCAGCGCCGCCTCAAGGAGAACAAGCCGAAGGGGATCATCTCGTTCATCACCGGCAGCGGCACCTACAAGGAAGCCGAGTACGAAGCCGACATCGAACGCGTCGTCGAGTTCTACCAGAACCACGGCTACGCCCGTGCGCGCATCGGGCAGCCGGAGCTCAAGACGCTCGAGAACTCCAAGGACGGCAAAACGCGCTGGATCGCCCTGAGCATTCCGGTCACGGAAGGCCCACGCTACAAGTTCGGGGACTTCGGGTTCTCGGGCAACACCATCTTCAAGACCGAGGGGCTCCGCCCGCTCTACCAGGTGGAGAAGGGCGGCTGGTACAACCGCAAGAAGGTGGACGACGGCCGCAAGAAGAATCAGGAAGTGTACGGCCGCTACGGTTACATGGAGTTCACGGCGTTTCCGGACTTCAGCTATAGCGACGACCCCACCGTCGAGGACACGCTGGCGAACCAGATTCCCGAGGCGCTTCGCGCCCCGCCGGAGTCGACGCCCGCCGTCAAGCCCACGCCGATCGCCGACATCACGATGCGGATCGAAGAGGGCCCGCAGTACTTCGTCAACCGCATCACCTTCACGGGCAACACCACCACGCGCGACAACGTGATTCGTCGCGAGATGCGCCTCTTCGAAGGCGGCGTCTTCGACACCGAAGCGCTCAAGTTCAGCGTCCGCCGTCTCAACCAGCTTGGCTATTTCAAGAATCTGGAGGGGAACGACAAGGACATGAAGGTGGACAAGACGCCCGGCAAGACGAACACCGTTGACGTCACCTTGAAGCTGGAGGAACAGAACCGCAACCAGCTTACCTTCGGCGCCGGCGTCTCGCAATACGAAGGCGTGTTCGGCCAGCTCGCGTTCCAGACCTCCAACTTCCTTGGCCGCGGCGAGAGCCTGACAGTGTCGATGACGGCCGGCGACCGCTCGCAGAACTACCAGCTCGGGTTCACCGAGCCGTTCCTGTTCGACCGCAACATCACCGGCGGCTTCA
>DASYRM010000035.1:0-42513 GCA_036004405.1 Vicinamibacterales bacterium
CGGCGGCGCAGCCCGCCACATTCACGGTCGAGGGGCGCACGGTGCGCCCGCTCGGTGACGAAAACGACAAGGCGTTTGCGCTGGTCAACGCTCTCGACGCCACCCAGCGCGGCCAGGCGATCCTGAACTATCGCGTCGCCGATCTCGTGCTGGGACCCGGCCAGGATGGGCGGACGATTCAGCCGGAGGGGCTGCGCGCGTCGTCGATGACGCCGGCGCAGCAGACGATGCTGCTGGGGATCATCGAGGAGTGGGCGGGCATCATGACCGACGCCTACGCCGCTCCCCGCATGGCCGAGATCACTGGCAACCTGCCGCAGACCTGGTTTGCCTGGAGCGGCCCCACCACCAACGGCAGCGCGGCCTACTTCCGCGTCCAGGGTCCGACGATCGTCATCGAGTACGCGCCGCAGGGCGGTGTCGATCACATCCACACGATTTACCGCGACCCGACCAACGACTACGGAGCGAAGCTTGCGCGCCGGTAACGCCGCCTCGGCCCTGCTGCTGGCCGCCATCGTCGCCGCGGCCGGCACGAGAGTGTCGGCACACCGTTACGACGAGTATCTGCAGGCATCGCGGATCGCCATCGCGCCGGCCGTCATCCGTCTCGACGTGAGCCTCACGCCGGGGATCGCGGTGGCCGACGCGGTGATCCGCGACATCGACGCCAATCACGATGCGGTGCTGTCCACTGCCGAATGCACCGCCTATCTGCAGCACGTCCTGCGCGGACTGTCGCTGCGGCTCGACGACGGCCCGGTGCCGTTGACGCTCACCGGATCGAGCGTTCCCGCCGCCGCGGCGCTTCGCGCCGGCGATGCGGCGATCACGCTGCTCGTGGACGCGCGTCTTGTCCAACCAGCGCCCGGGGCGCACCGGCTGTCCTTCCGCAACGCCAACGCGGCCCATGGCGCGGTGTACCTCGCGAACGCGCTGCTGCCGGACGACGATCGCGTGGCGATCACCGGGATGACGCATGCCGTCGATCAGAGCGGCCTGACGGTCGCCTACAGCCTGCGACCCGTGCGCGACTGGTCGTGGCTGTGGCTCGGCCTGTTTGGCAAGCGGGCCTGAAGACCCTGGGCGTGCGACTGACAGGTATGGCAGTATGGTAGTATTGCCATATGCCCAAGCTGACGTTCTCGCTCGACGAGCGGACGGTCCAGCTCCTGCGTCGCATCTCGGAGCAGAAGCGGAAAGCGCAGAGCCTGGTGGTGCGCGAAGCGATCGCCGAGTACGGCGCTCGCGAGGACAGGCTGCCCGACGAGGAACGGGAACGACGCCTCGCGGTCATTCGCGAGCTCACTTCTCAGCCCTCCACCCGCTCCAAGGTTGAGGTCGATCGAGAACTCCGCGACGTCAAGCGGACGCGTCGGACCGGCTGGTTACGCCCATCCGACTGATGCTCATCCATCTCGACACGTCGGTCCTGATTGACGCATTCACCGGACCACGGCGGGCGCTCGCACACCTTGCGACCGCGACGAGTGCCGGGCACGTCATCGCATTTTGTGCGCTGGTGCAGTACGAATGGCTTCGCGGCCCGCGCACGCAAGGCGAAGACGAGGCGGTCCGCCGCTTCTTCGGCAACGACGCAGTCGTGGCGTTTGGCAGCCGGGAAGCGGAGACCGCCGCTGCTCTCTATCGGCGCGTCAAGCGCGCCCGTCAGCGGCACGCCGACCTCGCGATCGCCGCGTGCGCCCTCGAACACAACGCCCGCCTCTGGACGCTCAACGAGACGGATTTCGGCGACGTGCCTGGCCTGAAGGTCTATCAGCCGCGGTAGCGTGGGGCCGCCTTCAGGCGGCTCGAACGACTTCGAGGAGATCGCCGGGCTGGGTGTCGCGCTCGGCGAGCGTGCCGGCGCGCATTTCAATCACCGCAAACGCACGCAGCGCCGCGCTCATGCGCCACGGCTTCACGCCGGCGCGCGTCTTCACCACGTGGCCGTCTCGGCGGACGAAGATCAGGTCCAGATCGAACTTCATGAACCAGGTATGGACCGCGTTCGACGGCGCGATGAGCATCGCCTCGCCGTCGGCAAGCGAGGTGTGCTTCAGCAGACCGGTCTTGCGCGTCGCGGAATCGAGCGCGGGCAGGAGCGTGCTGGCCAGCACCTGACCGGTGCGGTGATTGCGCAGACAGAAGCCCGCAGGCGCAGCGTTGACGAGTGGGCGAAGGAAGTGCGGCGCGCGCGCCATGAGTCGCCCGGTTACGGCTCCGGGATACCGAGCTGGCGCATGCGAGTGCCGAGCGCCTTGAACCCGATTTGGAGCGCGTCGGCTGCGGCGCCCTTGCTGCCGCGCGCGTCCTTGAGCGCCTGTTCGATCTTCCGCCGCTCCACTTCGGCCGAGATGCGGCGCAGCGCCTCGCTCATCGTGCCCGACAGGTCGATCTGATCCCAGGGGCTGGACGGCTGCGCCGGTGCGGCGGAGGTGGACGCGGTTCCATTGACCGGCGCCGGTGGCACCAGCGGCGGCCCGGGCTGACGGAACGACAGGCTCAGATGGCGCGGCTGAATGGTGTCGCCCTCGGTCAGGATCACCGCGCGCTCGATGCAGTTCTGCAGCTCGCGCACGTTGCCCGGCCAGGCGTAGCCGCGCAGCTCCTCGATGGCCGCGTCCGACAGCATCAGCGGCTTCTTGTTGACGTCGCGGCAGATGCGGTCCACGAAGTGGTGCGCCAGCGTCAGGATGTCGTCGCTGCGCTCGCGCAACGGCGGAATCTGGATCGGAAAGACCGACAGCCGGAAGTACAGATCCTCGCGGAACTGCCGGTCGGCGACGCGCGCCTTGAGATTGCGGTTGGTGGCGGCCACCACGCGCACGTCCACGTGCAGCGACTGCGTGCCGCCGACGCGCTCGAACCGTTTCTCCTCGAGGGCGCGCAGGATCTTGGCCTGGAGCGTGAGCGGCAGGTCGCCGATCTCGTCCAGGAACAGCGTGCCGCGGTGCGCCATCTCGAAGCGCCCGGGCTTTCGATTGGCGGCGCCGGTGAACGCGCCCTTCTCATGGCCGAAGAGCTCGGTTTCGAGCAGCGTTTCGGGAATGGCGGCGCAGTTGATGGCGATGAACGGGCCGTCCTGGCGCGGGCTGAGCGCGTGGAGCGCGCGGGCAAACAGCTCTTTGCCGGTGCCGCTCTCCCCTTCGAGGAGCACGGTGGCATCGGTGCCGGCCGCCCGGTGCAGGTGCTGCAGCACGCTGCGCAGCGTGGGATCGTCGCCGATGATGCGCGGCGCGCCGCGCTTCTCGGCCAGCTCCTCGCGCAGCACCATGTTCTCGGTGAGCACGCGCCGGTGCGCCAGCGCGCGCGCCACCATGAGCGACAGATGATCGGGGTCCACTGGCTTGGCCAGGAACTCCATCGCCCCTTCCTTCATGGCGGACACGGCATCCTGGATGCTGCCGTAGGCGGTCATCACCACCACCTGCAGATCCGGGTCGAGCTCCTTGGCGGCGCGCAGCACGCCGAACCCGTCGCCGCTCGGAAGCTTGAGATCGGTGAGCACCACCGCAGGGCGGGCCTGGCGCATCTCCTGGATGGCCTCGCCCTCGTCGCGCGCCTCCACCACGGCGTGCCCCTGCGCTTCGAGCGCAAGGCGCAGCATCGTGCGGAGCGAGTCCTTGTCCTCGACGAGGAGTACGGGTGAAGACCGCATCGGGGCGCTGAGCGCGGCGCTTAGCGGAGCCACCCGGGCGGGACGCCGCTCTTGCGGGCTTCTTCCTGGAGATCGGAGAGATCCTTGGTCTGCTTCTGGATCTCCTTCTTCACGCGATCGAGCTCGGTGAGCGCCCGTTGCCGATCGGCGGCGACGACGGAACGCTGTGCCGGATCGTCGCGGGCCGAGAAGTCGGCGGAGAGGCCGTTGATCCGGCTCTGGAGCGAGTCGGCAAAGAGCTTCGACCGATCGAGCGCGTCCTGCAGATCCTTCTGCCGCTTCCGCCACGAGGCCGCATCCCCCTTCGGGTCGGTAGGCCTGGCGTCGGCTTTCTCGTCCGTCTTTCCGTCGGCCGCCTTCGCGTCGCTCTTGGCGTCCGTCTTCGCGTCCGGTTTGGCGGGCGCCTTCGGGTCGGCCTTCGCGTCGCCATCGGCGGCCTTGCCGTCGGGCTTGCCGGCAGCCTTGGAATCGTCGGCCGGCGCAGTGGCGGCCGGTGGCGCCGGGCTGGTCGCGGCGGGCGCGGGTGCCGGGCGTAGATCGTTGTTCGTGTAGGTCTTGCCAGCGCCGTCCTTGCGGCGCGCCTGCTCCTGTTTCGCGACGTCGCCCAGCGACTGCGCGGGCGCTCCGGAGGTGAGCACGGCGGCAAGAGCCACGACCACGACCAGGACCTGAACGGCGAAGCGGCGAAGGGGCTGGAGATTCATCACTGGCTGCACCTCTTTTCGGCCGATGTCGCTCGTCTCCGCATCACGGATTTCACGTGATTTCACGCCAGACGCGCACGCGCAGCTGGGTGGCCGGCCAGCGCGGGTCCCGTTCGACGATTGCCTCGACGGTGCGCCTGGCGCCGGACGGCCCATACGCGCGCGCCTGCATCCATAGCGCGCCCCGACCGGGGTTGGACGGGTTGGCCGCATCCGCCACCGCCGGGGGGCGGCCGTCGCGCAGCGGCTGGGCGTCGTTCTCCGACGGGTCGTCGGCAACCCAAACTACA
Organism: Vicinamibacterales bacterium; assembly: GCA_036004405.1. Classification (GTDB taxonomy): domain Bacteria; phylum Acidobacteriota; class Vicinamibacteria; order Vicinamibacterales; family UBA2999; genus DASYRM01. The sequence continues at coordinate 4,656 of DASYRM010000035.1, forward strand.
AGATACTCCCGCGCTGCCACGGCGGCGTCGGGCAGCAGCTCAGCCAGCGGGCCCGACGCAAAGAGGGTCCACCGCGGGTTGTTGCGGCCCCAGGGGCGCGCGGCGGTTACGCGGTCCATGTCGGCGTCGCCGCAAGGGGCGGCGCTTCCGCAGCGCAGGCGGTTGGTTTCCTGCGTCACGTCCAGCTGGCCTCCGTCCGGCAGTCTCACCAGCCCGCCACCGTCGTGGAACGGCGAGGTGACCGCGCCGGCCAGCACGGCATCCCAGTCCTCCCCCGCCAGGTCGGCAATGGCGCGCTCGAGCGCGGCGTCCGCCGCGTGGAGCGCCTGCACGCCATCCCGCTGGTTGGCGGCGATGCCGACTTCGATCGTCGTGGTCAGCGCGAGGCTGAGACCCAGGGCCAGCAGCAGCGCGGACGCCGACATCACCGCCACCAGCGCGATGCCGCGCTCGCTGCTCACCGCGTGCGCGGTCACGGCGCCGCTCCGAGGTTGCGCGGCGTCACGTCGACGATCACCTGCTGGTCGGGCGCGAAGAACTCCGCCGTGGCCGACGAGCCGCCTTTCGCGAACAGGCGTCCTGCGGGACCGCGCATCGCGGCCACCGCCACCTGCACGCGCACGCGGACGCGCACCCGGCGGATGCGCAGCAGGTCGGCGTCGAACCGCGCGGCCTGCGCGCCATCGGGGCACCACGGGCCGTCGCGGAACCAGGCCGGGTCGAGCGGCACCGGCGACGGCGTTGGCGCGAGCGGTGCCAGCCGCGGCACCGGCCCCGCCGCGTCCATGAACACGCAGTTCTCGCCAGGTCCCCACGCGTCGCGCGCGTCGTTGACGTCGACGTCGGGCGGCGCGGGGCCGTAGGTGGTGGCCGGCCGCACGGGATCGCCGGCCGCCACGGGCGGAAGCGGGCGTGGCGGAGCGGGCTCGCCGAAGTACTCGACGCGAAAGTCCACCACGTTGTCCACGACCGGCCGCTCGGTGCGAAAGCCGTCGTATCTCACGAGCTGGAGCGCCCCGGTCGCCACGTCGGACCGTACGAGATAAGTGGGAGCCATCACCTCCGCCATCACGGCGCCGCCGTCGTAGGACGACGACAGGCCGCTGTGCTGCACCCGCACGCGCGCACCAGCCACGTCGGTCACCGTGGCCAGATCGAACCTGCCGCGCGGATCGAAGAGAACGACGCGCATGCCGACCGTAAAGCCGCACACACGCTCGTGCACCAGCACGCCGCAGTTGGGCGCCAGATCGACCAGCAGCTCGCGACCGAGATCGAACGCGTGCAGGACGTCGGCTTCGGCCCGCGTGTCGGGCACATACACGAGGCTCAGCGCGTCGGGCCGGTAGAAGACGCCGGCGCGCGCGTCGTCGGCCTGGCCGCGGCGATACGGAGCCACGGGCGGAAAGCGCCGCACCAGCGCCCCCGCCAGACTGGTGGACGTGGGTCCGGCGCCAGCCATCAGCAGATCGCGGCCGAGGGCCGATGCGGCCACGCGGGTGCGCTGCTGCATGTCCGCCACTTCGGGTTGCGCGCGGAACGCCAGCTGGGCACGGACCGCCGCCGAACCGGCCACGGCGGTGACCGCGAGGAGCACGCCGGAGGCCACGAGCAGCTCCGCCAGGCTCATGGCCGCCGCCTGACGTGCGTCGTGACGGCGCTCGCCAGCTCCTGCTCGTGCCCGACGCCGAGCACGCGCACCCGCAGGATCAGCAGGTCCGGGCTGCCGTTGGAAAGGGCCACGGCCCAGCGGCGGCGATAGTGCGTGGCCATCGGCGCTCGATCCCCATCGCCCAGCGGCTGGCTCAGCGCGTCCAGATAGTCCACATAGCCGCCGGTGTCGCGGCTCAGGACACCCGCAGGTGATGGTTGCAGCGACACGTCGGTGATGGGCTGGCCGGCGTCGTCGAACGACAGCGCCAGCGAGCGCAGCTGATCGATCTTCTGCCACGCCAGCAGCGTGGCCTCGCTCACATCGCGCGCGCCGGCGGTGGAACCGGTGGCCGCGGCCACGAGCTGCGCCACCGACAGGACGGCACAGCCCAGGATGGCCGACGCCACCATTACCTCGATGAGGGAGAACCCGGAGGACGACTCGATGCGGGACATCGACGATGCATGGTGCAAACGCCGCGCCCGCCGAACGGGCCACCTAAAGGTGGCCCCTACGACGCGACGGGCCGCCTAAGGGCGGCCCCTACCAGGGGCCAGCACGAAGGGCCACCTGAAGGTGGCCCCCACGACAGTGCGGAATCAGCCGATTTCGACGGCTTCGACGGTGGCGGTTTCCGCGTCGTCGGCGCGACGCGGGAACACGATCTGAAACGACGCGCCGCCAAGCGGCGAATCGGCCACGCTGACGCGGCCGTTGTGCGTGACAACGAGCTTCTGCACGATGGCGAGGCCAAGTCCGGTACCGCGTGAGCGCGTGGTGAAGAACGGCTGGAAGATCTTGCCGCGCGCCGGCTCGGGGACGCCCGGCCCGTTGTCGTCGACGCTGATGCGGCAGGTTCGCCCGTCCGCCTGCCCGCGGATCTCGACCCGCGGCGCCACGCCCGCCGCTTCGCACGCTTCGGCGGCGTTGCGAATCAGGTTGCCGAACACCTGGCGCAGCAGCACTTCGTCGCCTTCGATCTCGCCGAAGCGCCCCTGGACTTCCACGGTGGTCTGCGGCAATTCGAGCGCCAGTTCGTCGACGGCGCGACGGATGACGGCGTCGAGATCGACGGTGGCGCAGACCACCTGCTCGGGCCGGGCAAACTTGAGGAAATTCGTCACCACGTGCCCGAGCGCCTCGGTCTCCTGCCGGATGCCGTCCACGTAGGGGCGGTACGCCGGCGGCAGACCGTCCGGGCGTATCAGCCGGCTGTAGCCGTGGATGGTCGCCAGCCCGTTGCGGAACTCGTGCGCGATGCCGGCGGTAAGCTCGCCCACCCGCGCCAGCGCCTCCTTGAGCCGCAGCTGCTCTTCGAGCTCCGACATCTGCGTCAGGTCCGAGAACAGGCAGATGACGCCCTGGCTCGAGCCGTCGGCCGCCGAGAGCGGCGACACCGTGACCGCCAGCTGCGTGACCTCGCCGCGTTTGCACGGGATCCGGCGCCGGGGCACCGGCGCTGCCGTTTCGAGACAGCCCGCGATGACCGCCTGCAGCTCCGGCGCATCGTCGAGGAACGCACGGTAGTCGCGGCCCACCACGTCGCCCGGCGCGCCCAGCATCCGATGCCCGGCCGGGTTGAGCGTCTCCACGCGCCCCTCGCGGTCTACCACCAGAAGCCCCGCGGCTAGGCTCTCCACGATCTGGCCGTTCAGCTGTTCGGACGCGATGGCGCGGATGCTCATCGCGTGCTCCTGCGCCTTCATCCTCGACACCGCGTCCTGGAGCGCCACCGACAGGAGCGCCGCCTCCGATCCGGTGTCGCGCAGCCGCTGCCGCGCGCCCTTGGCGGCCGACGACAGCCGCAGCACCGCGAAGATGAGCATCATCACCACGACCACGGTGATCGCCGTGAGCCCCAGGGTGAGGACGCTGTAGTGGGTCATCGGTAGAACGACACGTACCAGTTGAAGATCTGATCGCCGGCCACGGCGGCCACCACCGCGCCCACGGCCAGGAACGTGCCGAACGGCAGCGCCGCCTTCATGCCGCCGCGCCCCGACGACAGCAGCGCCACGCCGACCAGCGCGCCCGTGAACGACGCGAAGATGAGCGTCACCAGCGTGAGCCGCCAGCCGAGGAAGGCGCCGATCATCGCCAGCATCTTCACGTCGCCCATGCCCAGCCCGTCGATGCCGCGCAGCCGGTAGTAGGCCTCGCCGATTACGTAGAGCACGCCGCCGCCGAGGACCAGGCCGAGGAGCGATTCCTTCCAGCCGGGCGGCAGGAAGAGGCTGAGTGCGAACCCGATCGGCACGCCGGTCACGGTGATGACGTTGGGCAGGATCCGGTGCTGGAGATCGATGACGAAGAGCACGATCATCGCGCAGCCGAAGGCGATGCGGACGAAGCCGAGGGGCGTCGCCCCGTAGAGCACATACGCTCCGACGAAGAGCGCGCCGGTGACGAGCTCGACGATCGGATACATCGCGCTGATGCGCTCCTGGCACGTCCGGCAGCGTCCCCCGAGCGTGAGCCAGGCCACCACCGGCACGTTCTCGTACCACGACAGCTCGCGCTGGCACTTCGCGCAGCGCGACGCCGGCCACACGACGGACTGCTTGAGCGGCAGCCGGTAGATGCACACGTTCAGGAAGCTGCCGACGATGAGGCCGAAGGCGGCAAAGAACGTGGCGGCGAGGGCGACCGGCACGCCGTTCATGGACGGGCGCCTTCCTTGGGCAGCGGCAGCAGCCTGGACTTCGGATCGATCGACACCGTCGAGCCGTCGAGCCGGTACGGCGTGCCGGTGGGATCGACGATCGCCCCGCGCAGGTACCCGGCCCGCACCAGATCGGCCCACGTCGCCGGCGGGCGCCCCTGCTTCGCGGTGAAGGCCGCCACCACGTTTTGCAGCAGGTCGATCTGATCCATGGCGTCGAGCTGCTTCAATCGACGGTCCGCCTCGTTGCGGAACCAGTCGTCGGCGGCGCTCTCCTGAATCTGCCGCCACAACAGACGCGATGCCTTGCGGTTGCCGCCCTCGGCCAGCGTCACCGCGGCCAGCGGCTCCATCCACTTGGGCGCGCCGGGCAGGCGCGATGCGCGGCCGAACCAGTCGGCGGCGGCCGTATAGTCCTGGTTCGACCAGTAGTGCACGAAGCCGGTCGCCTGATACAGCCGCCAGTCGTCGGGCTGCGCTTCGATCCCCCGCTGCAGCAGCTTGATCGCAAGATCGGGACGGCCCGGTCCGCCGGGCGGCACCTCGGCCAGGAAGAGCGCCCCGAACTGGTAGGCCACGCCGAAGTACGGGTCGAGCGTGGTCGTGAGCTCCAGGAGCGGATAGAGCAACGAGTAGCTGCGGTCGGCCTGGCGTCCCAGCCTGGTGTCGCCGTACAACTGCACGGCGCGAATCCAATAGACGTCGGCGAGGATCGACTTGTACGAGAGCGCCATACGCTGCAGCGCCGCTGGCGATCGCACGTAGAGCAGGCTGTCGGGCCCGGCCGGCAGCTCGCCGCCGCGCTCGCGCAGCGCCTGCAGGCCGATCGCCGACGCCATCAGCATCACGAGCAGCAGGGGCGTGAAGAATCGGCGGCCCATGGCTACTTGAAGTCGCGACGGGAGAACACGGCCACCGAGGCCGTGAGCAGCAGCGCGATGTAGACGCCACCGTAGAGCGCGGTGGTGGCCAGATACCCCGCCGGCACCGCCTGGGCGTAGACAACCTGCTGCTTGATGTCGAACGCCGAGAAGTTCGGCAGGACGTAATAGAGGCCGTGCGCGAACCAGGCGGCGGCACGCGAATCCACCACCGACTCGAAGTTCTTGAGGTCCGCGTTGAAGTGGCCCACCACCCACAGACCCAGCGTGAAGCCGGCGGACAGGAACGGGCTCGAGAAGGTCGAAAAGAACAGCGCGATGGCGGTGACCAGCATCAGCTCGACGAGGATCAGCCCCACCGCGCGCAGCATGCCGAGATCGGTGGCGGGGGTTGTCCAGCCGGCCCGCACGTCGGGCGGCACCGTCGTGGCCATGTAGGCGAGCACCACATACCAGGCCACCACCATCACGGCGACGTTGACCGCCAGCGTCAGCCCCAGACCGCAGTACTTGCCCAGGATGAACTCGGCGCGGCTGAGCGGCTTCGACAGCAGGCTGTAGATGCTGCGCCGCTCGACCTCTTTCCACACCAGGCCGATGCCGATGAAGACGGCGATCATCAGGCCGAACGTGGCAATGGCGGCCAGGCCGAGGTCCTTGATGATCTTGATGTCCTGGCCGGCGGTGAGCTGGCCGATCAGGTACGACGCCGCCATCAGCAGCACCGCGAAGGCGACCAGGTTGTAGAGCACTTTGTCGCGCACCGACTCGCGGAAGACGTTTACGGCCACGGTGCCGATGGTCCGGATGGAGCTCATTCCAGCCCCTCCTCCAATCCACGGGCCGACTTGGCGCCAGCCACCTGACGCACGAAATAGTCCTCGAGCGTCTCGCGCAGCGGGTTGAGCGAGACGAGCTCCGCGCCGGCCGACGTGAGATCGGCGAGCAGCCGCTCCGGCGGCGTACCCAGCGGCAGGTCGAGCGCGTAGCGATCGGGGCCGAGAGGCAGCGCCTTGAGCACGCGGCCGTCCTTGAGCGCGCACTCGAGCACGGTGACCGGGACGTGGCTCATCACCAGCTCCCAGCCGTGCACCTGGAACGCGAGGATCTCCGAGAGCGGCCCCGACGCCACGAGCCGGCCGCGCGCCACGATGGCCACGCGGCTGCACAGCGCCTCGGCGTCCGAGAGCACGTGCGAGCTGAAGAACACGGTGCACCCGCGATCGCGCAGCCGCAGGATCAGCTGCCGGATCTCCCGCCGGCCGAGCGGGTCGAGCCCCGACATCGGCTCGTCGAAGAACACGACTTCAGGATCGTTGATGAGCGCCTGCGCGATGCCGACGCGCTGCAGCATCCCCTTCGAGAACTTGCGCAGCTGCAGCCGCCGCTCGGGGCCGATGCCCACCTCGTCGAGCAGGCGCGACGCCCGCTGGCGCCGCTCGGCGGCCCCGTAGCCGAACAGGCTCGCGAAGTATTCCAGGAGCTCCTCGGCGGTGAGGTGGTCGTAGAAGTAGGGGTTCTCGGGCAGGTAGCCGATGCGCCGCTTCACGTCGGTCGAACCCACGGGCGCGCCCAGGATCTGCGCGGTCCCCGAGGTGGGGTAGATCAGCTGCATCAGCAGCTTGAGGGTGGTGGTCTTGCCGGCGCCGTTGGGGCCGAGAAAGCCGAAGACCTCGCCTTGGCCCACCGCGAGCGTGAGCCCCTCGAGCGCAAGATATGGCCGCGGGCGCCAGAACCCGACGGAGTAGTGCTTGGTGAGAGCCTCGGTGCGAATGGCGTCCATAGACATGCGAGGGGAGGCGGCCGCCTCGCCTCGGCACTGCCCGCCCGTCTCCTAAGTCTTCGCGAGAAGGTAGGCGATGGCCGCGTCGAGATAGGCCGGACGCAGGCCGCTGCCCACCTGGATTCCGTTCACGAAAAAGGTGGGCGTGCCGTTGACGCCCACCGACGTCCCGAGCTTCACGTCCGCGCGGACCGCCTCAAGAGTTTTCGGATATTCGGCGTCGAAACTGTTGACTTGTGCAATTTCGGAAAGGCCCTGCTTGATGAGGGCCGGCGAGAAGCTGTCCTGCCGCTCGAACAGCCAGTTCTCCAGCTTCTTGCCCTGCTCGGGGCTCTTGGCCTTGGCGAGCCGCACCGCCACGGCGGCTTCGCACGCGTAGGCGTGCGCCATGCCGACGCCGCACTTGGAGTTGAGGGGAAAGTCCCGCGTCTCGTAGCGGAAGTCGTTCGGATTGGCCGCCTCGTACTTCGCAAAGATGTCCTTGTAGGCGAAGTAGGTCATGCGGCAGGCCGGGCACTGATAGTCGTTGAACTTGACCACGTGCACCTTGACCCCGGCCGGCGTCAGCGCCACCACCGCGGGCACGCGAGGCTGGGCGTCGAGCCACTTGTGCCACTCCTCGATCTGCGCCTGGTCCAGCGTCTCGACCGGAATCGACGGCACCGAGGCGGCCCCCACCTCGCGAATCGGCTCACGCGGGAAGAGCGCCACGAGCGCCAGCGACCCGAGCAGCCACAGGGCGCCCAGCCCCATCGCGCTGGGACTGCCCACCACCCCGCCAACGTCGCTGCCGACACCCGACAGCAGCGAGCCGAGCGGTGGCGCCAACGAGCTCGAGATCAGGAAGATGCCGACGACCGCCACGTAGACGGCCATGCACAGCGGACACGCCTTCTGCAGCACGAAGAAGGACGCGTAGGCGAAGTAGAAGACGCTGGCCAATCCGACGACCGAGAGCAGGAAGACGTAGCCGGCCGCGCGGCCCGCCGACTCGCTGCGCGGGGCCCGCATGCCGTAGCCGGCAAACAGCAGCACCAGCGCCGACCACACGACGCCGCCGGCGGCCACCGGCACGCCGCGCACGGTGCCGTAGCTGCTCTTGTAGACCGCCTCGCAGCTTACTTTCTCGCTGACGTCGCAGAAGCTCACATACGTGGGATCCGCGATGAGCTTGTAGTGCACGTAGAGGGAGGCGACCGAGGCGGCAAACGCCAGCAGGGCCAGAGCGAGGAGCGCGGGGCGACCGTACTTCGACATAGGCAAGCGGATCTTACTGCACCGGCGAACCGCTCTTGGCGTCGGCCAGCGGCCCGGTGCCCTGCTTGATCAGGCTCGTTTCATCGACGCCGAAAAAGCGGGTGCCCGTAGTGCCCGGCTGCGCGGGTTGCCCCGAGGCGAAGAACCCGGTCTTGGGATCGGCCGCCGCCTCATTGCAGGTTTTCGATTTGTCGGCGACCTTGGTCGAACCGGGCGCCTCGGAAATGACGAAGAAGTAGCCGCTCTTGGCGTGGTCCGCGTCCACGGCCGCTGCCACGTCCTCGCGGATGAAGGCGGTGCCGCCGGCCACCGGCGGCTTGGCCAGGTCGGCCATCGACATCGCGTAGCCGCCGCTGCCGCAGGCCGAGGCGTAGGCCGCTTCGGCATCGGCAATCGCCTTCATCGACCCGATGGCCGAGGCCTCGTAGCCGTTCATGCGGTAGCGCTTGAGCCCGGGCACGGCCAGGGCCGCCAGGACCGCAATGATCGCGACCACGATCATCAGCTCGATGAGCGTGAACCCGTGGTCGGTGTATCTCTTCATAAGGGCTGGCTCCAATCCAGACGCTCATTCTGGCACATTGGCCTTACCCGGCCCCTCAGCCCCCAGCCCCTCAGCCCCTCAGCCCCTTCCAGGTTCGTACAAAAAAAAGAGAGGGCCGGCACAAGCCGGCCCTCTCGTGGTCCTCCGTGCCGAAGCTACTGGAGGGGAATGCCGTCCGTGATGGCCCCGCCCACAAACGTCGCGGTGTCCTGACGGATCATGCCGCTGTGGTCGGTCGCGAAGTAGCGCGTACCCGTCGTGCCCGCCGTGCCCGGGTCCGACGCCGCGAAGAACTGCGTGCTCGACGGGGTCGCGGCGGCGTTGCAGGTGTCCGCGCCAAGCAGAACGCTCGTGCCCGAGGGACCGTCCGCGAGGGTGAAGAAGTAGCCGCTCTTCAGCGTCGCCGGGACCGTGGCGGCCGCGAGGTCCGCCGGGATGAACGAGGGACCAAGCGCGACCGGCTGCTTGCCGAGGGCGGTCATGGTCACCGCGTAGCCGCCGCCGCCGCACGACGAAGCGTAGGTCGCTTCCGCGCTCGCGATGGTGCGGATGGAGCCGATGGCCGACGCTTCGTTACCCGACATACGGGCACGGAGCAGACCGGGCACGGCAATCGCCGCGATGATGCCGATGATCGCCACAACGATCAACAGCTCGATCAGCGTAAAGCCTTCGTTCTTCTGCATCTTCTTCACGTGTCAATCTCCTTCGTAGAGCGCCCGGGTCTGGCCCGTGCGGGTCCCTGCCTAATCAACGGCGCCGCGACTCGTGCGCCTCCCGATGGACCCTGAAAGAGCAACCGGGGTGCCAACGCAACGAGAGGCGCATGGAGGGTCGCAACGCGCGGCAGGAGAGCGACGCGCCGTGCGCGCGTGTGCAGAACGGCGGCGGTGCGACCGCGAGAAGCCGGTCGCCGCGTTGACACTAACTGTCAGGGATCGGTGCCACGAAGTGGCAGTCATTGCGCGTGCCCCCGGAAGATCCCGGGGCACGAATTGCCTCTAGCCACTAGCCTCTTGCCTTTGGGCCGAGGCTAAAGGCCAAAGGCTAGAGGCCAGAGGCTAGAGGCTAGAGGCTAAAGACGGACGGGCGAAGGCGACCACGTTCTTATTCATCGCCTTCCCGAAGTTTGTATTTCTTGGCGTAGTAGCGGAACGAGCGGAAGCTCATACCGAGCATCTCGGCGGCCTTCACCTGCACGCCGCCGGCGCGTTCGAGCGCGAGCGCCAGGTAGTGGCGATAGAAGGCCTCGCCGCGCGCCTCGAGGTCGAAGCCCTCGCCGAGATCCGGCAGGCCGGCTTGGGCGCCCGCGGCGTGGGCCCGCTCGGCACGCCCTGCACGCAAATGCTCGGGTAGCGATTCCGGCAGCACCACGGGCGACGGCTCGAGCGCCACGGCGCGTTCGATCACGTTCTGGAGCTCGCGCACGTTGCCCGGCCAGTCGTAGGCGCTCAGCAGCGCCTGCGCCTCCTGCGAAATCGACATCACCGGCTTCCCCATCTGCTCGGCGTACCGTGGCAGGAAGTGCTCGGCGAGCAGCGGGATGTCCTCGCGGCGGTCGCGCAGCGGCGGCAGGTGCACCTCGATGACGTTGATGCGGTAGTACAGATCTTCGCGGAACTTCCCCTCGGCGACCAGCTTGGACAGGTCCTGGTTGGTGGCCGCAGCGACGCGGATGTCGGCCTGCACTTCCTCGGTCCCTCCGAGGCGGCGGAAGCGGCGATCCTGCAGCACGCGCAGCAGCTTCACCTGCATCGTGGCATTCATCTCGCCGATCTCGTCGAGGAAGATGGTGCCGCGCTCGGCCACCTCGACGAGCCCCTTCTTCATCGTGTCCGCGCCGGTGAAAGCGCCCTTCATGTGGCCGAAGAGCTCGGACTCGAGCAGCGTCTCCGGCACCGCGCCGCAGTTGAGGGCGACAAACGGGTGCTCGCGGCGCAGCGAGTTTTCGTGGATGGCGCGGGCCACCATCTCCTTGCCGGTCCCCGACTCGCCGGTGACGAGCACGGTGCTGTTGGTCTTGGCGATGGTGCCCACCATCTGGAAGAGCGCCAGCATCGCGGGGCTCCGCCCGATCACGTTCGAGAGCCCGTGCTGGGCGTGGAGGGCGCGCTTCAGCAGCACGTTCTCTTGTTTCAACCGGCGGGCCTCGAGGTGCTGGCGGATCTTCAGCCGCAGCTCGTCCACGTTGAACGGCTTCATCAGGTAGTCCACCGCGCCCAGACGCATGGCCTCGACGGCGGTGTCGGTGGACGCAAACGCCGTCATCATGAAGACGACGATGTCGCGGTTGACGTCCTTGGCCACGCGCAGCACGTCCACACCGGTCGCGTCGGGCATCTGGATGTCCGACAGGAGCAGGTCGAAGCTCTCGCGCCGCAGCATCTCGATGGCGCGCTTGCCGTTCTCGGCCACCTGCACGTCGTAGCCGTCGCGCTTGAGGACGATCTTCAGCATGTCGCGCATCGACTGCTCGTCGTCCACGACCAGCAGGCGGGCATCGGCCTTTGCCGGCGCCGGACGCGCGGGCGCTCGCTGTGCGACGCCGGTGGCGACCGGCGTCACGACGCCACTCCCGCGAGATCGGGCTGCCGCTCGGAGGCCGGCTGAGCCTGGCTCGCCGGCAGAACCACGCGCATGGACGTGCCCTCGCCGATGCGGGACGTGACGTGAATCGTGCCCTTGGCGTCGGTGACGATGCGGTGCACCGTGGCCAACCCCAGGCCGGTCCCCTTGTCGAACGAGCTGCGGAACGGCTGGAAGATGCGATCGATGTCGGCCGGCGCGATGCCGCAGCCGTTGTCTTCGACGCGCAGGCCGACGGTCTGGCCGTCGGACGGCTCGGCAATCAGGCGGAGCCGTCCGCCGTCGGGCATGGCACGCAGCCCGTTGGTCGCGAGGTTCCACACGATCTGGCGCATCTGGTTCTCGTCGAACTCCAGCCACACCGGCTCGCCCGGCACGTCCACGTCCACGGCGTGGTGATCGCGCACGTCGGCGCCGTTGCGCAGCAGGCGGGCCGTGTCGCTCACGAGCTGCGCCAGGTCGAAGCGGGTCACCATGGCGCGCTGCGGCCGCGCGTAGGCGAGGAACGAGCGGATCGTCTCATTCAGCCGATCGGACTCGCGCAGCACGATGTCCATCAGCTGTTCCTGATCGTCGGTCAGCGGCAGCTCGGCACGCAGCACCTGCAGCGAGCCGGACATGGACGCAAGCGGATTGCGGATTTCGTGGGCGATCCCGGCGGCCATCTCCCCCACCGCGGCCAGGCGCTGGCGCACGCCGGATTCGCGCTCGAGCCGCTTGACGTCGGTGACGTCCTGGAAGGTGAAGAGATAGCCGGTACGGCCGTCGGGAAACGCCAGCCGCGCCGCGGTGACGCCGAGCTCGATGTCGCGCCCGTCTTCGGTCCGGACGCCGAAGTCGCCGCGCTGGCTGCGAGTGCGCCCCAGCGTGCTCAGCCGGTTGACGAAGTGCGGCGGCAGCCCGAGCACCGCCGCGGCGTTGCGGTTGACGGCCTGCGACACCGCGACGCCGGTGATGGTCGAGGCGGCGCGGTTGAAGGTCAGGATGCGGCAGTCGGAGTCGGCGGTGACGAGACCGCTCACCAGACTGTTGATCACGTGCTCGTTGAACGCGCGCAGGTCCTCAATCGTTTCGGACGCGGTGGCCAGGCGGCTACCGGCGAAGCGCAGACGTTCGGCCAGCGCGCCGGCGAGGGATCCGACCGCGAGGAACCCGAACAGGTTCGTGGCCAGGACGTACTGGGCGAACCGCGGCGCCGGCAGGCCGGAATCGGCGGTGACCGCCCAATGCGGAAACGACTCGAGCGTCGTGTACTGGCTGAGGACAATCCCGAGATAGAGCGCCGCGCTCACCGCGGCCACCTGCAGCGCCCCGCGCCGGTTGCGCAGCGTGCTCGCGGCGAGGATCGGCAGCAGATACAGCGACGAGAAGTCGCTCTTGATGCCGCCGGTCACGAAGATGAACGCCGATACCAGCGCGGCGTCCACGGTGAGCTGCAGATCCACCAGCCACGGGCTGTCGTCCACGTAGCGCAGCGTGGCCAGGTAGACCACGCTCAGCCCGTAGGTGAGCCCGATCAAGAAGTAGAACGGGTTGATCGGAAAGGCGCCCGGCGTGGCCAGCTGCACCAGCGTAGCGGTGCCGAGGATGATCGTGGAGATCACCACGCGGCCGGCGACGAACGGCGACACCCGTGACCGCAGGGTCACTCGCGGCGCGCCGCTCTCGCTCACGCTCTGCGCCAGGCTCACAGACTACCCGCCAGTCAACTTGCTGATCAGGCTGAAGATCGGCATGTACATCGCGATGACGATGCCGCCGACCACGCCGCCGAGCACCGCGATCATCAGCGGCTCGAGCAGCGTCAGCAGGCCCGCCACCGCCACGTCCACTTCTTCTTCGTAAAAGTCGGCAATCTTGCCGAGCATGGTGTCGAGCGCGCCGGTCGTTTCGCCGACGCTGATCATCTGCACCACCATCGGCGGGAAGACCGCCGTTTCCTTGAGCGGCGCGGCAATCGTGTCGCCGCCCTCGATGCTCTTGCGCGTCGCGTAGAGCGCCTGCTCGACCACGGCGTTGCCAGCGGTCTTGGCCGTGATGTCGAGCGCTTCGAGAATCGACACGCCCGAGGCCAGCAGCGTCGCCAGCGTTCGGCAGAAGCGCGCCACCGCGATCTTGCGGAACATGGAACCGAAGACCGGCGCTTTCAGCATGAGCCGGTCGATGTTCATGCGGCCGCTCGGCGTGTTGTAGTAGGTGCGCAGGCCGAACACCAGCCCGGCGATGCCCGTCAGCACGAAGGGCATGTAGCGGACCAGGCCGTTGCTGAGGGCGATGACGACGCGCGTCGGCAGCGGCAGCTCGGCGCCGAGGCCCGCGAACAGGTTGGCGAACGTCGGAATGACCTTCCAGAGAATGACGCCGACGACGACGGTGGCGATGACGACGATGGCGACGGGATAGACCATCGCCGACTGCACCTGGTTCTTCAGCTTGACGGCCTTTTCGATGTAGGTCGCCAGGCGCTTGAGAATGGTGTCGAGGATGCCGCCGGCCTCGCCCGCCGCAATCATGTTGGTGTAGAGCGGGTCGAACACCTTCGGGTTCTTCTTCATCGCGTCGGCCAGCGACGCGCCGCCTTCGACCTCGGCGCGGGTCTCGAGAATCACGGCGCCGAAGTTCTTGTCCTCTTCCTGCGTGCCGAGGATCTCGAGGCACTGCACGAGCGGCAGGCCGGCGTCGATCATCACGGAGAACTGGCGCGTGAACACCGCCAGGCTCTTCGGCGACACCTTTTTCTTCCGCTTGATGACGGTCTTGGCCGCGGCTTCGGCCTTCTCCTTCACCGGGTTGATCTTGGAGACCATCACCTGCTCGCGGCGCAGGGCCGCGACGGCGGCCTCCATCGAGTCCGCGACCCGTTCGCCGGTGACGTTCTGCCCCGCCCGGGTTCGTCCGCTGTATGCAAATGTGGCCATAGTTCAAACCTGCTTGTCAGGCGGACCTGAGAGGTCCGCCTCTACGAAAGCTCCCTGTACTGTGCCCCACTCCGCCTACCGCGTGGGCGCTCCAACGGGCCGGGGACGCTGCAAGCCGGCCCCTGCGACCACGCCCACACCACGGCTGATGAGATCCTGCAACTCGTCCCGGTTCGACGACTTCTCCAGCGCGTGCTCCAGCGTCACCTGCTTGCGCGAGTAGAGCGTCGCCAGCGACTGATTCATCGTCTGCATGCCCACCTTCTCCTGCCCGGTCTGCATGGACGAGTAGATCTGGTGGATCTTGTCCTCGCGAATCAGGTTCCGGATGGCGGGCGTCGGAATCATGATCTCGAGTGCCACGACGCGGCCGCCGCCGATCTTCGGCAGCAGCGTCTGGCAGACGATGCCCTCGAGCACGAGCGAGAGCTGCGTGCGGATCTGCCCCTGCTGTCCCGCCGGAAAGATGTCGATGATGCGGTTGATCGTCTGCATCGCCGAGTTGGTGTGCAGCGTGCCGAACGTCAAGTGGCCGGTCTCGGCAATCTTCAAGGCCGATTCCACCGTTTCGAGGTCGCGCATCTCACCAATCAGCACGACGTCCGGGTCTTCGCGCAGCGCCGCGCGCAGCGCCATCGAAAAGCTCGACGTGTCGCTGTGCACTTCGCGCTGATTGACCAGGCAGTTCTTGTGCTTGTGCACGAACTCGATCGGGTCTTCGATCGTGAGGATGTGCTCGTACCGCTCGCGGTTCACCTTGTCGAGCATCGCGGCGAGCGTGGTGGACTTGCCCGAGCCGGTCGGACCGGTGACCAGCACCATGCCGCGCGGCCGGTCGGCCAGCGTCGCCAGCACGGGTGGCAGCGCCAGATCCTGGAACGTCTTGATCTCTTCGGGAATCAACCGGTAGACGCAGCCCACGGAGCCGCGCTGGTTGAACATGTTGCAGCGGAAGCGCGCCAAGCCCTTCAAGCCGAATGAGAAATCGAGCTCGAGCGTCTCCTCGAAGCGCTTCTTCTGGGCGTCGGTGAGCACGCTGTAGCCAAGCTGCTTCGTATCGGCGGGGCCGAGGACAGGCTGGTCGAGCCGCGTGAGCTTGCCGTGGACGCGCACCGTCGGCGGCGCGTTCGTGGTGAGATGCAGGTCCGATCCCTGCATCGACACCATTTGCTGGAGCAGTTCGGGCAGCGTGGCCATTACTTCACCGTCTCCCTGACGACTTCCTCGATCGTCGTCACACCCAGTTTGACTTTCAGCAGCCCGCTCCCGCGGAGCGTGATCATCCCTTCCTCAACCGCCTTGCGGCGCAGCTCGAGGCCCGAGGCGCCCACGAGAATCAGCTCGCGCAGCTCCTCGGTGATTTCCATCACTTCGTACAAGCCGACGCGCCCCTTGTAGCCCGTGTTGTTGCACTTGTCGCAACCCTTGCCCTTGTTGGGCACCACGGTATTTGCGTCATCGGCCTTGAAACCGGCCTGCATCAACGCTTCGGGCGGGACGGGATGCGGTTCCGAGCAGTTCTTGCAGATCCTGCGCACGAGGCGCTGGGCGCACACCAGGTTGAGCGAGCTCGCCACCAGGAACGGCTCGATGCCCATGTTCATCAGGCGGTTGATGGTGCTGGGCGCGTCGTTGGTGTGCAAGGTCGAGAGCACGAGGTGGCCGGTCAGGGCGGCCTTCACCGCGATTTCCGCGGTCTCGAAGTCGCGGATCTCGCCGACGAGGATGGTGTTGGGGTCCTGGCGGAGGAAGCTGCGGAGCGCGGCGGCGAAGTTGAGGCCGATGTTCTCGCGGACCTGCACCTGGTTGACGCCGACGAGGTTGAACTCGACCGGGTCTTCCGCGGTCATGATGTTCGTCTCGACCGTGTTGATGCGCGAAATCGACGAGTAGAGCGTGTTGGTCTTGCCCGACCCGGTCGGACCGGTGACGAGCACCATGCCCCACGGCTTTTCGATGGCGGTCTCGAACTTGGTGAGCGACTCCTGCTCGAAGCCGAGCTTCGTCATGTCGAGCATCAGCTTCTCCTTGTCGAGGAGACGCATGACGATCTTCTCGCCGAAGAGCGTCGGCAGGCAGGAGACGCGGAAGTCGATGTCCTTGTTGACGCCCTGATCCTGGAAGCGGATCTTGATGCGGCCGTCCTGCGGCAGGCGCTTTTCGGCGATGTCGAGCTTCGACATGATCTTGATGCGCGAGGTGATCGCATCGCGGAACTTCATCGGCGGCGCCATGATGTTGTAGAGCAGACCGTCGATGCGGTAGCGGACCCGCAGTTCCTTCTCGTACGGCTCGATATGGATGTCGCTGGCGCCCTTCTGAATTGCCGACATCAGAATCACATTCACCAGCTTGATGACCGGCGCTTCCTCGCCTTGCCTGGCGAGCGCCTCGGCGCTGATCTCCTCGAACTCGTTGAGGACTTCGACGTCGCCGGGATCCTCGAGCCCGGTTATGTTCTCGAGCGCCTGGCTGGCCATCTCGAGCGCGCTCGGACCGGCGTTCGCCGCCGCGTCGGCCGCCGCTGAGGCGGCCACGGCGGCCTTGCCGTAGTACCGCTGCAGCGCTTCGTCGACCTCGCTCTCCGAAGCGACGACCGGCTCGACGTTGTAGCCCGTCATGAACTTGATGTCGTCCATGGCGAACACGTTGGTCGGGTCGGTCATCGCGATCGTCAGCGTGGCGCCGGATCGCGAGAGCGGGATGATCTGGTACTTCTGCGCCGTCTCGGCCGGCACCAGCTTGATGACGGCCGGGTCGATCTGGAACTGGCCGATGGCGATGGAGGGAACGCCGAACTGCTTGCTGAGGAGCGCGGTGATCTCGGCTTCCTTGGCAAAGCCGAGCGACACGAGCGCGACACCGAGCTTGCCGCCCTTCTGCTTCTGGTAGGTCAGGGCCTCCTGGAGCTGCTCCGGGGTGATGCGCTTCTCTTTGAGAAGCAGGTCGCCAAGTCGGACGGCCATCTAGGACCCAGCCACCCGCGGCGCACGTAGAGGCGAACCTTCAGGTTCGCCGGTGTGATCAAAACGAGAAGCGAGCGGCGACACCGAAGCCGCGCTCGTCATCGGATCCGCCGCCAACGGCGTGTGCTTCCACGAAGAGGCTCGAACGGATCGCGGCACTGACGCCGGCCGTGGCGCTGCGCTCCTTGTGGCCCACTTGGTTGAATCTGGCACCGCCGCGAACCCCAATCCGTTTCCCGAACCACCACCGCTCCGCGCCAGCGGCTATCACCCGCCGGTCGCCCGTGCTGGTCGCGTAGCGCGCGACGTCCACGTCGGCCGACACCGTCCATGCGGCCGTCGACCCATGCCATGTGGCGCCGTCGAAGGCCACGCCTGCCCGGGCCTGACGCGACAACCTGATACCGTCGCTGCCCGCCTCGTCCTCGAACTGCGCGGCGCGGAGGTTCTTGACCACCCCGCCGAGGCGCCACGGCCCCGCCACCGCCAGCACCCCGATGTCCGCGTCGAACTGACTTTGCCCTCGCCCGACGGTCGCGTCGTCTCCCTGGTCGAGCCACGCTTCGGGCGTCAGCCCGACGTCGCCTGTCGTGTGTTCGACTCGGCCGCGTAGGAACTTGAGCGTGGTCCCGACGTGAACCCCTGTGAATATCGACCGCAGGACGGTGACGCCAAGGTCGTTCAACTGCAGCGACCGGACGACTCCAACCCGTCGATCTTCTCGGTCCCCGGGAGGCGTTACTGTAGGCCCCGCTGGCTGTATGTTTGTGATACGGAAGCGGTAATAGCTCACGCCAACTGGCGGTGTGGAAAGAGATACGGCCGTCAGCGTGTAGCGCCCATGCGGCGCGCCGTTCGCACGAAATTCGCTGCGCGACCATCCCACCGCGACGTCCACGAAGGGGCCGGCGGCCAGTGCCCCCGGATTCCACCAGGTGGCGGAGCTGTCGTCGGCTACGGCGACGAACGCGCCGCCCATGCCCATGGCACGCTCGCCCACGGTCTCGATGCCCTGGGCACCGGCCGCGCCGGACCATCCAAGCGCGCTGAGCAGAACACTGGCGAGGCTCCGCCATCGACGATGGCGGCTCCGCCTCGCCAGGGCAGTGTCTTCTTGCCCCGCCTTCGGCGGGGCGGGACAGCGAAAGAGTCGTCTCATGGGTCGGAGGTAAAGACGAGCGAGTGTACCGCGGTAATATTCCAAGGTTGCGCCTTGCCTTCGGGGCCGGCCATGGGTCCTGTCTGACATCTATACCGGAACCGGGCCCACCAGCTTCCCGTATCTGGAGAGCAAGTTGAGCGTGAGCGCTCGAGTCCTTGGGATCCTCCGCCGCCCCCATCTGACACTACAGGAGGTCGCTTCCCACCCGCGTTGGGGATCGCTGCTGGTCGCCATGACGCTGGTCACGGCGGCGGCCGGTGCCGTGGTGTCGGCTACGGAGGTCGGACAGCTGGCGCTCGTCGATCAATGGGAGCGCACCGCTCTGGCATTCGGCCAAGCCGTGGACGACAGCCGCTACGCCGAGCTGCACGCGTGGAGCCGCATGGGGCCGGCCGTGGCCGCCGGGAACGCCCTGCTGGCCGGCCCGGGTGTGGCGCTGGTGGTTTCGCTGCTCGTGTTCCTGTGGGTGCGCCGGCGCGCGACGGGCGCCACGGTGTCCTATACGCAGGCGCTGGCGGTCGTGGTGCACGCGGGCGTGGTTCTGGCGGTCGGCCGGCTCGTCGCCGCCCCGCTCGTCTATGCCCGGGAGACCACGGCCAGCGCCCTGACCGTCGGCTCGTGGTTTCCGTCGCTCGACGAGGCGTCGCCGGTGGCGAGGTTCCTCGGCTCGCTCGACCTCTTTACCCTGTGGTGGGCCGTCGTGCTGGGGATTGGCGTGGCGGTGCTCTCGGGCCAACGAGCGCGCACCTGCGCCGCCTGGATTGTGGCCGTCTACGTCGGGGTTGCGCTGATCGCGGCGGCCGTCATGGCCACGGCGGCGTGAATAGCGAACCGGCGTTAAGCCGGTTTGCCAGATACTGCGCGCGACCCGCGTTCTTTGCGGGGCGCGCCGGGAGATTTCATGGCTGAAGCAGTAGTGGCAGCACCCGTCGCCGAGACCAAGGGGCCGGGGCTCATCGCTCGCCTGATCGGCGTCATCTTCTCGCCGCGCGCCACCTACCAGGCGATCGTCGCCCGTCCACGTGTGCTCGGCGCCTTCGTGATCACCGTCGGCATCATGGCGGTCACCGAAGGGGCGTTCTTCTCGACGCCGGTGATGCAGGAAGTGCTGATGGACATGCAGGTCAAGACGATCGAGTCCTTCGGCGTGAACATCAGCGATCAGATGTACGACCAGATGGAGAAGGGGATCGGACGGGCGGCCTACACGACGCCGCTGTCGCTGATGGTCGGCGTGCCGATCGTCGCGGCTATCGGCGCCGCCATCATCCTGGGCATCTGGGGCATGTTGATGGGAGGGACCGGCACCTTCAAGCAGGTCTACGCCATCCTCGCCCACTCCGGCGCCATCTTTGCGCTGTCCGTGCTGTTCGTGATGCCGCTCAGCTACGCCACGCACCGCATGGCGGGTGCCAACCTGGCGGTCTTCGTGCCGATGCTCGAAGAGACGACCTTCCTGGCGCGGTTCCTCGGCGCCATCGACCTCTTCTACGTGTGGTGGTCGGTCAACCTCGCCATCGGAGTGGGCGTGCTGTTCAAACGGAAGACGTTCGGGATCGCGAGCTCGTTCGTCGGACTGTACGTGGTGGTGGCTCTGGTGCTCGCCATCGTCCGGTCAGGAAACTAGCGTGAGGGATCAAGGGTGACAACTCGGACCAAGATCGTCATCGGGGTGCTCGTCGTGCTGATCGGCGCCGCCGTGGTGGGCGCCAACATCTACTACCAGCGCGATCGCGGCGTGCAGGTGGCCACCGAAGCCATCCGCTCGAGAGACCTCGAAGCCATTGTGTCGGCGTCGGGCAAGATTCAGCCGAAGCGGCAGGTGAACATCTCCGCCAACACGATGGGCAAGGTCACTCGCCTGGCGGTCGAAGAAGGCCAGCGCGTGAAGGCGGGCCAGTTCCTCCTCGAAATCGACCCGCGTTCGCTCTCGGGTCAGCTCGAACGAGGCGAAGCCAGTATTGCGGCGGCGCAGTCCGGGCTCGCGCAGGGGCGCACCGCGGTCGAATCGGCCAATATCAACCTCGATCTCGCCAAGCAGAACCTCAAGCGCCAGCAGGAGCTGTGGAAGGACGGGCTGACGACCAAAGAGTCGCTGGAGCGCTCGCAGAACGAGCTGGCCGCGCGCGAAGCCGATTTGCGCGCGCGCGAGCAGGAGATCAAGACCCGCGAGCAGCAGATCAAGCAGGAGGTGGCCGGCCTCGCCACCACGAAATACAACTTGAGCCAGGTGATCATCTCTTCGCCGATGGACGGCCTGGTCACGCGCCGGAACATCGAGGAGGGTGAAACGGCCGTGGTCGGCACCATGAACAATGCCGGCACGGTGCTCCTGACGATTGCCGATATGTCGGTGCTCGAGGCCGAAATCGAAGTGGACGAAACCGACATCCCGAACGTGTCCCTCGGCCAGGTGGCCAAGGTGAAGATCGACGCGGTGCCGGACCGCGAGTTCAAGGGGCACGTCACGGAGATCGCCAACAGCCCGATTCAGACGTCGACCAACAGCACCGGGCAGCGGCAGGCCACGACGTTCAAGGTGGTGGTGACGATCGACGAACAGGTGCCCGACGTGCGCCCTGGCTTCACGTGCACGGCCGAGATCACGACCGCCACCCGGAAAGGCGTGGTGTCGGTGCCCATCCAGGCGCTCACGGTGCGCGACCTGCTCTACACCAATGCCGGGCAGCTGGTGCGCGAGCCGCCGCCGCGCCGGAAGCGCTCGGCCGACGACAGTACGGCCACGCGGATTGAAACGCCCGAGGGGCACACGCGGAAGGAAACCGAGGGCGTGTTCCTGTACCACGACGGCAAGGCGGTCTTCACTCCGCTCAAGACCGGGGTCGCCGGCGAGCAGTACTTCGAAGTGACCGATGGGCTGAAGGCCGGCGACCAGGTGATCACCGGGCCGTTCGCGTCGGTGCGCGAGCTGGCCGACGGCGAGGGCGTGCGGCTGCAGCAGAACAACAACTCGCGTGCGTCGCGGGCGTCGCGGGCGACCACGACGCAGTAGAGGGCATGAACCAGATCCTCGAGTCGGTCTACATCGCGCTCGGCGCCATCTGGGCGAACAAGCTTCGTTCGTTCATGACGGTGCTGGGCAACATCGTGGCGGTGACGTCGATCGTCACCGTGGTGACGCTCATCCAGGGGATGAACGCCATGGTGTCGACGGCGATCATCAGCGACGTGGGCGCCGACTCCTTCACAATTCAGCGCCAGCCGCCGATCCGCAACGAGGACGACGAGGAGCGCACGCGCAACAACCCGATTCTGACCATGGACGAAGCCGACGCCATCCGGGCGTTCAGCCCGCTGGTCACCGCGGTCATGGGTCAGACCGGGCGCGGCGGCACGGTGTCGTATCGCAACACCGAGCTCAATCAGGTCACCGTGCAGGCGGTCACCGACGAGTACATCAACTTCTCCAACTTCAACGCCGAGCGCGGCCGCCTCATGAGCCCCACTGAAGTGTCCCGCGGCGCCGCCGTGGCCGTCATCGGCTGGGACACCGCCGACCGGCTGTTCGGGCAGAACGATCCGCTCGAGAAGACCATCCGGGTCGAAGGAATGCCGTTCAGGGTGGTGGGCGTCAGCAAGAAGCAGGGGTCGTTCTTCGGCAACTCGCAGGACACCTTCGTCATCATGTCGCTGGTCAACTTCCAGAAGATTTACGGCACGCGCCAGTCGCTGCAGATCGTGGTGAAGCCGCGCTCGGCCGACGAGGTGAAAACGGCGATGGACGACGCCACCGTGGCGCTCCGCGTCAAGCGCCGGCTCAAACCGGGCGAGCGCGACAACTTCGGCATCTTCACCTCCGACACCTTCCTCAACCTCTACAAGCAGGCCACGAGCGGCATCTTCGCCGTGCTGGTCGGCGTGGTGGCGCTGTCGCTCGTCGTCGGCGGCATCGTCATCATGAACATCATGCTCATGGTGGTGACCGAGCGGACGCGAGAGATCGGCCTGCGCAAGGCGCTCGGCGCGCGCCGGGCCGACATCCTGTCGCAGGTGCTGACCGAGTCGGTCACGCTGTCGATTCTCGGCGGCATCGTCGGCATCACGCTCGGCTTCCTGGCCGCTCTGACGATTGCCGCCGTCACGCCGCTGCCGGCGCGGCTCGAGCCGTGGTCGGTGGTGCTCGGCATCGGCATCACCGCCGGCGTCGGGCTGTTCTTCGGAATCTATCCGGCGTCGCGGGCGGCGGCGCTGGACCCGATCGAGGCGCTGCGCCGTGAATAGAGGCCTGGCCGGCGAGGTCGTGCGCATGGCGCTCGACACCCTGCGCGGCAACAAGCTGCGCTCGGGGCTGACCATTCTCGGCGTGGTCATCGGCATCACCGCCATCGTCGGGATGACGTCGCTCATTCGCGGCTTCGATCAGTCGCTGCGCGACAGCGTCAAGGCGCTCGGCCCCAGCACCATCATCCTCACCAAGCTGAGCATCGTCAGCATCTCGAGCGGCGCCGAGTTCTCCGATCTGCTGCGTCGGCCGAATTTGACGGTGGAGGACGCGAAAGCGATCGAGAAGCTGGCACCGACCATCGAAACGGTCGACATCCTGCTCGGCACCGGCCTGGCGCAGACCAGCGAGCGGATGTACTACCGGGGCGAGCGGACCAAGCAGCTCACCATCGTCGGGGCCACCGAGCAGTTTGCCGAGGCGCGCTTCGCCAAGGTGACGCTGGGGCGCTTCTTCACGCAACCCGAGGTGCTCCATCGCCGCCGCGTGGTGGTGCTCGGCGACACCGCCTACCAGGGGCTGTTCGCGAAGGGGGGGCTCGACCCGATTGGCAAGAAGGTCCGGATCGGCGCCATCGAGTACACGGTGGTCGGGGTGCTGGAGAAGGCGCCGTCGGTCGGTGGCTTCGGCAACGATCAGGACGACATGGTGG
Source organism: Vicinamibacterales bacterium (assembly GCA_036004405.1). Lineage (GTDB taxonomy): Bacteria > Acidobacteriota > Vicinamibacteria > Vicinamibacterales > UBA2999 > DASYRM01. The sequence continues at coordinate 27,964 of DASYRM010000035.1, forward strand.
TCATCCCGCAGACCACCCATCAGATCATGTTCAGCACCAACGCCACGCGCCGCCGCGTGCCGGGGCAGAACAGCGCCACCATCATGATCGTGCCCTACGCCTGGGCGACGCGCGAGGATGCGCTCACCGACGTCGAAGAGATCATGCGGATCCGCCATGGGCTCAAGCTCGACGAGCCCAACGACTTCGACCTGGCGACGCAGGACGCCATCCTGCGGGTGTGGGATCAGATCAGCCGGGCGACGTTCCTGGCGCTGATCGTGATCTCGTCGATCGCGCTGATGGTCGGCGGCATCGGCGTGATGGCGATCATGATGATCTCGGTGACCGAGCGGACGCGCGAGATCGGCGTCCGGAAGGCGCTCGGGGCGCGCCGGCAGGAGGTGCTGTTCCAGTTCCTGTCCGAGGCGGCGGTCCTGACCTCGATCGGCGGCATCCTGGGCATTCTGTGCGGCAGCGGCATCGGCCTCGGCGTCACCCTCGCCACCGGATTCCCGATCTCGCTGCCCTGGTGGTCGTTCGCAATCGGGCTCGGCTTCTCGGCCGGCGTCGGCATCTTCTTCGGGATGGTGCCGGCGGTCCGTGCCTCGCGCCTCGATCCGATCGAGGCGCTCAGGCACGAGTAAGGCGCTGGGCGGTCTAAAGACCGCCCTCTACAACCGCCTCTACGCCGCTTACGCTTCCCGCTCGCCCGTGCGGATGCGATAGCTCTCGAGCACCGGCAGCACGAACACGCGGCCGTCGCCGATCTCGCCCGTGCGCGCGGCGGTCACAATCGCCTTCACCACGTCGTCGGCCACCGCGTCGGCCACCACCACTTCGATCTCCATCTTCGGCAGCAGGCTGACGTTGTACTCCTTGCCGCGATAGATCGCCGTGTGGCCCTTCTGCTTGCCGTGCCCCCGCACCTCGGTGACGGTCATGCCCGCGATGTTCAGCTTCGCCAGCGCGTCCTTCACCTCGTCCACCTTGTTCGGGCGCACAATGCTCTTGATCAGTTTCATCGAATCTCCTCCAGCGTACGTTGCAGGTCGGACGTCAGCGCCAGCTGCTCCGCCTCGGTCAGTTTGGCTCCGCGTTGCGTCAGATGAAAGACGTCGATGGCCTTCCCGCCCTCGGTCGCAATCAGCACGAGGTCGACGTCACAGCGGTGTTCGGCGATGACGCGGCTGATCCGGTGCAGCAGGCCGAGCGCGTTGGGTGCCACGATATCGAGGATCGTGTAACGGCTCGATGACTCGTTGCTGACCCGGACCACGGGCGGAAAACGGATCGACGACTTGGACTGCACGCCCCGCTCGCGCCCGCGCAGCCGCGCGGCGACGTCGATCCGGCCCGCCACGACGTCGGCCAGTACTTCGGAAATGCGGGCGGGGGCGTCGGGGTTCTTCTCGAGGAAGTGCTCGTCGTCGGTGAAGTGAAAGACGTCGAGCACCAGGCCGTTGGGGTTGGTCAGCGCATTGCCGCGCAGGATGTTCATCCCGAACGACGACAGCACGCCGCAGATGTTGGAGAAGAGCTTCGGCTTGTCGAGCGTGACCACGGCCAGCGACCACACCGCCGCGTCCACGCGCTCGAGCGAGACGTGCACTTCGTCCGGCTTGATGTTCCGCGCTAGCCGCACGTGCTCGTGAATCGCCGCGGGAGCGAACAGGTGCAGGTAGCGCTGCGGCAGCCCCTCGACGAACCGCTCGAGCTCCGTCTTGGTCACGTCGGCGGGGAGAGCCACCGTCAGCCGGTCGAGTCCGGCCTGATTGCGTTCGATCCGCTCGTCGCCGTAGCGCTGCGTGAGATGGTTGTAGGTGTCCACGTAGAGCCGCCAGAGCAGCTCCTCTTTCCACGGCGTGAGCGTGTCGGGGCTCACGGCGCCGACGTCGGCGAGCGTGAGCAGCGTCAGCAGCTTCAGCCGGTCTTCGGTGCCGATGAAGGCGGCGAACGACTTCACGACGTCCGGATCCTCGGTATCGCGCCGGAACGCGACGAGCGACATCCGGATATGGTGACGGATGAGGAACGTCACGGTGTCGCGCGCCGCGCCGGTAATCTGCAGGCGCGCCAGCGCCGCTTCGGCCATCCGCTCGCTCTCGTCGGCGTGGTCGTCGTCGCGCCACTTGCCCACGTCGTGGAGGAGCAGCGACAGCACGAGCAGCTCCGGCGCCGCCAGCCCGGCCAGCACGTTGGCGAAGCGCTGGCGGCCCCCCTTGACATCGCCGGTCAGCCGTTCGAGGTTGCGGATGGTGAGCAGCGTGTGCTCGTCCACCGTGTACTTGTGGTAGAAGTCGCGCACCACCCGCCACGAGATCGCCTGGAACTCGGGGAACACGCGCCCCAGCAGGCCGCAGTCGTGCATCTCGCTCAGGCGATCGTAGAGACCGCGCGCCGGCCGCAGGAACGCCACCAGCGCCGCGCGGTCGCTGGCTTCGGGGAAGAAGTCGTCGGCGCGATAGCGGTCCACGTGCTGCTGGATGCACGACAGCGCTTCCTCGGACACCGTGGCGTGGTGCTCGACGGCCGCCTGGAACGCCGGCAGCCACGACGCGGGGTTGCGCGCCGCCTGAATCGGATCCATGAAGCGGATGCCGTCGCGCGACAGCCCGAGGTTCGGCCCCACCGGCAGCGGCGCCGTCCGCCGCGCCCAGCCGAGCGAGCGGTTGACGATGCGCGCGTGGCGGAAGTAGTCGCTCATCAGACGCTCGACGCGCTGCTGCGCCTCGGCGCCGGGATAGCCCATGAGCTCGGCGGTGCGCTCCTGCAGATCGTGGCCGAGCACGTTCTGGTTACGGCCGGCTTCGAGGTGCAGGATCGAGCGCACGCGCAGCAGGAAGTCCTCGGCGTCGTCGAACCGCGCCGGCTCGGTGGGCCCTTTGCGCAGCAGCAGCGGATCGGTCAGCAGCGCGATCGTGCGGGTGGCCGACAGGTCGCGCAGCGCGCCCGGCGCTTCCTTCACATCGGGCTCGAGCTGATAGAGCGTGTCGTTGAATCCCGCGTGCCGCTGATCGATGAGATCGAGGAGCGACCGCAGGATGAAGGCGTGCGTGCTCGCGGTATGGAAGATCGCCGAGAAGCGATCGAAGAGCTGCCGCGCGCCGGCCAGCGGACGGGCGTCGATGAGCGCGAGCAGGAACTCGGGGTTGTCGGTCTCGAGCTGCTCGAACTCCCGCAGCTCGCGCACCTGGTGCCCCACCACCACGCCCACGTCCCAGAGCGGGTGCAGGAACGCGCGCAGAAACGCTTCCTCGGTGGCGCCAATGGTGCCGCCGAACAGGATCAGCAGATCGATGTCGGAGTGGAGACTGAGATGGCGGCGGCCGTAGCCGCCCAGCGCCAGCACCGCCACCGGCGTCTTCGGTGCCGGGGCCTCGGTGAACAGCTGCCGCAGCAGGACGTCGGCGCGATCCGAGTAGCGTTCGAGCGCCGTGCGTCCGCCGGCGCCGCGGGCGATGTCGGTCCGCAGCTCTTCCCGCGCGGCGCCGAGCGACGCCGCCAGGGTGCGGCCGGTGGCACCGGTCTGGGTTACGGACGTTTCACGCATGCGCTTCGGCCCGCCGGCAGATGCCCGCCGACAGGCGGACCATCAGGTCCTGCAGCGAAGCGAACGCCTCGCTAGTACGACAGCCCGATGCCTGCCGAAATGATGACCTTGGTATTGTCTCCCAGCCGCAGCGCATTAGAGTCGCCCAGCCGTACATAGTCCGCGCCCCCGTGTACGCTCCATCGCCCGAAGCGCGAACGCTCGCTTGAAAGGGGCACGGTGACGTTGCCCCCGACGCTGAAGAACCCGAACCGCTCGTCGCCACGCAGCCCCTCGTAGTAGCCGTCGAGGCTCAGACCGACCTTCACCGGGACGGCCACGGTGATGCCCGCCAGGCCCAGACTCGGCGCGGCCCCGAGCTCGAGGTACCGCCCTTCCACCGCGCCACCGTCCGCCTGCCCCTCGAGCTCGAACGCCACGAGCGCGTACGGGTTGGTCCCGCGCACCCCCGCTGACGCCTTGAGCGACAGCTCCTTCACGCTCGGAAACGCGCCGTTCGGGCTCGTGTAGGCGGTATAGGTTGCGGCCACGTTCACACCGCCCGCGAACCCGACCCCCACGCTCGTCCAGAAATCCGACTCGTACCACAGCTTGCCGGTGGGACCGTCCGCACCGGTGATGCCCGTGTGGAGGCTGTTCCACATCCCCACGTTCACGGTCACGCTGCGCACGGTTCCGCCGCCGGACCTGAACGCGACGCCCAGGTCTGCGGCTGGCCACAGAATCAATCCGGTGTCGTCCTGCGGGATGCCTCGAAACAGATACGCGTTCGAGGCATCCATCGATCCGGAGAGAGTGATCGCGCCGGGATTCGGGTCGCCGCTGGTCTGCGCCGCGACCGGGCGGTTGAGCAGAAGCCCCGTCGTGCACACCATGGCGGCGACGCGCCAGGTCCGAGCCGATCCTCCCATCCACGCCTCCAGGGCGGCTCAGTAGGAGAATCCCACCCCGACCGAGCCGATGAATTGGGAGCTCTCGCCCCCGTTGAAGGACTTCGGCGTGTCGCCCAGCTTCTGGTACTCGCCCCCGAAGTGAACGTTCCAGGCGCCGAAGTTCGTCGTGCCGCCGAACGGCACCGTGACGATACCAGCGATGCTCAGATATCCAAACTTGTGGTCCGTGCCGGCCAGCTCGTAATAGTCGCCGGCGGAGAGGCCCACCTTGATGGGCGCGGCGACGCTGAACTTGCGGCTCGAGTAGCCCGGCGAGGCGCCAACCTCGACATACTTGCCGGCGTTGATTCCGCCGTCAGCCTGCCCCGTGCCGGGCACCGTGTCGATCTCGAACGCGTAGATGACGTAGGGCTTCACCGCGGCCTTGCCCAGCCTGCCGCTGTCGTCCACCGACACCTTGAACATGATCTCCTTCACCGTGGAGAAGGAGTTGTTGGGGCTGGTGTAGGCCGTGTAGGTGGTGCCGAGCGACACGCCGCCGCCAAACCCGAGGCCGAGCGTGGCGTAGAAGTCCGACTCGTACCACAGCTTGCCGCTGGGCCCCTCCTGGCCGGTATCGCCGGTGTGCAGGCTGTTCCAGGTGCCGAAGTTGATGCCGGCGCTCTTCAGCCCGCCCTTCCCCGAAAACGCGGCGATGCCGAGATCAAACGACGGCCACATGGCCATGCCGGTGGAGTTCTGACGAAGGCCGCGGAACATGTAGCGGTTCAAGAAGTCGATGTTGCCGGTTATGGTCAACGCGCCCGGATTGGGATCAGCCGTCTGTGCCCACGCCTGCGTGCCGGCGAGCGTCACCGTCAAGGTTGCGGTCGCAACCATCGCCGTGACCCGCCGCGCTGCCCGTAATGTCACGATCCCATCCTCCCGAGCCCCCGATCGCCCACCTCGATCGACGGCCCGCGACCCGGTTCCCGCATGAGCAAGACAGCGGCCAGCTTCCCGGCGGTGGGACCGGGTCGGCCTGTGACAGTTTTGCTAGGAAATCCGCCGTACTCCTGGGAAACGGCGGGCCACTACAGCATGACAAGTATGTAGCATCATCGATGCTATTGATACGTCTTCGTCGCTTTTGTTGTGCTTAGGCGGGCGGCGGATCGCGGGTGGCCGACGCGCCGAGTTGACGCGGATCGCCCACACGGCGGAGTCTCTACAGTTTCGTCAACGTGGCCCAAGCGCGATACATAAATGTCCAAATCACGGGGCGACCGGGCACCGGAGCGTCGTGCTTGCGACGTTCGGGTCAAGGACCTATGATCCGCACCCTCGCCGGGTCCCAGCAGGTCGGACCTCGTCTGGCGGTCCTATCTGTTGTTCCCCACGGGGGTTCGCCCCGCGTCGCTGCGCGGGGAAGGAGGGATACCGCTATGAAGGTATACGAGGCCGCCGCTATCCGTAACGTGGCAGTCGTGGGCCACGGCGGATGCGGCAAGACACAACTGGTCTCGGCGGCGCTGCTCGCCGCCGGGGCCGTCAACCGGCTCGGCCTGGTCGACGACGGTTCCACCGTCACCGACTTCGACGACGAAGAAGTCGCCCGCAAGCACTCGCTCGCATCCAGCCTCGCCTACGGCGAGTGGCAGAAAACCAAGATCAACTTCATCGACACGCCAGGCTTCGCGAACTTCTTCAGCGACGCCCGCGCCGCGCTGCGCGTCGCCGAAGCGGCGCTGGTGGTCGTGGACGCCGTGCACGGCGTCGAAGTGCAGACCGAAAAGGTGTGGGCCGAAGCGGCCAGCCTGGGCCTGCCGCGCATCGTCGCCCTGAGCCGTCTCGATCGTGAGCGCGCCAGCCTGGACCGCGCCCTCGAAACGCTGCACCGCGACTGCGCCCGCGAGATCGTCCCGATTCAGCTGCCGATCGGCGAGGAGAGGGGCTTCACCGGCGTCGTCGACCTGGTGTCGATGACCGCCTCCACGTTTGGCGCCGACGGCAGGATCACCGCGAGCGAGATCCCCGCGGCAATGGCCGACCGCGTCGCGCAGGCGCGCACCGCGCTGATCGAGATGGTGGCCGAGGCCGACGAGCAGCTGATGGACGCGTTCTTTGCCAACGGCACACTGACGCAGGAGCAGCTCACGTCGGGGCTGCGCGCGGCCACGGCGGCCGGCAAACTCTTCCCGCTGGTGTGCGTCTCGGGCCTCAAGGCCATCGGCGCCCAGCCGCTGCTCGACGCCATCGTCACCCTGGTGCCCTCGCCCGCCGAACGCGGATTCGCCGCGGCCGACGCCGAAGGCAACGCGGTGAGCGTGCCGGCCAGCGACGCCGGCTCCCCCACCGTCTTCGTGTGGAAGACGATTGCCGATCCGTTTGCCGGCCGCATCACGATGCTGCGCATCGTCAGCGGCACCTTGAAGTCAGACACCGCGATCCACAACCACACGCGCGACACCAGCGAACGGCTGGGGCATCTGCTCGCGCTGCAGGGCAAGACGCAGACGCACGTGCCCGAGCTCCGCGCCGGCGATCTCGGTGCGGTGGCCAAACTGAAGGACACGCACACGAACGACCTGCTGGCCGATGCGTCCACCAAGATCCGCGTCGCGCCGATCTCGTTCCCGGAGCCGCTGATCGCCTACGCCATCGAGCCGAAGAGCCGCGGCGACGAGGACAAGATCAGCACCTCGATGCACCGTCTGCAGGAAGAGGACCCGACCATCGGCTACACGCGCGATCCCCAGACGCACGAGCTGCTGCTCTCGGGGCAGGGCCAGCTGCACATCGAAGTCACCGTCGCCAAGCTGAAACGCCGATTCGGCGTCGAAGTGCTGCTCAAACCGCCGCGAGTGCCCTATCGCGAGACGATCACCGCCGCCACCGAAGCGCACGGCCGGCACAAGAAGCAGACCGGCGGCCACGGGCAGTTCGGCGACTGCAAGATCCGCGTCGAGCCGCTGCCGCGCGGCAGCGACTTCGCGTTCGAGAACGACATCTTCGGCGGCGCCATCCCTCGTCAATTCGTCCCGGCAATTGAAAAAGGCATCCAGGACGCGCGCATGCGCGGCTTCCTCGCCGGCTACCCGATGGTGGACTTCAAGGCCACGGTCTTCGACGGCTCGTTCCACGCCGTGGACTCGAACGAGCTGTCGTTCAAGATGGCCGGGTCGCTGGCCTTCAAGGACGCCATGACGCGGGCGCGGCCAACGATCCTGGAGCCGGTGATGAAAGTCGAGGTGTACGCGCCGAGCGATTTCGCCGGCGACCTGATGGGCGACCTCAACGGCCGCCGCGGCCGGATCGCCGGCATGGACACGCGCGGCGTGATGACCGTCATCCGCGCGCAGGTGCCAATGGCCGAGATGCTCTCCTACGAGCAGCACCTGACCTCGGCGACCGGCGGCCGCGGTTCGTACCACATGGAGTACTCGCACTACGAAGAGGTGCCGCACTCGGCGCAGGCGAAGATCATCGCGGCATCGAAGGCGGCGCGCGCTGGACACACCGAGCTCGAAGAGGCGTCCTAGGACAGAGTAAAGAAGAAGGTTGCGCCCTTGCCCACGGCGGCCTCGGCCCACACCCGGCCGCCGTGGCGCTTCACAATCCGATCCACGATCGCCAGCCCGACGCCGGTGCCGGGAAAGTCCGTCATGGCGTGCAGGCGCTGGAACACCCCGAACAGCCGATCGGCGTAAGCCGGGTCGAAGCCGGCGCCGTTGTCGCCCACCAGATAGACGCGGCCGTCGGCGCCGGGGCGGGCCCCGAATTCGATCCGGGCGGCGGGCTGCTTCGAGGTGAACTTCCAGGCGTTGCCGAGCAGGTTCTCGAGCACCTGCCGCATCAGCCGCGGATCCGCCATTGCGTCGAGTCCGTCCTCGACCACGGCCGTCACCGTGCGGCCCGGCTGCGCGGCTGCCAGCTCCTCGCACACGGCGCGGGCCATCGCCGACAGATCGACGCGCTTCACGGCGAGATCAGTGCGGGTAATTCGCGACAGGCTCAGCAAGTCGTCAATGAGGGCCGCCATGCGCTGCGAGGCGGCCCGGATCCGCGCCAGATGGCCCGCCGCGTCGGCGTCGAGGCGCCCCTCCATGTCCTCGAGCAGCGCCTGACTGAAGCCGTCGATCGCGCGCAGCGGCGAGCGCAGGTCGTGCGACACCGAGTAGCAGAACGCTTCGAGCTCCTGGTTCGAGGCGTCGAGCGCCGCCGTTCGCTCCCGGACGCGCTCCTCGAGCTGATCGCGGCTCTCCTGCAGCGAACGATCGCGCGTCTGGATCTGATCGAGCATGTCGTTGAAGGCGCTGATCAGCGTCTGCAGTTCGCCGGAACCGATCTCCTGGGCCCGGACCGAATAGTCGCGATCGGCGGAGAACTTCCTCGCCAGCCCGGCCAGCTCGGTGAGCGGATCGGCAATGGCGCGCCGCAGCACGCGTGACACGAGCTGCGACGCCACCAGCGCCACGAACAGGACGACGGCGACGATGAAACCATAGCCCACCAGGCGATCGGTCACCGCTCGCAGGTTCGATCGGATGTAGACGAGGCCGATCGGGGTGCCGTCGAGGATCACCGGGCGCACGAGGTGCATGGTGCGCAGGCCGTCGAACCGCGACCACTCGCCCTCGCGGGCGGCTTCCGCCGGCAGCACGAGCGGCGCCACCGAGCCGTCACGCACGTAGGACGCAAAGAGCTGTCCGTCGGGGCGGTAGAGCGCCGCGCCTTCGACACCGGGCTCGGCGCGCAGCGCGCCCAGGGTACGCTCGGCCGCGGCGGTGTCGTCGAAGGTGAGCGCGGTGATGGTGTTCGAGCCCACGATCCGGGCCTCGACCGACTGGTTTTCCAAGAGCGCCGTACGGAAGGTGACGAAGTCGTAGAAGCTGAGCGCAATCCCGGCCACCAGCAGTGCCATGCCGCTCGTGACCATGTTGAGGCGCGCGAGCCGGCGCGCGATCGGCATGGTGGCGGCGGGCCGGATCGGCATCAGCATTCAGCGCCCCCGCAGCACCGCGGCCGCCACGCGCAGCAGCTCCGATTGCAGCGTCAAGCCGGCGTTCTGGGCCGCGTCCAGGTTCACGGTGAATCGAACCCGGCTGCCTTCCACCGAAAACCCGATCATGCCGCCGCGCTGGGCGAACTCGGGTGAATCGCCCACGGTGAGCACCGGACGGCGATCGAGCAATTCCAGGATCCGCGGCAGACGCGGCCGCTCGGAGGCGCTGACGAACAAGGTGTCGCAGCCGCTGCCGTCCTCGACCCGCGCGATCCGCCGCACGCTCACAGGCTGGTTCTTCATCAGCCCGCCCTCGACCGCCTGATCGAGCAGAAAGCCGAACGGGTCCTCGCCGAGCACGCACACGACGAAGGTCCCATCGGCCGCGATGCGCGCGGCGGCCGGCCATTCGACGAACCGGCCGAAGCCGTACAGATAGGCCGCTTTGACCTGGTATTCGCGCGGCCGCTGCGCCGCCACGGGCAGCGCCCACGCGATCAGCGCAGCCGCCCCCAGGGCGATCCACCAGCGACGCGCGCGGCGAGAGCCTACCTGCGCCATGTCGCGGAGATGTACATGCTTCGGCGCACTCCCGGCTGTGGGAAGTCGTCGCGGAAGAACTCGCGGTGACGCGGCGCGAAGAGGTTCTGCCCCGCCACGGCGAGCGTGAATCCGTTGGGGGCGTCCCAGGCCACGCGCGCGTCGCCCGTCACGTAGCGCGGGACGCTGTGCGACACGAGGCGCCCGACTGCGCGCTGCACGTAGTCCACTTCCACGCGGTTCGGCAGCGTGAGCGATGCCTGCACCCACGCCTGGTGACGCGGGACGGAACCCTCGTAGAGCGCGACGTTGGCCGCGTCCGAAAACCCGGGACGGTTGGTCGCGTCGATGCTCACGAGCGCGTAGCTCCCGCGGAGGCGCGCCCAGCCGCGCGGACGCCAGTCGGGCGAGATCTCGAACCCGTCGCTCGTGGCGCGGATGCCGTTCTGGTAGCTGGTCGTGGCGAGCACATGTGGAATCGGCGCGGCCTGAATCGAAACCGCAAACGGACCGAAGCTCGACAGGCCCTGATAGCTGTTGTGGAACGCCGTGACATCCAAGTAGAGGGACGGTGAGATCAGCCGGCGGTATCCCGCTTCCAGTCCCACCAGCGTTTCGTCGTCGAACGCCGGCGTTCCCGCGAGCTGCACGTAGGTGAGCGGCGACGGCCTCAAGAACTGGGTGACCCGCACCTCCGTCTCGAACCGGGACGGCGTCCGCACGCCGCGTGTGATGCCGGCCCACACCGTCTCCTGCGTGTCGGCGCGCCACAGCAGCCGGGCGCTCGGCTGCACTTCCCACCCGGTGTACGTGTTGTGTTCGAGCTTCGTACCGATGGTCGCGAACAGCTGGTCCGGTAGCAGCGCGATCTCGTCTTGGCCGTACACTGACGCCAGCCGTTGAGTGCGGTCCTCGGGCACGAAGGAGACCGCCGGGTCTTTCGCGGTGAACTCGGAGTGGCTGCTCCGCGCGCCAGCCCCCCACGACACTTGATGCCGGCGGCCGATTGGCGTCTGGAGCAGCAGGTCCACGTCGAGCGTGTTCCGCTCCTCGCCGAAATGAATCGCCTGCCGCCCGGTGCGGTCGTAGTACGCCTGCAGGCGCACCCTCGTGCCGGCCGCCAGCTCCCGTTCCCAGCCCGCCACGATGTTGCCGCCACTCACCATGTCGGATCCTTCGAGGAGCCGCTGCGACGGCGGCGTGAAGGAACCGAGGGCCACCCGATCCCCCGTCGTGCCGCGATACACGTCGCCCTGCAGGCGCAGCGTCTCGCCTCCGGCGCGGCCGAGGTCCAGGCGCAGCCCGGTTTGGGCGAGGCTCCACTCGTCGTAGTCGTGACCGTCGGGGTGGTACTCGGCGTCGCGCATCGATCCCGTCGCGTAGACCCGGTAGGACATCGCGTCGCCCCGTGAGGCACCGTAGCGCACCGACACGCGCCCGTGGTCGACGTTGCCGGCGCCGACCGACACGAGCGCGCCCGTCGAGTCGCGGCTGTGGCGCGTGATCACGTTGATCACGCCGTTCACGGCGTTCGAGCCCCAGATGGTGCCGCCGGGACCGCGAATCACCTCGATGCGTTCGACGTCCTCGAGCAGCGTCTCCTGCACCTGCCAGTAGACGCCACCGAAGAGCGGTGTATACACGCTGCGGCCGTCGACGAGCACCAGCAGCGCCTTCGAGAACGCGCTGGTCAGCCCGCGGATGCCGATGGCCCAGTGGTCGGAGTCGACCCTCGACACCTGGACGCCGCCGACGAGACGCAACAGCTCCGGCAGGGTGGTCACGCCAGAGCGGCGGATGTCGTCCTGGGTGAGCACGGTAATCGCCGCCGGCGTCCGCCACACTTCAGACGGCTGCTTGGCGACCGTCGTGACCTCGAGGCTCCCGAGCTGTTCGAGGCTCAGCTCCCGCAAAGGAACTGACGGCTGGGCTGGCTGGCTCTGAGCCTGGGCTGCCGCCGCGTGGCCCAAAACGGTGAGCAACATCGAGGCTATCCTCGATCGACGCCGCATCGTCACGGACGCGGCGGCGACTGGTTGAGCACCAGCCAGTAGAGGCCCAGTTGACGGACCGCGTCGCTGAACTGGTTGAAGTCCACGGGCTTGCGGATGTAGCTGTTCGCACCCAGACGGTAGCCCTCGATGACGTCGCGATCTTCGTCGGACGAGGTGAGCACGACGACGGGCAGCAGTTGCGTTCGCGGCTCGCTGCGCAGGCGGCGCAGCAGCTGCAGCCCATCGAGTTTGGGGAGCTTGAGGTCCAGCAGCACCAGGTGCGGAAGCGGCTTCTCGGGATCGAGCAGGTACTCGAGCGCCTCGACGCCGTCGTTGAGCACGACGATTTCGTTGGCGATGTTCTGTTTCTTGAGCGCACGCAGAGTGAGGGTCTGGTCGTCAGGGTTGTCCTCGACGAGCACGATCATCTGAGCAGGCATCGGGTCTCCGTTGGAAGTCGCACAGCGTGTGCTGCGAGCACAGAGTAACGCAATGCCGCGGGCGCTCCCGGTACACACTCGTTGGGCGCCGCACCGGCGGCTAATTCAAGTCGTGTGAAACCGTGCAGACGATGAGTCGGCTGCGAGCTCACCCATTACGTATCATCTCAACGGACCCAGAGGTGACCATCGACGTCACACAGATGACGGGCGGCGCGACCGTGCTGGCCGTCTATGAACCCGGAGCGAATCTGTCGCGATTGTCCGCTGCGCTCCAGGAGGAAGGCTACGACGTGCTCGTTGCCGCGTCCGAGCGTGACGTGTCGGACCTGCTCGCGAGCCGTACGGTGGACTGCGTGGTGCTGCCGTTCGAATCCACGAGCCACGCCGCGCGGCAGCAGGCGGCCGCGTCGGGCATTCCGCTGGTCGTGACCGTCGCCGCCGGCGACGAGGCGTTCGTGGTGCGCGCGCTCGAGGCCGGCGCCGACGACTGCATCCAGCTGTCAGCCGATCTCGGACTGTTCAAGGCGCGGCTGCGCGCCCTGGTTCGCCGGAAGCGGCGCAACGACGACCGGCGGGCGGCGCTCGCCGCCGCGGCGGCGCGCAAGGACGCCGAGCTCGTGTCGCTGAACTACGCGATCGCACACGACCTGCGGGCGCCGCTGCGCGCCATCGACGGCTTCGGACGGATCCTGCTCGAGGAGTGCGCGGGCACGCTCGACGAGAAGCATGCGAACTACCTGCGGCGCATCGGCGGCGCCGCTACCGAGCTCGGCGTGCTCATCGACGATCTGCTGCAGCTGTCGCGCGTGGGGCGCGCCGAGCTGCGGAAGGGGCGGGTGGATCTCACCGAGGTCGCCCGCCGGGTGGCGGCCGACCTCCAGGCGGGTTCGAGCCGTCAGGTGGAAGTGGACGTCGAGGCGGAGCTGAGCGTTTATGCCGATAGGACCCTGATGCGCCTCGCGCTCGAGCACCTCATCGGTAACAGCTGGAAGTTCACAGCCCCATCGGCGGCAGCGCGGATCGAATGCCGCGCGGAGCATGCCAGCGGACACACCGCGATTGTCGTGCGGGACAACGGGGTCGGATTCGACCAGGCGCGAGCGGACAAGCTCTTTCAGCCGTTTCAGCGCCTGCACACCTCGGCCGAGTTCGAGGGCGCGGGGATTGGACTTGCAGTGGTGCAGAAAATAGTGGACCGTCATGGAGGACGCGTCTGGGCCGAGGGCCGCGCGGGACAGGGCGCGTCCTTCTACATCACGCTGCCCCCCGCGCCGGACGGAGACGGAGACCCCCGGTGAACGCTGGCCAACCCTTGCGCGTTCTGGTCGTTGAGGATCGCGACGACGACGTCGTCCTCCTGCTCGAGGAGCTGCGCCGCAGCGGCTACGACGTCACGCACGGCCGCGTGGAAACCGAAGCGACACTGCGGCTGGCGCTACAGCACTCCTCCTGGGACATCCTGATCAGCGATTTCTCGCTCCCGAACATGACCGCCCACGACGTGCTCGCCACGTTGTCGCGCATGCGGCCCGACCTGCCCTGCATCGTCATTTCGGGCACCGTCGCGGAAGAATCCGCCGTGGACGTCCTGCGCGCGGGCGCGCGCGACTTCGTCGTGAAGGATCGGATGACCCGGCTGGTGCCCGCCATCGAGCGCGAACTGCGCGAGTCGTCCGACCGCCGCCGCCTGAAGCAGAGCGAAGAATCGCTGCGCCAGATGCGCGAACGCATGCAGTTCGCGCTCGAGACCGTGGGCGTCGGCACCTGGGAATCGAACCTGTCGTCCGGGGTCGTGAGCTGGTCGGGGGTGATGGAGCGGCTGCACGGGCTCGAGCCGGGCACCTTCGGCGGCACCTGCGACGCCTTCGTCGCGCTCGTGCACCCAGACGACCAGGCAGGGGTGCGCGGGCTGGTGACCGGTGCCAATAGCGACGCGGCGGATCTGCGGGTCGAGTACCGGACCTGCCGGCCCGATGGCTCGACGCGCTGGATGGCGGGCATCGGCCGGACCGTGCGCGATGAGCGCGGCACGCCGGTGCGCGCCGCCGGTGTGGCGCTCGACGTCACCGCGCAGAAGGGGCTCGAGGATCAGGTCCGGCAGGCGCAGAAAATGGAGTCGATTGGCAACCTGGCCGGCGGCGTCGCCCACGACTTCAACAACCTG
>DASYRM010000036.1:0-3307 GCA_036004405.1 Vicinamibacterales bacterium
CCCGCGCCCTCGTCGACCGCACGTAGGCGCGCAGTCGTAGGGGCCGCCTTCAGGCGGCCTTCAGGTAGTCGTAGGGGCCGCCTTCAGGCGGCCCGTCCGCTTGTTGTAGTCTTCTCCGCATGAGAGGACTGCTCACCGCGCTCTTGTTCTCGGCGACGCTCTTTGCTCAAACGCCGCCTCCGGACACCACGTTCTACGCCGTGTCCTACGTCGAGACGGCCGCCGCATCGGCCAAGGACGCCTCGGCCTCGCTGCACGCCTTCCACGAGGCGACGATGAAGCAGGACGGCTGCACCAACGTCGAGGCCTACGAGCAGATCGGCCGCCCCGGCCACTGGGTGATCGTCGAGACCTGGCGGGACCAGAAAGCGTTCGACGCACGCGACGCGTCGGTGCAGCAACGTCTCATCGACTCCACCAAGACGATTCGCGTCAGCGGATTCGATCAGCGACCGTACAAGACGATTGCGGTGGCGGCCGCCCGCCCCGGCGCCGGCGGAAACGCGGTCTCGGTGATCTCGCACGTGGACGTGGCGCCCAATCCCGCCGTCGCGCCGATGCTCGCGCGCCTGGCGCAGGCCAGCCGTCAGGAACCGGGCAACCTGCGCTTCGACGTGCTCCAGCACACGATGCGCGCGAACCACTTCACCGTGATCGAGACGTGGCGCGATCAGGCGGCGCTCGACGCCCACGTCGCGGCGGCGCACACCAAGCAGTATCGCGACGAGGTGCAGCCGCTCACCGGCAGCCCGCTCGATGAGCGGGTGTTCAAGGCCGCGCGCTAGGGAGGCCGACGGTGCGCCCGGGAGTCCCTGCGGCGTCGAAGTAGCGCACGCCGCCGACCTCCTGGTAGCGCAGCACGGTGCGGCGGCCGTCAGGGCCCGGCGCCGACTGCAGCGTCTTCACAGTGACGCGTGCCCGGTGCCCGTTGACGAGCGCCTCCTCCAGCACGCGGCCGGTGAGCCCGCCGCGCGGCCCCGGCGGCAGCCGGAGGATGCTCGCCATGGTGTGGTGCACGTCGACGTTCCCCACCGGCATCGGGTCCACGAACCTCGCTTTGAAGCTCGGGCCGACGGCTGCCATGAAGTTGAAGGTCTCGGCGCGGCCGAACCCCCCGTGGTGGCCCTGCCCCTGCTGCTGGGCGTTCGAGACCAGGGCGCTGCAGGTGGTTTCCACCGCGCATCCGGTGGTGAAGGAGCGCGTGTTCACGACCATCGACGGCCGCGGCGTGGCGGCGCGGCCCACGAAGCGGATCGCGCTCAGCGGCAGCGTCCCCGCAATCGAGCCCAGCGCGTCGTCGACGAACACGCCGCTCACGTAGTCGTGCGACATCAGCGCCGTCACCATCCGGCGCGCCAGGGCCCGGGCACCCGAACCAGGCAGATAGATGAGCGCCACACCGCCGTCGGCGGCGACAATCGCTTCCGGCGCTGCCGGGTCGTTGCCGATGACACCGTTGCCGGTGGTGTGCTCGTCCGGCTTGACGCGCTGGTTCTGCCGGTTGGGATCCCAGAGCGGGAGGCCGAGCGCCTCGGCGAGATCGATCGACAGAAATCCTGACGGCAGACGGCCCGGCACGACGTCGGCGTAGCGCCGCCGCGCCGCGGGGCTGGTGGCGCTTTCGCGCGACACGGTCGAGAAGCCGTGATCAGCTGCCACCATGATGTTCGTGGTCGCGGCAAGGTCGAGGGTGGTCAACGCCTCGCGCAGCCGGCGCAGGTTGCTGTCGGCGTTGCGGATCCCGGCAAGGGAGGTGGGGCCGTTGATGCCCGGCTCCAGCCGTTGAAAGCTGTCGCCCTGATTGTGCTGCGAGCCATCAGGATCGCGTGACCAGTACACCAGCACGAACGGCTTCGCGCGCGCCTTGAACAGCGGCAACAGCACGCGCGCGGCCACGTCCACCACCCAGTTCTGCTGCGCCACGTTGGGTGTGGTGGTCCCGGGCGTCTCGAAGGTGCCGCCGCGGGCGTTCTCGCCGCGTCCCGGCGTGGCCGTCGGCAGGCCCGCCGCGGCAATCGCGGCGGCGACGTCGGGAGCCAGCGGCACGCCGTTGGGCGTCCCGGTGGCGTCGTCGATGATGATCGTGGTGCGCCCGTCGCGCGCCTGATAGTCCTGCAGCAAGGTCGGGCCCAGCTTGCCGATCGCCGCCGTGCTGTAGCCGGCCAGCCGCGCCCGCGCGAGCAGGCTCGGCTGGGCCACGAAGCTGCCGCGCATCTGCTCGCCGATTTCGCCGAGTACCGCGTCGTTCTCGATCTGCGGGATGCGCGACAAGCCCGCGGTGCGCAGCGCGAACGGCAGCAGGAACGCGTTGCCGAACACGCCGGTGTCGCCGGGATAATGTCCGGTCGCCAGGGCCGCGGCGTTCGGCATCGTCAGCGTCGGGTAGACCGAATGCGAGTTGGTGAATGTCACGCCTTCCTTGGCGAGCGACGCCAGCGCCGGCGCCGTGTCCATCGACACCATGCCGGCCCGCAGGCCGTCCGGGATGAACAGGATGACGTTCGGTGGCGGATCCGCCGCCCGGGCGCTCGCGACGAGCACCAGCGCGACAGCACACAGGACGAAGAATAGAGGGCCCCGGAGTCGAACGAGCGATGGCACCACTCGCATTGTAGCGAGCCGCCGTCTCGACGCCGTGTCAACCCGCCCCGGGCCGGGCTTGCACCGGGCTGGAGCGCGGGTACATAGTCTCGACCGGAGAATCGCAAATGAGATCACTTGTTCTCGCCACTGTCGTGGCCACCGTTGTTGCTGGCATGGTCTTCGTGGCCCGGGCCCAGAACGCGCAGGCGCCGGCCGGCGCAGCGCAGGCGCCCGCCGCGCAGGGAGCGCAACCGGCGCAAGGCACGCGCGGACGCGGCACGCCGGGCGCCGATCCCTACGCCAACAACGCGACGCCCGGCACGCAGACCTTCCCGCTCGCCGCGCCCGCCGGCAAGGACAGCAACGCACGCATGGTGGCGCCGATGGGCGCCGTCAACCAGGGACCGTTCGATCCGGCCGCCTGGAAGTACGGCACCGCGTTCGACGCGCCCCCGGGCTCGAAGGTCTGGAACCCGGTGAAGCTGAAGATGATGCAGGGGGGCAAGGTGACAGGCGGCACGTTCTTCGGCGCCGGTGACGCCTCGACGTACTGCGCGATGGCCAACGCCGGCTACGACTTCATCTGGACCGAGATGCAGCACGACTCGCGGGACTGGGAGGAGGTGGCTCGCATGTGGCGGACGTGCCCGAACGCCAAAGCGGTGCCTGGCGTGCGCGTTGCCTACACCGACGAGCGCGAGATCCAGCACGCGCTCGACGCCGG
>DASYRM010000037.1:0-190768 GCA_036004405.1 Vicinamibacterales bacterium
GAATCACCAACGTCCGGTCCTCCTGCCACCGCAACGGAAACGGCGGAATCGTCAAGTCGAGGAGGCGATTCAGGGCGTCGATCTCCCCTTGGATGCTGCCTCCGCTGGCCACATCGATCACCGGGAAGCCAGTCGTGTCGAACACGTCACCGGCGACAATCACGTCGGCGCGGCGGAAGACGACCGCGCTGTCGCCGTCGGAGTGGGCGGCGGGCATCTGCAGCACCTGGATGCCCTCGCCGTTGAGATACATCGGATAGCGTCCGCCGCTGTAGGTCTTGGTGGGCCAGAGCGCAGAGGGGATGGACGGCTGCGCGCTGCTCATCCTCGCCAGCACGTTCTCGTGCGCGAGCACGCTGGCGGCGCCGCCGTTGGTGAAGAGCTCCTCGCTGATGCCGCTGCTTCCCTGGAATCCGAGGATGGTCTGCCCGGCCTTCGAGAGCGTGTCGTTGCCACCGGTGTGCTCGGCGCCCGCGCTCGTGTTGATGATGTAGCGGATCGGCCGGCTCGAGAGCCGCTTCACGGCCGCCAGCACCGTGGCGGATTGTCCCGCCGTGCCGGCGTCGACGAGAATGACGCCCGCCGGTCCCACGTGCACCGCGACGTTTCCACCGGCGCCCGCGAGCATGTAGACGTTCTCGCGGACCTGTACCACGTCGAGCTCGCCGGTGCTGGGCTGCGTTCGGCCGGGTCGCGCCGACTGGGCGACGAGGGACCCTCCGACGGTCGCCGCGCACAAGGCGACCGCGAGGAACGGCACCGCTCGAACCCAGGAGCCAAGGCCCCTCGTCATCGGCGCGAGTCTACACCCGCGAAGGTCCGACGGAGTCCACGCCGTACCGGAGGCCTTGGAGGATCCGGCCGCCACAAAAACCGCTTGCGCACTTCCGACCCGTGCGCCTAAGGTAGCGCCGTCGAAGGCGTGATTCGTCCGAGATAGGAGCACAAGAGATGCGAACGACCCTGCGTCCGTCGATTCTCGCCGCTCTGTTCGTGGCCATCGCGCTCCCCGCCGCCGCCGACGATGGCCCCACCATGTACAAGCAGCTGTGCGCCTCGTGTCACGACACCGGCGCCGGTCGCGCGCCGACGCGCGACGTGCTCCAGGCGATGACGCCGGAGCGCGTGCTCACGGCGATGGAGAGCGGGCCGATGCTGTCGATGGCCAGCGGCCGCACCGGCGTCGAGCGCCGCGCGATCGCTGAGTTCGTGACGGGCAAGATGTTCTCGGCCGCGTTCAGCACGACGCCGTCGCCGCAGGCGATGTGCCGCGCCGCCTCTGGTGAGTTCGCCAGCCCACTGACGGGGCCGCAATGGAACGGCTGGGGCGCGAACACGCAGAACACCCGCTATCAGGACGGCAAGATGGCCGGCCTGGCGGCCGGCGATGTGTCGAAGCTCAAGCTGAAGTGGGCATTCGGATTCCCCGGCGAGCTGAGCGCCGACGGACAGTCGTCGATTGCGGGGGGACGTGTGTTCGTCGGAACGCAGAGCGGCACGGTGTACGCGCTGAGCGCCGCGACCGGATGCGTTCATTGGACGTTCACCGCGGGCGCCGCGGTTCGCGCCGCGATCACGATCGCGCGGCTCGAGTCCGGGAATCGCCTCGTGGCCTTCGTCGGCGATCGCGCCGCGAACATCTACGCCCTCGACGCGAACACCGGGGCGCTGATCTGGAAGAGCCACGTCGACGACCATCCGTCTGCCCGCGTCACCGCCTCGCCGACGTATCACAACGGCCGCCTGTATGTCGGCGTCGCCTCCGGTGAGGAGACCGCCGGCGCCGTCGCGGAGTACGAGTGCTGCACCTTCCGGGGCAGTCTCGTGGCGCTTGACGCCTCGACCGGCGCGCGGGTTTGGAAGACGTACACGATCGAGGAGCCGCAGAAGCGCGCGAAGAACCGGATCGGAACGCAGCAGTGGGGGCCCTCAGGTGCGCCGATCTGGTCGAGCCCGGCGATCGACACGCAGAAAAACGCGGTCTACGCCACGACGGGCAACAACTACAGCGGGCCCGCCACCGATCGCAGCGATGCGTTCGTGGCGTTCGATATGACCTCCGGGGCCATCGTGTGGTCGCGGCAGATGACCGCCTCGGACGACTGGAACACCGCCTGTCGGCTGACCGATCAGACCAACTGCACCAACAAGGACGCCCCGGACTTCGACTTCGCCTCGCCGCCGATCCTCGTGTCGTTGGCCAACGGCCGGCGCGCGATCGTCGCCGGTCAGAAGTCGGGGGTCGTGCACGCCCTCGATCCCGATCGCGGGGGCGAGATCCTCTGGCAGGAGCGCGTCGGTAAGGGGGGCATCAACGGCGGCGTGCAGTGGGGGTCGGCGTCCGACGGGTCCAACGTCTACGTTGCGCTGTCCGACCTGGCGCGCTTCCCGGTTCCCAACAGTCAGGCCACCATTCCCGATCCGGAGGCGGGTGGCGGCATGTTCGCCTTCAGTCTCGACAGCGGCAAGCGCGTGTGGGAGACCCCGGCGCCCCGAGCCTGCAAGAATCGCGATCGGTGCAGTCCGGCACAATCGGCCGCGGTGAGCGCGATCCCTGGCGTCGTCTTCTCGGGCGCGATCGACGGTCATCTGCGCGCCTATTCCACGACCAACGGATCGATCATCTGGGACGTTGATACGGTTCAAAGCTACAAGACCACCAACGGCGTACCCGCTCGAGGAGGATCGTTGAACGTTGCCGGGCCCGCCATCAGCGGTGGCACGGTGATCATCAACTCCGGTTACGTGCAAAACGGCATGCCGGGCAACGCGCTGCTCGCCTATACCGTGGATGGCAAGTAGGGGCAAGAACCAGTAACGCCCTCAGCCGCTGACCACACGCCTACTCGGTTCGCAGCGCGGCCAGCGGATCGGTGCGCGTGGCGCGTCTGGCCGGCACATACGACGCCAGCATGGCGACGACGGCAAATGCCGCCGTCGTGCCGACGAACGTCACCGCGTCGAGCGGCGCGACGCCGAACAGCATGCCCCGCAAATAGCGCGTCAGTACGATCGCGCCCGCGACGCCGATCGCCAGACCGAGCGCGGTCAGCGCGCCGCCCTCACGCAGCACCATCGCCATGACCTCCCGGCGCTGGGCGCCCAGCGCCATGCGCAGTCCGATCTCGGGGGTACGGAGTGAGACCGCGTACGCCAGCAGGCTGTAGACGCCGAGCGCGGCGAGCACCGCCGCCATCAAGGCAAAGAGTCCGAGGGCGATGGCGTAGAAGCGCGGGCGTGTCAGCGAGCCGGCCACGACGTCCTGCATGTTGACGGCGCCATCGACGGCTGCGAGCGGCTCGAGCTGGTGCACGAGCACGCGGATCGCTGGTACCAGGCCGGCCGGATCCCCGGTGGCGCGCATTGCGAAGGACAGGAACGTGGGCGTGGCGTCGACGAAGCCGAAGCCCGTCCAGCCTGCCGCGCGAGCCGCGTCGTTCATTCGTGCAGGATCCACGTATGCCCACGGGTCGGGCTCCAGGTCGAGGGCTTGTGCGCGGACGTCGGCCACCACGCCGACGACCTGCCAGGAGATGCCGCCGAGGTCGACCGTTTTCCCGATTGGGCGCACACTGCCGAAGAAGCGGCGCGCCAGCTCGCGGTTCACCAGCATCGGTGGCGGCCTGAGGCGCGCGTCCGCGTCGTCGAGCCATCGCCCCTCGACCAACGTGGCGCCGATCGCGCGGAGGTAGCCGGGGCTCGTCACGCTGGCTCGTTGCAAGCGCAGTCGCTCCTGTCCGAAGACGTCCTTGGGCGACATGCCCGGCGGCGTGAGAATCCATCCGAGTTGCAGCGTCGAGAGCGGCGCGGCGCCGGTGAAGCCGGCGGCCTGCACACCCGGAAGTTTCGAGACGCGGGCCGAGAGGTCGGTCGCCAATGCGAGACGTCTGGCGGCAGTGAGCCCATTGGGGACGACCAGCTCGAAGGTGAGCGTGCGGGCCGGAGCGAATCCCAGATCGACCCGGGAGAGCCGGACGAAGCTGCCAATCAGCAGGCCGGCCGCGACGAGCAGGATCGTCGCGAGCGAGAGCTGGGTGATGGTCAACGCGGCCGGGGCACCGCGGCGGATCCAGGTGAGCCGCCGCGATCGGCTGCGGGCGTTCGGCCGCAGCACCGATGCGGTGCGCGAGTACTGCAGTGCGGGAAGCACGCCGAACACCAGTCCTGTCACCAGGCACACCGCCGACGCGAACGCCAGCACCGAGGCGTCGATCGTGACACGCTCCAGCCCCGGCAGCAGATCGCGGTGTCCGCCATAGAGGGCCGGGAGGTCGATCGTCTCGAGGCGCCTGGCCAGCGAGAGGCCGCCGTGCGCCACCGCCAGGCCGGCAAGGCTTCCGGTGATGGCCAGCACGGCGCTCTCGGTCAGGACTTGCCGGACGATACGCGTCCGCGCGGCGCCGATGGCGTGGCGGATGCGCAGCTCGTGTTGTCGGGCGCCGCCTCGTGCGAGCAGCAGATTCGCGACGTTCATGCAGACGATGAGCAGCACGAGAGCCACCGAGGTCACGAGCGCGCGCAGGGCCGGGCGGAACTCGCCGATGATGTGGTCCTGCAGCCCGACGACCTCGAATCTCGGAGACTGCGTCCCGGACCGAGGAGCGTCGCCGATGAAGGCGCTGCCGATGATGTTCGCCTCGGCCGAGGCGGCGGCGATCGAAGCGCCGTCACGGAGCCTCGCCAGGACGTTCACGGTCATGATGCGTTCGGCGGTGTCGGGCTCGACGACGTAGGGCGTCCAGAACTCCGTCTGGGGCTGTGGAAAGCCGACCGCCGGCGGCGTGACGCCCACGATCGTGTGGGGCTGCCCGTCAAGCGTGATCGATTTGCCGACGACGCCCCGGTCGCTCGCAAAGACACGGCGCCAGAGTGCGTCCGCGAGGACGACGACGTGGGTTTCGCGTTCGTCGCCGGATCGGAGGAGGCGGCCCAGCGCCGGACGCACCCCGAGCATCGCGAACAGCGACGCCGACACCCGGGCGCCGTTGAGGCGGAGAGTCGTTTCGCCGATCGACACGGTGGCCGCCGCGTCCATCGACGCCGCGAGGTCCATCGTCTTCGTCTCGTCCCGCCACCAGAGAAACGCATCCTGGTTCATGCCGGTCGTCGTGACCGGCGTCCCGGACGGGCTCTCGGCGGCCGGGACGTGTTCGACAATGCGAACCAGCCTGTCCGCCCGCGGGTAGGGTAGCGGCCGCAACAGCAGCGTGTTGACGACGCTGAACACCGCCGTGGTCGCGCCGATGCCGAGCGCGAGCGTCAGAACGGCAGCGAGCGTGAAGCCTGGAGTGCGCGTAAAGCTCCGGAGCGCGTAGCGGACGTCCTGCCACGCCTGATCCAGCCACAGCAGCCTGGAGGACTCATAGAAGCGCTCGCGCGCGGCGGTGACGTTTCCGAACGCACGCCGCGCTTCCGCCCGAGCGTCCTCCGGCGTGCGGCCTTCGGCCATCAGCCGATCGATCTCGATCGCAAGGTGCGCGTCGATCTCGTGAGCGAAGTCGTCGTGGCTGCGCTTCTTACGGGTCGACATTCGACAGGAGAATCTCCCACGCGCGGGTCGAATGTCAACCCAAGTACGATCGTTGTCTGCTCCAGGCCAGACCAAACTCCGGCGGGGCCAGGACGAGCGGGTGCCAACGCCGGGTTTTTCTCCCAGATTGGCGCTCGCCGTCTCATCACGAATCTTGCAACCCCGTCCGGGCGTGCGCGTGTCACTCAACCTGCGTCTGATGATGGCGGCGTATGTCCTGGGAGTCGCCGCGGGCGCCGGTGTGCTTCACGCGCAGGCGCCACGGAGCGACGCCCATACGCTGCTGCAGCAAGCGGCGGCGGCGCTCGAGGGGCAGCGATTCGGCGACGCGCTCGACGCGTTCACACGCGCGTCGACGCTCGTGCCCCGCGATCCATCAGTGTGCGTCGGAGCAGGCATCGCGGCGACGAAGCTTGGCCGGAACGACGAGGCCGAAGCCTGGTTTCAACGCGCGCTCACGCTGGCGCCTGGACTCACGGCCGCATCAGAGTGGCTGGGGGAATTGCAGTACCACGAAGGGCGGCTGAAAGAGGCGATCGCCACCGTCGAGTCGGCATTGAAGCTGGCACCGAAGGCCGGAGTGCTCGAGCGCCGGCTGAACGACTGGCGCAAGGAGACGCAGCTGCAGGACCGCTTCTACGAGTCTCGCGGCGCGCACTTCGTCGTGTTGTTCGAAGGGCCGGCCGACGAATCGCTGGCGCGCCGCGTCGTCGAGCTGCTCGAACAGGCGTACTGGCGTATCGGCGGTGTGCTGACCGCGTACCCGCCGAAGCCCATCCAGGTCGTCCTCTATACGAGCGAGCAGTTCCGGGACATCACGCGGATGCCGGCATGGACGGCCGCGGCGTACGACGGTCGCATTCGGGTGCCGATCAAGGGTGCGCTCGCGGACCTCGAGCAGCTCGATCGCGTGCTCGCACACGAGTTCGTTCACGCCGTTGTCGCCATGCTGGGCGGACGTAACGTGCCGGTGTGGGTGAACGAGGGGCTGGCCGTCACGCTCGAGCCGGGCGCGAAGGATGACGTCGACGCGGTGCTCGCCCACGCTCGCACGCGCCCGGCGCTGCAGGGTCTGCACGGCAGCTTCAGCCGTCTGTCCGCAGAGGATGCGAGCGTCGCCTACGCCGTGAGCGCGCACGCCGTCAAGCGGATGATCGATCTGCGCGGCCCCTATGCCGCCGTTGCGCTGTTGCAGGACCTTGCGCGTGGCGCCGAGTTCGCCAGCGCCTTTCAGCAACGGGTGGCGATGCGCTACGAAGACTTTCAGGCGATGATCGCGCGCGACTGAGGCTGCCGGTCTTCAGGGCGGCCCTGCCGCCCGTATAATCGCGTCCGCATGGCCATCTCTCCCGGCTCCCGTGTCGGTCCGTACGAGGTCACCTCCCAGCTGGGCGAAGGAGGCATGGGCGTCGTCTTTCGGGGCCGCGACTCTCGACTGCAGCGCGATGTCGCCCTGAAGCTGCTCCCGGACCACTTCGCGAACGATGCCGATCGGCTGCCGCGGTTCGAGCGCGAGGCGCAGGTGCTGGCCTCGCTGAACCACGCCAACATCGCTCACATTTACGGGCTCGAGGCGGTCGGAGGCTCCACCTGCATCGTCATGGAGCTGGTGGAAGGAGAGACGCTCGAGGATCGGTTGCGGAAGGGGCCGCTCCCGCTCGATGAGGCGATCCACATCGCGCGCCAGGTCGCCGATGCGCTGGCCGCGGCTCACGAACGCGGCATCGTCCATCGGGACTTGAAGCCGGCCAACATCAAGCTCACGCCGGCTGGCACGGTCAAGGTGCTCGACTTCGGCCTGGCCAAGGCGCTGGGTCCGAAGACCTCCGATATCGGCGCGACCGCGATGCCCACGGTGGCGAGCGGATCCCTGCCCGGCCTCATCATGGGCACGCCTCGCTACATGTCGCCGGAGCAGGCGCGCGGCCTGGAGGTGGACTCGCGCACCGACATCTGGGCGTTCGGCTGCGTGCTCTACGAGATGTTGACGGCGCGCCAGGCCTTTGGCGGCGAAACGATCACCGACGTGCTGGCGACGATCGTGACCAGCCCGCCGGATCTGAATCTGCTGCCGAAGAACACACCGCCGGCGATCCGGCTTCTGCTGTCTCTCACGTTGAACAAGAACAGCGCGCAGCGGCTTCAGCACATTGGAGACGCCCGGCTGTTCATGGACGGGTCCTTGGCGGCGAGTGCTCCGATCGCCGCCGCGCCTTCAGGATCACTGGCCAGGCGGGGCCTGTGGCTGGTGGCGGCGCTCGCCATAGCGTTGGCCGGGGCCGGTGTGTCTGCGCTGCTGTATGGCCGTCGCGCACCAGTGGCCACCTCGCCGATGCGTTTCCAGCTGTCGCTGGCGGGTCTCGTGGGTTCGCCGATCCTCTCGCCCGATGGCAAATCGCTCGCGTATGCCACGCAGCCTGCGGACGGCAAGCGGATGCTGTCGATTCGGCCCATCGGGTCGGAGAATGGCCAGACCATCGCCGGCACGGAGAACATCGGTGGCCTGTTGTGGTCTCCGGACAGCCGCCGGATCGCGACTATTGCCGATGGCGTACTGAAGATCATCGACCTGGCGAGCGGCGCGTCGCGGCAGATCGGTAGCGTCGGCGGGACGCGTGGCGGAAGCTGGAACGGCGATGGCACCATCCTTCTGTCGCGCGTCAGCGACAACGTCGTCGTGCGCATGGCGGATTCCGGAGGACCCCTGACGCCCGTCACGAAGCTGGACGCCGGTCGCAAAGAGGTACTTCACGCGCTTCCGGTGTTCCTTCCCGACGGACGCCATTTCCTCTATGTGGCGGTGGCTGGAGCCCCTGAGGAATCCGGGATCTTTCTCGCGTCGCTGGAGGGCTCCGAGGCGCCGGTTCGAGTGATCCAGTTGCAGCCGAATCGGTTCAACGGCATGGCCTACGTGGCCGGCTACCTGGTGTACATGAACGAAGGCATGCTCCTCGCCCAGCGTGTCGACGCGAGTGGGCATCCGCAGGGAACGTCCACCGTCCTCGCCGACAACATCGACAACACCTTCACGGTCTCGAACACCGGGCTGTTGATCTATCACCGGGCGACGCCGACGGCCGGGAAGCAGCTGCTCTGGTTCACTCGCGACGGCCGGCAGGTCGGCCAGGCGGGTCCCGTCGAGAACTACGGCAATGTCGACATCTCTCCCAAGGGAGACCGCGCGGCCGTCGACCTCATTGCGAACAACAATCGGGACATCTGGGTGGTCGATCTCCAGCGGTCGGTGGCGCAACCGGTCACGTTCGATGCAGCCGCCGACTGGACCGCGTCGTGGTCGCCAGACGGGAGCCAGTTGGCCTTCGCGTCGACGAGAGCCGCGAACGATGGCGTGACGAAGATCTACGAGAAGTCTTCGACCGGCGCGGGAGGGGAGACCATTCTTCCGTCCGGCGACGTGTCATCCATTCCGGTGCACTGGTCGGCCGACGGCAAGTACATCGTCTTTTCCCGCCTGCGGAAGGCTGGCAGCACGTCAAGTTACGACACCTGGCTGCTGCCGTTGTTCGGCGATCGCAAGCCCACGCCGCTCCTCGAAACCGGTTTCGACAAATTTCAGGCGCGTGTCTCGCCCAACAGCAATCTGATCGCCTACTCCACGAACGAATCGGGGACCTATCAAATCGTCGTCCAGACGTTCCCGGACGCGAGCGGTGGGAAGTGGCAGATCAGCGCGGACGGCGGCATCGAGCCGAAGTGGCGCCGGGACGGCCGCGAACTGTATTACCTCGGCCTCGACGGCAAGCTGATGTCGGTGTCGATCGGTGGTCCGCCGTTCAGCGCCGGCCGCCCCGTCGAACTGTTTCAGACGCCTCTCGCGGTGAATCGCGCGCAGCCCACACGGGATCGCCGCTACGACGTGGCTCCCGACGGCCACTTCTTGATGGTGATTCCATCCGCGACGGGCCCCGCCGCACCGTATTCGGTGGTCGTGAACTGGAACCTCGGCCTCGAGTAGCTGAGCCTTTCGCGGCTGCACGACCCTGCACGCACGCATTGCCATCCGCCCCCACGGGGCGTAGCATCGGGGCCCCTGGTGTGTGGGGTGATCGTGATTCACGATGTACCAGGCCCAACGTTGCAGCGGATGTACGAGGCGTTCGTTGCCAGCATCGACGGCATCGTCTGGGAAGGCGATGTCGAGTCACGGCAGCTGACGTTCGTCAGTCCTGAAGCCGAGCGCGTCCTCGGCTACCCGCTCGCGCTGTGGATGACCTCCGGGTTCTGGGCGGAGCATCTTCATCCCGACGATCGCGAGTGGGCGGTCGAGTCGCGGGGGCGCGCCGTCAAGGCGCAGGGCTGCACCGAGCTCGAATACCGGATGATTGGCGCCAACGGGCGCACGGTCTGGATTCGCGATCTGGTCAGCGTCGTCGACGACACCCTCCCGCCAAGACTCTGCGGCGTGATGATCGACGTCACCGAGCGCAAGCAGTCCGAGGACGAGCGCCGGACGCATCTGCGCTTCCTGCAGAGCATGGATCGCGTGAACCGCGCGATCCAAGGCACCAACGATCGCGATCGCATGCTCCACGACGTGCTCGAGGTCGTCCTCGACATCTTCGCGTGCGATCGCAGCTGGTTGATCTGTCCCTGCGATCCGGACGCGGTGGCCTGGCGCCCCATGATGGAGCGCGCGCGCCCTGGCACGCCCGGCGGCGGTCTGCATGCGCCCGATGTCCTGCTGGACGAGGGCGTGGCTCGTTTGATGCGCGCCGCGCTCGACGCTGACGGGCCGATCGCGTGCGGACCGGCCGCGGCCCACCCCGTTGCCGACGTGCTCGCGGCGTTCGGCGTCAAGTCGGCCCTGACGATGGCGTTGCGTCCGCGCGTGGGCCAGCCCCTGATGCTCGAACTGCACCAGTGCGTGCACCCGCGGGCGTGGACGGCGCAGGAGACGCGGCTCTTTCACGAGCTCGGGCGCCGCCTGGCCGACGCGGTAACCGGCCTGACGGCGTTTCGCGATCTGCAGGAGGGATCCGAGCGGCTGCAGCTCGCGGTCAAGGCGTCGGCCGTCGGCCTCTGGGACTGGGATGTCACCACGGGCACCGTCCTCTTTTCCCCCGAATACAAGCGGCAGCTCGGCTACGAGGAGCACGAGCTCACCAACGACGTCGAGGAGTGGCGGCGGCGCGTCCATCCGGACGACATCGGGCCGATCCTCGAGGGGCTGGGCGCGTTCTTCGAGGGCAATCAGATCGCACGCGAGAGCGAGTTCCGCATGCGCCACAAGGACGGCTCGTGGCGCTGGATCTTCTCGCGGGGCGAGGTGCGGCGGGCGGCCGACGGCACGCCGCTGCGCATGCTCGGCTGCCATCTGGACATCACCGATCGCAAGCGCGCGGACCAGGAGCGCCAGGCGCACGTGTGGTTCCTCGAGAGCATGGATCGCGTGAACCGCGCGATTCAGGGCGCCATCGACCTCGACCAGTTGATGGAGGACGTGATCGAGGCCACGCTGTCGATCTTCGACAGCGACCGCGCCTTTCTGGCGCATCCGTGCGATCCGGCCGCCGACACCTGGAGCGTGCTGGTCGAGCGCGCGCGGCCGGCGTATGCGATCGATCTGGAGGACCAGCGCGATCTGCCGATGACGTCCGAGATCGCGGAGCGGTGCCGGATCCTGCGATCTGCCGACGGCCCCGTGCAGTTCGGTCCGGGTGCCGCGCGCCCGATCTCGGCACGGGCGGCGGAATCCGGCGTGCGGTCGATGATGGTGATGGCGGTCTACCCGCACGCGGACCACCCGTATGTCTTCGGACTCCATCAGTGCTCGCACGCTCGTACCTGGACGCCGGACGAGGAACGGCTGCTGCAGGAGATTGGCCGCCGGCTCGCCGACGGCCTGACCAGCCGCTTCGTGCTGCGCAGCCTGCGCGAGAGCGAGAGCCGGCTCGCGGAAGCGCAGCGGGTAGCGCAGGTCGGTCACTGGGAGCGCGATGTCGCTGGCGGGCAGGTGACCGTGTCGCCGGAGCTGCTGCGCATCTTCGGGCTCGGCCCCGACTACCCTCGCGATCTCGCCGGATGGGAGGCGCAGTGGCGGGCGCTGGTCCATCCCGACGATCAGGAGCCGGCCGCCGCGGCGCTGGAGGCGGCGCTCCACGGTGGGCCGCGCTACGACGTCGAATACCGTGTCGTGCGCCCCGACGGTCAGGAGCGCGTGGTGCACAGCCAGGGCGACGCCGTCGAGGGCGACCTGGGCCGCGCGCGGCGTATGTTCGGGACGGTCCAGGACATCACCGAGTTCCGCCGCGCTCAGGACGAGCTGCGCGCCAGCGAGAGCCGCTTTCGCGTGTTCGTGGATCACGCCACCGACGCCTTTTTCCTGCACAACCGCCGCGGGGTCATCCTCGACGTCAACCAGCAGGCGTGTGACAGCCTGGGCTACACCCGCGACGAGCTCGTGGGCATGAGTCCCAAGGATATCGACCTCGACACCGACTTCCAGACCCGCATCGGGTCCCGGCTCGAATCCGAGCAGGTGCTGGCCTTCGATTCCCGGCATCGCCGGAAGGATGGGTCGACGTTTCCCGTCGAAGTCCGCCTGCGGCGCTTCCGGATGGACGGCGGGAGGTTCGCCGTCGCGCTCGTACGCGACATCACGCAGCGCAAGGAGGCCGAGCGGGCGCTCGTCGAGAGCTACAGCCTGCTCAACGCCGTGGTGGAGGGGACGCCGGCCGCGGTGTTCGTCAAGGACGTGGCCGGGCGCTATCTGATGATCAACTCGATCGGCGCCCGCGCCTTCGGGCTGACGATCGACGAGATCACCGGCAAGCACGACTACGAGCTGTTCCCGCCCGGTATCGCCGACGAGATCATCGAGCACGATCGGCGCGTCCTCCAGTCGGGCGAGCCGCAGACGCTGGAAGAGACCGCGACCATGCGCGGCGTGTCGCGGGTGTTTCTGACCAGCCGCGGCGTCTACCGCGACGCACAGGGCCGGATCATCGGTCTGGTCGGCTTCTCACGCGACATCACCGAGCTGAAGCGTCTCGAGCAGCAGTTCCGCCAGGCGCAGAAGATGGAAGCGGTCGGACAGCTGGCCGGCGGCATCGCGCACGACTTCAACAACCTGCTCACCGCGATCATCGGATTCGGCGAGATGGCGTTCAACGGGCTGGCTCCCGGCGATCCCAACCGCGAGCTGTTGAGCGAGATTCGCCGCGCCGGAGACCGTGCCGCCAACCTGACCCGGCAGCTGCTCGCGTTCAGCCGCAAACAGGTGCTGCGGCCGGAAGTGGTCAGCCTCAACGCGCTGCTTTCCGAGGTGATCAAACTGCTGCAGCGGCTGATCAGCGAGGACATCGAACTGGTCCTGTCCGCGGACGATACGCTGGGCCTCACGCGCATCGACACCGGCCAGTTCGAGCAGGCGGTGATCAACCTGGCCGTCAACGCGCGCGACGCGATGCCGCAGGGCGGCCGCCTGGCCATTGCGACCCGCAATGTCGAAATCGACGAGGCCTATGCCTCGGCGCGTCAGGAGGTGGAGCCAGGATCGTACGTGATGGTCTCGGTGTCCGACACCGGACATGGCATGGACGAAGAGACGCGCGCCCGCATTTTCGAGCCGTTCTTCACCACCAAGCCGGTCGGGGAGGGGACAGGCCTGGGCCTGGCCATGGTGTACGGGTTCGTCAAGCAGTCAGGCGGACACGTCGAAGCCTCGAGCGAGCCGGGAATCGGCACGACGTTCAGGATCTTCCTGCCGCGCGTCTTCGACGCCGAGGCCACGCCCGTCGCAGCCGAGGAGCTGGCGCCGATTCCCAAGGGCCACGAAACCGTGCTGCTCGTCGAGGACGAAGAGGTGGTGCGCAACCTGTCACGGCGAGTGCTGCAGTCGGCGGGCTACACCGTGCTGGTCGCGAGGCACGGTCCCGAAGCGATTCTGCTCGCGAGCCAGCACGAGGGACCCATCCATCTGCTGGCGACGGACCTGGTGATGCCGCGCATGAGCGGGCTCGAAGTGGCCAGCCAGCTGTCGCAGCTGCTTCCGGACATGCGGATTCTGCTGATGTCGGGATACCCCAACGAGGCGGTCATCCGTCACGGGGTGCCGCCCGGGGCGAGCTTGCTCCAGAAACCGTTCAACGCCGTCGCGCTCGCCCGCGCGGTGCGCCAGGTGCTCGACGCTAGTACGACTTGATCACATTCGTGACGGCCTGCGCGGCACGAGATCGACAGCGGTTAGAGTTCGCCGATGTCACACCTACTCCGTCAGCTGCTGCTGTTTGTTGCCGTGCTGCCCATCGCCGCCGCCTGTCGGCAACAAGCGCAGGCGCCCGCAACGGAGACTGCCGAGCTTTCGACGCGCATCGAGCGCCTGGTCGAGCAGTTTCTGACGTCTGACGATGAGGCGCGGGAACAGGCATCGCTGGCCGAGGCGCGCGCCATCTTCGAACAGGGGGGTGTGCCCAGCGTGGCGAAGGTTGGTGACCACGCCGCCTATCGGTTCGT
This sequence comes from Vicinamibacterales bacterium, assembly GCA_036004405.1. Classification (GTDB taxonomy): domain Bacteria; phylum Acidobacteriota; class Vicinamibacteria; order Vicinamibacterales; family UBA2999; genus DASYRM01. The sequence goes on from DASYRM010000037.1 coordinate 14,006, forward strand.
GTTCATCAACGTGGTGGGACAGGAACCGGACTTCCAGAAGCGCTTCGCCGCCAGCGTAAAGGCGGCCGGCGAACGGCACGAGCTGCCGGAGGACGCCGTCGTGTTCGCCGAGGTGGTCACTCGCCAGCGCGAGATGGCAGTGGCCTACAGCACGCGAACGCCGTCCGATCCCGGGCTTCGCGATCGCATTACGGCGCTCCTCGAGGCGGATCAGGCCGTGCGGCAGAAGGGCGGATTCGACGCGCAGAAGCTGTATGCGGCGGATCAGCGCACCGCCGGGGCGCTGCAGGAAATCCTCGTTCGCCATGGCGTGCCGACTTACGACATGGTCGGCATAGAGGCAGCGAAGGGCTTCATCGTGATGGTGCAGCATCAGCCGGCGGCGTTTCGCACCGCGGTCCTGCCGAAACTGAAGGCCAACGTGGACGCGGGCCAGGCGGATGCCTCGACGTTCGCGATGGTCTACGACCGATCGCAGCGGGACCAGGGTCGGAACCAGTTGTACGGTCAGCAGCTGGAATGCGCAGCTGACAAGACGTTGAAGCTCGCTCCGCTCGACGACGCCGCACATGTGGACATGCGTCGTGCGCAGCTGGGGCTGATGCGGATCGATATCTACGAGCCGCTGGTGCGCCAGGGCTCGCCTGATCTATGCGGCGCGACCGCTCCCACGCATCCTTAGTCACTGGGACCGTTTCAACTCGGCGTCTAGACGCACATCCACTCTGCTCGAAGCCAGTCAGCGTGGCCCGGGCCACGCGATCGTGAGCAGAAAGGCACTCTCTTCGAGCGCCTCGACGTCATGAGGCACGCCGTGATCGAGCGTGAGCAGACTGCCGGAGCGGAGACTGAACGTGCGTCCGGCAGCCCGAATATGGATGTGGCCCGAGAGCACGTGGACCGAGATCCGGCCCTCGGTCTTGTGCTCGGGCATGCGCGCCGCGGCTTGAAGCGCGGTCAGCACCACCCGGAAATCATCGTACTTGACGAGCGTCTTGGCGTTCTGCCCCTTCTTCCACGTCGTCTCGGCGCGCAGGCGATCGATCTCCGCCGGTAGATCGAACTCCATCAAGGGCTCCGCCATCGGCGGCGCGTGCGGCCGTCGATGGGCCGCGGGTTGGGGTGAGTCGGACATCAGACACCTCCGTGCAGTTATCGAGCAAAGTAACGCCGGAGGGCCCCCTCGGCCTGTTCCGTTTGAGACAGAACGGCGCCCTCGGTCTATCGGCGCCTCAACACGTCGACGGCCGCGTCCGTGTTGTCGGTGGCGATCACGAGCCGGTTGCCCGTGGCCAGATAGCTGTATTTGATGTTGATGTGGGCCGCCGCGAGCCGTTGGAAGACACCGGCCGCGGCGCCCGGCTCGTCGGCCACCGTCACCAGCAGCACCTGCTGCTCCTGGACGATGCGGAAGCCGCCGTTCTGCAGGCATTCGTGCGCCGCCTGAAGGTCCGGCGACAGCACGTGCACGACGCCGCCGATTTCAGCATAGCCGTCGAGGTTGATGCCGGCGTCGCCGACGCACCGAAGCGCCGCTGCGAGCGTTCCCGGTCGATCTTCAGCGAGCGTGACGGCCAGGTCTGCGTCGAGATGGACCATAACGGCTGCGGATCCTAGCACGCCGGTTGACCTCATTCCGTGGGCCGGTATACAAAGCCCGCGGAGAGTGACTCATGAGACTGCTTGCAGCTGCCTTCGTCTTTTTCGCCATCACGGCCGCGGCCCAGGCTGCCGAGCCCGTCGTCGCCCTGTCGCCGGAGGCCCAGCAGGCCTTGCTGGCGAGCAAGGACCCGCAGCTCGCGGCCAACAAGAAACTGGTGTGGGACATGTGGCGCACGTTTCTTCAGGGTGGTGACATCGACGCCGCCGACAAATACCTGGCGCCCGAATACCACCAGCACAACCCGAACGCCGAGACGGGGCTGGCGGGCGTGAAGGCCTACTTCAAGGCGGCAGGCATGAAGAAGAGCGCGCCGAAGGACTCCATCGACCGGCTGGTGTCCATCGTCGCCGAACGTGATCTCGTGACGCTCGCGCTCGTCCGCGAAGGCAAGGACAAGGACGGGAAACCGTACACGACGACGTGGTTCGACATGTTCCGGGTTGCCAACGGGAAGATCGTCGAGCACTGGGACACCGCGACGAAGTGACCTCCACCCGCTGGCTGGTCCTCGTCCTCCTCGTCGTTTCGCTCGGTCTCCTGGTCCCTGGCCTGTTCGCCCCGGTGCTCACCATCCGTGGGGTGTTGACGCACGACGGCATCGCGCAGGTGGCGCCGACGATGCTCCAGCGAGGGCTGAGCGACGACACCGTGAGTGCCCTGAAGGCGATGATGAACCCCACGGTGGTCGGCCTGCTCGACGCGACCGGAGGAGATCTTCGTCAGATGATCATCGACAAGGTGACGCCGTCGTTGACGGCGTCGCTCCTCCAGAACATGGGCGAAGTGGAGGTGTTTCAGCAGACCCGGAGCATCGTCGGCTCGGTCAGGCGTCTCTACGAGGTCGGAAGCCCGGTGCCGGCCACGCTGATCCTCCTGTTCAGCGTCGTCGTTCCGTTCCTCAAAACGGCGCTGGTCGGCTGGGCGATGTTCGCCGCAGACGAAACGCGGCGCCGGGGTGTGCTGGCCTTTGTCGAGACGATTGCCAAGTGGTCGATGGCGGACGTCTTCGTGGTCGCGCTGTTCATCACGTATCTCGCCGCCATGGCGAGTCAGAGCGCTCCGGCCGCCGGGCCGCCGCTCCTGGCCTTCAGGGCAGAGTTCGGGGCTGGCTTCTACTGGTTCGCTGCCTACTGCCTGTTCTCTCTGGCGTCGCAGCAGTTGACCGCGCGCGTGCTCGCGGCGCGCGTCTGACGACCCGCTTCGCGCGCGCCGCGTTCCATTTCGAGGCACTCGAGGCTCTCGACGAATCGTGTTCACAGCGCCTGCTGCGCTGTGGCAACATCCGCGTTTCCCCGGGAGGCATCAAGGAGGACGGCAATGAAGTCGAGATTACTGATCGGGATCGCGCTGAGTCTCTTCATCGGGTCGCTCGGCCTCGCGGTCGTGCGCGCGGACGACGACAACGATTCGCAATCGAGGGTCCAGACGGGATTCGCCTACGCACGTGCCCAGGGCGTCAAGCTCGATCTGAAAGGCAGGAACCGGGCGTCGGTCGGCCTCGGTAGCTATCTCGTCAACGGCGTCGGCGGGTGCAACGATTGCCACACGGCGCCGCCGTATACGCAGGATCCGGAAGCGTTCCTCGGGGCGCCCAAGCAGATCAACAACGACTGCTACCTGGCGGGAGGAACGCCGTTCGGTCCCTTCGTTTCGCGCGACATCACGCCCTGGGAGGATGGCAAGCCGGCGGGTCTGTCGTTCACGCAGTTCCTGCACGTGATCCGCACCGGAGAGGATCCCGACAACCCGGGTCAGGTGCTGCATGTCATGCCGTGGCCGGTCTACCAGACGATGACGGACCACGACCTGCGCGCCGTCTACGACTACCTCTCCTCGATTCCGGCGATCCCCGCCAACACCTGCGGAGTTCCGAGCGAGTAGCTCCTCGTCACGGCCGCCGCACGAGCCACTCGTGCGGCGGCGGACGGTTCACTTCGCGCGCGTGGCTTTCACCTCGGAGAGCGGCAGAAACTTGCCGTCCGCTCCAGCCAGCTCCGCGAGCGCCGTATACCCACCCGCAGCGATCTTCAGCGTCAACCGGATGTTGAACGACGGCTGGTCCGTGGTGAACGTCCAGGTGTCGCCGTTGACCTGTCCGTAGGCCACGACGGCGCTGCCCAGGCTGTCGACGGTATACACCGCGTACTGCTTCCGCGCCGGGACATAGCTCAGCGTTCGCATCTGGCTGTAGGCACCCGCCGAACCCTTGGCGTCGCTCCGACAGACGACGTGGCGGTTGGCAAACCATTGACACTCTTCCGTGCCCGAGGCCTTGTTTGCCGGCGACAACGGCGTCGCCTTCGTGTCGACCTCGATGCTCCACTTGCCGGCCATGACGTCGAGCTTCTTCTGGTCAGCCGTTGTCTGTGCAGGAGCGACGGACGGAAGGCCGAAAAGGCCCGCGATCAGCAGAACGGTGACGTGCCCTCTCATGGAGCGGACACTAACACAGGGCAGCGTGGAGCGACTAGAATCGGCGCCTATGAGGAAGCACATCCAGCGTCTTCGCGCCTTGGCGTGCGTCGCCCTCGTGGCAGCGGCTCTCGCACCGCTCCCGGCCGGCGCCCAGGCCACGCCCCAGACCTCGCGGCCGATGAAGATCGGCTTCATCGGATCAGGCAACATCGGCGGCGCCATCGGCGAGCTGCTCGCCAAAGCCGGGCATCAGGTGTTTTTCTCCTCTCGCAACCCCGACAACCTGAAGCCGCTCGTGGCCCGCGTTGGACCGCGCGCGCGAGCTGGCACGCCCAAAGAGGCAATCGCCTTCGGTGACGTGGTCTTTCTCGGTGTGCCGTATTCCTCGATGCCGCAGATCGGCCAGGACTACGCTCGCGATCTGAAAGGAAAGATCGTGCTCGACGCCGGCAACCCGAACGTCCGTCGCGATGGGCCGATAGCCGAAGCGGCGGTGGCCAAGGGCGCAGGCATCGCGACGGCCGAGCACCTGCCGGGCGCGCGGATCGTCCGCGCGTTCAATCAGCTGAACTTCAAGGTCTTCCTGAGCGAGGCCCACCGCGCCGGCGATCGCGTGGCGGTTCCGCTTGCGAGCGACGATTCGGAGGCGCTGGCGGTGGCGTCGCGTCTGGTGACCGATGCCGGATTCGAGCCGGTCGTGGTGGGGAAGCTGGCTGACGGCAAGTCGTTCGATTCGAGCCAGCCGATTTTCCTGAAGGCGATGACGGCGCGCGAGCTGCGCGCAGCTTTGAAACTGCGCTGAGGTTGAGCCCTATGACGAAGGCAGGCCTGTCACTGCTGGTGCTGCTGTTCGTGGCGGCGAGTCCGGCTGTGGCCCGCGCTCAGACCGGGCTCCTGCGCACGGCCCACGCCCTCGACGAAGCGCGAGGCTACTGTCTCGACATTGCCGGCTTTGGCGCCACGCTTCGTCTCGACGATCCGCTCCAGGCGCACACGTGCAAGTACGGCGGCCAGCTCGACGATCAGCGCTTCGAGCGGGTCGGCAACGGCGCCATCAAGGCCAGCCAGTACGATCGCTGCCTGGCTGCCACGGCGCTCGAGCCCGGTGCAAAGCTCGTGGTGCGCCCCTGCTCGGCGGCGCCCGCGCAGCGCTGGACCATGGGGTGGGGCCGCCTCAGCCCGGACACGCGGCGCGACCTGTGCGTCTCGGTCGCAAGCACAAAGGGCGAGATTGCCGGCACCGCGGCGCTCGTGACGCCGGTCTACCACCGGCGCGACGTGACGCTGGAACGGTGCGACGACGCGCAGCTGGCCCGCCAGTCGTTCCGATGGTCGCAGCCTGACGAGCGCGGGCTCGGCAGCGCCGACGCGGTGCGGACGACCATGCCGGCCGACGTGGCGAAGCAGCTGGCGGCGTTCGGCACCGAGTTCGACGGCGAGATTGCCGCCCAGACGGCAAAGATCTACGCGTCGCAGCCGCGTGTTTACGAAGCGGCCGAGATCAAGGTCACGAAGAACCTCGCCTACGGTCCGCACGAGCGGCAGCAGGTGGACATTCATACCGCGACGGTCCGCAGGTCCGAGCGTCCCATGCCCGTGGTGATCGTGTTCCATGGCGGCGGGCTCGTGGGCGGCAGCCGGGCGGCCACGGCCAACGTCGCCGACTACTTCGCGAGCCTGGGCTACGTTGGCGTCAACGGCGGCTATCGTCTGGCACCCGACGCGAAGTGGCCCGAGGGCGCGCGCGACGTGGGCGCCGCCGTCACATGGTTGAAGAGCCATGCCGCCGAGTACGGCGGCGACCCGGAGCAGATCTTCGTGATGGGCCTCTCGACCGGCGCCTACCACGTGGCCACCTACGTATTCATGCCGGAGGTGCTGCTTCCGGGCACGGCACGTCCGGCGGGAGCCCTGCTGCTGTCGGGCCCCTACTCCTTTGATTTCAAGTCGCCGTCGAAAGGCGAGCTGGCGTACTTTGGCGAGGACCCGAAGCGATGGCCGGACATGGTGGTTCCCGGCCACGTCACTCGCGGCGACATTCCGGTGCTCTTCACGACCGCGGAGTGGGACAACGCCCGATACTTGTGGCCGCAGGCCGCCGTGTACCGAGAGCTGATCGACAAGCACGGCGCGCGCCCGCGCTATCGGCAGAGCCTGGGACACAACCATTCGTCACAGCTGCTGTCGGTGGGCACGCCCGACACGAGTGTGTCGCGCGAGCTGGTCGACTTCATCGAGCGCACCGTGAAGCATTGAGGCCGTCGATTACCAGGGCCCGGCCGACCCCTTGATCGCGCCGGACAGGACGGCGGCGCGCACGCTTTCGATCGTCTTCAGGCCGCCCGGCGCCGTGCCTCCCCACTCGAATCTCGTCTGGTTCGGTGTCCAGTGCAGCAGCAGCACGCGCCAGGTGTGGGCGGGACCGGTGCCGTGTTCGTAGTAGACGAGGCAGTCTTCTTGCGAACACCCCGCCGTGACGAGGCGGCGCGGAAGCCTCACGGCGGGGATGTCGTCCGTTCCCGGTGACGCCCCGTTCGACTCGGAGATGTCCAGCGTCTTGCCGCCGAACAGCGTCAGCAGTTCACCGCGAACGCCGAGCGGCAGCCCACGGATGGACGACACTGCGTCGAAGCGGGCGTTCTGCACGTGGCCGCGCAGCTCCCCAGGCAGGGCGGCGGGCGCCGCCGCCTGGTGTGCGCCCGCGGTCGCGGACCAGAGACCGAGGCCGAGGGCATAGAGCAGTCGAGCCTGCATGCGAACACACGAAGTATAGACGCCGGCCCGAAAGGCCTTAGAATCGCTTGCGATGACCAGGATCGCGCACGCGAGTCAGCTGACGGAGGGGTTATGAAACAGTGGGTTGCCGCCGGTCTCGTTGGGACCGCTATCTTCGTCGTCGCCGCCACGACGCCCGACGCCCAGCAGGCGGCGAAACCAGCCGCGGGCGCGGCCTCGTCGGCTCGTAACTACGTTCCGCCGAAGACGCCGTGGGGCGACCCCGACATTCAGGGCGGCTGGACCAACGTCAACGAGAACGGGATCCCGCTGCAGCGGCCGGACGCGCTCACCGGAAAGTCCGTCGACGAAGTGGACGACTCCGAGCTCGCCGAGCTCGTGAAGGCGCGCAACGCGGCCGCCGAAGCCGGTGCCGCCGCCATCGGCGGGCGTGACACCGGCGCCGGCCCGACGCATTGGTACGAGCACTACGGAGCGAAGAACAGCCGTGCCTGGATGGTGAGCGATCCGGCGGACGGTCGCATTCCGCCGCTGACGGCGCAGGCGCAGCAACGCGTGGGTCGCGCCGGCGGCCGCGGTGGCTTCGGGAACAACCGCGCCGACTCGTGGCTGGATCGGAGCTTCTACGATCGCTGCATCACGCGCAGCTTTCCCGGATCGATGATGCCGGCCATCTACGGCAACGCCTACGACATCACCCAGGCGCCGGGGCTGGTGGCGATCCGCTACGAGATGATCCACGAGACGCGGGTGATCCGCCTCGACGACAGTCCGCGCACCGGCCTCCGCACGCACATGGGCGAGGCGCGCGGCCACTGGGAGGGCAACACGCTGGTCGTCGAGACCACCAACTTCGATCCGCGCACCGCCTATCAGAACGGGTCGGCGAAGCTGACGATGGTGGAGCGGTATCGGCCGGTGGCGTCGAACAAGATCGAATGGTCGGTGACGCTGACCGACCCCGACACGTGGACGAAGCCGTGGACGTTCGGCATGACCTTGACCGAAGACCCCGGGCAGCCGCTGTTCGAGTACGCCTGCCACGAGGGGAACTACGCGATGCGCAACATCCTGAGCGCCGCGCGCGCCGAGGACGCGCGGGCCGGCAAGTAGGGCGGCTCCGGCGCGGGTTCAGCGCCTTTCGTCGGAAATAGCGGGGGCTTCGTCGCCCGGCGGACGCTCGCCCGCCGTCCGCCCCGTAACGTGAAGTCATGAAAGGAGCTCACATGACCTTCACGTATCGGCATCCGCTCGTCGCCGGCCTGGCGCTCGCGGCCATCATCTGGTCACCGGCTCTGCTGCTTGGTCGCCCTCAGGAAGGGCCCCCCGCCCCAACACAGCAGACGGGAGGTTTTCCCGACCTGGTCTCGGGGCTGAAAGCCACGCCCGGATGCCTGGGCGTTGAAACCGCCAGAACCGCCTCCGGCAAAGCCGTGATCTTCGCGTGGTTCGAGAACAAGCAAGCGGTGCTGAACTGGTACAACGGCCCGATGCACCAGGCGCTCCTCAATCAGTACTCCGGTGGCCACCGTCGTCCGGGCGGTCCGCTCGCTGGCGTGCCCGATGAGGGGCCAGTACTCGCCGTCGCGTCGTTGACGATGGCCAAGCCGCCAACGGATGGCGACCTGCGTGCGGCGACTACGCAGATCGCGATCGAGCTGTACGCGCCGCTGCCCGGCGGCCTCGCAAGCGGCGGCCGCTTCGCTCCGTCGTCGGTCAAGGTGCCCGGCTTGATCGAGGTACCATCGTCGCCCAGGTAGCGATGCGAAGGGTGTGGTCGTTCCTGGCGCCGGTCGTCGCGTGGAGCGCGTGCGGCACGGCGCTGGGGACGCTGGTGTTCAGCCCCTCGGCTCGCCTCTCGTGGCGCGCGTTCGTCAGCCAGGCCGTCGTCGGGTTTGTCGTGTCCACGTGTTGCGTGGCCCTGGTCAGCCTGGCGATTCCAGCGCTGCCGCGCTCTGCGCGGCAGCGATTTCGCTACCCGCTGAACTGGGTGCTGGTGGCGCTGAGCCTGATCGCGCTCGCGGGTGCCGGCTCCGCCATCGGCGTGGCGATCCTCGTCATCGTCCAGTGGACCGAGCCCGCGCGGGCGGTGCCGCTCGTGATGGCGGCGCTGCCGACCGCCACCTACTTCACGCTGCTCTTCGGGATGGCGACGTCGTTCGTGAGCGAATCGAAGGACCGCGCCACCGCCGAGGCACGTCAGCTCGCCGCCGAAGCGCAACTCGCCTCGCTCGAGTCGCGCGTCAACCCGCACTTCCTCTTCAACACGCTCAACTCGATCGCGGCGTTGACCCACACCAATCCCGCCGGCGCCGAGCAGATGACCGGTCAGCTGGCGTCGTTGATGCGCTCGTCGCTCGACGGCGCCTCGACGCCGCTCGTCAGCGTGCGCGAGGAGCTCGATCTCGTGCGCAAGTATCTCGACATCGAGCGCGTGAGGTTCGGCGATCGCCTGCGCTACACGATCGACGTCGATGAGCGCGCCGCGGACAGCGCGATCCCGCGGTTGTCGCTCCAGACGCTGGTCGAGAACAGCGTGAAATACGCCGTCTCGGCACAGCGGGAGGGCGCCAGCATCGCGATTTCAGCCGTCGCTCACGACGCCTTCACCCGGGTCGAAGTGGAGGACGACGGTCCGGGGTTCGATCCAGGCTCCCTGGTCAACGGCCACGGGCTCGAGCTGCTTCGCGCCCGGCTGACGATGACCTTCGAGCGTGCCGCTCGACTCGACATTCAGAGTCGTCCAGGGAGCACTCGCGTCGCGATCGTCGTGCCGACGAGCATCGCTATCAAACGACGTGAGCCGGATGCTGCGCGCCTACATCGTCGATGACGAGCGGCTGGCGGTCGAGCGACTGAACCGCCTCTTGAGCGCGACCGAACAGGTGGTGGTCGCCGGATCGACGACCGATCCCGAGGCGGCGCTCGACTATCTCAGCGCCCATCCAGGCGAAGTCGACGTGCTCTTCCTCGACATCCAGATGCCGGGGCTGACCGGCTTCGAGCTGCTGGAGCGGCTCGATCGGCCGCCGATGGTCGTGTTCACGACCGCCTACGACCGCTACGCGCTCGACGCCTTCGATGTGAGCTCGGTCGACTACCTGCTCAAGCCGATCGAGCCGGAACGGCTCGATCGCTGTCTTCAGAAGCTGGAGCGCATGGCCGGCGCCCAGGCCACCGACGTGCGGGCGCTCGCGCGCGAGCTCGCGTCACAATTGGCCCCCGGCCGGAGACTGGAGCGCATCGCCTCCCGGGTGGGTGAGCGGACGACCATCCTGGATGTCGCGAAGGTGACGCACTTTTCCGCGAAGGACAAGCTCACCTACGCCTGGGTGCAGGGACGCGAGCACGTGGTGGACGGATCGCTCGGCGATCTCGAGTCGCGGCTCGATCCGCGCCGCTTCGTGCGCGTCCACCGCAGCGCCATCGTCAATGTGTCGTTCGTGCAGGAGCTGCATCCCGCGGTCGACGGGGGGCTGGTGGTCCGCTTGAAAGGCGAGCCGGCGCTGGAGCTCCCAGTGGCGCGCGACCGGGTTCGCGACCTCAAGGATCGATTGGGGATCTAGCCGTGGTGACGTGACAGTTGGAATGCCGAGGAGGCACAGCAGGAGAGTAGAATCCCCCGATGACCAAGCGAGTGATCGTGCTCATGCTTCTCCTCGTGGTCGGCCCCGGCGTGGCCGCCGCGGTGGCGCAGCCGCCAGGCGCCGGCCGAGGCGCCTTCGCCCCGGTGGTGATTGGACCGCCGGCCCCGGTGCCCCCGGAGGTGGCGATTCCGCGCCCGACGCCGGCCGAGCTCGAGCAGGTGAACGCGGCGTTGACGCGCTTCGTCGCCGGCGACAAGTCGCCGGTGCAGCCGCTGTTGAAGAAGTTCGAGCCGCTGATGCTGCTGCAGCCGCCACGACTGAACGTGGCGGCAACGTTCACGCAGACCAACCAGCGCATGGGGCCGCGGCACGAAGGGTTCGTCGCGACCGCCAGGCAGGGCAACATCGATCTGCTCCTGCACGGCGATTCGATCACCGACTGGTGGCTGCTGGATGCGAACAAGCCGGTGTTCGACAAGTACTTCGGCAACCTCCGCACCGCCAACTTCGCGGTGGCCGGCGACACCACGCAGGGCGTGCTCTGGGGGCTCCGCAACGGCGAAGGGCAGGGGTTTCAGCCCAAGGCCGTGATGCTGATGATCGGGACCAACAACACCGGTCAGTCCACGGGGCCCGAGATTGCCGAGGGCGTCGGGGCCGTGGTCATGGAGCTGCGCCGCAACTTCCCCTCCGCCAAGATCCTGCTGCTGGCGATTTTTCCGAGGGCGCTGCCCGGCGACCCGGTGCGCGACAAGATCAGCGAAGTGAACCGGATCATCTCCAGGCTCGACGACGGCAAGACCGTCTTCTACCTGGACATCGGCCAGAAGTTCCTCGACGAGAAGGGCGTGTTCCTGCCCGACTCGTTCCGGCCCGATAACCTCCACCCGCAGGCGAAGGGCTACGACATCTGGGGCGAGGCGGTCAGCGCGAAGCTCGCGGAGTTGATGTCTCGCTAACGTGCCGGCTCAAACAGCTCGAGCGGGTTGCCGTCCGGATCGGCGATCTGAATCTGACGCCCGCCAGGGCCCGTCTCCATGTCGTTCCGAAACGCGAGGCCGGCGTTCTTCAGGGCGGCGATGCAGGCCGGAAGATCCACAACCTCCAACACGACACGATTCCACCCGCCAGGCTCTTGCTGCTGACCGCCCGGCATCGGCCGGGAGCCCGAGGCTCCGGGGCCGCTCAGCAAGATGTTCACGCCGCCGAGCGACACACTTGCAAACGCTGGCAGCTGCTGATGCTCCAGCTTGAAGCCGCGATGTTGCGTGTAGAACGTTACGGCGCGCGCGACATCCTTCACCTGATAACGGACGCCGTGGACCTTCTTGATGAACGTGTGCACGTCTACGGGTGAGGTGGTCGACTGAGCCATGTGATCCTCCTCTTTACCGTTCCTTGCGAAGAACGCGCCACGCTCCGTTCAGCTTCGTTCAGCCAACCACTGGGCTGGCTGAGGCGATCGCGTCGCGTATGGCCCCAATCCACGTGACATCGGCAGCGCGGTACGCCCCGTTGCCAGGCCGCAGCGGCATGCCCGACTCTCTGATGTGGATGTGGGTCGTATCGTAGCCAAGCATCAGCGACGCGCTGAGCACGACGCGATTCTCCGACGACGGGCTCAACACGTAGACACACTTCTTCCCATCGCAACCTCATTGCCACCGTCTTGTATCGCTAGTCCGGCCGCGGCGCAACTGTGTTCGGGTCCGCGTTCGGCAACGTTTTCTGTATCGTGGGGTCGTGTACCTCATCGAAAGGGTGAATGATGGCTCTCCGTCCTCTCGCGGTTGCGCAACGAGGCATCGCACTGGCGGCGTCGGGTCTCGTCGGCCCGTTCCTGTCGCCGGGTTCGCTCACCGCCGCCGAGCGTCTGCGGCTGATCGACGGCGTCGAGCGCGTGCTCGAGGGCGTCTACACCCACCTGCCGCTGAAGCGTGCGCGCTACGGGTTCGATCCGGTGCAGCGCCTGCGCATCCTGCGCTCCCAGCTCAAGGAGCTGAGCGACGACGCGTTCCACGTCCAACTGGCGGATATCATCACGCGGCTCCGCGATGCGCACACGCTGTATACCGGCCCCGCGTCGCTCGAGAGCAAGGTCGCGGCGCTGCCGTTCCTGGTCGAGATGATCGGCTCGGTGAGCACGCCCACCTACGTGGTCACCAAGGTCGGACACCACCTCGACTCGTCGTTCAAGCCTGGCGTCGTGCTGGAGTACTGGAACGGCGTCCCGATCGATCGGGCGGTGCTGCGCCACGCCGAGGAGGAGTTCGGCGGACGTCCTGACAGCCAGCGCGCCTGGGCGGTGCAGAGCCTGACGCTGCGGTCGCTGCAGTACGGCCCGCCGCCGGACGAGCACTGGGTCATCCTCGGCTATCTCGCCGGCGACGGCGCCGGGCCGTCGAAGGAGATCAAGCTGCCGTGGCAGATCGTCGACCCCAGCGAGGTCGATCCGCTGCTGTCGGGCGGTCCCACCGGAACGCGTGCCAAGGCGCTGCGGCGCACGCGCGCGGTGCATCCGGCGGCCGAAGCGATTCGTCGCGCGAAGATGCTGCTCTTCGCGCCGCACGCGCTGAAAGGGTCGCAGGCGACGGCGCCCAAGCCGATGACCCCGCGCAGGGGCGCGCGCCGGCCGCTCAAGGCCACCATCATCTCGACCGAACTGACCAAGACGCTCAAGGTGATGTCGATCGATGCGCCGGGCGGGCCGTTCGGCTATCTGCGCATCTTCGGGTTCGACGAGGAGCCGGGGCCGTTCATCGACGAGCTCATTCGGCTGATCCCGCTGCTGCCGGATCGCGGTCTCATCATCGACATCCGCGGCAATCCGGGCGGCTACATCTGGGCGGCGGAGCTGGCGCTGCAGCTGTTCACGCCCAACCGCATCGAGCCGACGCGCTTTTCGGCGCTGGCGACGCCGTTCACACGCCAGATCGCCTCCATCGGCGACGTGGCGGAAGACCTGGCCCCGTGGAAGCGCTCGCTGGACGAAGCGGTCCGCAACGGCGAGCTCTATGCGCAGACCATCCCGATTACCGATCCGGACGCCTGCAATGCCCTCGGGCAGATGTACGGTGGTCCGGTCGTCCTGGTGGCCGATTCCACCACCTACTCATCGGGCGACCTCTTCTCCGCGGGGTTCGTCGACAATCGGATGGGCCCGTTCATGTGCGTCGGCTCGGCGACCGGCGCCGGCGGTGCCAACGTCTGGTCCTACGGCGAGCTGCGGAAAGCGCTCGCCGGCTCACCGGCGGCCCTGCCGACGCTTCCCGACGGCATCGACCTGTCGTTCGCGTTCCGGCGCGCCACGCGCGCCCGTGCCAACGAAGGCATTCCGATCGAGGACGTCGGCATCTCCGGCACTTCGTACGAGATGACGCGCGACGACCTGCTGAACGGCAATCCCGATCTGATTGCCACCTGCATCAGGGTGCTGAAGGAGCAGCCGTTCTCGCGTCTGACGGCGGTCGTCGATACGGCGGCGAGGACGATCCAGGTGGCGACGAGCGGGTTGGATCTCGTGGACGCGAAGTTCGACGGGCATTCAGGCGCGAGCGGGCCGGTGGACGCCCAAGGCGCGATCACCATCAGCTACCCGCCGCGAACAAAGACGGTCGAACTGGCTGGGTGCCTCGGCCCCGATACCCTGCAGCGGCGGCGAATCTCGCTCCGCCCTTAGCGACGAGGCCTAGTCGTCGCTGGGGCGGCGTCGCGCGCGTTTGATGGCGCCCTCGCGCCGCTTCGACTCGAGCCGCCTTTCACGGGCGCCGGCCCGCGGCTTCGTCGGCTTGCGAAGGGCGGGCGGCGCCGCAGCCCGCGCCAGGAGGGCCGCGAGCCGTGCTCGCGCCGCCTCGCGGTTCTGCGCCTGCGACCGGTGGACGCGGCTGACGATGACGAGCACGCCGTGGCTGGTCACGCGCGAGCCGCCCAGTGCGATCAGGCGTTTCTTCACATCGGCGGGCAGGACCGATGCCCGCAGATCGACCCGGAGCTGCACCGCCGTCGCCACCTTGTTGACGTTCTGTCCGCCGGGCCCCGACGCGCGGACGAACGATTCCGAGATGTCGAGCCCCTCGAACATGCTGGCGCCCACGCTACGGTTGCTGCGTCCGTCGTTTCGCGCGTTCGCGTCGTTCTTCCTCGAGCGCGTCGTTGCGTTGCGCGGCCGCCGGCCGCAATTCGCTGCCATCCGCCTTGACGATGCGCTGAAAGGAGAGGCGCGGCAAGGGCTCGTGGGTCGGGTTTCCGGTCACGGTGAGCTTCTCGCCGCTCCGGATCGAGTCTGCCGTCCACCCGACTTCCGACAGATTCAACCGCCCCGCAAACTCGACCACCCACGTCACCACCTTGCCGTCCTTGTCGGTCACTTCGAGCGACAGCAAGGCGTGCGGGTTGACGAACCGGAACTGGGTCACGACGCCGGTCACGGTCACCGAGCGCTTGCTGTCGTAGACCGCCGAAAACGAATGATGCGCAGCAGCGAGTCGTATCGAGACCACCAGCGCCAGGAGTGTGAGCGATAGCACGCGTCCTCTCATGGTGCGACTCCTCGCTTCACGGATGCCGGCGGCTCGCACGCGTCGTACGGCGCAATCTGCGACGTCGGCGACCACGCCCAGATCTTCTTCAGGACGAGCGGCGCTCGCAGGCTCCAGGGATCCGCGAAAGTGGCCACGAGGTTCAGCGTCTTGCCGTCGGCGGCGCGCGTGAACCGCTCGGTCACCCGCACCTGCTCGCTGTGTTTCGACCGCCATCCGGTGAGATTGGCCGCGACACCAGACGTCTCGACGACCAGCGTCGCGCCCTCCCAGCGCCCCACGGAGTAGCCAAGGAGACTGGCGGGGCCGGCCGGCCTCGGACGCCCGTCCATGTGGACGATGCGTCGCGCATCCCACTCTCCGTAGTGAAGCTCGATCTCGTCGCGGCCGCGACCTCGGATCTCGATCTGGTGCGGAGCAAACATCTGTCTGGCCAATCCCCACGGCTCGCAGCGCAGCAGCCCCGGATCGTCGGCGGGATCCAGAGGATAGGTCTCCTTGGCGGCGGCCGTCAGCCGGCTTTCGATGAACGCCCGCTCGCGAGCAGAGGCGTCTGCCCGCAGTTGTCCGAGAGGCGTGCGGTCGTTGGCCGGATCGTCGACCAGCGCGTTCAGGCGATCGATCAGCACGTCGGTGCAGTAGAACGCGCAGGCCGAGCCGATGATCGTCGTCGGCGGGTTGCTCCACATGCCTTCGAGCGTCTGCAGTGGAGCCTGGGCCGCGCCGGCCGACGGCAGCGCCAGCAAGATGGACAGCGCCAGGAGCCTGTTCACACCCGCACCCTCCGGCGGTCGAAACTCGACCGGGGCGAGTGTAGTGCAATTGACAGCGAGTTGCCCCAGATCTACAGTCCGCCGCAATGGATCCGGTCACTCGACGAGCGTTCATCAAGGGCGTCATTGCGGCGGGAGCCGTCGCGTCGTCGTCCGCGTACCTGTTCCGAGGTCCGGCGTCGCTGCTCGGGCAGACGACGGCCACCGGCGCGGTCGAGCGGCTGCTCACGCTCCGCGTCAACGGGCAGTCGCGCCGCGTGGACGTGATGAAGCAGGAAACCCTCGCCACGACGCTCCGCTACAAGCTGGGCCTCACCGGTACGAAGCTGGGGTGCGATCGCGCCGAGTGCGGCGCCTGCACGGTTCTCCTCGACGGCGTGCCCCACTACTCGTGCTCGGTGCTCACCCACACGGTGCGGTCGCGCGAGGTGCTCACCATCGAAGGGCTCGCCAGCCCCTCCGGCACGCTGCATCCCATGCAGCAGGCGGTGGTCGAGGAGCAGGGCTTTCAGTGCGCCTTCTGCATGCCGGGCTTCGTCATGTCGGCGGTGGGTTTCCTGAAGGTCAATCCGAACCCGACGCGCGAAGCGCTCGCGCACGGCGTGTCGGGGAATCTCTGCCGCTGCCAGGACTACAACAAGATCCTCACGGCGCTGATGAAGGGCGCCGAGAACATGCGGAGGGCGTAATGGCGGACGGCACACTCGTTGGCGCCAGCTACGTCCCCGCGGACCACGTGGCCAAGGTCACGGGCCGGGCGAAGTACGCCGAAGACTTCCGGGCGGAGGGGATGCTCTTTGCCAAGCTGCTGCTGAGCCCGATGCCGCACGCGCGCGTGCGGAACATCGACGCGAGCGCCGCGCTGGCGATGCCGGGCGTGAAAGCCATCCTCACGGCCAGCGACGTGCCGGATCAGAACGGCGCCGAAAAGGCGCTGACCAACGAACCCTTCTATGCGGGTGAGCCGATCCTGGCGGTGGCCGCCGTGGACGAGCTCACCGCGGCCGAGGCGATCGAGAAGATTCAGGTCGACCTCGAGCCGCTCCCGTTCGTCATCGATCCGCTGGAGAGTCTCCGCCCAGGCGCGCCGAACGCCCGGCTCGACGGCAACGTCTGGAGCGCGCCGCGGCCGCCCGCCCCGGGCGGCGGTCCGCCCGCACCGGCGGCGCGCGAAACGGTGAAGTGGACGCAGGAGGACTTCGCGTCGGCCGGCGAGGGGCAGCTGCCGATGGGGCGCGCGCTCGAGGAGTGGTCCTTCGGTGATCTGGACGCGGCGTTCAAGGCCTCCGCGCTCACGCTGGACGAGACGTTCGTCGTGCAGTCCACCGGCCATCACCCGATGGAAACGCGGAGCGCGATGGCCTACTGGCAGAACGGCAAGGTGTATCTGCACGGGTCCACGCAAAGCGTGGCGTTCACGCAGGGCATCATCGCCGGCTGGCTCGGCATCCCGCCCTCGGATGTGGTGCTCATCTGCGAGTACACCGGCGGCGGGTTCGGCAGCAAGGGCGCCGGCGCCGTGTCGATGGCGATTCCGGCGCTCCTGTCGAAGAAGGCGAACGCGCCGGTGATGATGCGCATCAGCCGCGAGGAGGAGAGCTACATCGGCCGCGCCCGCACCAACATGAGCGGACGCGCCAAGGTGGCCTTCTCCAAGGAAGGCCGCATCCTCGGGCTCGACCTCTTCATCGTGCAGGACTCGGGCGCCTACGGGCCGATGGGCGACTTCCGTTCCGGCGGGAATGCGGCCTCGCTCATCTACCAGCCGGCCGCCATGCGGATGCGCGCGATCAACGTGATCACCAACACGCCGCCGCGCTCGCAGCAGCGGTCGCCGGGGCCGATGCAGGCCAACGGGATCATGGAGCCGATCCTCACGAAGGCTGCCAAGCAGCTCGGGTTGGATCAGGTGGCACTGCGCCGGCTCAATTCACCGGAGGGGAAGGCGCTCTACGGACCGCCTTTACCGAACGGTCAGCGGCGTCACATCACCAGCGCCTTCGTCAAGGACGCGCTCGACCGCGGCGCCGAGGCGTTCAAGTGGAACGAACGCAAGGCGCGGAGCGGCCAGCGCCGCGGGTCCAAGGTCCGCGGTGTGGGGGTGACGGTGGGGCCGCACGGCGCCGGATCGATCGGGTGGGACAGCATCATGACCATCCGCCCCGACGGCAAGCTGTACGTCCAGTCGGGGGTCGGCAACCTCGGCACGCATTCCGTGATGGATCTGGCGCGCGTCGCGGCCGACGTGCTCGCCATGCCGTGGGACAAGGTGGAGGTCGTCTGGGGCAACACCAGCAAATCGCTGCCGTGGACGTGTCTGTCGGTGGGCAGTCAGACCACGCACGCGATGACCCGCGCCAATCACGCCGGCGCCATGGACGCGAAGCGGAAGCTGCAGCAGATCGCCGCCATGGACCTGGGCGGCTCGCCCGACGACTACGAGCTGGGCGGCGAGCGCGTGCATCGCCGCGGCAGCCCGGGAGGTGGTCTGACGTACGCCCAGGCGGCCCGCCGCGCGATTCAGCTGGGCGGCGCCTTCGACGGCCACGCGGTTCCAGACGACGTCAACCCGATGACCAAGACGTCGGCCGCCGCGCTGGCCGGCCTGGGGCTCATGGGCGTCGCCAAGGACACCTACCCGCGTGACGGCGACACGTATTCCTTCGTCATCGGGTTTGCCGAAGTCGAGGTGGACGTCGAAACCGGCAAGGTGTCGCTCGTGGACTTCCTGGCGGTGGGCGACGTCGGCCGTGTCATCAACCCGCGAAGCCTCATGGCGCAGTTGAACGGCGGCAGCTGCCTCGGCATCGCCCACGCGCTCTGCCAGAAGTGGGTGATCGATCCCCAGTATGGCCTCACGCTCGCGCGGCGCTTCCACTACAACAAGCCGCTGACGATTCTCGACGTGCCCGCAAACATGGAGGCGATGGCGCTCGACATGCCGGACCCCGAGACGCCGGTGGGCGCCCGCGGCGTCGGTGAGCCGCCGGTGGGCGCCGGCTACGGCGCGGTGATGAACGCCATCGCGGATGCGGTCGGTACTGACGTCTTCCGCCGCGCGCCGGTCACCGCCGACATCGTGCTCATGTCGCTCGAGCACGGCAAGCGCATGCACGAACCGCTGAGGGCACACCTCTAATGGCTGTCATCCGAGACGTCATGCCGGCGTTCGAGCTGCTGCAGCCGGCCTCGATCGCCGACGCGCTGGAGCTGCTCGATCGCCACGGTCCGTCGGCCTGGGTGCTGGCGGGAGGGCTCGACAGCTTCGACTGGCTCAAGGACCGCATCAAGCGCCCGTCCGTGGTCGTGGACCTCAGCGGCCTCGCCGAGATGAAGGGCGTTCGTCCCCGCGGCGAGGGTCTTGAAATCGGGGCGATGACCACGCTGACCGACGTGGTGCGGCATCCGATGGTGCAGCAGCGCTTCAGCATCCTGAACCAGGCCGCCGAGGCGGCGGCGTCGCCGCAGATTCGCAACCAGGGCACCATCGGCGGCAACGTGTCGCAGGACACGCGCTGCTGGTACTACCGCGCCGGCTGGTCGTGCTACCGCGCCGGCGGCAACATCTGCTACGCGGATACGCCTCAGGCCATCAACCGCGAGCACGCCATTCTCGGGGCCGACCGCTGCGTGGCGGTGAGCCCTTCCGACACCGCACCCGCGCTCGTGGCGCTCGACGCCGAGATGGTGATCCGGAGCAAGGCGGGGGAGCGGGTCGTGCCGGCCGAGGACTACTTCATCGGCCCCGGCACCGACATCACGCGCATGAACGTGCTGCGGACCGGTGAACTCCTCATCGCCATTCGCATCCCGGGCACCTGGGCCGGCGCCACCTTCTATTTCGAGAAAGTGGCGGACCGCAACGTGTGGGACTTTCCGCTGGTCAACGTGGCCTCGGCGATGGTGCTGTCGGGCAATACCGTCCAGCGGATGCGGATTGCCGTCAACGGCGTCGCGGCGCGCCCGCTGCGGCTGGTGGCCGTCGAGAACGCAATGCGTGGGAAGGCGAGAACCGACGACGCGCTGGCGGCTGCCGGCGAGCTGGCCATCCAGGGCGCCGTGCCGCTGCAGTTCAACGCCTACAAAGTGCCGCTGCTCCGCAATCTGGTGAAGCGTGCCATTCGCGGAGCGGAGGGAACGTGAACATCCTGACATGGGGGCGCAACCCCTGGGGCCAGTGGATTCTCACGCATATCTCCTGGGGGCTCCTGTGGGCGGCGCTGTTTGCGGGTCTCGCCTTTCTGGTGGCCCACGCGAGCTACATGCTGCTCTCGCGCCATCGCAAGCGCGAGGCGCACGAGACCGACGCGATGGAGGCCGCGCGGCCGGATCTGCCGCCGCGCATCGCCCGCCACTCGCTGGCGGCGCGGCTCTTCCACTGGGTGATGGCCGGCGCGATGTTCGTGCTGCTCTTCACGGCGTTTCTGCCGATCGCCGGCGTGAAGTTTCCCTGGGTGGCATGGCACTGGATGGCCGGGCTCGTGCTCACCGGGTCGATTCTCTTTCACATCGTCCACGCCACCATCTGGATGGACTTCTGGTCCATCTGGGTGGGGCCGTCGGATCTGCCGGAACTGAAGGCCGAGCTGATGCGCGAGCTGGGGCACGACGTCGCCGGCCCCCGGCCGGGCAAGTACCCGCTGGGCAACCGGCTTTATCACCTGGTGATCGTGCTGGCCGGTCTCGCGGTGGCGGCCACCGGCCTCACCATGCTGGTGCGGATCCGGACGCCGTTCCTCACCCGGAACCCCTATCTCCTGAGCGACGCGTCGTGGGGGTTCACGTATGTGCTGCACGGCCTGGCGGGCGTGTCGCTGGTCGGGCTCGTGATGGCGCACGTCTACTTCGCGGTGCGGCCGGAAAAGTGGTGGATCACCAAGTCGATGATTCTTGGCTGGATCACGCGCCGCCAGTACCTCGAACATCACGACCCGCAGCGCTGGGTGGCCCGGTAGCGCGGGCGGAGCCACCGATGCGGGCCGATCTCAGGGAGCGGTGTGATGCGGTCGAGGAGTGCTACGAGTACATGCTGGCGTACGCCGCGCAGGGCGTGGCCGGCGACTCCGGCAGCGAGAGCAGCGGGCAGCTTCGCCTCCTGCTGTCACGGGCCGAGCAGGCGCTGACGGGGCTCGGCGACGCCTACGCCGCGGAGGTGGCGGCGCACGGCCTCGAACCCGCCGCGCGATACCTGGCCTTCCTCGAGGTCCTGGACCGCGATGCCCGCGCGGCGCTCGCGGCCGTGCAGCTCGTCATGGCGCAGCCGTCGATCAGCTCCCAGCTCGTGGACAATCTGAACGCGTCGATCCACGTGCGGGCCCTGCTGACGGACCTGTTTCTCATCGACGAGATTCTGAAGAGCCGCGTCGCGGACTCGCCGGCCCGCTGACCAGATCGGTGCGCCGGTACTCGAGGACCGCCTAGGAGGCGACCGCGAGCTTGCTCTTGCGCTGTGTTGTTTCGATCTTGCCCTGGACGATCGCCCCGTCCGCGATACTGATGATCGGGGCCGAGCATTCGCCCTCGACGTTCGCCGTCGTCTGGATGACGATCTTGTTGATCGCGGCCAGGTCGCCCTCGACGGTTCCCTCAATCACGACCGACTCAGCTGTAATGGCGGCGTTGACCGTGGCTTCCGGGGCGATCGTGAGCGTGTGCTGGTCGACCGCGATGGTGCCTTCGACGCGGCCAGCGATGAGAAATGGCTCGCGCGCGACGACGTCGCCCTTGATGCGAATCGACTTCCCGATACCGGATGACATATTCACCTCTGGGTCTGGAGATTGGTTCGGGTGGGTTATCGGCGTGTCGGACCGAAATCTTTGCGGCCCTCGTCTACTGCCCCCGGCTCGCGAACGCGTAGAGCGTGTCGTTGGCGGCCACCACCACATACTGGACGCCATCGAGCTGGTAGGTGATCGGTCCGTTGCTGATTGACGCGTGCAGGCCGGCCCGCCACAGCGGGACGCCGCGCGCGGCGTCGAAGGCCACGAAGTTGCTCGCCGAGTCGCCGGCGAACAGGAGATTGCCCGCCGTCGAGAGCAGGCCGGAACGCGTGCTGGCACTGCCTTCCCACGAGAAGCGCCAGCGTGGCTGGCCGGTCTGGTAGTCGAGCCCGAGCAGCATCGCTTCCGACCAGCCGCCACGATCGTTGCCGGCCCATCCCTGCGGCTTGTCGTCGTTTTCGTTCTCGTAGAGGTAATACACGCTGAACGCGCGCGTGGCGTTCACGTAGAAGAGACCTGTCTGAGGACTGAAGCTTGGCGGCGGCCAGTTCTGCCCACCCGCCTGGTTCGGCGACACGAGCGCGCCGGCAATCTGCGGTTCCTTCCGCGGATTGGGCATCGGCTGCCCCTTGGCGTCCACGCCCAGCGCCCAGTTCGTCTTAACGTATTCGCGGCTGGAGAGGCTGCGCCCGGTTTCACGATCGAGGACGAAGAACCAGCCGTTGCGCGCGGCCTGCGCCAGCAGCTTCCGCGGCTGGCCGTTGATCGTGCCGTCGAAGAGGACGGGCGTCTGCGTCGCGTCCCAGTCGTGGGTATCGTGCGGCGACGCCTGGAAGTACCAGGCGAGCTGTCCCGTGTCGGGGTTCAGCGCGACGATCGACTCGGTGTAGAGGTTGTCCCCCTGCCGTTTACGTCCATTGATCACCGGCTGCGGGTTGCCAGTGCCGAAGTAGATCAAGTTCAACTGGGCGTCGTAGGTCGTCGCTCCCCACGTCATGCCGCCGCCGTGCAGCATCGCTTCGACGCTGGGCCACGTCTTCGCTTCGGGCGTTCCCGGCTCCGGATGCGTATACCAGCGCCACTGGCGCGCGCCGGTCTCCGGGTCGTGCGATTCGATGTAGCCGGGGATGTCGAGATCGTCGCCGCTGACGCCCACGATGACGTGATTCTTGACGACGAGCGGCGCCGCCGAGGCGTAGTAGAACTGATCGAGATCGCAGATCTCGGTGCGCCACTTCTCCTTGCCCGTGCGGTTGTCGAGCGCCAGCAGATGGCAGTCCGGCGTCGAGACATAGACGCTGGTGCCGAGCACCGCGACGCCGCGGTTGCCGATGTGCCAGCCGCCCTTCGACGGCCAGCTGGCGTGCCACAACTCCCGGCCGCTGCGCGCGTCGAGCGCCCAGACGTGATCGGGAATGGTCACGTACAGCACGCCGTTGACGACGACGGGTGTGCCCTTGATGATGGCGGCGGTCGTGCCGCCACCGCCGGCGGGCCCTGCCGCCGTGATCCGGTGCGTCCAGCCGAGCGACAGCGACGCGACGTTGCGGCTGTCGATCGTGGTCAGCTCGCTGAAACGCCGGCCCGAGTAGTCGCCGTTGTGCATCGGCCACGAGTCGGGGGTGGGAGCGGCCAGCGCCGACGGCGCCACGATCCCCTGGCCGTGAAGCGCCGCCACGCACGACACCGCGACGAGCAGCATGCCAGCCAGTCTCATTTGATCGTCCACAGGTAGGCGACCACGTCGTGGATGGCGTCGTCGGTGTACTCGTCGAGCAGGGCGCGGTGCGCGGCGAGCGGATCGCGCACCTCGACGGTGACGCCAGGCACGCGCGAAAACGCCCGATAGTCGCCCGATGCCTCGCGCAGCGCCACCGAGAAGTTGTCGATGCGCTCCAGCGTTCCAGACACCGGCGGGCCGGAGAGCGGCGTCACCGTCACTTCGACCTTCTTCGTGCCCCGAAGCAGCGTCGGAAACAGCAGGCGCTGCTGCAGTGTCAGCGCGTCGGAGGTGCGCGACCGCAAGCCGGCGAAGTCGCCGGTGGGCGAATGGCAGGTGCTGCAGCGTCCCGCGCCGTTGAAGTAGCGCCGGCCGGCTTCCGGATCGCCGATCAGCACGTCGATCGGCGCGGTTGGCGTGCGGTTGCGGGTGACCGCCTCGATGCGCTGACGCAGGAAATGCGAGAGGTCGACGATCTGCGCCTGGGTCAGCGTCGCGGAATGCGCCGG
The DNA here is from genome assembly GCA_036004405.1 of Vicinamibacterales bacterium. Lineage (GTDB taxonomy): Bacteria > Acidobacteriota > Vicinamibacteria > Vicinamibacterales > UBA2999 > DASYRM01. The sequence continues at coordinate 37,670 of DASYRM010000037.1, forward strand.
CGCCGTCGCGCGCATCGCCGGCCCGAGGCTGGCGCCGAGCCTGTCGCGCAGCACCGCGGTCGATCGGATCAGGTCTGGGCCGTTCGGTCCGCCCTTGGCGGTGCTGCCGTGGCAGTTGATGCAGTGTTCGGCGTAGAGCCGCCGGCCGCGCGCCGCGGCCGCCTCATCGACCGTCGGGCGATCGGTGGGGCCACCCTGAGCCGCGAGGGAGACCGGCAGCAGGACGGCGGAGACGATCCAGACGAACGCGCCGCTGGTCCGGGAAGCCATGGCTAGTGGCACATGGCCGGGTTCGACTTGACGATGTACGGCCGATAGCTCTTCGAGCGAGCGTCGGTGCACCCTTCGAGATTGAGCAGTTCGACCTTGCGGAAATCGATCGGCGCCGTCTCCGCCTGCAGCGAGATGTAGCCGCCGGTCATCGGCGTGCCATCGATCTTGACGGCAGGATCGACCGGGTTGGCGCCGCCGCCGCCGATCTGCGGCTGCGAGTACTCGAGGACGGTCTGGCCTTCGACGAGGTGCCGAATGAGCTCGTCGCCGTGAACGAGCACTTCCACGCGCACCCACTGATCGCCGTCGTAGGTCCGCGACGTCGAGTTGGTGCAGTGCGCGGTATGGAGCTTGCCCTGATAGAAGACGTTCGAGCCTGGCGTGCACAGGTTGGCCGTCGTCCGCGGTCCCGCCCCGAGTCCTCCGAGCAGCTGGATCTCGAGGGCAATGGGGAAATCCTGATCCTTCAGCATCGTCTTCGGGTGCGGGCTGTGCAGCATCAGGCCGTTGTTGCGAGCGGCCCATGCGGGCCCGCCGGTCACCTGTTCGCCGACGAAGCGATACTCCGCGGCGATCAGGTAGTAGGAGAACGGGTCCTTGTAGAAGATGTGGCCGAACTCGCCATTGAAGGACGGCCACTCGTCATAGCGGACCTTCAGGAGCCCGTCCTCGACGCGGAAGGTGTGGTGGAGGTTCTCACCCAGCTCGTGCTTCGCGAACTTGATCGTCCAGTCGGCGAGGTTGCGCCCGTTGAACAGCTGGATCCAGTCGCTTGCCGCGACGTTGTCTGGCCGTGTCCGCGTCTGACCGGCGGCGCCAGTCAGCGCCGGCACGAGCGCCACGGTGGCAAGGGCGATGGCCACGACGATTCGGCGGACAGGTGAATGCATGTCGGCGCGCGATTCCGAACGGAAGCGGGGGAATCATACAATCTCCCGTGCCCGATCCTGGCCCTGACGCGCCCTCCCCGCACAAGCGCCGCCGGCGATACCCGGGCCGCAACCCGCGCGAGTTTCACGACAAGTACAAAGAACTGAACCCCGGGCAGTACCCCGCCGAGATGCAGAAGGTCCTCGCGTCAGGCAAGACGCCGGCGGGCACGCATCTGCCCATCATGGTCGACGAAGTAGTCGGCTGCCTGCGGCCCGCCCCCGGGGAGGTGGCGGTCGACTGCACACTCGGCGGCGGTGGCCACGCGCGCGCGATCCTGGAACGCCTGCAGCCGGGCGGACGGCTCATCGGGCTCGACGTCGACCCGCTCGAGCTGCCACGCACCGAAGCGCAGCTGCGCGCGGCCGGTTTCGGCGCCGAGGCGTTTGTCGCCCGCCAGGCCAACTTCGCCGGTCTGGCGAAGGCGCTCGCGGCCGAGGGGCTCGAACGCGCCGATGTGATTCTGGCGGACCTCGGCGTCTCGTCGATGCAGTTCGACAATCCCGATCGCGGCTTCAGCTACAAGGGCGTCGGGCCGCTGGACATGCGGATGAACCCGCAGCGGGGGGAGCCCGCGTCGCAGCTGATCGTCCGTGCGAGCGAGGAGGCGCTCGCGCAACTGCTCACGGACAATGCCGACGAGCCGCACAGCCGGCTCATCGCCCGACTGCTGAAGGCACAGCCGCTCGAGACGACGCATGCCGCCGACCGTCTGCTGCGCGCGGGACTCACGGCGGCCCTCCCCGGCGTGGCGAAGACCGACGTGAAGATGTCGATCCGCCGCACGTTCCAGGCGCTGCGCATCGCGGTCAACGACGAGTTCTCGGCGCTCGACGCGCTTCTGCGGTCGCTGCCCCAGTGCCTCGCGCCGGGCGGCCGCGTGGCGGTGCTGACGTTTCATTCCGGTGAAGACCGGCGGGTGAAGAAAGCGTTCCAAGCGGGCCGCCGCGCCGGCGTGTATTCCGATGTGGCAACCGAGGTGATTCGCTCCACCAAGGCCGAGACGTTCGCCAACCGGCGCGCCGCCTCGGCGAAACTGCGCTGGGCCGTGCGCGCCGGCTAGATGCCTTGACCGCCTCGACTGCCTGATTTTGAGTCAAGTTTTTCCCCGGCAAGGCATCTACGCCCGCCCGAAGGGCGGGCCAGCAGACACTGCTCTAGCGAGGCGGAGCCTGCATGCTCGTCGGTCCGAGGCGCAGCCTCGCTAGGTGCTACACTGCTGGCCTCTCCTGCGCTTCGCCGCCGGGCATTCCGCTCGGTTCTCTCGCTGGTCCCGCTCAGTCCCGAATCCGACCCATATGACGACCGAATCCGCGCCCGATCAGACTGCTCGACAGACGCACTGCCCGTTCTGCCAGGGCAGAGTCGTTGATACGCTGGCCAAGGTCATCACGCCCAACTCGACGTGGCGTTGCCGGACGTGCGAGAAAACGTGGACCGGCGCGTCGCAGACGGCGACGACGACCGGCTACGAGCGCCAATCGCCGGCGTGGCGGCGTTCAGACACGTGAAGCGATCTCGAGCAGCTGACTCCGGGTAGGTCCGGGTGTCGGCGGGCGTGGCGTCCCCTTCAGCGCCTCACGTGCGGCGGCCATCCGCTGAATCACGACCGGCCGCTCGAGTATTTGCTGCAGTGGCGTCACTGTTCCGATGTACTCGAGCGCGTCGCGGAACAGATCCGGACTCGCGGCGATCGAGGACATCAGCCCGCCGAAGCGGCGTGCGAGGTCGTGGGCGGGCGGCGGCGGCTCGCGTCCTTCGCGCAGCGCCACCATTTCGCCAAAGCGGGCGCGGTCGACTGCGATCTGCGCCTCGTACCAGGGCGTGATCTCAGCTTGTGTTCGCCGATCGAACTCTTCGACCAGCGCGCGCGGATCGTCGCCATGTGTGCGCAGCGCATCTCGAAGCCGCAGCGCGTGAAGGAATCCTACGGTCAAGCCGCGGCCCGCCGATGGATTCGTACAGGCCCATGCGTCGGCGACGGCGGCAAAACCCGTCGCGACCGGCGTGTCGTCCACGACGAAGCGGCGGTAGCGGTCGGCAATGCCGCTCATCGCCAGGACCGGAGAGATCGGCTCTCCCTGGAGCCAGTGGGCCTGCAGCGGACAGGCGCCGATCGCCGCCATCCACGGCTCCTCGTGCCGCAGCCCCTTCAGCGGCTGGTCGCCAGTTGTCACGAAGATGGTGACCGACCAGGTGTCCCGGTCGCCGGGCAGCGTCAGCAGTGAGATCGAACCAAGCGGCGTGAGCGCGCCTCCCAGCCGCTGGGGCTGCACGCCGCGGAAGTAGCGCGTGTAGTACGTGAAGCCGCAGTCCTCCTGTTCCTCGTACGGCGGCCGCGCGCCAATCGCCATGAGCCACTGCGGGCTGCGCGACTGGCGGCCGGTGGCATCCACCACCAGGTCGGCGCGAAGTTCGTCAGCATCCGAGGTGCGAACGCCGGCGACGTGCGGAATGCCGTCGATCGCCGACGCACCGGTCAGGAGGGCCTCGACGCCCACGCCGCGTCGAATCGACACGCCGCGGGCGTGCTCCGCCGCGCGTGCGAACACCCACTCACCGACCGGACGACGCGCGGTCAGCGTCCAGAGCTTCTCATCGATCGGCCGGGGCGCGCGGTCGGCGAAGATCGGCGGCAGCGGATTGACCAGATCGAATCGCGCGGCACCGGCGCGCCCGAGCGCCTCCTGGATCTCCGGCAGCTCCGCTTCGAGCAGCAGGCGCAGGCCGGGCATGAAGTTGTGCGGCTGGCGAAACTGCGCAACCCCTTTGCGTTGCCAGTGATCCCAGGCCGCATCAGACGATGCCGGGATCGGATCGGCGTCGCGCTCGAGCAGGGTCACCTCATGGCCGTCGCGCCCGAGCAGAAGCGCGGTACCGAGCCCACAAATGCCGCCGCCGATCACCAGAATCCGCATGCCGGTAATCCTAGTGCTCTCCTCGTGGTTGCCGCCAATGAGGTGTGAGCCGTGTGATATCGTCGCCCCCCTTGAGGTGGATCGCATGACGATGACAGCTGTAACCGACAGCGCGAAACTGGCGCAGGCGCAGACGCGTCTGATGGACATGGCGTTCGCGTTCGTCACCTCGCAGGCCTCCGTGTCTGCGCAGGACCTGGGCCTGTTCGACGCGCTCACCCTGGTGCCCGCCACGGTGGAGGAGATTGCCGGACGAATCGGCATTCGTCCGGTGGCGTGCCGCCGACTGCTGATGCTGATGGTCAGCCTGGACCTGGCGGAGCGGGACGGTGACGGCTTCCGCAACTCGGAGACGGGCGAGCTCTGTTCCTCGCGATCGGACGTGAAGCTCGGTGCGACGTCCCGAATCAATCCGTTCTACGCCATGACGGCGCACCTCTCCGACGCACTTCGAGAGTACTCGCCGCGCTGGCGGCAGACGCTTGGCGTGGATGCCGCCGACGCGTTTGCGGCCTTGTATGCGAATCCAGTGGCGTTGCGGGAGTTTGCGGAGCTGATGAACGCCATCAGCGTGCCGCAGGGCCGGCTGATCGCCGAGCGATTCGACTTCGCGCCCTGTCGCTGCATCATGGACGTGGCAGGCGGTCCGGGCGGTCAGTCGATCGCGATCGGCGTCAGGCATCCGCATCTCCGCGGGATCGTCACCGACCTGGAGCCCGTCTGTGTCGTCGCACGGGAGAACATCGCTGCCAGCGGGTTGACCGATCGCTTCACGGCGGTTGCCGCCGATCTGATGGCGGGTCCGTATCCCGTCGGCGCCGACGTGATCCTCCTCGGCCACATCCTGCATGACTGGAGCGACGACGTCTGCGGCACGATTCTGCGCAACTGTGCCGCGGCGCTCCCGGCCGGCGGGACGCTCTTGATCAGCGAATCGGTGCTGCACGACGACTTCTCGGGCTCGACGCTCGCCCACGTCAAGGACCTGTTGATGCTGGTGGCCAACGAGCCTGGGGCTCGGGAGCGTTCGGAACGCGAGTATCGCGAGCTGCTCGACGCCGCCGGCTTCGACGTGACGAATCTGCTTCGACTCGACGCCCCGCGAGATCTCCTGGTGGCGCGAAAGCGGTAAGCGATCCTGCGCGCCACGAGAGCGGTGCGAATGAAGCACGGCTATCATGGCCAGCGGGGTGAAGGTGACGGGTCGGGGCTCGGTCGCGTTCGGGTTCATCGTCTGCGTCGAGGCGACGCTGTGGGCGTGCAGTGCGCGTCCGACCCCGGCGGCCGCCCAGGTGCCGGCACCACGTGCCGAGGCCGACGCCGCCGAGTGCGCGTTGATCCCTGAGCCGGGCGAACCGGTTGCGACCGTCGGCCTCACCGATCGCGTCGATCCTGCCAACGCCCCTCGGCCGTCGAACGACGGCGAGCGGCTGCTGTTCCGTCAGCTCTACGAGACGCTGGTCCGGGCGGACTGCCGCGGACGTCTCGTGCCGGGTCTGGCCGCCTCGTGGCGGCTCGAGGCCGACGGCCGGACCTGGATGGTGACGCTGCGGGAGGATGCCCGCTTTTCGGACGGCACGAACGTCACGGCCGCCGACGTGCGAGCCGCGTGGATCCGCGACCCCACCGGCGGCGAGCTGCGCCCGCACGTGGGCCGTCTGGTGCAATCGGTCGCCGTGGCTGGCGACCGCGCCCTCGCCATCACGCTGCGCAGTCGCCGCGTGGATGCGCCGATGGCGCTCGCGCATCCCGATCTGGCCATTGCCAAGTCCGTCGACGGCTCGCCGTGGCCGCTCGGGACGCGAGCGGCCCGGATCGCAGCTGACGCTCGTGCCGCATCGGCGGCGGCAGGCGCGATAACCATCGTTCGCGACCCGCTCCCGGCGCTCCGCTTTGTCGTGGCGTCCGGCGATCCGCGGGATCTCCTCGATCAGCGCGTCGACCTGCTGCTGACACGGGATCCCGCGGCGCTCGGCTATGCGGCCACGCTGCCGCAGTTCCAGTCGCTGCCGCTGCCCTGGCAGCGGACGCACGTGCTGGTGACGCCCGGTCGATCGCGCTCGGCGCCGTCGCTCTCCGAGGAACAGCGGCAGGTGCTGGCGGGCGACGCCGTGCGAGGCGAGGCGCGTGGGGCGCACGCGCCGTTCTGGTGGGAGATGGTGCCGGACTGCGACGTGTCGCCGGCGCCGCCGCGAGCCCAGCCCCCGCCAACGCCGCGCATCGTCTACGACTCCGGCGACATCGCCGCCCGCGATCTGGCGGAACGGCTCGTGGGCCTGGGCCGCGTTTCGAGCCCGGCGGCCACCGCGCTTCTCGACGCGCTGCTCCCGGGCCGCCCGAAACGCGTCTTCCAGCGCGCCATCGGGCTGAGCGCCGCGGCTCTCGCCCTGGCGCGCCGACAGGGTGCCGACGCGGGCTACGTGATGGCGGTCGACAGTCAGCCGTTCGACCCGTGCCGGGATCTGCAGGTGCTGACCGAAGGGTCGCGGTGGATCGATCCGGGGAGCATCATCCCGCTGGTCGAGACCCGGCTGCGCGCCGTTGTCCTGCGCGGCCGATCTGGTGTGACAGCGGATTGGGACGGGGGAGTCGTGATCGCCGGCGCGGGCGGGTCGAGGTAGGCGATGAGCCTGCGAACGCGCCTGCTGCTCGCCTTTGCCGCCGTCGTTCTGATCCCGATTGCGCTCCTGGCCTTCGGAATCCGTCAGGAGATGAGCCGGCGTCTCTCGGCCGAGTACCAGCGCCGGGTCGACGGGGTCGTCGAGGTGATTCGCGAGGATCTTGCGCGCGAGAGCGCCGGCATCGCCGAGCGGCTGGCGTCGCTCGAGCGCGCCCTGGTGAACGACAACCTGTTCCGTCTGGCGGCCGTGGCCGGTGCCGAGACCCAACGGGACTACCTGCTCGACTACGCGGGCACGGCCATGCGGCTCACCGGCCTCTCGATGCTTCAGATTCAGGACGGTGACGATCGGATCATCAGCTCGGGTCACTTCCGGAACGAGCACGGCCGGATCGAGTCGGGACTCGTCGCCGCGCTTCAGGGCGCACGCGGTGTCACGCTCGTCACCGTGCGCGGCCCGGAACAGGAGTTCCTGGCGCTGGCCCGTGTGCAGACGTTCGCGCTCGGCGGGCGCACGTTCGCCCTGGTCGGTGGCGTGGCGATCGACCAGGCGTTTCTCGCGCGGCTGGCCCGCGATCGCGCCATCGTCGTCTCGCTGTACAACCCCGGAGCCGAACCGCTGACGCTGCCCCGCCCGCCGGAGGCGGCGCGCGATTCGGCCGTAGGTGCGCTGCAGCTGCCGGTCATCCGGGCCGGATCCGGCCCCCCGCTCGACGTCGTGCAGGCACGGCTCGAAGTCACGCAGCCGCTCACGCCGCTGCGGGCGCTGCTGCGCAGCGCGGATTCATGGTTTCTATTGACCGCCGCGGGCACCGGCCTTACGGCGTTGCTGCTGGCGGTGTGGGTGTCGTCGCGCATCAGCGGGCGGCTGGAGGCGCTCGCGGAGAAGACGGCGGTGCTCGACCTCGATCGGCTCGACGTGGAGTTCGATCCGGGCACGGATGAAGTGGGCCGCTTGTCGCGGCTGCTCGGCGACCTGGTGGCTCGTTTGCGCACCAGCACGGTGCGCGTGCGCGAGGCCGAACGGCGGGCGACCGTCGGCGAGTTGGCGCGTCAGATCAACCACGACGTCAAGAACGGCCTGATCCCGCTGCGCAACGTGATGCGCCACCTGGCGCAGGTCGAGCGCGACGATCCGGGCGCGCTGGGGGCGGTCTTCGCGGAGCGGCGCCACACGGTCGACTCCAGCCTGGCGTATCTCGAAACGCTGGCCACCACCTATCAACGGCTGTCGCCGCCGGTGAGCCGCGCCGAGTGCGATCTGAACGCCGTCGTTGCCGACGTGGTGCGCGCCGCCCAGGGGCACGAGCACGTGGCCGTGGATACCGACCTGGTTCCGCTCCCGCGCGTCGTGGGCGATCCGATCGCGTTCCGGCGTATTCTCGAGAATCTGATCGCCAATGCGGTGGACAGCGTGCCGTCGGCGGGGCGCATCGTGGTCTCCACGCGGGTGGTCGATCGCGACGGTGATCTGCCGGCGATCCAGCTCGCGGTCGCCGACAGCGGTCGCGGTATGTCGGCGGACGAGGCGGGGCGCATCTTCGAGGATTTCTACACGACGAAAGAGGGCGGCACGGGGCTGGGGCTCTCGATCGTGCGGCGGCTGGTGACCGATCTGCACGGCACGATTGCCGTCGATACGGCGCCGGGGCGCGGCACGCGGATCACCATCGACATCCCGGCCGGGGGACTCCCTCCCGCGGCGAGACGCGTATGACGACACAGGTGCTGGTGGTCGACGATGTGCCGGCGATGGCCGAGCAGTACGCGTATGACCTGAAGCGCGTCGGCGGGTACCACACGCTGGTCGCCGCCGGCGGCGATCAGGCGTTCGACGTGCTGGCCCGAGAGCCGATCGACTGCGTCATCCTCGACCTCGAGATGCCGGGCCTCGACGGCTTCGAGGTGCTGCGCCGGCTGCAGCAGCGCGGCGTCGACACGCCGGTCATCGTCTACACCGGCACCGGCAGCTACGACCGCTGCGTCCAGGCCGTCCGGCTCGGCGCCTACGGATTCGTCGACAAGGCCGAGCCGATCGAACGCGTGGTCCAGGAGATCGAGAACGCGGTGTCGCGCGGCCGGCTGGTGAAGGAGCTGCGCACGCTGCGCTCGCGGTTCGACGGCGAGACGCTGCTCATTGGCGACAGCCCGGCCATGCGGTCGCTGCGCGACGCCATCGCCCGGATTGCGCCGATCCCGAGCGGAGTGCTGATCGTGGGCGAGAGCGGCACCGGCAAGGAGCTGGTCGCGCGCGAGCTGCATCGCCGTGGTCCCGGCGAGAAGGCGCCGCTCGTCGCCGTGAACAGCGCCGCCCTCCCCGAGCAGCTGGTCGAAAGCGAACTGTTTGGTCACGAACGTGGCGCGTTTACCGGCGCCGATCGCCTGCGCCGGGGGGCGTTCGAGAATGCCGGCGGCGGAACCCTGTTTCTCGACGAGGTCGGCGAGCTGCCGCTGCCGGCGCAGGCCAAACTGCTGCGCGTGCTCGAGGAACGGAAGGTGACGCGCGTGGGCGGCGACCGGCCGATCGCGGTGTCGGCCCGCGTCGTGGCGGCCACCAACCGCGATCTCGAGCACGAGGTCGAGGCGGGGCGTTTTCGCCAGGACCTCTACTATCGCCTCAACGTCCACACGCTGCGCGTCCCGGCGCTGCGCGAGCGGCTGTCCGACGTGCCCGCGCTGGTCGAGCATCTGCTCCGGTCGCTGGCCTCTCATCTCGGCGTGCGGTCGAAAACCATCGCCCCCGACGCGCTGGCGCTGCTCGCCGGCGCCGACTGGCGGAGGAACAACGTCCGCGAGCTGCGCAACTGTCTGGAGCGCATGATGATTGCGTCGGACGCTCCGGTGATCAGCGCCGCCGAGGTGCCGCCGGAGATTCGCGGCGACGAGCGGGACGACGCCAACGACGCGGCGCCGGGCTCTCTCAAGGCGTTGAAGACGCAGGCGGAACGCCAGATCCTGCTGGCGGCGCTCGAGCAGCACGAGTGGCACGTCACGCGCACGGCGGAGGCGCTCGGTCTCGCCGATCACTCCAGTCTGCTGAAGATCATGCGCCGTCACGGGCTGAGCAAGGGCACGCGGCGGGACCCGTAAAACCAACCCGGCTTCTGAACGGTCTAACATACCGCCCGAGAGCGGACGCCGACGTCGTCCGTCAGGAGGCCGCTAATGAAACGCGCATTCACCGGCGTCGGCGTGGCGGCTCTTCTGTCTGCAGCCGCATTCGGTCAATCCACGGGCCCTCAACCGGCATTTGCCGTGGCGGACGTCCACGCCAGTCCTCGCAGCACCACACCGGCGATGCGCGCCTCCGCCCGGGCGGGACGATACGAGATTCGCAACGCCACCATGGTGGATCTCATTCGGACCGCGTACACGGTGGATGCCGAGAACGTGCTGGCAGGGCCGAGCTGGCTGGAGTACGACCGGTTCGACATCGCCGCGCTGATGCCGCCGAACACGACGCCCGACACGCAGAAGCTGATGCTTCGGGCGCTGCTGGCCGATCGTTTCAAGCTGGCCGTTCGCCGTGACACCAAGCCGGCCGCGGGCCTCGTGCTCGTCATGGGCAAGGGCAAACACAAGCTGAAGGAGGTGGCCGACTCCGCGGCGGCTCCCGGGTGCCAGACCCAGACGGTTCCTGCGCGGCCGCCTTCGGGCGTTCCCGGACAGTTGGTGCTGCCGATGACCGGCCTCGCCTGCCGTAACGTCACGATGGACACGTTCGCGGCCGACTTGAAACGGCTGACGAACGGTTACGTGACCAACGCCGTCCTGGACCAGACCGGCCTCAAGGGGTCCTGGGATTTCGAGCTGCAATTCACGCAGCGGGCGCTGCTCGGCCTCGCCGCGTCGGTGGATGGGGCGACGGCGACCTCGCTCTCCGATGCGATCGACAGGCAGCTTGGCCTGAAACTGGAAGAGCGCGACATCCCGACGCCTGTCTTGATCGTCGAGCAGGTGAATGCGACACCCACGGCGAATGTGGCGGACATCGCAGCGAAGCTGCCGCCTCCGCCGCCGATGGAATTCGAGGTCGCGGACATCAAGCCCGTCGATCCCAATGCGCGCCTGACGGGTCCTGTCCAAGTCGGCGTCTCGCCCGGCGGCCGCGTGAATCTGCCAGGTCAGTTCTTTTCGCTCAGGACATTGGTCGGGCTCGCCTGGAATCTTCCGACAAATGTGAACACTCAGATCGTCGGCGCGCCGAAATGGATGGACACCGCCGGCTTCGACATCATCGCCAAGCTGCCGTCGGATCTCGCGCCGGCCAACGGCACGACGGTGCCGCTGCAGGAGTTGGGACCGGCGCTGCAGGCGCTGCTGATCGACCGCTTCAAGATGAAGGTTCACTTCGAGGACCGGTCGGTGGATGCGTATACGCTCGTCGCGGTCAGACCGAAACTCAGAAGAGCCGATCCATCGACCCGGACGGGGTGCAAGGCTCCCGCAAATACCAGCGTCGTGTTCAACGTGTCCCGCGGAGTGCCTCGCGCGTTCACCTGTCAGAACATGACGATGGCGCAGTTCGCGGACCAGCTTCAGACCATCGCCGCGTCTTACATCGCCTACCCGGTCGTGGATGCGACAGGCCTCGACGGCGCGTGGGACTTCACGCTGTCGTTCAGTCCAATCGACCCTCAACGGCTTTCAGGTCTGATGGCTGGCGCCCGCGGTGGCGCCCTTCCAGCCGGAGGGGCCGGTCCTGCCGACATCACCGCATCGGACCCGATCGGCGGGGGCGCGTCCGTGTTCGATGCCGTCGAGAAACAGCTTGGATTGAAGCTCGAGGTCCGGAAACGCACCTTGCCTGTCTTCGTCATCGACCACATCGAGGAGAAACCCGCGGACAACTAATCGCGCCGACGCGACGACATCACCACCGGAGCCCGTTGTGTTCGAGTGTTTTTTCCCAGAAGGTTTCCGTGACGGTGAGGCCGTTCTGTTTGAAGAACGGTGCCAGTGACTCCGTCAACGATTGCCGTGGAGGCAGCCACGCCGGCGTCCACTGGCGATCGAACACCACGATGCGGCTCGACGGATATTCCGAAGGCAGCGGCCGCGGCAGCACGAGATTCGCCCACTGCACGAAGCTCGCGTAGTCGTCCGTGGTGACCGGCAGGAGGACGAGCAGCATGACGGGATTCACCGTGCGCACCAGCTCGTTCAGTTCCCATCGCAGGCCCTCGGTTCGGCCTGCCTGAAACACAATCAGACGCGACGTGCCGATCAGCGCGCGGACGCGTTCCTGCCATGCCGCGTTGGGCACGTACATCTTGGAGGAGCCCAGTTCCGGCAGCTCTTCGCCCGGCTTGCCCAAAGCCACGTAGGGCCCGACCTTTCTGAAGACATGGCCGAGCGCATCCTGTTCCTGGACGGCGTTGTTCGGTACGCCCAAGGCCAACCAGGTACGCTCCGGAAGCGCTGCACGTGTGAACCGGTGCAAGACAGCCTGCTGCGACGTTTCGTCCTGGAACGATCGGAGATACAGCACGGGAGGCCGCGTGTCTTGACTCAACACGGTGTCGCCACCCACCGCCGTGTGCTTCTTGGCTCGCCTCAGTAGCAAGTAGGCGGCGTACGCCGGCACCACGCTCGCCAGGGGAGTGAAGGCGAGACCCATCCCCAGCGCGGCGAACGCCGACGTCAAGCCAGCCGCCCGGTAGGCTTTCGCCTTTATCGGACTCTGTTTCAGCCTGGACGTCTTGACCGCCCGAGGCGAAGCCTCGCTCATGGTGTGCCTCCGGACACCTTCACCTGACGAGTCGTGTTCGGTTGGACACGATACCTTGAACGACGGTCGGCGCGGTTCGCCGCGCAATCTCCCTCAACTTCCTTTCCCTCCATCACTTACCAGCAGCGCCCTTCTCGCGGCCGTCCTGGCCGCCGGCTTGCCCTTTAGGCGGCCAAACACGCACGGCCGCGCAACGCGGCCGGCCAACGAGAGGAGAAGAACCATGAAACGCGGAACCCAGGTCACCACGGCGCTGCTCGTAGCCACCTTCGCGGTGAGCTGTTCGAAGCAGGGCACGTCCAAGAAGATCGCCGAATCGAACCCGACGCCGACGTCGATCGCGCCGTTCAGCGACCCGGTGTCGAAGGGCACGGGTGAAGACGACGTCGTCGTGGACACGACGGCGAAGTTCACGGGCGCGGTGTCGTTTGCCGACGGCGAAGCGGCGTTCCAGGCCGGGAAGTACGGCGACGCGACGGCGATCTTCGCACGCTACATCGAGCAGCGCCCCAAGAACCCGTGGGGGCACTACATGCTCGGCCTGTCGGCGTGGAAGAAGGGCGACGCGATGGAGGCCGAGAAGGCCTTCGAGAATGCGCTCGCCCTCGACCCGTCGCACGTCAAGACGCTGCTGAACGAGAGCCGCCTCTTCATCGAGCAGAAGCGGCATGACGAGGCGATCGACCGGCTGACGCGCGCCGCCGAGGCCGAGCCCGAGTCGATGGTCGTGTACCGGCTGCTCGGCCGCACCTACCAGGCCAAGGGGGAGACGGACGAGGCGATGAAGGCGTACGCGCGCGCGATCGAGATCAACGACCTCGACGCGTGGTCGATGAACAACCTCGGCCTGCTGCTGCTCGACACCCAGCAGTTCGACGAGGCGGTGACGTGGTTCACCAAGGCGGTGGACGTGCGGCCGAGCGTGCCGTCGTTCCACAACAACCTGGGCATGGCGCTCGAGCACACGGGCCGCTTCCGCGCCGCGGCGACGGCGTACAGCGACGCGCTGGCCGCCGACCCGGGTTACGCCAAGGCGAAGAAGAACCTGGCGCGCGTGGAGAAGGTGCGGACCGTCGAGGGCGCGGAGCCCGAGATTGATGCGACCACGGCCAGCAAGTAGGGGCCGCCTTCAGGCGGCCCATGAAGGGCAGAGTACCCGGGACTTGGCGTAGCGCGAGCAGACGAATGGCTGCCGCGCGCGCCAGGCCCGGGGGGACCAAGGACCAAGGACCAATTTTCGGGCGCTGGGAGGCGCACCATGAAACGCTCAACGTATTGGATCGTGTTCCTGATCGTCATCGCAACCGTCCTCGCGCCGCGCGACACCGCGGCGCAGAGCGATCGCGCCGGTGACGACAAGACGCTCTCACCCTATTTCTTCGTGGAGGGCGGCGACCCCGCGGTCGACCAGCTGCCGCTGAAGCAGACGCACGTGGACGTCGCCATCGCCGGCGTGATTGCCGACGTGACCGTGCGGCAGGTCTACGAGAACCGCGGCACCCGTCCGATTCATGCCCGCTACGTGTTTCCGGCGTCGACGCGCGCCGCGGTGTACGGCATGACGATGACCGTGGGCAACGTGCGGACCGTCGCGAGAATCAAGGAGCGGCAGCAGGCCGCCCGCGAGTTCGAGGCCGCGAAGCAGCAGGGCAAGAGCGCATCGCTCCTGGAACAGAGCCGGGCCAACGTGTTCTCGATGAAGGTCGCCAACGTGCTGCCGGGCGACACGATTACGGTGGAGCTCAAATACACCGAGCTGCTCGTGCCGACCGATGGCGTCTACGAGTTCGTGTACCCGACCGTCGTGGGGCCGCGCTACTCGTCGAAGACCGAAAGCCAGGCGTCGCCGGCTGACGCGTTCGTCAAGGCGCCGTACACGCATCAGGGCGAAGCGCCGCGCAGCGAGTTCCATCTCTCGGGCGTGGTGTCGACCGGCGTGCCGCTGCAGGAGCTGACGTCGCCCTCGCACGCGCTCGAGGTGCGCTATACCGCGCCTGGCCGTGCGGAGATGACGCAGCCCGCTGCCGACCTGTGGTCGGGCAACAAGGATTTCATCCTGCGGTATCGCCTGAGCGGCACCGACATCGGCTCGGGTCTGCTGCTGTATCAGGGCGCCACCGAGAACTTCTTCCTGCTGATGGCGGAACCGCCGCAGGTCGTCCAGGTCGACCAGGTGCCGCCGCGCGAGTACGTGTTCGTGCTCGACGTGTCGGGGTCGATGAACGGCTTTCCGCTGGACACGGCGAAGAAGCTGATGAGCGACCTCGCCGGCGTGCTGCGCCCGTCCGACACGTTCAACGTGGTGGTCTTTGCCGACGGCTCGGAGACGTTCGCGCCGGCGTCGGTCCCGGCGACGCGCGCGAATCTCGCCCGCGCGCTGGCGTTCATCGGCGCGAAGAACGGCGGCGGCGGGACCGAGCTGCTGAGCGCGATCAAGCGGACGGTGAATCTGCCGCGCAAGGCGGGCGTGTCGCGCAGCCTGGTGCTGGTGACCGACGGCTACATCGAAGCCGAAGCGGAAGTGTTCGACTACATCCGCGAGCACGTGGACGACACCAACGTGTTCGCGTTCGGTATCGGCAGCAGCGTGAACCGTCTGCTCATCGAGGGCGTGGCGCGGGCCGGACTCGGGGAGCCGTTCATCGTGACCGGCACTGGCGAAGCGACCGACGCCGCCGGGCGGCTGAAGCGCTACATCGAGACGCCGGTGCTCACGGGGATCGACGTGACGTTCAACGGCTTCGACGCCTACGACGTGGAGCCTGGACGCGTGCCGGACCTGTTTGCGAGCCGTCCGATTGTGGTCTTCGGAAAATGGCGCGGCCGGGCCAGCGGTGCGATCGAGATCTCGGGCCGCACCGGCTGGGGCGAGTACCGGACGACGGTTCCGGTATCGCTCGCGAGCGCAGACAGCCGTCACGCCGCGCTGCGCTACCTGTGGGCCCGCACTCGGATTGCGGACATGTCGGACTTCGGTCCGGCGGCTCTGACCGACGATCGCGTGGCCGACATCACGTCGCTGGGGCTGACGTATGGGCTGCTCACGCGCTACACCTCGTTCGTGGCGGTACAGGAGATCGTGCGCACGAAGGAGGCGGGCGATGACGTGGACCAGCCGCTGCCGCTGCCCGAGGGCGCCTCCGACCTCGCGGTCGGCGTGACGCAGGGTCCCGAACCAGGCGTCGTGTGGCTGTTCGCACTGGTCGTCGCGCTGCTCGGAGGGGCACAGCTGTTGGCGTGGCGCCGCCGCCGGTCGGGGGCCGTGTCGTGAAACATCGAGTCGTCGTAGTGGTTGTCTCGGCGGTGATCGGCCTTTGTCTGAAGCGCCACTACGCCGAGGCGCGGGCCGAGGATCTCGCATGGATCCTCGGCCCGACGTCGCGGCTCGCCGGCGCGATGGCCGGCACCCGCTTCGTGCCGCAGCCGGGAGAAGGCTACTTCTCCCGCGAGCACCTGTTCGTGATCGCCAAGGCCTGCGCCGGCGTCAACTTCATGCTGGCGGCGTTCGGCATGCTGGTCGTGGCGCTGCTGCGCCGCGCGCGCTCGCTAACGTCGGCCGCGTGCGTGCTGGGTGCGAGCCTGCTCGCGAGCTACGGCGCGGCGGTGCTCGTGAACGCGGCACGAATCGTGGTGGCGCTGTGGCTTGCCGCGCACCCCGTCGCCGGATCGGTCCTCACCGCCGCCGAAGTGCATCGGCTCGAGGGGATCAGCGTGTATTTCGCTGGCCTGGTCCTGCTCTATGAGCTCGTGCAATGGCTCGAGCATCGCGCCGTGCCGGTGGGGCGGCCATCATGAGCCATCCGCGCTCACGGATCCGGCAGGCGTTCCGTCGCGCGACGCTGCCGCTGGCCGCGTACTACGCGGTCACGCTCGTGCTTCCGCTCGTCCGAGGCGTGTCACCCTCGGGCGCGTTCCTCGAGCATGCCCTCGTGGTCCTGCTCGTTCCTCTGATGCTGATTCTTGCCGCGTGCGCCGTCGGCGAAGCGGTGCGCGGACTGACGTCCTCGCTGCGGGCGGCTCCGCGGTTGCGCCGTCGCAACCGCGTGAGCACCCGCGCGCGAGAACACGAACCCGGGTATTAGTTCACGTAGGCCTTCAGGCTCTTCAGCGGCAGCACGCGGACCTTCTTCGAGGCCGGCTTCGCCTTGAACATCATCTTTTCCTTGGTGAAAGGATTGATGCCCTGCCGCGCCTTGGTGGCCGGCTTCTTGACCACTTTCATCTTGAGCAAACCGGGCATTGTGAACAAACCGGCGCCGCGGAGGCTCTTCTTGATCACCCCGTTCAGCGACTCGAACACCGCGGCGACCTGCTTGCGGGACAGGTCGGTGTCCTCGCAGATCTGAGCAAAGACTTCAGACTTGGAGGGTGCACTACTCTTTTTTGCCATTCACTCGACTCCTCTTCGAGAAAGGACGTGCGCGCCAGCGCCGGCCAGGTGCCGGTCAGTTTACCCCTTGAACCGCTGGTTTTCACGGCAGATGTATTCGATCAGCTCCTCGCCGAGCATCAGCTCCTGAGAGAGCCGCACGGTGAACGGCCGCGTGTAGGCCTTCCGGTCGTCGATCGTGACATCGATGTCCATGCGCGCGACCGTCGGCCGCCGGAAGCGCTCGGTGACCGTCGCCGCGTCGGTCAGGGGGCTCCCGATCAGATCCAGCCAGCCGCCGTCCCGGAAGTGGCTGGTGGTGACGATTAGGTCGTCTCCCTCCCATCGCCCGATCGAATAGCCGTTCCACCACGGCTGTGGATCGCCGGCCGGCATTGGACGGCCGTCGGTGAAGATCTGGCGGATTTCGCCGCCAGCCTCGTAAAGGATCACGGTCAGGGCCGGCGTCTGGACGAACTTGCGCGGGGCGCCCTGCGTGTGGAGCTGCATGAGGCCCATGGGCAGGCAGCGCGCCTCAGGGTTCTGCCTGCCCGAGCTGGCTACCCGTTGTTTCAGCAGATCGAGGCCGTAGGGCGTGACCGGCAGGCCGTCCGGCAGGTTCTGGCCCACCTCGCGATACACGGCAAGCGGGGGGGCGGGCGGCGCCGGCGCGAGGCGCCGTCCGGGCGGCGCGGTGATGCCCCGCCAGACGCCGGAGAAGTCCGGTTTGCCGTCCGCAGTGCGGGGAGCAGGTGCGTTCGGATCCGGGTCGCCCTTCGCGGTCCGGGGGATGGTGGGGCTGACACGCGGCGGCCACTGCGCCGCTGCCGCGGCGGACAGGGCCACCACCAGCCCGCATGCACCAATCACCCGTCTCGGAAAGGGCCCACGCGCCATGACGACCGCGGATTATGCGCGCGATCCGGTGGCCGGTGGGCTACCCAAGACGGGTAATCCCCGGCGGAGAGGGTCAGTCGCGTGCTTCGAGGTCGAAGGCGCCGATCGTCTCGACCCGATCGCTGGCTCCGCGCTTGCCCGACAGGACGAACCGATAGGTGCCCGCCTCCGGCACCTGCCACGTGACGCGCAGCGTGCCGATGGTCGCGCCGTCGTTCACGACGCAGCCGGTGATCCCGGCCGGCATCGGGCGCTTGCAGCTGTTCTCGCTCGTGAAGGGATCGACGGGGCCGATCACGATGACCGGCGCGACGTCGCCCTCGCGTTGTGCGGTGATCGTAAAGTCTCGCAGCGTGCTCAGCTCGTGCGCCTGGTCCGCACTCACTTCCAGCGTCAGCGGCAGGACGGAGGGGTAGGTTCGTACGGGCGCCGGCGTCGCCGGCGCCGTGGGCGTCGTCGAAGACGTCGAGGCCTGAATGCTGGTGCCCAGTGCAACGGCGAGCAACGTGGCGACGCTGACACAACTCACTGACCGCATGCGCTCGACGGACTGCAAAGCCGCCGCCCGTCAGGTCAGACGGCCGTAAACGATTGACAGCCGTGCACGTGCGGTCCCGGCGTCGCCGCACGTGCACGAGAGAAGGTCGGCAGGCTCCTGACTTTGTTCTGCCCGAGGCGGAGCCTCGCTAGCGTTCCTCGGGAGCGCCGCGATACTCGCCTCGGGTAATCGCGCCGTCCGAGTTCTCGTCCTGCTGGATGAATGTGCGGCGGGACCACGGCCACTCGCCGAGCGTGATCCGGCCGTCGCCGTTGGTGTCGATCGACGCGAACGGCGTCGGCGGACGGACCGAGCCGAGCTCGACACGGGAGAGCCGCCCGTCCCCGTTGCGATCGAGGCGATCAAAGGTGGCGAGGCTCCCGTCCCACTCGTTCTCCGTGATCCTGCCGTCGTTGTTGGTGTCGAGATAGCCGAAGCGATCCTCGGGCGTCATGCGGAAGTCCTGCGCTTCCAGGCTGTCGTCCGGGGGGTACGCGCCCATCCGCACTTCCTCTCCAGACAGCACGCCGTCACGGTTCCAGTCGCGCACGCGGAACGCGCTGTCGCTGCCGCGCCATTCCGACCTGGAGACCACGCCGTCGCGATTGGTGTCGAGCTGCGGAAACCTCATCTCGCGGTTCGACGACGTGCTGGCGCCGACGCCGCAGTAGCGAATGCCGCCGGATCCCGGCACACCAAAGTCGCCGAAGTTCTGGTCGTATTCGCGGGAGCTCACAATCGAGTCCACGACCGGGCCGAGGCCCTGGTTCATCGCGATCTGGGTGTAGGTCCTGAGCCCGCCCGGATCCGGCTGCCGTCCGAGAATGTGGCGGTACAAGGCGGCCACCGCCCGTTCATGGGCTACCGCGCCTTCGCCAGGGTTGTAAAAGCGTTGCGCATGTTCGGACGATTTGGCGATCTCGCGCACGATCTCGCGAACGGTCGTGCCGGACTGGAGTCTGTTCACCCAGGTGGCGCTGCCGGGGTCGGCGGCGCGCTCGAGCATGTGGCGATAGAGCTCGTCGACGACGCGGCGAGCGTCGGGGGTACACGGCTGCTGAGCCCACGCCATGGACGGGACTACAGCCAGTAGAGCAAAGAAAGCGATTCGGCGCAGCATAGGCTCCTCCTCCGTAGCACCTTCACGCATTACTCGTGCCGAGCGCGATCGCGTTCAGACGAGGTGGCTGGACGCGTCGCATGCGATCTGCAAGGCTCAGATCGAATGCTCCGAATCGGCGCGCACATGTCGGTGGCGGGTGGAATCTCGAAAGCGGTCGACCGCGCCGAGGCGCACGGCTGCGAAGCGCTCCAGATCTTCACGAAGAACGGCAACCGCTGGCAGGGCAAGCCGCTCAATCCAGACGACGTGAAACGCTTCCGCGCCCGCATCGAGGAGACGGCCATCCGGCCGGTGGTGTCACACGCGAGCTATCTGATCAACCTGGCGACCAGCTTCGACGCGCTGAGACGGCAGTCGATCGACGCGTTCATCGACGAGCTCGATCGAGCCGAGGCGCTTGGACTGCTCGGCGTCGTCGTCCATCCGGGCACGTGCACGGCCGGCAGTGAGGAGGACGGGCTGGGTCTCATCGCGGCCGCCATCGGGGAAGCGCTCGCCGCTCGCGCGGGCGGCTCCACGCTGGTGCTCCTCGAGCACACGGCGGGGCAGGGGCGAACGCTTGGCTATCGCTTCGAGCACCTCGCGGCGATCATCGGTCACCTGAACGGCTCGCCGCGGGTGGGGGTGTGCCTGGACACCTGTCACCTGCTGGCGTCCGGGTACGACATCGCCACCGACCGGGGTTACCGCGAAACCTTCGACGCCTTCGAGCGTCTGGTAGGACTGGACAGGCTCAAGGCGATTCACGCCAACGATTCGAAGAAGCCGTGCGCGAGTCGTGTCGATCGGCACGAGCACATCGGACGTGGCTGTCTTGGCGAGGAGCCGTTCCGCCGCCTTCTCCACGATCGGCGCTTCCGTGGCTTGCCGCTGCTGATCGAAACCGAGAAGTCGCCGGCGCCGTCGCGAGCCGGCTCGATTGTGCTCGATCCGCTCGACGTCCAGAATCTCGAGACGCTGCGCCGCCTCAGGGCTTGACGCGCTCCATGCCCTTGGCGGTGATGACGGCGTCGCTCGCGGCGGAGGTGAGCAGCGCGAGGAAGTCGCGCGCGGCCGGCGACGCCGTCGTGGACGTGGCGCCCGCCATCACGATGTAGGTCTGCACGTCGGCGGGGAACACACCGCCGAGGGTCGCGCCCTTCACCGGCAGAATCTCGCTCACGGGCAGCACGGCGATCTCCGCCGCCCCGCCGGTGATGTTGGCGTTGACCTCCTCGCCCGACGCACCGGCCTTGGTCTTGGCCGCGAGCGCGTCCGCGATGCCGAGCTGCTTGGCGGTGGCCAGGAACGCCACCCCGCTCGCGCCGGCCGGCACGTAGGTGAGCGATTTCGCTGTCAGCAGCGTCCGCTTGAAAGCGTCCACGGTGCCAACGTCGAGCTTGGGCGAGCCCGCGCGCACCATCAGGCCCAGCCCGGTCCTTGCGATCACCGCCCGCGAGGCGGCGGCCGCCTTGCCCTGTTTGATCAGGTCATCGATCTGCGCCGGCGTCACGATCACGAGGTCGAACGCCTCGCCCGCTTCGATGCGGCTCTTCATCGCCGCCGCCAGGCCGAAGGTCGTGACCACGTGGTGCCGGCCCTCGCGCTCGAATCGTTGGGCCAGCTCCTCGACCACGGCGCGCATCGCCACCGACGACAAGACCTTGACGTCATCGGCTCGCGCCGGCAGCACGCCGGAGAGCAGGACGAGCGCGACGAGGGCCGAACGAGCAGCGCAGGCAAGGAGTGTCATGCCGCCGATTCTACGCCCGACGGCAGTAGAATCCTGCCCTCCCTGCGAACCGGCGTTAAGCCGGTTTGCCAGAGACTGTTGCGCCCCGCGACAAGCGGGGCGCCCGAGGAGGCGAGATGAAGAATCTGGTAGCGGGCGTGGTGCTCGGGGCCGTCATGTTCACGGCCGGAGCGGTTTTCACGGCGTCGAAATCGAACGATGACGTCCTGCGCGAGGTGCGGGATCGGCAGCAGATCGACGAGCTGATGTGGCGCTATGCGCGGGCGCTCGACACGGGCGATGCCGAGGCGTACGCCGCGGTCTACACGGTTGACGGGCAGTTCGGTGCGGGCGCCAACGCCACCAAAGGGCGCGAGGCGCTGAAGAAGATGATCGGAGCCCCGCGTCAAGCGCAGGCGGGCGCCGCGCAGGCCCCGGCACGGCCGCCGATGTATCACGCCGCGGCGAACCACCAGATCGTGTTCATCGACAAGGATCACGCCCGCATCGACTCGTACTACATCACGACAGTCGCGGGGTCGGGGCGGGAGACGCCGCCGCGCGTCGCGGGCGTCGGCCGCAGCATCGACGAGCTCGAGCGCGTGAACGGTCAGTGGCTGATCAAGGCGCGCAACGTCGCGCCGGCGGACTGACCCCACCCCTTCCAAGCCCATCCAGGAAGTGACGGCAGGCGCTCACAACGCGCCTGCCGTCGTCGCGCTTGACATGTTACGGTGTGTACAGTTACAACATGTAACACATGAAGCGACGCACATCGGCGGCGCGCGCACGCCCGGCGCTGAGCGATCTCGAACACCAGGTGATGCAGGCCGTGTGGGCCTCCGGATCCTGCTCGGTGGAAACCGTCCACAAGGCGGTGTCGCGCGAGCGTGACCTCAAAGAGGTCACGGTGCGCACGGTGCTGCGCCGGCTCGAGCAGAAGGGGCATCTGCAGCACGAGGCCGAAGGGCGCGCCTACATCTACAGCGCGGTGGAAGCGCCGCGCAGCCTCGCGGCCCGCGCTGTCCGCCACATCCTCGACCGCTTCTGCAACGGGTCGGTCGAGGAGCTGGTCAGCGGACTGGTCGAGGCTGATGTCCTGAGCGAAGCGGAGCTGAAGGCGCTCGAAGCCAGCATCAAGGCGCGTAGGAGGCGATGACCATGGACATCCTTGCCGAATCGGCCCTGCGAATCACCGTGCTCGCCCTGGGCGTGTCCCAGGTGCTTCGCCTCCTGCGCCATCGCTCGCCGCGCCTGGCGCACGGCGCGTGGACGGCGGTCGTCATGGTGATGCTCGCGCTTCCTGCCGTCGTGCGGTGGGGACCGACGTTCGCGATGCCCGTCATCGGATCCGCCCAGGCGGTGGGTCATCTGTTCGCACCTGCCGCCGATGGTGTCGGGCCCGTGGAGTCCACCGCGGCGCGCTCCACCGTGGCGGCCGGGAATCGCGCACCGTGGCCAATCTCCTGGGCCGGTGTCGTGGTGACCAGCTACCTCGCCGGGGTCGCGCTGCTGCTGGCTCGCCTTGCGAGCGGGGCGTGGCGCCTGCGAACCATTCGCCGCGCCGCGGTCGCGGAGCGGGGACACCTCACGCACCCGTTGTGCGTCACGCCGATGACCGTCGGCATCCTTGCACCGGTCGTCATCCTGCCGACCGACTGGACGAATTGGGACGACGCCGATCTGTCGGCCGTGCTCGCTCACGAAGGTGAGCATGCCCGACGGCGCGATCCTCTGATCGTGGCCCTGGCGCTGCTCAATCGCGCGGTCTTCTGGTTCCATCCGCTGGCGTGGTGGCTGCCGCGGGAGCTCTCCCGGCTCTCTGAGCAGGCCTGCGACGACGCAGTGATCTCGCGCGGCCACGATCGGGATCTGTACGCGTCGTGCCTCCTGCGGTTCGCCCGGCGGGCCAGCGAGGCGGGCCGCCGGGTGCTGCCGATGGCCGCGGCCATGTCCGGGGCCGGGCTGCAGGCGCGGCTGCGGATGCTGGCCCACCAGGCGGCGACGGTGTCACGCACGCGGCGTCTGAGCGTGGCTGGCGCCTGTGCCGCGCTCGTCGTGGTGTGCGCCGCCGCGGTGCCGGCCGAGGCCCAGCGTCCGGTGGCCGTTCCCGATCAGGCCCGGGGGACCGTGGTCACCTCCGCGCATTTCGAGGTCTTTCATGACGGCCTGCCGGCCGAGCGGGTGATTCGCGCGGTGCGCGACGCCGAAGCGGCCTATCGGCGACTGAGCGCGGCCCTGCGCTACGAGACCGCGGGGCGGGTGCTGATCATCCTCGTGAGTCGCGATCGCGATCTCCCCGCGGACCCGCAGGCAGCGGCCACTCTGGCGTTGGCGAGCGGCGCGCCGAACCGCCATCGGATCGTGCTGTCGCTGGAATCGCTCGAGCAGCAGTCGGACCTCGTGGTGCACGAGCTGACGCATCAATTCGCCTTCGAGATCATGCCGGCCACGAGCCGGACGGCCCCAGCCCTGATCGAGGGGCTGGCGGAATATCTGCGCGGCGCGTGGCGCGCCGACGACCTGCGCCTGACTCGGGCCGCCGCCGTCGCCGGCACCGTCCCGTCGGTGGCGGCGCTCGACGACGACAGCCCGCATTGGGCGCACGCGGTGTTCGACTACGTGGCCGCCGAGCAGGGGGCCGAAGGCATCCGCCGATTGGTGTTTGCGCTCAGGTCGCACGACACGCTGCGGCAGGCCATCCCTGAGGCCTTCGGAGTCGGCGTCGATCAGTTCGATCGCGGGTTCCTGGATTTTGTGGCGGCGCGATTCACTCCGCGTTGAGCCCTGAATCGGGCTCCAGCGTCACGGTGGTGGCCGAGGGCAGCACCCACGGGCACCAGTAGTAGTCGCAGACGCGAACGATGCGGTTGCCCGAGAGCTCGAGGCGAACGATCGACACCGGGCGCCACGTCTCGTCTTCCTGCGCGTAGCGGACTATGACCGGTTCGCCGTCCACTTCGCCGACCAGCATCCGCCACGGCTCGGGCACCGTCTCGTACTTCGAGAAATACGGCGCATCCGCCAGCCGTCCGGCGTAGCCGTTGGCAAAGAGCAGCCGGGCGTCGGCGCTCACCAGCTCGCGAACGCCGTCCCAGTCATGACGGTTGAACCGTTCGCAATAGAGCTGCAGCAGCGCGGTGGCCTCGGCGCTCGTGGTCGTTCGCGCGCGTCCGGCGGGAAGCGGCGCCGCGGCGGAGAGCTTCCCGCGGCCGCGGTTCAGCGCCGCCTTCACGCCGCCCACCGTCGAGTCGACCAGCGCCGCGATCTCCTCCAACGAGTAGTCGAAGACGTCTTTCAGGAGCACGCAGGCACGTTCCTTCGGCGGCAGCGTCGCCACGAGGTGCTCGAGCGCGCGCCCTACGGCTGGTCCCGGCGGGTCGACAGGCAGCACCACCTCTTCGCCCGGCGCGCTCTGTTCGGCGTCGATCCGTACGCCGCGGCGCCGCAGCGCGTCGATGCACAGGTTGTGCGCGATCCGGAACAGCCACGGCGTCGGTGGACGGCTGTCGTCAAAGCTGTCGAGCTTCCGATAGGCCTGAAACAGCGCGTCCTGCACCAGGTCCTCCCCGTCCATCGCCGACCCGAGCATGCGGGCGCAGTAGCGGTGGAGCCGGGGACGAACCTGGACGATCGTCTCGAGAAAGGCGCGGTAGCGGTCGTCGAAGAGCCCCACGTTCTCGCGCTCGGGCAGCGTGTCCATGTTCCTCATACGCACGGCGGCGTCAGGAGGATACGCCGGGGTCAGCCCCGGACGTAGGTCAGCTGCACGATGCCGTTCGGCAGCGTCTTGGTGTTGGTCAGCTCGAGCCGCAGGTCCGCGGGCGTGACGCCCTCGAAGAGCCGCACCCCCTGGCCGACGCTCAGCGGAAAGACGGAGATCTGGAACTCGTCGATCAGCTGGTGCGGGATCAAGGTGCGATCGAGCGCGCCGCTGCCGTACTTGATGATGTCCTTGCCGGGCTGCTGCTTCAGCGCCCGGACCGCCTCGACGACGTCGCCGGTGAGTAGCGTGGCGTTCCAGGTGGTGGTGTGCAGCGTGGTGGAGGCCACGTACTTCGGCATCCGGTTGATGGCGTCGTAGTAGGGGTCGCCGGTGATCTGCGACCAGGCGGCTTTGAACTTCTCGTAGGTGACGCGGCCGAAGAGGAACGCATCGTACGACTCGAGGTGGCGGGTTGCGTTGGCGCGGTGCTCGGCGCCCCAGTGCTGCAGCGCCCAGCGCTCGGGCGATTCGATGACCCCGTCGAGCGAGACGAACGTGGCTTCGATCAGTTTTCTCATGACGGTGCTCCTTGAAATGGAACCGATGGCGTCGGTTCATTCCAGATACGCACCGGCGGCGAACGGGGATACGCGATCAGCCCACCCAGCGCGGATCCGGAGGGGTGGCTGGCAGGACGCGGGACGCGCTCCGTCCCTTGTCTGATCGGACGGCGACACGTCCGCTCGTCGCGTCGGACCGCGTCTTCGAGGTCACGAAGCGGACGGCGGCGGCCTCGCGCACGACCGCCGGCCCGAGCGGCTGATTGGCGGCCAGCATCTCCTCGATGGCGTCGGCCGGTCGCGGGCGCGAGAACAGGAAGCCCTGCGCGTGCGTGCAGCCCAGGCGCTCGAGCTCGCTGGCCTGTACGTCCTCTTCGATCCCTTCGGCCACCACGCCGGTCTTGAGCGTGCGCGCCAGCGCCAGAATGCTCTCGACGATGGCGGGCCGATCGGGCAGCAGAAGGCTGGTCACGAAGGAGCGGTCGATCTTCAGCGCATCCACCGGCAGCTTGTGCAGGTGGCTCAGCGACGAGAAGCCGGTGCCGAAATCGTCGAGATAGATCTTGACGCCGAACTCACGCAGCTCGCCAAGCACGCGCGCGGCGTCGCCGGGGCTGTCCATGAGGGCGGTTTCGGTGATCTCCAGGCGGAGGTCGCTGGGATGCATGCCCGCGCTGCGCACCGCCTCCTCCACCACCAGCAGCAGGTTCTGCTGCATCAGCTGACGGCCCGACACGTTGACCGTCACGTACTCGAGCCCGGAGTCGGGGAAGCGCCGATGCCAGTCGGCAAACGCCGCGCACGCCTGCTCCAGCACCCACGTGCCGAGCGGCTCGATCAGCCCGATCTCTTCGGCAATCGGGATGAACGTGCTGGGCGGCACCGCTTTGCCTTTCCTGGTCCACCGCACCAGCGACTCGAAGCCGACGCACCGCCGTGAGGCGAGCGAGACGATCGGCTGATAGTGCACGACGAGGTCCTGTTGATCGATGGCGCGCCGCAGGTCGTTCTCGAGGCCGAGCCGGTCCAGCACGCGCGCGTGCATGTCCGCGTCGAACAGCTCGTGGCGCGCCTTGCCCCGCGACTTGGCGTGGTACATCGCGGTGTCGGCGTCGCGCATGATGTCTTCGGGGCTGTTGTAATCGCGCCCGGCGAACGCAATGCCGATGCTCGCGGAGGTGAAGACCTCGCGGCGGCCGATCATCACCGGCGCCTTGAGAGCGTCCTGGATGCGCATCGCCACGGCGTTGGCCTGGGTTTCGTCGCTCAGTCCGTTCACGAGCACGGCGAACTCGTCGCCGCCGAGACGCGCAAGCGCGTCCCCGGGGCGCAGGCAGGTCTCGAGCCGGCGGGACACGGCCGTGAGCAGCTGGTCGCCGACCATGTGGCCCAGGCTGTCGTTGACCACCTTGAAGCGATCCAGATCCAGATACAACGTGGCAAACCGCTGGCCGCGGCGCGCCTTCAGCTCGTCGAGGCGACGGCCGAGCTGCTCCACGAACACCGCCCGGTTGCACAGGCCGGTGAGCGGATCGTGCGTGCCGACGCTCCGGAGCTGCTCCTGCACGATCGCGCGCTCGGTGACGTCGGTCAGTGAGCCGGCGAGGCGCACGGGACGCTCGTTCGGGCCTCGCACCGCCACGGCGCGGCACTGGAAGAGCCGATAGGTCGTCCCTGCCACGCGGATGCGGTGCTCGTGCTGAAAGCCGTCCGTGGCGCCGGACAGGTGGGCGTCGAGTGCGGCTTTCAACGGGCCGATGTCGTCGGGGTGGACGCGATCCAGCCATTCGTGGGGCCGGCACACACCGGCTCCACCATCCAGCCCGACGAGCGCCCGCCATCGCGCCGAGGCGTACAGCTCATCGCGCCGCAGGTCCCACTCCCACAGGCCGTCGTTGGCGGCGTCGGCGATCAGCGCGAAGCGCTCTTCGCTGCGCTTGAGGCGATGCTCCGCGCGCCACGTGGCGGTCACGTCGCGCCACTGCATGGTCATGCCCCTGGCGCCGGGCAGGATGCGCAGATCCACCATCCGGGTTCCACCCGGGCCCGGGAGGCCGAGGCTCGACAGCCGTACCGGCTTCTGGGTTCGCGCCACCTCGCGCAGCGCCTGCGGCAGCTCGGTGTCGGCCAGGACCGGGACGACACGCCAGAGCGACTGGCCCAGGGCGCGATCGGCCGGACACCCGAGCAGTCGCTGGAGCGCCACGTTCCACAGCGTCACCGTGCCCGCGTCGTCCACCATCGACACGCCGTGGTCGAGCGATTCCAGCGCCTCCTGGCATCGCACCTCCTCGTCCCGGCGCTCGACGTGATCGGCGTACGCGCTGTAGATGAAGTACACGGGAACGACAGCCACCAATCCGACCGTCCACAGCTGCCGCTCGACGAGCTCGACCACCACGACGGCCACCGCGGCGGCCGTGAGATAGGTCGGGTAGCCGTCGAGCACGACGGCGGGCCACGACTTGGAGAGCGGCCGTGCCGCGAGCAGCGGCATTGCCACTTCGGCGACGGCGCTGAGCACCAGGCAGTACGCGGCGACGGCGACGGCAATCGGCGCACCCTGCCACGGCCACTCGAACGTGGCGGTGGTGCCGCCCAGCATGAGGTGCGTGAAGGCCGCGGCCTCGAGTGCGAGGAGCGGCGCGGCCGTCGGCAGCAACGTTTCCGAGGGGCGCGACCCGCGCGAAGACTCGCCGAGGAGCTGCACGAGGGCGCCGGCGGCGCAGACGATCACGCCGGCGCGCGGTCCCAGCAGCAGGAGCGCGGCGAAGTCGACGACGAAGGGCGGCCGTACGATGGTCCAGTCGTGGGGGCCGGCGGCCGGCCCCCACAGCGTGGCCAGCAGCACGTTGATGATCGTGAGCCCGCAGAACGCTATCCCCGCCGGCGTTGGCGGCCAGCCGACGATGTCAGGTACAGCGAAGGCGCCGCCGCCGATCGCGGCGCATACGACGAGTACCGCTTCGCCGTAGCCCGACGTGCGTGAAGTTCTGGGTCGCAGTGCCATCCCCGGGTGGTCTCGGATTGCTCATAAAGCAACGGCTATTCCCGCCACGCACCGTTGTCGCAACCGCTTGGGGGACTGCGTATTAGGGGCGATAGGCTCGGCCTTTTCCGACACCAGCCCGATTACAGGACCGAACTCGTCTCAACGAGTCTGAGCTTTTCTGAGAACGGAAGCTTTAGGCAGGCTTGGCCTTGAGCGTGCCAACCTGTATCAGGGATTCAACGGAGCCGGCCCTGTGGAAGACAGGTCGTCGATCAGCCAGTGCCCGTCGTTGCGGCGGAAGTCGATGGTCCAGGCCACTCGCTTGGCGGTGCTGTCGGGTCCCGCCTCATCGCAGTGGGCCACGGCCCGATCGTCGGACGTCACCCGCATCTCGCAGCGCTGGAAGGCGAGCGTCTTGCTGCGGAGCGAGGTCAGCGCCCGATCGAGCGACCGTGTGTCGGTCTTCGACCAGAGATCGCGGACCTTTGCGGGGCTGAGCGAGCGTTTGGCCTCGGCAAGCGGCGTCGGGTCGGCCGGGCGGTTCGCGGGCCGCTCGCGGGCGGGCGGTTCCGGCGCTGACTGCGCTACGACCATCACGACCGGAACGGTCGCGGCGACCGGGAGCGGAGCGCTTGCTGCGGGCGCGGCGACCCGCTGAACGTCGCGCTGTGAGAGCAGAAGCATCGTCAAGCCGAGCGAGATCCCAGCCACGACGGTGAACCCGGCCGCGATCACCGGGGCGAGTCGCGCCTGGCGTGCCCACGACGGAATACCAGCGACCGCCATCCTCAGGACGGGGGGGCCGTCGTGGCCCAGACGAGTCGTCACCCGGTCTTTGGCCTCTCGCACGCGGTGTGCAAAGGAGGCGAACTCCGCTCGGGAGACATCGAGCGCCACCGCCGCGCCTCTGCCGGCTGCCCCGCTGCCGCGATGCAGGCCGTGGGCCCCGGCGGCCGTCGAACGGGCGACGAGCGTTCCGGCGACGGCGATGCCGTCGAGCGTGCCGCGAACGCTGGCGATGGCCGCGGAGCGCAGCACCGCGGCACCTCGCGCCAGCGCGCGGCCGAAGCCGTAGATGCCGTCGCGCCCCGCGCGTGCGCTGGCCGTCACGGCTCGGATCAGCAATCGAGTGGGCGCGATAACGACGGTGCTCCAGATCGCCCGCACGCTCGCTCGCGCCAGTACGGCAACAGCGACCGCCGAACGGGCGATGAGCGTTCCGGCGAAGGCGATGCCGTCGAGCGTGCCGCGAACGCTGGCGATGGCCGCGGAGCGCAGCACCGCGGCACCTCGCGCCAATGCGCGGCCCAAGCTGTAGATGCCGTCGCGCCCCGCGCGTGTGCTGGCCGTCACGGCTCGGACCAGCAGTCGAGTGGGGGCGATGACGACGGTGTTCCAGATCGCCCGCACGGTCGCTCGCGCCAGTGCGCCAACGGCGACCGCCGAACGGGCGATGAGCGTTCCGGTGAGGGCGATGCCGTCGAGCGTGCCGCGAACACTCGCGATAGCGGCGGAACGCAGCACCGCGGCGCCTCGCGCCAGCGCGCGGCCGATGCCGTACGTCACGGTTCGAACGGCGAAGGCGATTGCCGTGACCGCGCCGATCAGGAGTCGAACGGTGACCAGAGTGACGTTGCCAATCCCACGGCCGATGGCGTACGCGACGGCGCGGATGCCGCGGCCGATCGCAAAAAACGCATCCGCAATCAGTTGCATCGTTCCCGTGATGGCGCGCCACACGCCCGACAACCCGAGCCGGATCAGCCACCAGATCCGAACGACGAACCACGACAGAACGACGAACGGGAAGAGCACCACCGCGCGCGCGGCGCCGAGCGTCGCGGCCAAGAAGTGTCGCGGACGGAACGGCTCTTTCGGGGATGTGCGCCACGCCGGGGGGCAGATCTCCGGCTCGGGATAGGCGGAGACGATCTCTAGCAGCGAAGACGAAGCGACTTGCGTCGGCGGAGGCGCGCTGATCTCCGGCTCGAACGCGTCGAGCCCGTTGCCCGGTACGTTCACGAACCCTGTGGAAGACCGGCGTGCTGTAGCCACGTTGTACCTCGCCTCACCGTCGCGGCGACTCGGGGTTGGGATTATGCGCAAGCATGGTGGTTGCACGTCAATGCCCAGCTCGTCCGTAGCGCGCACGATCGCGTCGTTGTGTGCAGAAACGCGCGACGATGCTTTATGCTCCGGGGCCATGAAGCTCATGCAGGACCCGGCAGAGACGGCGGCGATCGAGCGCATCGTCGACTCGGTCAAGCAGATGCTGAGCAGTACCTACCCGCCCGGCGTCCGTCCGATGCGGCGAGACGCGCACCCGAAGCATCACGGCGTGGTGGTGGCGACCTTCCGTGTCGGCGATGACGTGCCGGCCGCGCTGCGGCACGGCCTGTTTGCGCAGCCGCAGGAGTGGACCGCCTGGATCCGGCTCTCCAACTCGGCGCCGCGAGTGCAGCACGACCTGAGGCCCGACGTCAGGGGCTTCGCACTCAAACTGTTGAACGTCGCCGGGCCCAAGCTGACCGAGGACGAGCCCGATGCGCTGACGCACGACTTCCTGCTTGCGAGCGCGCCGACGTTCTTCGTGCGCAATCCCGCCGACTACGTCCCGTTCTCGATCGCCGTGGAGAAGAAGCACCCGTTCACACAGTTCTTCTTCAAGAAGGGGCGCGGTCCGGAGCTGCGGACGTTGCTCAAGTCGGCGATCCAGATCACGAACCCGCTGGCCATCCCCTATTGGAGCCAGGTGCCGTCGCGGCTCGGGCCGCATGCCGTCAAGTACCACGTCCGGCCGCAGCGGCCCCATGCGGGCGGCTCCCTGGGATTACGGCGAGACTTTCTGCGCCGGAACATGGCGGCCACCTTGCGCGCCCGCAGCGTGACCTACGACTTTCTCGTGCAACTGCAGACCGATCCGATCGCCATGCCGATCGAGGATCCGGTCGTCCGCTGGGACGAAGCGGTGTCGCCGTTCGTGAAGATCGCGACGATCGTGATTCCCCGGCAGACATTCGACGGACCGGAGCAGATGACCGCGGCCGAGCACCTCTCGTACACGCCCTGGCGCTGCCTGGCCGAGCACGAGCCGCTCGGTGGCATCCAGCGCGTGCGCCGTGCCGTCTACCACGAGATCTCGGCGATGCGTCATTCGGCCAATGGAGTGACGCGGCGTGAGCCACCGCCGGATGCCACGCTGCCCGGCGCACTCCTTTGAGGGCCGGCTGAACCGCCACTGGATCGGATCGGCGTTTGCAGCAACGCAGGCGTGCTCCAGATGGAGGCGACTGATGCATAGCTCACGTATGTTGGTTCTGCTGCTCGCGACGTTCGTGCTTTCCCCGGGCGTGTCGGCACAGAAGCCGGTGCGAACGGCGAAACCGGCCGTGAGCAGAGCGTCGGATCCGTTCGTCGGCGTGTGGAAGTTGAGTGCCGAGAAGTCGAAGTACGAATCGGGCGGCGCGCCGAAGAGCTTCACTCGCACCTACGAGGATCGGGGCGGCGGCACAATCTTCATGACGACGGACGTCACCATCCCGCAGGGCAGCGCGCGCGCCTACCTCGTCTACCGGCGCGACGGCAAGCCGTACCCGGAGGCGGCGGTGGGAGCGGACTCGATTCGGATGGTCACGGTGAGGGCCGTCGATCCCCGCACCGAGGATGTCTACTTCATCGTCGACGGGAAGACATCGGAGAAGCCGAGCACGATCACGATCTCGCCGGACGGCATGACGATGACGCAGGTCGTGAGCGGGACGACTGGAAAGGGGCGGCCGTTCACCAATACGGTGGTGTACGACCGGACTCAGTAGTCGAAGACGTGCTCGACGCCGGGATCGCCGAGTGGATAGGCCCGGAGCAGAGTCGCGAGGTTCGTCACCTTGAGACTCACGAGCACGCGGTCGCTGGCGAATCCGTCCCGCTTCACGCGCATGATCACGGTGCCCGTTGGCAGCTGCGCCGGTCGGTCTTGCGGAACGGTCAGCGTCAGCATGATGTCGTCGTTGCCGGCGACCTCACGAATCGTGCCGCCGCGCCTGGCGACCTCTGAGAGGATCTGCGTGAAGCGGTCGTAGCGCGGCGTTTCGATCTCGACGCCGGTCTGCGTGGCGCGGACGACGGTGACGTCGCCGATGCTCGCGAGCGTGCGCGCGTCGAGACCGGCCACGACGGTTCGGATCACGAGTGTGGCCTCGCCTGTCGCGGCCACTGCGCCCGCGATGGCGCTCGCGTAGACACGCTTGGCCGTGAACTCCGAGCCGATGGCGAGCCGCCGCTCCCAGCCGCGGAGCCAGCCGTGCACCGGCGCCGCCCACAGCTTCTGTGTCTCGCGCTGGAACGGGTACTGATACCAGGGCGTCTGCCGGAGGAACGCGGCGTAGTCGGTGGCCATCGTCGCCACCACTTCGTCCTGCGGCGTCTTGCCCGATCCCCGCAGCCATGCCGTGAACCGCCCGAGCGTCTCTTCGTAGGCGGCCTTGGCGCCCATCTCCGCCGTGAAGCTCACGCCGATCGTGTGAATCATCTGCCGCGTGGCGCCGTCGGCGCCGCCGTGCTCGTCGGCCACCCGCATCAGCACGCACGCCGTGCGCCAGAATCCCGTCACGCTCGAGGCGTAGTCGAACGAGTGCTCGTCGCCGGTCTTGAGCGCCTGCGCCAATCCGTCGTAGGCGTAGACGATGTGCCACTCCGGATACGTGAGATAGGTGTTGGCCTCGTGGCGCTGAAAGGCCGGGTCGGTGATGAGGGGCGTGGACCGGTCGGTCCGCTGGTCGCCGCGGCAGGCGAGCTCGACGTAGACGACCGGGACGAGCAGCAAGACGAGCGCGACGACGGCCGCGAGCAGCGACCACTTGACGACACGCCGGACGATGGTGCGGAGCCGCCGCCTCATCGTGCCTCGGACGCGAACCTCACGCTCGAGAAGACGGCGAAGGCGCCGCCAGCGATGTGCGGCAGATTCGCGAGAATCTTGAACGTCAACGGCAGGTCCAGGATGCCGTGGTTCATGATGCCCAGGTCGAGATATCCCGATCCGGTGGCCAGCCCGAGCAGCCCGTCGGTCAAGTAGAGCAGGCCGAAATAGCGAAGGAAGATCCGCGAGGCGCGGCTCGACGTGGCGGCGGCAATGCCGGCCCAGAGCGCCGAGGCGATATGCAGCAGGTCGTCGTAGATGTCGAGCGCGAAGACGCCGAAGGCGCGGCCTTCCGCGTCGGTGAGGCCGGGAACGTAGTTCAGCGACGCCGCCGACAGCAGAATCAGCATGTAGACGACGGCTATCCAGCGCAGCTTGCCCACGAGCGCTCCTTTCACCTCACAGGCGGGCGAAATACCCGTCCCAGAGCTGGTTCCGGAAGACGAGGTCGCGATCGAGCTCGCGTTTCCTCGCCGCGAATGCGGCGGCGCGCGGATAGCCACGCGTCAGCTGGTCGAGCGAGGCGTGGGGGCGGTACGGCAGATAGTACGTCCCGCCGATGTCCAGCACTCGATCGATGAGCGCGCGGGTCATGCGCGCCATGTCGGCTTCGCCGCGCACCGTCTTTTCCTGCGAGAAGAGCAGCACGGCGGCGATGCGCGGTTCGGTTGCGTAGGCCAGCACGCTGTCGCGGTCGGTGTTGACGAAGCGCAGCGTGATGTTGAGGAGCTGTTGGTACGACGCGGGAATCACGTCCTGGCACGCGGAGACGAACTCGGCAAAGCGTCCGGGCGCGATGAAGTACTCGTGGAGGATGTCGGTGCGGAACGGGTCGCGATCGTCGAGCGTGATGACCGGCTCGTTCATCAGGCTGTTGCGTGTGGCGTCGCCCGCCACCATCGGCCCCAGCGAGGCCTCGTTCCACCAGCGGAAGTGTTTGGCTCGATCCGACTCGACCTGGGCGCGGAACAGGTATCTCGAGGCGCGGCTGACGAAGCCGGATCCCGACGCCGCCGGAATCTGGCTCTGATCGCTGGCGGGACGATAGGAAATGAGCAGGGCGCGTTCGAAGAAGCGATCGAGCGACACGTCCATGCGCCCGTAGGCCATCTGCACGGTCTTGTCGGAGGCCAGCAGCGCGGCGAACCGCGCGCCGGCGTCCCGGCCGGTCACCGCCTCGAACGTGGGGGAGAGCTGCGCATTCGGCACCATGTCGAGCTCGAGCTCGGTGATGACGCCGAACAGGCCGTACCCGCCCATGGCGTGGCGAAAGAGCTCGGCGTTCTCCGTCCGCGAGCACGTGACCGGCGTGCCGTCGGCGAGCAGCATGCTGATGGCCCGGACGGTGCTGCCGCAGCCGCTGAACGGCACCGGCCAGCCGTGTGCGTTCACCGAAAAGGTGCTCGCGACGCCGAAGTTGTTGTTCGACTGCATGACGGCAGGCGAGAACCCGATCGCGTCGAGCTGCGAGATGACCGACGACCACCGCACGCCGGCGCCGACCTTGTAAATCTTCCGCGCCGTATCCGGCTCGAGCCACTGCTGGTCGAGCGTGGCCACCGTGCCGTCTGTGGCAAGGCTCTGACCACCCATCGAATGACGGGCGGCGCTGGCGACGAACGGACGGCCCGCGGCGCGTGCTTCGCCCAGGGCCGCGCGGAGGCGCTCGACGGCGGCGGTCCGGGGATCCTCGCGAATCGTGAGATGCGAGGCGACCGGAGTGGGAGCCAGCTCGCTGGCGTCGTTGAGGATGAGGCGGTTGGCGGTGGCGGTGGCACCGCTCGCCGCGGGAAAGGGCGGTCCCGGCGCGTTGGTCGGAACGCAACTGCGACCGACGATCGCACCGATGCCGGCGGATGCACCCAACAGCCAGGCGCGTCGCGTGAATCGTGACGAGGGCGTTGTCGACATGTGCGTGGCTAGGGCAGTACCGCATCGCCAACGAGGCTTCCCGCCACGAGCCCGGCACCGACCAGGAATCCGCGTCTGCTGTGGTCGTCGATTGGCATGGTGTCTCCCCTCTGGAGTGGCGAAGGTCGGCGCATGATACCAGCGCCGGTCCGTGCTATAACCCCGCGTGTGTGGCGCTGTGCGGTCGCGTCGCTCGTCGTCGCCGGGGTGGTCTGCACGCCGCTTGATGCGGCCGACGTCGACCACCGGCTGATTGATGCCGTCCGCACACAGGACGCGGCGCAGGTGCGCGCCCTCCTGAGCGGCGGCGGACGCGTGGACGTCAACGTCAAGGCAGACGACGGCTCGACACCGCTGCTCTGGGCTGCCCATTGGAACGACGTGGGGGTGGCCACCGCTCTCGTTCGCGCCGGCGCGGATACCAATGCCGCCAACCAGTTCGGCATGACGCCGCTGTCGCGTGCCTGCACCAACGGCAGCGCCGAGATGGTCGATCTGCTCCTGAAGGCCGGCGCCAGGCCCGACGCCCCCATCGGCACGGGCGAGACGCCGCTCATGACCTGCGCGGCCACCGGCGCCGCCGCGGCGGTGAAGATGCTGCTGGCGCGCGGCGCGGCGGTGAATGCCGCCGAGCCCTCGCAGCGTCAGACGGCGCTGATGTGGGCCGCGGCCGAACGCCATCCCGACGTGGTCGGGCTGCTGATCGAGGCCGGCGCGGATCTGCGGGCGCGGACCAGGAAGGGGTTCACGGCGCTCCATTTCGCCGCCCGCGAAGGGGACATCGACAGTGTCACCCGTCTGCTGGCGGCACGCGTCGACGTCAACCTGCGAGCGACGCCCGACTCGCCGGCCGCGGGCCGCGGGGTGGCCTATCAGTCCACGCTCTCGGCCGGCAGCACGCCGCTGCTCGTGGCCACGATGCGGGGGCACGTGCCGCTCGCGCTCACCCTGCTCGATCGCGGCGCCGATCCCAACGCCGGCGACGCGGGGCTCACGCCGCTCCATTGGGCCGCGGGCACCTGGGAGGGCGGCGTCTCGAACCCGGTCTACGGCTTCAGCGATCCGATGAGCGGCATTCCCAATCGCCGCGATCGGCTGCAGTTGATCACGGCGCTGCTGGCGCACGGCGCGAACCCCAACGCGCGCATGACCAAGCGGCCCTTCATCGGCGGCGGCTACGAGGACGCCGCCGGGGCCACGCCCTTCCTGCTCACCAGCGCCGCCGCGGACGTCGAGATCATGCAGCTGCTGCTGGCGGCAGGGGCTGATCCGAAGCTCGTCACCGACACGAAGGCTACGGCGGTGATGGCGGTGTCGGGGCTGAATCGCAGCGTGGGGGAGAGCGCGCTCACCGAGCCGCAGGTGCTGGCGGCCGCCAAGCTGCTCTTCGACCTGGGCGCCGATGCGCGGGGTGAGACGACCGACGGGGAGAACGCGCTCTTCGGTGCCGCCTATCGCGGCTGGAACGCGTTGCTCGCACAGCTGATCCAAAAGGGCGCCAACGTCAACGCCGTGAGCAAGGCAGGGATTACGCCGTGGCTCGCCGCCTCGGGATATGGCGACCGTCTCGGCGGCGTGCTCTACAACACCGAGGGCGCGAAGATCCTGCTGGCGCACGGCGCTGACCCCAAGCTCGGGAAGCCGTGCCAGGCTCAGGTCAAGTGCAAGTAGTCGGCTGATGACCCGCGTGCGCAGAACCGCGTTGTTTGCCCACCCTCCGGGCGGGCTCGCGGCGTGCGCCGGTCTCGCCTGGCTGGCCGCGGTGTCGACCGGCGCGTCCAGCGCGGTGCGTGCGCAAGCCCCGGCCGTACCGCCCACGCCCGTCGCAAGTCTGGTGACCACGTACTGCGTGAGCTGTCACAACGACCGCGCGAAAGTCGGCGGCTTCTCGCTGGCCGCCGCCGATGCGGCGCAGGTGGAGCGCTCGGCCGAGGCGTGGGAGAAAGTGGTGGTGAAGCTGCGCAGCCGCTCGATGCCGCCGGCCGGGATGCGCCGCCCCGACAACAACACCTACGATGCGGTGTCGCAATGGCTCGAGCAGGAGCTGGACCGTGCAGCGCTGGCCCGCCCGAACCCGGGACGGCCTGCCAATCTGCATCGCCTCAACCGCGGTGAGTACGCGAACGCCATTCGCGACCTGCTCGGCATCGACGTGGATGCCGCGGCGCTGCTGCCGCCCGACACACAGGCGTACGGCTTCGACACCAACGCCGACGCGCTGTCGATCGAGCCGGCGCTCCTCGATCGCTACCTGACCGCGGCGGCGACGATCGCTCGCATCGCCGTTGGCGACCCCTCGGTCGCGCCCGCCGTGGAGCGCTACACCGCGGTTCAAGGCAACGCGAACGAGCAAACGTGGTTGTGGCAGACGGAGCGGCTGAGCGAGGATTTCCCTCTCGGGTCGCGCGGCGGCATTGCGGCGCGGCACTACTTCCCGGTGGATGGCGAATACGACCTGCGCGTGCGGCTGGCGCGCACCTATGCCGACGTGATTCGTGGTCTGCAGGCGCCGAGCGACATCGACGTCCGCGTGGACGGCGTGCGGGTGGGCAAGTTCACGGTCGGCGGGGCCAAGGCGCCGGCAGAAAGCCAGGACGCGGACGAGCCGCTGCACGTGCGTGTGCCGGTGAAGGCCGGCTCGCGCCAGATCGTGGCGACGATCGTGAAGACCGACGGGGCGCGGCCCGAGGGGTTGGGCCCGGATCGCATCCCGATCTGGAATCGCGACGGCGACGTGCCGACGTTCCCGCTCGGCATCTCGTCGCTGCTGGTCACCGGCCCCTACAACGGACGCGTGCCCGCGGAGTCGCCCAGCCGGCAGCGCATCTTCGAGTGCGACGGCCGCGGCGACGCGACGGAATGCGCCACACGGATTCTGGCTATCCTCGCGCGCCGCGCGTATCGCCGGCCCGCGACGGCCGCCGATGCGCAGACGCTGATGGAATTCTTCGCGGGGGCTCGCGCTGGGGGCAGCTTCGACGACGGCATCCGCGCCGCGCTCGAGCGTCTGCTCGTCAGCCCCGACTTTCTCTTCCGGATCGAGTCCGACCCACGGAACGTCGCTCCGGGCGCTGCGTATCGCATCTCGGACGTCGAGCTCGCATCGCGTCTGTCCTACTTCCTCTGGAGCAGCGGCCCCGACGACGAGCTGCTCGATCTCGCCGTCGCCGGGCAGCTGCGCCAGCCCGGCGTGCTCGATCAGCAGGTGCGGCGCCTGCTGGTACACCCGCGGGCGCGCGCCGCGCTGGTCAACAACTTCTTCGGCCAGTGGCTGCAGACGCGCAACGTGTGGCTGCTGACTCCGGACGCCAACACGCGGTTTCCGTGGTTCGACGACAACCTGCGGGCCGCATTCGTGCGCGAAACCGACCTCTTCCTCGATGATCAGCTGAAGGCCGACCGCAGCATCGCCGACCTGCTGAGCGCCGACTACACGTTCCTCAACCAGCAGCTGGCGGGCCACTACGGCATCCGCGGCGTCTACGGCAGCCATTTCCGTCGCGTGACGCTGGCCGACGAGAACCGCTGGGGGCTGCTGGGCAAGGCGAGCGTGCTGGCGGTGACGTCCTACCCGACGCGGACGTCGCCCACCATTCGCGGCAAATGGCTGCTCGACAACATCCTTGCCGCCCCGGTGCCGCCGCCTCCGCCCGACGTGAACACGACGCTCGAAGAGAGCAAGGCCGGCAAGCCCGAATCGGTGCGCGAGATGCTGGAGCGGCATCGCACCAACCCCACCTGCGCGAGCTGCCATGCGCGCATGGACCCGCTGGGATTCAGCCTCGAGAACTTCGACGCCATCGGCCAGTGGCGCACCGTGGACGGCGAGTCGGCCATCAACCCGACCGGCGTGCTCCTCGACGGCACCACCGTCAACGGCCCGGCGGCGCTGCGCCGCGCGTTGATGGCGCAGAAGGAGCAGTTCGTGCGAACGGTGACCGCCAAGCTGCTGACCTATGCCCTGGGCCGGGACATGGAATACTTCGATGCCCCGGCCATTCGCGGGATCGTGCGGGCCGCCGCGGCCGACGACTATCGCTGGTCGGCGGCGATTCTGGCGATCGTCAAGAGCCCGCCGTTTCAGATGAGGAGGGCAAGGTCGTAGCGGCCGCCTTCAGGCGGCCGGTCGACACCGTCATGAGGAGCCGGTTCATGATTGTCACGCGCAAAGCGCTGTCGCGGCGGACCGTGCTGCGAGGCCTTGGCACGGCCATCGCCCTGCCGTTGCTCGACGCCATGGTCCCGGCGCTGACCGCCGTGCAGAAGACCGCCGCCGCGCCGGTGCGGCGCCTCGGCGTCGTGTATCACCCCAACGGCGTCATCTACGAGAACTGGCTGCCCAAGGGCACCGGCCGCGATTTCACGCTGTCGCCCGTCCTCGAGCCGCTCGAGCCGTTCAGGAACCAGCTGATCGTGGTGACGAACCTGTCCAGCCATCAGGCCGAGGCGCTCGGCGATGGCGGCGGCGATCACTCGCGCGCGTCGGGCAGCTACCTCACCGGCGTGCACATCAAGAAGTCCGACAGCGTCGTGGGCAACGGCATGTCGATGGACCAGATTGCCGCCCGCGCCCTGGAGCGCGCCACGCAGCTGTCGTCGCTGCAGCTGACAGCCGACGACAACAGCCTGGTCGGCGCCTGCGACGTCGGCTACAGCTGCGCCTACAGCAGCACGCTGTCGTGGCTGACGCCCACGCTGCCGCTGATGGCCGAGAACAACCCGCGCGTCGTGTTCGAGCGGCTCTTCGGGGCCAGCGAGACCACCGATCCGCGCGCGCGCGCCTCGCGCCTCCGCCGCGATCGCAACATCCTCGACTCGGTGAACGCCCGCGTGCGGGAGCTGCAGCAGTCGCTCGGCCCCTCCGACACCCGCAAGATGAGCGACTACCTCGAGTCGCTGCGCGATGTGGAGCGGCGGATCCAGAAGGCCGAGGAACAGAGCACCAAGGAGATCCCGGACGTGCACAAGCCGGCCGGCGTGCCCGACGGCTTCCAGCCGCACGTCGAGCTGCTCTACGACCTGCAGCTGCTCGCCTACCAGTCGGACCTGACGCGCGTGATCACGTTCATGTACGGCCGCGAGCAGACCGGCCGGCCCTATCCGCAGATCGGCATCCCCGAGCCGCACCATCCGCTCACGCACCACCAGAACGACGCCGAAAAGATGCGGAAGTGCACGGTCATCCAGACCTATCACGTGCGGCTCTTCGCCTCGTACCTCGAAAAGCTGCGCGCGACGCCGGATGGCGACGGCAATCTGCTCGACAACCTGGTGCTGCTCTATGGCGGCGGCATCAGCAACAGCGACCGCCACACGCACGGTCCGCTGCCGACGCTGCTGCTGGGTGGCGGCGCCGGGACGCTGCGGGGCGGGCGGCACCTGGTGTATCCGCAGGACACGCCGCTCACCAACCTGCAGCTGACTCTGCTCGACAAGATGGGCGTGCCGACCGAGCGCCTCGGCGACAGCACGGGGCAGTTCACCGAGCTCGCGGACCTCGGCTGACGTTTTGCTACTTTGGCGGCCTGCTCACCCTAGGTGGGCGACCGCATGTACGCGATCACGTCGGCCGCGTCCTGCACGCTCATCCGGAAACGCGGCATCGGCGGCCGGAGCTGCTCGCCGTTCCGTCCGATCGCCCCTTGCGTCAGCAGCCGCAGCGCCATGTCGTCGGTGTAGCCGGGCAGCCCGCGGTTTCTCGGAGCGCGCATCGCCCAGTCGTTGGGCCATGAGGGCGGCGCGAACGGGACCGGGGCGCCGAGAAAGCGCTCGGATTCCACGATGTTGCCGCGAGCGTCGCGGCCGGAATGACATTCGACGCACATGGCTACGTGTTCGACGAGGTAGCGGCCATGCTCGGCGTTCCCTCGGGGAAGCGTCGTGGTCGCCGCCGTCTGCCGGATCGCTGCTGGTGTCGCCACCGGTCGCTGCGACAGCAGCGAGGACGGCAGCAGGACGAGCACTAATAGCGAACCGGCGTTGAGCCGGTTTGCCAGAGGCTGCGCGCGGCGCGTGTTCTTTGCGCGTCGCGCCGATCCACCAAGACAGACCGATCGAGTGATTCTCATGTCCGTTCGCCTCCAGCTGCGATTCTATGTCGCACCTCGACGTGGCCGCCTCAGCAGCCTATGATCGGCGCCGATGCCGCCTCCGGCCCTGCCGCAGCACCCGCGCCGCGCGATCGGTCTCGTGATCGTCCTGGTGCTGATCGCCACCGCCGGCGTGGCCGCCGAAGAGAAAGAGATTCCGCTGTTTCCGCTGCCCGAGGTGGTGCTGTTTCCCAACGTGGATCGGCCGCTGCTGATCTACGAGCCGCGCTACCGTGAAATGGTGGCCGATGCGCTCAAAGGGAACCGGACGATCGGCATGGTGCGGCTGCGCCCCGGATTCGAGAAAGACTACGAAGGGCGTCCGCCGATCTACGCCATCGGGTGTGCCGGGATCATTCAGGAGTCCGAGCAGCTGCCCGACGGCCGCTACATCATCCTGCTGCGCGGTCTGACGACGTTCCGGGTCCTGAGCGAAGATCAGCGCAAGGCGTATCGGCTCGCGCGGGTCGAGATGATCCCCGACCGCGTCGAGGCCCAGGACCTGGGCCCGTTGAGCACGCTGCGCGAGCGCTTGGCGGCCCTGCTCGTCAGCGTGCTGCCCGCCAACGCCGAGTTGCCCGACCCCTCCATGGGCGACGCCGAGTTCGTGAACCTGGTCGCGCAGGCCTTGAAGATGCCCGAGTCGGAGCGGCAGGACCTGCTCGAACGCGACAGCGTGCTTGCTCGGGCCCGCACGCTCGTCGAACGGCTCGAAGCGAAATAGCCTACCGATCCCGCTGAATCCGGATCGAGACCGCCATCGAGATCTGCTGCTTTTCCTGCAGGTTCCAGTGCGAGGTGAAGAAGCCGACGTCCACCCCGACGCGCCGGCCGAACCCGACACCCCAGGTGGGATCCCAATGGTCCCGCGAGTACCTGGCGCCGCCGCGTACCGCCAGCGGACCGAGGCTCTTTTCGGCACCGCCGTGGACGCTGTTGCCGTTGAACCCGTGCACGACTGACGCCCTGAACGCGTAGCCGTCGCCGTCGTAGCCGACGTTGCCCGAGGTCACGATCGGCAGCTCCACGGTCACCGTGCCGGAAGGCGTTCCGATCGTCTGCTCGACGAACTCGCCACCGGTCAGCAGGCTGTTCAACGTGAAGCGTTTCTGCGTCAGGTCGGTCCAGTCGATCTTGTTGCCGATGCCGTTGACGCCGAAGCCGCCTTCCCACCGGTCGCGGACGATCTGCACACCGATGTCCACGGCACGTCCGGTGCCCGTGTCGGCCTCGAGGTCGTTGATCACGATCGGGGTCGTGGCCGGGTTCACCGTGACGAGCCCCTGACCGTCGGTGTCGAAGCGGACCGTCATGTCCGGTTGCAGGTACTTGAAGCCGCGAAGGTAGCGATAGTTGGCCGCGAGGTACACGCCGTCGCGGCGGGAGGACCAGCCCGGTACTTCTATCCGTGCCCGGTAGCCAAGGACGATCGAGGCCGCCAGCTGCACGCGGGAGGCGTCCTGCACGGCCAGCGAGCTGTTCGCGTAGTGCGCCCCGGTCTCGAGAATGTCGATCAGGCGCGGGTCGATGCCGGCGTCGGTGCCAAAGGACAGGTAGGGGCCGGCGCCGATGAAGATGCCCTGGAACGCTCCGCTCGACTGCTTCGCGAACTTGATGATGCCACCCCACGCGGGCGAGGCCAGCCCTTCGGCCGTCACCGAATCGGGCATGTGGAAGCTGCTGTAGGTGGCCAGATCCCGGCCGATCGTGCCGTTGACGATGTCGCGAATGAAGCGCGCCTGCGGTTCGTCGCTGGTGTCGGTCTTTCTCCCGAACGTGTAGTGCAAGGGGTTCGACGCGCTTTCGATTGCCCACACCGGATCGAACTGGTCACTGCCGGGATCGAAGGCGTCTTTGTTGCCCAGTACCTGAATCAATCCGATCGGCAGCGGAATGGCCACGTACGGCGTGGCCGGTTCCACCATCGAGCGCGCGATGTTGCTGTTCTTGCCGTCGCCACCCATTCCCACCGAGCGGGCGTCGCCGGTGAAGTTCTGCGCGGATGCGCTGGTGGCGATCGTGAGGGGCCAAAGGCACAGGGCGAGAGGCGCGACGGACGATCGAATGGGGAGCATCGACATGGGTTCGAGTTATACCCCAGCCCCGCGAGCCCGTCTGTTCAGAGCGGAACCTCTGTATGATCGCCCGCGATGCCGCACGTCACTCTCGTGAACCGCGCCCGCGCCGCGCTCGTCGCGCTGTGCGTGACCACACTGATTTCGTGTTCCACACAGCCGACGCCGCCCGAGACGGTCACCAGCGCCGGCCGGGGCGCGCCGGTGTCGCCGGCCATTCCCTGGGAGATGTGGCGGAACGCCGACGACATCGAGGCGTTTCCGCTGACCGAGATCACGGGGTATCCGCAGCAGCATTGGCTGGTCGGTCCGTTCGATGCCGGCGCCTCCGGCAACCGGCTCAAAGGGTTCCTGGGCGCCGCGCAGAACGGCGCCGCGCCCGCGGGGGTCGAGCCGCTGAAGGTGGACGTCTTCACGTCGACCGACTTCTATTCCGATCGCGCGCTGTGGACCGACAAACGGTATTTCCGCTGCAACAGCCCCT
The DNA here is from genome assembly GCA_036004405.1 of Vicinamibacterales bacterium. Lineage (GTDB taxonomy): Bacteria > Acidobacteriota > Vicinamibacteria > Vicinamibacterales > UBA2999 > DASYRM01. The sequence continues at coordinate 81,515 of DASYRM010000037.1, forward strand.
ACGGGCTCGAGCAACAGTGGCGCGGCGGGATGATCGGCAAGAATCCGCCGGCGACGGCGTCGTGGGGCTATTGCGACCGCGACTACCCGCGCGCGTCGATGGTGAGCCCCTACAAATTCAAGACGGCGCAGGCGCACTACCAGGCGCTGCTCGACGAAGCGAAGACGCGCGGCGGGCCCACGCAGCACACCTACGCCACCGTGCCCGGTGAGTGGAGCGGGCGCTACGAGTGGCACCGCGGCCAGAACTGGTACGCCGAGCTGCTGTGGAACCAGTATCCGACGCTGCTCTCGCTGCTCACCGAGGAGTACCAGACGCGGATGGTGCAGGAGGCGTATCACGACGCGCACGACAACGCGCCGCAGTGGCCGGCGCAGTACTGCTGGCCCGAGGGCTTCATGCGGCGCTGGCATTACCACGCCGTCACCAACCAGCCGCATTCGGTGCTCGTGACGCCCACGCTGGTGCAGTTCCTGGCCGGCGACGCCGACAACTTCATCACCAATATCCACATCGGCCGCTCGTTCAAGATGGACGGCGGCGCGCCCCACCTGGGTGCGGATGCTCCACAGTGGTACGGCGACACCATCGGTTTCTGGGACGGCGACGCGCTCATCACGTGGTCGTCGAACATCCAGGGCTGGAAGGTGCACGGCAACTTCGAGTTCTCGAACAAGCTGCAGACGGTGGAGATCTACACGCCGCATCGTGACAAGGCCGGCAAGTTCGTCGGCCTCGATCACGAAGGCGTCTTCTACGATCCCGATGCGCTGGTCGAGCCGATCCGCATGACCCGCACGCTCGAGCGCATCAGCGGGTTCGACGCAGGCGATCCCTTCACCTTCATCGAGTGCCTGCAGACCATCTACCCGGTCAACGGGAAGGCGACACCCGTCGTGGCCGGCAAGAAGATCGAAATCACGGTGCCCAACTGGTACGGCCGGCCGTGGGCCCAGAACTGGGAAGGGCTCGAGAAGGGGATGAAGCGCCCCGCGGAGAAAGAGCTGATCACGTTCCCGTAGCACGCACGTAGGGGCCGCCTTCAGGCGGCCCGTGGGCTGGGGGTCGTGGGGGCCGCGGTCGTGGGGGCCGCCTTCAGGCGGCCCGTTCGACCAGAGCTTAGGTCGGAGCCTCTCGGTCTAAGTCGTGTGCGGCGGAGGTCTCTTGTGCCGGTGAGATGGCTTACTCGCTTCTTGAATCGCCAGACGCCGGTAGTGCGTGTAAGTACCTATGCCCTCATCGGGGCGTTTGTCTCCTTTCTACTTCGTCTCTTGGGTGGCCATCTCGAGTCGACCGTGTTGATTGTGACCTCGACGCTGCTCTTCCTGGGCTTTCTGTTTCTGAGTTTCTGGGCGTTTTTGTACCTGCCAAATCGGTGACGCCATCCGGCACGGGCCACCTGAAGGCGGCCCCCACGACGACGGGCCACCTGAAGGTGGCCCCCACGAAGGCGGCCCCCACGACGACGGGCCACCTGAAGGTGGCCCCCACGACGGCGGCCCCACGACGGTAGCCCCCACGACGCTTACTTCGGCAACCCGAGCAGATCCTCGAAGTTGACGTCGGGCTGCCCCCCGGTGGGCAGCGACGTGCGCGTGGCGGTGAACCCAATGGCGCGGCCGGCGACGATCACGCCCACCCAGATGAGGAGCGACACCGTCGCGACGACTTTCGCGGCTCGCGGCGTGGCACCCGACGCGTCCCAGCGCGCGATCGTCTTCCGTGCGGTCAGCTCGAAGACGAGCATGTTCACCCCCGCCAGCACGAGCAGGATCATCTTGGCGCGGAAGAACGTGTTGTGGAAGTAGACGACGGCGTTGGTGCTGAACATCAGCCCGCCGGTCACCGCCGTCACGGCAAACGCGGCCCACGTCCATTTCAGGAGATCGGCCATCAGCCGCGAGACGGCCCGTTCGAGGGAGGCCACGCCGAGCAGCCGCAGGTCGAGAATGGCGATGGTGCCGAAGACCAGCGCCAGCCCGACGACGTGGATCGATTCGAGCACGGGAAACGTGTAGAGCGAATCGCGGATCTGGACGGCCACACTCGTCCGCTGCAGCCACTCGAGCATCCAGGTCACGTTCACTGCAGTGCCTCTTAGAGCCTCTGGGCGGGCGACCAGCTGCCCCAGACGTGGTCGTAGGCGATGAGCCGTCCCAGAAAGATCACGCCCACCCAGACCAGGAAGGTCAGCACCGCCAGCGCCTTGATCGAGGGGCGGTGCACGAGCGTGCCCTCCCACTGCTGCTCGTGGCGGCGGAGCGCGCGCTGGAACGCCACGGCCACTACCGCACCGAGCGCGACGAGCGCCATCTTCAACCAGAACGAAAAGCTGACGAGCTCGCGCACCGGCTCGCCGACGACCATCATCAGTCCGGTGGCCAGCAGCAGCCACAGCGAGCCGGTGAGCCAGGGACCGAAACGGCTGGTGGTCTGCAGGAGGGTCTGTTCAGTCCACGCCAGCCCCAGGATCCGCAGGTCGATCATCAGGACGGATCCCATGACCAGCGCGATCCCGACGATGTGCACCGACTGGATCGCCGGGATGGCCCACGCGTTGTGCTCCTGGATGAAGACGCTCGGAGGCGTCGACGCCAGCCAGAGGGCGAACTGGTTCACGAGCTAGAAGGTCGCGCCGCCGATCAATTCCCGGCCCGCGACCGAGTCGCAGTGCTTGCCCGCCTCGGGCAGCTTCGGCTTCTTGGTCGCCGGGTCGGTGGGACACTTGGCGAGCGCGCCGACTCTGGAGCCGAAGTTCGAGCCGTCGCGCAGCGGGTTCAGATGCACGCTGAACACGGTGCCCGGGGGGAAGGACGTGCCGGTGATCCCCTGCTGCGCCACCGCCGCGGTGCCCGCCATCTCGACGCCCCATTCGACGTACTTGCCGTCGGCGCCCTTTTCCAGCGACTTGTGGTCCGCCGCCAGCAGGATGAAGTGCAGTTCGGCGTGGTTGGCCTGGGGCACGAACTGCTTCATGACGCCGGTGAGCGTCACCACCTTGGTCTGGTCGTACATGGCAAACGAATGGTGGGTGGAGACCGGCGTCTCGAACAGGATGGCCAGCGCGGCCAGGGCGACCGCCATCGTCGTGGCGTGGATGGTGGGGGTTCTCATGACGTGTCCTATTTGAAGATGTCTGTCACTGCCGACGGCAGTTCATCCGCCGGCTTGTCCCAGCCGGCCTCGAAATACTTCTCCCAGTTCTTGGCCCACGGCCGCCCGTAGTAGTCCACGAAGCGGGGATCGGCAGCGGTGGTCTGCTTCGGCCGTCCGTCGGTGTTGAAGATGTTGCTCAAGCACTCGATGAAGGTGTACCGCCGCGCCGGATCCTCGGGCGTGGCCGCGCGGACGAAGCGGAACGAGGCGCGCAGCGGCGCCACGAACGCTTCCGGGTCGTAGAACATGGTCTCGTGATCGAGGCCGATGAACTTCCCCGACGCATCGAGCGCCGGCTTGAACGTCTCGACGGTTTCGAGCAGCGGGCTGGTCTCGAACATCGAGTGCGACAGCTGCCACGACTGGATGTTGGCGGTCCAGGTGACGAGCGTGGTGCCGTCCCAGAAGCCGATCGTCTCGCCGTACCACTGCGGCACCTTCTGCACGTGCGCGGTCTTGCCGACCATCACCTGGCGCAGGAAGTTGTCGGCGATGCCGGAGAGGAACTGCACGTTCCACGGCGTCATCGTCAGCTGGAAGTTGCCGGCCTGCGAGGGCTGCGACCACCAGCGGATGAAACCCTCGGGCCAGCAGAACGACGCGCTCCACTGCGGCGCGTTGCTCACCGCCTCGTGATAGGCGGTCTGCACCATCCGCTTCTGATACTCGGGCGTGAGCAGCGCCAGCACCGTCGAGGGCTGCGTGACGCCCCAGATCCATTCCGAGCCGCGGTCCGCGAGCCCGTCGCGCCGGTAGTACCCATCCCAGTCCGGCACGGTGGCCTTCGAATAGACGGTCGGCCCGCCCTTCGCTTTGACCTGTGCCAGCAGCGCCTCGTAGTGCTCCTTCGCGGTCTTGTAGGCGTACGGGCTCACGATGCGCTCGCGCGGCCAGTCGTCGTCGCAGTTGCCCCATGAGGCCGACTCCGGCGCCTTGGGGCCGATGCGGCCCGAATCCCACATGGCGTAAAGCTGGCGCGGGTTGTTGCAGCGGTAGTACCGCTTGTCGAGCCAGTTCGCGCGGTCCTTGTAGAAGTTCTTCGACGAGAAGAGGTCGATGGCCAGCGGCTGCACGCCGGCGGGCGGCCCCGCGATCACGACGGGCCCGCGCCCGCGCCCACCGCCACCCGCTGCGCCCGGCACGCCGGGCTGACCGCCCCGTCCGCCTTGCGCGCCCTGGGGCGCCGCGCCCGCTTGCGCGAACGCCGGCAGCGAGAGCGGAGCCAGCTGCACCACGCTCAGGAGCGCCAGCATGCCGGCGGCCACCCCGCCGATCGTCGACCACATTGCCTTCATGGTGCCCGAGTCTATCTGTGCGTCACGCCCGCTGTCCATGGCACTGCCGCCCGCCCAGAGGGCGGGCAATTAAATGCTGCACTAGCGAGGCGGAGCCTGAACGTTCGTTCGTCCGAGGCGAAGCCTCGCTAGTTGTGCGCCTTCCGAAACCGGCGAATAATCAGCGCGCCGCGGCCGCCGCTCGAGGCTCGCCGCAGGGAGGTGGCGATGCGATTGCTCGCGTGGCTTGCAGTGGTGACCGCGATGGGAACCGGTGTCGCGGCTCAGACGCCGGCGCCAGTCGGACCGCCGACGCCCACCGACGTCAAGGCGGGCAGCATCACCTGCGACGACTGCCCGTACCCGTATCCGTCGTCGTATCTGCCGTTCACGATGTACGGGCAGGAGGTGCGCCTCGCGTACATGGACGTGCCGCCGTTGGGTGCCGCCAACGGCCACACCGTGGTGCTCTTCCACGGGATGAATTTCGCCGGTTTCTACTGGGGCGGCCCGATCGACGCGCTGCGGAAGGAAGGCTTTCGGGTGGTGGTGCCCGACCAGATCGGGTTCGGCCGTTCCTCCAAGCCGGTGATCCCTTACAACTTCCACGACATGGCGCTCAACACGCGGCGCGTGCTGCAGCAGCTGAAGATCGAACGCGTGATGATCGTCGGGCACTCGATGGGCGGGATGCTCGCCGCGCGCTTCGCCACGCAGTACCCGGAGATGACCGAGCGCGTCGTCATCTACAACCCGATCGGCGTCACCGATCCGCGGTGGGAGCGTCCGTGGACGGCGACCGACGAGGGGTACAAGCGCAACCTCGAGGCGACCTATCAAAGCGTCCGCGCCGGGCTCTTCCGCTACGTCTCACACAATCCTGCCGCCTGGAACGCGGAGTTCGAGCGCTACGCCCGCATTCGCTATTCGTGGACGCTCAGCAGCGAGTGGGCACGGCTGGCGATGGTGCAGGCGATCATCAGTCAGATCACCTATCTCGATCCGGTGGTGAACGACTGGGCGCACATCAAGGCGCCCACGCTGGCCTTCGGCGGAGCGGAGGACAGCCTGGCCGGCCCGGCGAGAGTGTTCCAGGATCGAATGAAGTTCATCGCCGAAAGCGTGCCGGACGGACGTGGCCGGCTGCAGCTGATACCGGGGCTGGGCCACGTGCCGCATCTCGAAAACCCAGGCAAGACGTATCCGCCGCTGCTCGCCTTTCTCCACGAAGGCGTGAGGTGATACGTTTCGTAGGCTCGTGCCCCGACGGTACGGAAAGGAGTTCGACGTGCCACCCCGACGTGACCGCGTACGCCTCACCCTGGCGGCGATTGTGATCGGCCTGATCTCGATCGTCCCTGCTCGCGCCCACCACTCGTTCGCGCCTTATGAAACGACGACCCAGATCAAGCTCACAGGCGTCGTCACCGAGTACCGGTGGGGCAACCCGCACGTCTATTTCGAAATCGACGCCCCCGACGCCTCGTCGGGGCAGACGCGCCACTGGCTGATCGAATGCGCGAGCACGAGCATCCTGAACCGCGCCGGCTGGAAGTTCAACATGCTCAAGGCGGGCGAGACGGTGACGGTGATCGTGTCTCCGCTCCGCAACGGTGATCCCGCGGCGCTGCTGAAACAGATCACGCTCGCCGACGGCCGGAAGTTCACCAACGGCGCCGCCGCCGGGCGGGCCACGATCGAGTGAGGACGGCCATGAAGGTTCGACTGCTCGTTGCCGTCCTGGCGGTGGCCGGGGCCGCCGTGCCACTGCTCGCCCAGACCAAGGCCCCGGCCCGTCCCAGCATCACCGGGTCGTGGGAAGGATATCCAATACGCGGAGACGGATTCGGATCCGGCGTGCAGCCGAAGGTTCGCGTCGCCCCGCCGAAACCGGTTCCCGAAGCGCCGCTCCGGCAGCCGTATCTCGATCAGTGGCGTGAGCTGCAGAAGCAGAACCAGGAGCTCACCCGCAAGGGGCTGCCGCCGCCGTCTTCAGGCATGGCCTGCATGCCGGAAGGCGTGCCCGGGATGATGGGCGCCACCTTCCCGCTGGAAATCCTCGAAACGCCGGGGCAGGTGACGATCATCGAAGAGGCGTTCAACCAGGTGCGGCGCATCTATCTGAACACACCCGCGATCGCGCCCGAGGATGCCGAGCCCCGTTTCGCCGGCCACTCGGTCGGCAGGTGGGACGGGACGACGCTGGTCGTGACCACCGTGGGCGTCAAGGAGACGGTGCGCTTCCGGAACGTACCGCATTCGACGAAGATGCGGGTCACCGAGCGCCTGCGCATGGTGAGCGACGAAGTGCTCGAGAACCAGGTCACGATCGAAGACCCCGATTTCCTGACCGGCCCCTGGACGTGGACGTGGATGTACAAGCGGTGGCCGGGCTACAAGATCGAAGAGTACGTCTGCGACGACAACCGGTATTTCGAAGACCCGACCCTCAAGTATCAGCGGCTGCGCGTCAACTGAGAGGCATCATGAGACTCACCAGGTTCGTCGGGATCGCGGGTGTGGCCGCCGCCATGGCGGCGTCGCCGGCGGCGCAGGGGCCGGCCACCGCGGTTGGCTTTTCGGCCGCCGCCAAGGCCGCGCTCACCGCGCAGATGGCCGACGCCGTCAAGAAGGGCGACGCCCCGGCCATCGTCGAGATCGTCGTCAACCGCGACGGCGTGCTGTTCGAAGGCGCGTCCGGACTCCCGACCGACGCCATCTTCAACATCGCCTCGATGACCAAGCCGGTTACGTCGGTGGCGATCATGATGCTGGCCGAGCAGGGCAAGCTGAAGATCGACGATCCGGTCTCGAAGTACCTCGACGGCTACGACCAGCTGCAGGTCATCTCGAAGTTCAACGCCGCCGACGCGAGCTGCGAAACCCGGCCCGCCCGCACGGTGATGACCATCAAGCAGCTGCTCTCGCACACCTCGGGCATCGGCTATTCGTTCACCAATCCGATCGAGTACGCGCTGGTCAACAAGACGAAGAAGGGCGAGTGGGAGCTGCCGCTGCTCGACGATCCTGGCACCAAGTTCAACTACTCGGCCAGCACCCGCGTCCTCGGGTTCATCGTCGAGAAGGTGACCGGATCGCCGCTCGAGCCCTGGTACCAGGAGCACATCTTCCGGCCGCTCCGGATGGTGGACACGTCGTGGGCCGTGGCGGCCGGTAAGCAGGCGCGCCTGGCGCCGCAGTTCACGCGCGCCACCGGCAAGATGGAGCCGCTGCCAGCGGCCACGGTTCCGTCGGCGCCGACGGCGCCGTTCCGCGGTGACGGTGGGCTCTACTCGACGGTCGAAGACTATTCGAAGTTCGTTCGCATGCTGTTGAACGGCGGCACCCTGGGCCACGCGAAGATCTTGAGCCCTGCGTCGGTGAAGCTGATGGGCCAGAACGCGATGGGCTCGATCTTCGTCCAGCTCCAGCCCGATGCAGACAAGCAGCGCACCAAACCGTTTCCGCTCGGCGCGGGCAAGGACAAGTTCGGGCTCGGATTTCAGCTCGCCGCCGACGATCCGGCCACCAAAGGGTTTCGCAGCCCCGGCAGCATGAGCTGGGCCGGCATCTTCAACACCGAGTTCTGGGTCGATCCCGTGAAGAACATCGGCGGCGTCCACATGATGCAGCTGCTGCCGTTCTACGACGACGGCGCCATCCGCGCGCTGCGCGGCTTCGAGCAGACGGTGTACCGCGAGCTGAAGTAGCGTCATGAAGCGGCTGGTCGTGTGCGCCGACGGCACCTGGAACACACGCGATCAGATCAACGACTCGAGCGGCAAGCGGCGTCCAACCAACGTGACCAAGGTGGCGCGCGGCGTGCGCCCGCGCGACGCCAACGGGATCGATCAGATCGTCATGTATCACGACGGCCTGGGCACCGGCGGTCCGCTCGACACCGTCTCGGGCGGTGCATTCGGGTCCGGGATCGAGGACAACATCCGGCTCCTCTACCGGTTTCTGGTCTACAACTGGGAGCCGAACGACGAGATCTTCCTGTTCGGTTTCAGCCGCGGCGCGTTCACCGTGCGCACGCTCGCCGGGTTCATGTCGTTTGCCGGCCTGGTCCACAAAGGCGACGACTACTACGTGCCGGACCTGTACGAGTGCTACGAGACCAGCCAGGGGCCCGGCACATCGAAATGGGGCCACGCCCATCACCGTATCCGGACGCCGCGTGCGTGCCCGCCGATCAAGTTCGTCGGCGTCTGGGACACGGTGGGTTCGCTCGGTGCGCCTGGGCTGCTCGGGTGGATCTTCCACCGCGGCAAGTACAAGTATCACCAGGTGGGCGTCTCTCCGGAGATGGAGCACGCCTATCACGCGCTTGCCATCGACGAGCGGCGCAAGCCGTTCAAGCCGACGCTGTGGGAGCGGCCGGCGGGCTGGACCGGCACCCTCGAGCAGGCGTGGTTCTGCGGCGTCCACACCAATGTCGGCGGCAGCTGCCGGCGCGACGGGCTCGCGAACGAGGCGCTGCACTGGATGGTCGAGAAGGCCGAAGGGCACGGCCTGGCGTTCGACGCCGAGTATCTGCAGCCCTTCCTACCGTGTTTCAACGCGGAGCTGGTCGATTCGATGACGGCGAAGTACCGGCCGCTGGGCGCTTTCGTGCGTCCGCTCGGCGACTGCCGGGCGCACGGCGAGATGATTCATCAGTCCGTGCTCGATCGGCGCGGCCTGGCGGACATGCACTACAAACCGGCCAACCTCGAAGCCTATCTGGCGATGGGGGCGCCGGCGGTCACGACGACCACGCGCACGCCGCGAGGCGTGCCGTGTCCGCCCATCGACTAGCGCGCCTCACCAGCCGATCGCCTTCGCGAGCTCGACCTTGAGGCTGCCTTTGAGCTTCTTGTTCACGTTGAGAGTGACGCCGGCGGGCTTGGTCTTCTCGATGTGCTTCACCGCATCGGTCACGTCGTTGGTCATCCAGATGGTGTAGCTGCCCGTGGGCCGCACCGCGAACAGGTTGTCGAACGTCTCCAGGTCCGGATTGTCGTTCTGACCGTTGGCCGAGATGATGTAATGGTCCGCGAGCACCGCCTGCAGAAAGTCGGTGGTGCAGTTCCTGGCGCTGCCGTGGTGCGGCATCTTCAGGACGTCCACCTTCATCGTCCCGCCTGCAGAAAGCAGGCCCGCCTCGCGCAGGCTGTCCACGATGTAGCCGCCGCGCGCGTCGCCGGTCAGCAGGATCGTCTTCTCCTTCCCCTTGTCGCCAAAGGCCGCCAGTACCACGATGCTCGACAGGTTGGGAATCGAGGTATCCGGCTTGGCGGCTTCCGCCAGCGCCGCCTCCTTCTGCTTTTCCTTGTCGAGGATCGGTCCGAGCTTCGTCTTCCAGTCCTGCTTCAGCTTCTCGAGCTCCGGTTTGCGCGGCCCGACGACGGTGAACGTGAGCTTGCTGCCGATTTTCAACGGCTTCGCCGCGGTGTCGAACTGGATCAGCGCGTCGAACCCCGAGTTCATGTTGATGGCCAGTGCATCGGCATCCTGGCGCAGCCGCCGTCCTTCCTTGACGCCGGCCACAATCGCGCCCGTCTCGCCGAATCCCGCCGCCGCCGCGGCGCCGTCCGACAGGGCGGAGGCGCCGGCCGATCCCACCAGATCGTCGAAGCTGTTGTGCCACAGCGTCAGGACGTCGAACGGCAGCGGCCGCTTCGCGTCCAGATCCTTCCGCAGCGCTTCCGTCAGTTTCAGCACGCCGTTGATGTGATCGAGATCGATGTGGCTCACCATCAGCATCCGGATCTCGAGCTGGCCGCCCCCGCGCTTCTTCTGGATCGCATCGAGCCGCGGCCTGAGCGCGTCGGCATAGACGGTGGCGGGGCCGCCGTCGATCACGATCAGCCGTGGATCGTCGAAGTCGCCGTAGTGCAGCAACAGCGAGTCGCCGTACTTGGCTTCGAGCGCTTCGAGCGTGAAGACATCTGCTCCCATACCGCCTCCGTCACACCGCCTGCAGCGCGCGCAATGCGTCCACCATGCCGGCGCCCTGGAAATACCGCTCGCGGCCGAGATCGGTCGCGGTCTTCATGATGATCCGCTTCACGCGCTCGGGCTGGCCGAGGAACTCGCGGTGACGCGCCATCAGCATGGCCGCCACGCCGCTCACGTGCGGCGCCGCCATGCTGGTGCCGTCTTTGGCGCCGAACTCGTCGTCGAGCAGCGCCGAGGTGATGCGCTCGCCCGGCGCGAGGACGTCGGGCTTGATGCGTCCGTCGCCGGTCGGCCCGCGGCTCGAGAAGTAGCTGACGCCGTAGGTGTGCGGTTGAAAGCGGTGCGTGGCGCCCACGGTGATGACGCCTTCCGCATTGCCCGGATCGGTGATGCTGATGCCGCGGTACGCATCGAGCTCCCCGGCGCTGGTCAGCACGCGCTCGAAACCGCGGTTGCCGGCGGCGGCCACCACCACCACGCCGCTCGCCACCAGGCGCTCGCACTCCTCGCAGATGGGAGTGCGCCCGCAGGCGAAGTTCTCCACGTCGTGAATCACCGACAGGCTCAGGTTCACGCCGTGAATGACCGGCTGGTCGGCGGTGGCGTTCAAGTAGCGGATGAACTGCAGCGCCGCGATGATCGCGAACTCGTCGCCCCTCCCGCTGTCGTCGAGCACGCGCAGGTCGATCAGGTTGAGGTCCGGGCACATGCCAATGCGGTCGTCGTCGTCGCTGACGCGGTTGCCGGCGAGAATGCCGGCCACGTGCGTGCCGTGATCGCTGCCGGGCCGGTAGGTGTCGCGTTGCCGATCGACCTGCAGCATCGGTTGCAGCAGCGCCCAGTCGAGCGCGCGCCCGTTGCGCAGCCGCTCGCGCATGCGCTTGAAGCGGCGGTCGGCCGCCTCGAGGTCCTCGCGCTGATCGAGCGCCGTGGGCCCCGTGTTCGGATGGCTGTCGAGGGTGATGAGATGCCGCAGCCGCGTAAAGTCGTAGGTCGAGCGGATAGCGTCCTGGCGTTTCTCCACGCCGGTCTGCGGATCCTTGACGACGCGGACGAAGGCGGGGTGGCTGGCGATGCCGCTGTCGACGACCGCCCAGGTCAGATCGCTGCAGTTGACGTTGAAGAGCAGCCGCGCGGCATCGGCCTTGGTGCACGGGATCGAGCGCGATATCGCGACCATTGCGCGGCGGTTGAGGCCGATCGACCAGAGGGCCGGAGTCGTGCGCGTGGCGGCGGCGTCGGGCCCCTCGCCTTTTGCGGAGCGCAGCAGCTCGTAGGCTTCCATCAGCTTGGCGCGGGCCCGGGCAATCGGATGCTGCGGCGTGTTCACGGGGGGTTCGGTGGTGGCCTCCTTGGCAATCCTTCGGAAGGTGTCGTACTCCTTGACCGTTGGGGAGGTGTGCATCTCCACCTCGCGGACGCGAAACCACGGCTCGTCGTCGCGCGGCCGGCTCGGGACTTCGGTCGGCTGCTCCGCGCAGAGCAGCAGGACGCCGAGGATGGTGCACATCCACTCGGTTTCCGCCTTCGCGGTGGCGAGCCCCTTCTTCTTGGTCGCGGTCTCCGGATAGTTGGTCGGCAGCCCGCCCCACTCCTCGATGTTGCGCTGCCACCACGGGGTCAGCGGCAGGGCGACGAGAATCAGTTCTTCGAGCGTCAGCGACACCGCCACCGCGGTCTGGCTCACGGAAAGCGTCCACACCGGGCGCGTGATCAGGCGATCGTTGCCGCCTTCGTCCTCCACGGGCAGGGCGTCGGGGCTGATCGCCTTGAGCCGCTGGCGCAGCTCGACGCCCAGCTCCGCCGCCGTGCGGTCCCGGTGCGGCACCAGCAGCAGATCGACCCGGACGTTCTTGTCGAAGCAGTATTCGACGCCCGCGGTCAGCCAGACTTCCGGAAGAATGGGTGAATCCTGCGTAAAGCGCCGCAGCTCGTCCTCCTTGAAGATGACGTTCCGCAGCCATTCGCGCTCGACCCGCATGAGACCCCTCCGTGGTGTTGACGGCCGGGAGTGAAGCCCGACTCGCCCAGCGAATCTATCTCGACGCCGGCAGTGAGGGGACGAAAATCGGCGCGCTTGACCTTGGTCCGCCCCGACTGGCATCCTCCCCACGCTCGGCTGAGACAGGACCGCCACACCAGGGAGGACGGCAATGAAATTTGGACACCACGCTCGTTGGACACCGGTCGCACTCGCGACCGTCCTCGCGATCGGTCTGCCGATGACCGCCGGCGCGCAGGGGCGAGGCGGCGGCGTGCCCGAGCCCTACACGCCCGCCCCGGAGGCCAAGGACTTGAGGTCCGTGCTGTTCAACTGGGAACGGAACATGGGCATGCTCAAGGGGCACGACGAGCGCGACATGGTCGCCATGCTCGAATACAAGGGCAAGGGCACGATTCAGATCGACGGCCAGCCGTGCACGCTCACGAAGTTCCGCGTGAGCACCAACTACCAGACCTACAGCCAGCGGACGCAGATCGGCTGCACCCGGGCGAACGGCCAGGCCTACTCGAACATCGAGGTCGTGAGCTGGCAGTACGCCTGGAACGAAGACACGCCGGGCGCGGAGATCGCCGGCACGAAAGGCAAGGCCACGCCGGTGCCGGCGGCCGTGCAGGAGCGGCTCATCCGACTGTGGGGCAGTCCGCAGGGAGCGCCCAAGGCGGCGGTGGCGGCACTGACCGACAACTGGCTGCTCGGCGCCAACCCGGGCACGCTGCTCGCCGACGGCGTCAACAAGGTGAAAGAGACGTCGCTGGTGTGGGAAGGCGGCAAGCCCGTGATCACGTTCCCGATTCCGGGCGTGGCCGGCGCCACCGGCACCGCGACACTCGACGCGAAGTTCATGACCGAGAAGGTGGTCGTGAAGCAGGGCACCAACACCACCGAATTCACCTACAGCGATTATCAGGACTGGAACAACCCGCTGAACAAGATCGAGGTGTTCTACGCTGGCAAGATGGTCGAGAAGCGGAACGGCGCGGTGATTCGCGATCTCACCACGACCGAGACCGAGACGGGCAACGTGTACGTCGTGGCCCCGGTGCCGGCCAGCGTGCAGACGGCCATCAAGGTGGGCTCGCCGCTGCCCAAGGGCGTCTTTGCCAAGGCCGAACCCCCGATCGACAAGACGATCCCCACGCCGCGGCTCGGTACGCATCCCGATCTGTCGGGCAACTGGAACTACAGCGACTGGATCGGCAACTACATGACGGGCGGCGGCCGCCGCCGCGCGCCGACGCAGAGCCCCGACACCAATCGTCAGGACAATCAGACCTACGACTTCGAGCTCTACTCGCCGTCGCGGTTCGGCAACACCGGGCGTCCCGTCTACAAGCCCCAGCACTGGGACAAGGTGATCGAGCTCGACATGTGGACGAACAAGTACGACCCGGTGATGACCTGCCAGCCGCTCGGCGTGCCGCGCCAGGGTCCGCCGCGGCGCATCATCCAGTCGGAGAACGACGTGCTGTTTCTGTATGCCGGCGGCGATGCCGGCGGCGGCTACGGCGAGTACCGCGTCATTCCGACCGACAACCGCAAGCACGATCCGCAGCGCGCGATCGAGACGACGTACCTCGGCTACACCGTGGGACGCTGGGAGGGCGACACGCTGGTGCTCGACGCCATTGCGTTCGTCGATACGACGTGGCTGGGCCGCGGCGGGTTCTTCCACTCGTCGGACATGCACGTGGTGGAGAAGTTCACCCGCCAGGGAGACGTCGTCTTGTATGACGTCACGGTCGAAGACCCCGAAGTGCTGGTGGAGCCGTGGGTGATTCCGACGCGCGTGCTGCGAAAGAACAACAACAAGGATGCCGGCCTGCAGCGCGAGCGCGGCAACTGCGAGGTCTACGAGCTGGAGGACATCTCCTCGCAGATTCGCCACTAGTCCGAACGGGCCGCCTGCCCACCTCCGCTAAAGCTACGGTGGGTCCGCCGTAGCCTTGGCGAAGGCGGAAAGGCGGCCCCTACGATCCACGGCCCGTCCAGCTCGACGGGAGAGTAAATCTAATCTTGGATTAGATCCAAAGATTGACTATTCTCTCTCCCGGCATGTCTCCTGCCCCGGCCGAACTCCTTCGCCAACACGGCATCCAGGTCACGGCGCAACGATTGGCCGTCCTGCGGGCCGTCGCGGCTCAGCCTCACATCACGGCCGATGCCGTGGCCGAAGTCGTCAGGGCCGAAATTGGTGCCATCTCGCGCCAGTCGGTTTACGACGCCCTCGGCATCCTGGTCGAGAAACGCCTCCTTCGGCGCATCCAGCCGGTCGGATCGGCGGCGCGCTTCGAAGACCGCGTCGGCGACAACCACCATCATCTGATTTGCCGCATCTGCGGCCGCGTGGTCGACGTGGACTGCGCGGTCGGCTCCGCCCCCTGCCTCACCGCGGTGGACGACTCGGGCTTCGAGATCGACGAGGCCGAGGTCGCCTACTGGGGGCGCTGTCCCGATTGCCTGGCGCACGCCAGGACCCCATCCCCAACCCAGTAGAGGTCAAACGTCACATGAGTAACGAAGCGAAGTGCCCGTTCTCGGCCGCCACGCACACCGGGAGAACCAACCGCGACTGGTGGCCGAATCAGTTGAACCTGAACGCGCTCCACACCAACCACCCGTCGGGCAATCCGATGGGCGAGTCGTTCGACTATGCCAAAGAGTTCAAGTCGCTCGACTTGGCGGCGGTGAAGAAGGACCTCGCGGCGCTGATGACGAGCTCGCAGGACTGGTGGCCAGCGGACTTCGGCCACTACGGGCCGCTCTTCATCCGGATGGCGTGGCACGCCGCCGGCACCTACCGCATCCACGACGGCCGTGGCGGCGCCGGCTCGGGGCAGTTGCGGTTTGCACCGCTCGGCAGCTGGCCCGACAACGCCAACCTCGATAAGGCGCGGCGGCTGCTCTGGCCGATCAAGCAGAAGTATGGCCGGAAGATCTCGTGGGCCGACCTCATGGTCCTCACCGGCAACGTCGCGCTCGAGTCGATGGGGTTCAAGACGTTCGGTTTCGCCGGCGGCCGCAAGGACGTGTGGGAGCCCGAGCAGGTGAACTGGGGATCCGAGAGCACGTGGCTCGGTGACGAGCGCTACAGCGGCGACCGCCAGCTGGCCAATCCGCTTGGCGCCGTGCAGATGGGGCTCATCTACGTGAATCCGGAAGGCCCCAACGGCAGCGCGGATCCCGTCGCCGCGGCGCGGGATATTCGCGAGACCTTCCGCCGGATGGCGATGAACGACGAAGAGACGGTGGCGCTCATTGCCGGCGGACACACGTTCGGCAAGACGCACGGTGCGGCGCCCGCGGACAAATACGTCGGGCGTGAACCGGAGGGCGGCAATCTCGAAGAGCAGGGTTTCGGCTGGAAGGGCAGCTACGAGACGGGCAAAGGCGCCCACGCCATCACCAGCGGTCTCGAAGTCACCTGGACCACCACGCCGACGAAGTGGAGCAGCGACTTCTTCAAGCATCTCTTCGACTACGAGTGGGAGCTGACCACCAGTCCGGCCGGCGCGAAGCAGTGGACGCCCAAGAACGGCGCCGGTGCGGGCACGGTCCCCGCGGCCCACGACGCGTCGAAGAAGATTGCGCCGTCGATGCTCACCACGGACCTCTCACTGCGCCTCGACCCGGCCTACGAGAAGATCTCGCGCCGCTTCAAGGACGACCCGCAGGCGTTCGCCGACGCCTTTGCGAAGGCGTGGTTCAAGCTGACGCACCGCGACATGGGCCCCATCTCGCGCTACCTCGGCCCCGAGGTTCCGAAGGAGCCGCAGCTGTGGCAGGACCCGGTGCCCAAGGTCGATCACGCGCTCGTCGACGCCAAAGATGTCGCGGCGCTGAAGAGCAAGATCCTCGCGTCGGGCCTCTCCACGTCGCAGCTGGTCTCCACGGCCTGGGCGTCGGCGTCGTCCTTCCGCGGCACCGACAAGCGCGGCGGCGCCAACGGCGCGCGCATCCGCCTGGCGCCGCAGAAGGATTGGGCGGTGAACAATCCGCCGGGGCTGGCGAAGGTGCTGAAGACCCTCGAGGGGATTCAGCAGGAGTTCAACGCCGCGCAAACCGGCGGCAAGAAGGTGTCGCTGGCCGACCTGATCGTCATCGGCGGCGACGCCGCCATCGAGCAGGCCGCGAAGAAGGCCGGCGTGGACGTGCAGCTGCCGTTCACGGCGGGGCGCACCGATGCCACGCAGGAGCAGACCGACGTGGAATCGTTTGCCGTCCTGGAACCGGACGCGGACGGCTTCCGCAACTTCATCGGCGACGGACACGCGGTGCCCGCCGAGCATCTGCTGATCGAGCGCGCCTTCCGGCTGACGCTGAGCGCGCCGCAGATGACGGCGCTGCTGGGCGGCCTGCGCGTGCTGGGCGCGAACACTGGCGATTCGAAAGCCGGCGTCTTGACCAAGGCGTCCGGAACGCTGAGCAACGACTTCTTCGTGAACCTGCTCGACATGGACACGGAGTGGGTGCCCGCCAACGCGGACGGCACGTCCTTCACGGGCCGTGGGCGCACCAAGGGAGACGCGCGGTGGACGGCCAGCCGCGTCGACCTGGTCTTCGGGTCGAACTCCGAGCTGCGGGCGCTGTCCGAGGTGTACGCGTGCAGCGACTCGAAGGAGAAGTTCGTGCGCGACTTCTCGGCCGCGTGGACCAAGGTGATGAACCTGGATCGCTTCGACGTCGCTCGTGCGTAGTCGCGGGTCTTCAGACCCGCCTGCGCTTACGCAAACAGCTCCCGGTCGCGCTTCCTGATCGGGTCGTCCCAATCCTTCTGCCACCAGGGCTTCTGTGAAGCCTTGGTGGGCGGAAACTTCAGCTCGAGCACCTTCTTCCCCTTGCCCTTGGCGTCCTGGCGCAGGCTCCGGAGCCGGTAGTGGTCGTAGAGGCGCACGGCCTCGATCATGTACGTCGTGGCCACCGTGCGGTCCTTGATCAGCAGCAGGTTCTCACCGTTCTTGCCGTCGGCCGGCTCCGAGAAGTTGTAGGAGCCGAAGTACACGCGCCCGTCCGCCCGGTCGAAATCGATCACCACGAACTTGTGATGCATGCGCGTGCCGAGCCCCGTGCTCGTCAGCCCGGACGGCTCGGTGGCGAACGGCGCGGGCACGTTCTGCGTCAGCGCCGACGACCGGACGACGCGCCGCTTGTTATCGGGGCTCAGCACGGTGACGCCGAGGTTCTCTTCCTTCACTGCCGCATCGGCGATGCCCAGCGTATGCACGGTGGTGCTCTTGATCTGCTTGCCCAGGGCGGGACCGATCGGCCCTTTCGTCGTCTGTCCGAGAAACGCCAGGGAGAAGAACACGCACGACTTGGCCTGGCCGATGTCCTTGCCCACGGCCTCGAGGAGCCCGTTCGTCTTGCCGTGCGGCGAGAAGCCCACCTTGGCGTCGAGGCTGGGGATCCCGAGCGGAAAGAACGTGGCCGGCGCGTTCGAGGCACGGAACGCGTCGGCGTCCGCCGCCGTGAAGTAGTCCTCGAACGCGTCGAAGTAGTCGTCCACCGCCTTCTTGCTGTTCACGACGACGGCGTTGTTCGACTGCACGTAGAAACCGCGCCAGGTGAGGTTCGTCGAGCCGTAGAGCACCTTGTGGATGCCGGGCCCGCGCACCGCAATCGACTTGTGATGCTGCAGGCTGTCCATGTGCTGGCGCACGATGCCCGCCGTGCCGGCGCTCTTGAGCCGCGCGGCCGACTTGCTTTCGGGCTCGCCGGGATCACCCTTCGTTTTCGAGTCGTCGAGGATGATCTTCAGCCGCGCCCCGAGCTTCTCGAGCCGCGTGAGGATCTCGGGCAGGTTGAGCTCGAAGGCGATCACGCGGACCTGCGCCTTCTTGTTCGCGATCGCTTCGTCGAGCAGCTCGCAGATGGCGGAGCGCGCTTCGAATCCCATCCACGTGTGCGCCGCCGCGGCGTTCTTGTGCGTGGCGGTGAATTCGAGGCCGGCCTTGTCCTTGGTCGGCAACAGCGTCGACACCTTCGCGTCGGGCGCGAAGCGACGGACGAAGGCCTGCGACGAGACGAAGCCGCGGGTGAAGGCCACGTTGAGCTTGCCGGGCAGCGTTTCGCGCATCAGCGCGATCGACGCCGTCTGCGCCTCGCCGCGCCCCAGCGTGTGGTGCTCGTCCATGAAGCACGGCGTGACGCGGTAGGTGAACTCCCCCTTCTTCTCCGCGTTGCCGGGGAAGTGCACCCAGCGGAACTTCTGAATCGGCGCCTTGGTGCTCTCGATCGGGGGATCGGTGAACTTCGTCCGCTGGCCGGGGAAGCCGAGGCTGTTCAGGAGTGGCCAGAACTTGTCGCTGCCGGGCTCCCGAAACTCGATGGAGAAACCGACGAAGTTCCGGGGGCGGCATTCCGGTCTTCCAGTTCATCGCCAGCAGCGCCATCCCGTCTCCGCGGTGCACTTTCAGCGTGAAAGGAGCGCTGGCGTTGGTGCCCGTCGCCTGGAATGTGGTTGTCGGCATAGTTGGAAAACGTTGGAGCCGCGTAAAACGCACACCCGCTGTCGGCTACCATGGCCCGTCCAGCCAGCATGACCCGACCCGACACTCGACAGGCCGAGAAAGACTACCTGACGCGCACCGGATCGTCCGAGTGGGAGCGGACCAAGCCATTCTCTCCTCCCCACTCCGACACGCTGGAAGAAAGCGCGCACCTTCTGCACGATTTCTCGGCGGCGATGCTCACGCTCCGCCCGTCGCCAGACGACCTGATCCTCGACCTTGGCGCCGGGGCCGGGTGGTGCTCGGACCTTCTGGGCCGGTTGAACCGCAGCTCGGTGGCCGTGGACCTCTCGTTCGACATGCTCCGTGCCGGCCGCGGACGGCAGGGTGCGCCCGTGCGTGCCGTTGCGGGGGACATGGAGGCGCTGCCGTTCCGCACCGGCACCTTCGACAAGGCGGTGTGCTTCAGCGCCCTGCACCACGTGCCGGACATGTCACGCGCCGTCGGCGAAATCTCGCGGGTGCTGGCTCCCGACGGCGTCGCGCTCTTCTCCGAACCGGGCGAGGGGCACGACGAGGCCGCCGTGTCGGCCGCCGCGATGCGTGACTTCGGCGTGCTCGAGCAGGAGGTCATCATCGAGACGTTCATTGGCGACTGCCGGAAGGCGGGCTTCGAGGACGTCCGCGTGAAACCGCTGGCCTATACCATCCCCGGCTTCGATCTCACGCTGGATCAGTGGCAGTCGTGGATGCGGGTGGCCGAGTCCACCCGTCCTCGCCGCGCCCTCGCAAAGATGGGGCTCGCGATCATGGAGGCGTTCGGCTTCGGCAAGCGGGGCGCCCTGTTCGAAGACACCTTCAGCATCTCACTGGTGCGGACGCTGCGGCAGGTCGTACGGCACCACCCGATCATCGTCGCGTCGAAGCGGGCCCGGCCGTCGGGATCGGACCAGGCGGTCTGGCGCGCCGAGATCGCGCTCGAGCCGTCCGCGCCGGCGGCGAAGCCGGGCGCCACGCTGGCCGTGGTTGCCCGGATCACGAATCGCGGCACGGCGATCTGGAGTCCATCGAGCCTGTCGGGCGTCGGCCACGTGGCAGTGGGGGTTCAGCTCCTGGACCGCGACGGCCGGCTGCTCGTGCGGGACCATTACCGGCAGCCGCTGCCGCATGTCGTACGACCGGGCGAGGCGTTCGGCGTGACGCTGGCGTGCCCGGCGCCGTCCGAGCCTGGGGCCTACCAGTTCAAGATTGATCTGGTGGCCGAAGGCGTGACGTGGTTCGAAGCCGCCGGTTCGACGGCGCCGGCCCTGCCGGTGGAAGTCCTCTAGGGAGCGAGCTGCCCCATGAACCGGCGGAAGAGATTCACGTCGAATCCGAACATGACGTAGAACGCGGGCGTCATCACCTTGCGAGTGGGAGGAACAGTGGTTCCGGCCGGCAGGACGGTGTCGTTCGGCTTCACATCAAGCTGGAGCTGTTCCTGCTCTCCCCAATGGACGCCTAACGAGAGATCGATCCCCAGCGTCGGTTCGAAATTGGGCCCGACGAAGAACTGCTTGGTGTCCGTGAGGCCTACGCCGAAGAGGACTCCTGGCGTCCAGTCTGTCCGGTTCTGGCCGGCGAGCCTGAACGAATCACGAGGCTTGAAGTAATAGTTCAGACCCACCAGGTAGAACGGAGAGGGGCGCTGATCGTCCGTTCCCTTTGCAACGATCACGCTCTCCTTCGAGCCATCCGACTTCGTGCGCTCCTGCGTGGTCACGCCAAAAGCCTGTTTCCGCAGATTGCTGAACACAAAACCGCCCACGATGTTCGCGCGATAGTAGCGGTGGATTTCGAAGGTGAACGTGTTTCGCGGCATCTGCGTCGGATCGGACGACCCCGACGCCTGTGGTTGCGGCGCGCCCGGCAGCACGAGCGCCTGTGCCCCGGCTTTCGGCAGGGCAGATGAATCGAATCGATACGGCTTGAAGGTCTCGGACGGGGTGATACTGCAATGCGCCCGCCCGTTGTGGTTGGTGTCGAGCGGCACGCTGAACGTTTCGGTGACGACGGTCAGGTCGGGCGTCGTGAAGTACGCATTGTTGATGGTGGCGAACATCGTCGCGAACCGGCCGTTGAGAACCGCCACCTGCCCGCGCATGGCCAGGATGCTCGCTCGCAGAGTCGCGGCGTCCGCCTGCCGGGCGGTGCGGTTCGCGTCGCTTGCCCCTCCTGTCAGCTTCTCGGCGTTCACAAAGGCGTTCAGGTCTTGAGCCGTCGCGGCCAGCCGGTCTCGGAATGGGCGGCTGCTCAGGGTCGTTTCGAGCTGCTCGGCAAGAGCGTTGATCTGGTCGTCCTCGAGCACCTTGGCGTACTGAGCTCGCAGCTGCCGCACGACCTCGGCCTTCTGTATTGCGGTCAGCGGGCCAGGAAACGCCGCGGCGAAAGGTGGTGTCGCCGCCGGCGACGTGAATGTCTTGAGCGTGGCTTCGACGAGGTTGAGGTTCTGCCTGAGAGTGTTGTATTTGCCTTCCAGCTGCGACAGCTCGTTCTCATAGCCTTCGAGTGCACGGTCGAACGCGTAGGCGTCGATCGTGGTCCTCAATGTCGCCAGATCGTTGACTCGCGTGTCGATTTCTCGTCGCGCGGTATCGAACGCCACGGGGGTCCACGCCGCCGGCGTCAGCGTTGTGGTCTGTGTCAGATTGGCGCACGCGGTGAGTGGGAGCACGGAGGGCGCTCCCGAAACCGCGTTGCACGCTGCCGGTGTGGTGACCGCTGGCGCCACACCAGTTACCTGGGCGACTGACGCCTGGGTCGACGTCAGCTCGTTGGCCAGGCCGGCGCGCGCGAGGTCGAGTTCGTCGCGTTGGCTCATGAGCGTGATCCTGGGCTGGTTCATCTGCGCCGGATCGATCAACTGCTGTAACAGGGCGACGGGATTGAGAGCGGCGACGGTGATCGTGGACGGCAGACGTCCTCCATGTGGCACGGGGGTGCCGAGGCTCGCCAGCGAGATCGGTGCGACGTCGGAGAGGCCGCGGGGCTCGAAGATGCCAGTGCCCAGGTCGGTCACCGAACAGCTGATCTTGCCGTAGCGCGCGCCGAACCTTCCGTTTCGGACCACGACGTTCCACATCGTCTGCCCCTCGCTGCGAAAGACCGGTGAGAGGCATGTCACGGCTGCCGGTGGAGTAGGAGAAGCCAGCATGGTCAAGTCAGCGTGACTGATGGCGCAGGTCCGGTTCAACGACGCGTCGAAATAGAACGCATCTGTCGCAGGTTGCGCGTTCGCCCACGAGACGCTGGCAAGAAAAGCAATCACGATACGCAGCGAGTTCTTCATATCAGGAGAGGGCCAGGGCTGGGTCGCCCAGCAGGACGAACTGCAGGAGGATCTTCACCTCGAACGCGCGCAGACCCGCGACGCGATTGGCAAACCGGTGCCTCGCCGCGGTGAGCAGTCCGCCCGCGCGTTCCGCCTGTGCGGATTCCTGGACCAGGATATGCGTGAATTCATCGACGCCGCGGACGTCGAGCACTGGCTGAAAGATTGAGCCAAACGCCAGGCCGGTGGCGACGAAGACCGCTGCCGCCCCCTCGACATGGGCACGCAGAGCAGTGCTGGTTCGCGGCGTGCGTTTGGCGATGTCGCCGCCGTAGCAGGCGCTGCTGATGACAACCGTGCCGGCGATCATGGCTCCGACAAAGGAATCAGGTGAGATGACGTCGATGAACCTGTCGCCAGCCGGATCGAACGCCTTCCATGCGGCCTCACCGCTAAATCCGTGGAGGTTCGCATAAATGAGGCGGCGGTCGAGGTCGGCACGGTTCGTCTCCGTGACGGCAAAGAACGGCGTCAAGCGGAAATCCGACGGAGGTTCGAGCGAGGCGGCAATGTCGCGGCTCGCTTCTTCCCACTCCTGGTTGATCACCGCGATCGAACCGGCTCGAACCGGACGCTGCTGGTGATTGGTGATGACCGCTTCAATCGCCGCGAGGAAGATTGGGAGCGAGCCGCCATCGCACACTCGGCCCACCGCAATCGTCGGAGCCAGCCACTCCTCGAGTTCGTCGCTCAATGCCCCGAAGACGTTATCGGTCGGAATGACATCGTCTGGGTCGACATGGCGGTCGTCGATGACGTTGGTCACGCGGAACATCGGGAAGAGCTCATCGCCCCCGAACAGCAGTACCCCGTCGAGTCGGTCGCCGATTCCGACCAATGCTGCGTGTAAGGCTCGAATCACCTGGCGGACGGCCTTGGGCGCGCTCGTGGCCGCCGGCTGCAGACCGAGTGCCGACATCGAGACGGGATCGTCGATGACGATGACGCGGGCGGCGAGGCCCGCATTGCGGACGGCGCTTTCGTAGCGGACAAGAAGTGGAGACAGATCATCGAAGGCCCGGTTGCCGAACCGCGAGGTGACAGCGCTCCGATGAACGAGACCAGCGTGCACCGAATCACCCCTCGTTCTCGCCTTGCCCAGGCAGTTTCAGCACCTTCGACTCGAGCGACGTGATGGCGTTGGTGATCGCCGTGGTATTGCCATCCACCCGGTCCGCCAGTTGTTCGACCGCGCTGAGCACCGGGTCCTTGGGCTTGGGTTCTGGTGTCCCCTTCTCTTTCTCTTTGGCCTTCGCGGCAGCGATCGCCTTCTCTGCTTCCTCCTGCTTCTCGCGCCTAGCCTTGATCAACTGCACGACCGCCGCCCGGTAGCGGTAGTACTGCCGCATGCTCGCGATCTCCAGGGCAATCGCCAGGGGGCCGGAGCCCAGAATCGCCAGTATCAGGTAGGTGTGCTCTTGGGCCGCCTTGTTGGAGAACAGGAAAGCCGTGCCAAGCCCAACCCACAACACTACCGCAGCCAGAGCCAGAGTGGTCCCGATGCTGGGGTCGCCGCGATAGGACTCGTATCGCTCATCGTCGCCGGCGGCGCCTTTCGCCGTTCCCGGCTTTTGCGGGAGGTTCTCGACGAGTGCCATCAGCGGCGCCCGGCAGGATTCGCGTCGCTGTTCGCCGCCGCGGCAGGCTGAACAAAGCGAACGTCGAGATAGTGTCCCCCCGCCAGCAGCAAGACGATGAGGGGCACGATGAGGCTCAAGCCAAACTGCGAGGAGTAGGCGTACCGCTCCTGGAGCTCATTGAGGTCGGTTGTCGTGATCCAACCGCGTCCCAGGGCGTAGTTGGGATTGTCCTCGCTGGTGCGCGTTCTACTGGTGGGCACCCAGTTGCCGGTTCCCTCGTACTTACGGTTCAGGCGAATGATGCGCCAGTCGTTCAAGAGAAACGGTTGGAGAGCCTTGGCGATGGGGTCGAAGATCCAGCCAAGCACGAGACCGAACCCCAGGATGTATCCCAGGCGATCGATCACGTTGTTGATGAAACCGGCAAAGGCTTCATCTTGTTCCCCACGGCGAATCCGCTCGACGATCAGCTTGCGCTCCGCGTCGAATTCGGTAATCAGTCCGTCCTGTTCGGCGTTGCTGTTGGACAACGTCTTGGCTGTGGAACGCAATCCGTCGGCCCGTTCAAGTGCCATGCTTCCGATCACGTAGTACCGATCGGCCAAATCAATCCCTTTGAGTGTGTAATCGCGCGCGCGCGCGAGCGCCGCTTCATACAGTTTCTGCTCTTCCTTGACGTTGTCCTCAGTCCGAGCCAGCTGTCCTTCGCGGTCTCGAATCTGTCCGCGCAGTTTCGCGACGCAGACCTCAATGAGCACTTGCCGGTTGTGCAGTTCCCGTAGATCCACGTCACGGAGCTGTCCCTCGGAGCCGCTGCCGTTGCGCTTTCGTGTGCGCAACGCGTCGCACTCGCGAATCCTGGTGGACTCGATTCCGCCTGGGGGTGTGAGCGGTTCTGCCGGGACCAGCCTGCCGGCGAAGTAGAAGAGGCTGATCCCCAGAGCCAGCAAGATGCCGGGCACACTGATGGTGGCCGCTTTCTGAATGCTGATCAGGTTCTGAAGCCGAGCCAGTAGCTGCCCCATCCAACCTCCTCCGTAGAAACGCCAGAGGTCTCCCTTCTGTTCGTAGTCGCGTAAGGCGCTTACTACGACGTAACGAGAGGAAAGCCCTGAGAATTCAGTCGGCTGCTGTTGTTCGGTTGGGTTGGGCGGGACTATAGCACGCTACTCACGAGCTTGCTCGAGGCTAGAAGCGGACGATCAGCGAGTCCTCGTCCTTCTGTTCCTGCGGCGCATCCGGAACGTCCGCCAGCTGCACCCGCAGGTTGCCCGGGTTCGTCGCGTTGAGGAGCCCGGTGGACATGGAGATCACGCCGGAGCGAATCAGCTTCTCGAGCTCGGCGTCGAAGCACTGCATGCCGTCGAGCTCGCCGTCACGCATGGCGTCCAGCATCGTCCGGCCCTCGTTGTCGCCCGCCTGCATGTACTCGCGCGTCCGCATCGTGGACTTCAGGATCTCCAGCACCGCCATGCGGCCGCCGTCCTGCTTCGGCACCAGCCGCTGCGAGATGAAGTAGCGGAACGAGGCGGCCAGCCGCGACCGCACGGTCAGCTGCTCGCCGGCGTCGAAGGCACCGACGATACGCTCCACCGTCTTGGAGGCGTCGATGGTGTGGAGCGTGGAGAACACGAGGTGGCCGGTTTCGGCCGCCGTCAGCGCGATGTCGATGGTTTCGCGGTCGCGCATCTCGCCCACCAGGATCACCTTCGGGGCCTGGCGCAGGGCGCCGCGCAGCGCCGCGGCAAAGGTCGGCGTGTCGGCGTGCAGCTCCCGCTGGTGGACGGTGCCCTTCTTGTGCGGGTGCAGGAACTCGATCGGGTCTTCGATCGTGAGGATGTGCTCGGCGCGCGTCTCGTTGATGCGGTCGATGATCGCGGCCAGCGTCGACGACTTGCCGGACCCCGTCTGGCCGGTGACCAGCACGATGCCGTTCCGGAGCGTGACGACGTTCTCGAGCGAAGCCGGCAGCCCGAGCTCGGCCAGGCTTGGAATGCGCGACGCGATCACGCGCATCACCACGGCGAAGCTGCCGCGCTGCCGGAACACGTTGACCCGGAACCGGGTCCGTTCGGGGAGCGCGAACGAGAAGTCGCACGCGCCCTGATCCTTCAGCACGCCCAGCGTGTGGGCGTTGCCGCCGATCAGGTCGCGCGCCACCTGCATCGTGTCGGCGGTACGCATCACCGCGCATCCGGGCACGGCCACCGGCTGGAGCTCTCCGTGGCGCTCGACCTGCGGCGGACGTCCCGGCGAGAAGATCAGGTCGCTGATGCCGCTGCCCGCATCGAGCATGGCGCCAATCAGTGCCGATGTGGCGATGGCGGGCGGCTGGTCGGACGGCGCGCCAAACAACTGGGCTTCGATGGAGAGCTCGGGGGATACGGGGACGGCGGTAGCCATGTCGCTCCTCAATCGGCAGCGCTGGCGGCCCACTTGAAATCGGCCCCAGGGCGGCGGTCCAGGGGTCACCATTCCCAATTCCGGCTGGCAAGCCGACACGCGCAGCGTCGGCGCGACGGACACGGCGTTCCTGGACGACTGGGTGAACCAGATCCGTCAGGGGGGACCCCCATCGCGTTCCCGCAATTCGGGGCCAACGCGGGCCGGGGCACGATGGTGATCGATCTGCGACGGTTCGACTTCGCGGCCCCGTGATCAGGCGACCGGAACGATCGCTTCGACGCGCGTGCCGCTCCCCGGTTCGGAGGCGATGGTCAACCGGCCTCGGACCTGGGCGGCGCGCTCGCGCATGCTGAGCACGCCGTAGTGTCCGGTCACCTGCTCGACGCGAGCCGGATCGAATCCGCTTCCGTCGTCGGACACGCGCACGCTGACCTGCTCGTCGCCGTATTCGAGCTCCACGTCGATGTGCCTCGGCGCCCCGTGCCGGACGGCGTTGGTGAGCGCCTCCTGGCAGATCAGGAGCAGCTGCTGCTCCACGGCCGGGGGGCACGACTGCGGCGCGCCTTTCACTGAGATGTCGAGCGACACCGGGCGATCGGCCACGGCGCGGGCGCCGACCTCGCGCAGCGCGCTCGGCAGCGAGCGCTGTTCCAGCGCCGGCGCGCGCAGATCCCAGATCGACTGGCGCGCTTCCCGGATGTATTCCTCCACCCGCCGGCGCATGCGGCGGATGCGATCGCTCGTGGTCGCCGGCGTGGCGTGGGGCGCGTGCGAGAGATCGTCGAGCTGCAGCGCCAGGCCGGCAAGCCCCTGCAGCAGCGTGTCGTGGATCGCCCGGCTCATGCGCATCCGCTCGGCGAGCACGAGCGTGTACTGGGTGTGCACCTTTCGCGCGTGCAGCCGCCAGGAGGCATACACCGCCAGGAGCAGGGCCAGTGCGCAGGCGCCGTAGAACCAGCGCGTCTGGTAGAACATCGGGTTCACGCTGAAGGCGAACGCGGCGGGCGTGCTCCACACCCCGTCGCCGTTGGTGGCCATGACCCGGAAGGTGTACGGACCCGGACCCAGGTTGGCGTATGCCGCCTGGCGGTTCGTTCCCGCATCGATCCAGTCGCGATCCACGCCGTCGAGCCGGTACTTGAATTCGATGCGCACCGAGTCGGTCAGCGTAGGGGCGGTGAACAGGAACTGCAGCTGCGAGGTGCGGGCCGGCAGCGCCACGCCCGCCACCGGTTCGATGGTGCGCGCCCCTGCCGTCACGCCTTCGAGAATGGCCGGCGCGGTGTGGCGAGGCTCGCCGATTTGGTGCGGATCGATGACGGTCACGCCCGCGCTCGTCGCGAACCACAGGCGGTCGTCGTTGGCGCGGACCGCCGTGCGGCTGCCCTCGGTCATCGGCACGCCGGCGGCGCCGTCCGCCGTGTTGAACAGCCGGTACTGAATGCGGTACCCGGGCGTGGACCAGGCGCGCGCGATTTCGGCCCGCTCCAGGCGCGCGATCCCCGAACCGAACCCGACCCAGAGCACGCCCTCGCCGTCCTCGACGATCGAGCGCACGCGGACGGGCAGCCCGTGCGCGGCGGTTACCGTCTGCACCCGATCACCTTCGACGACGCTCAGGCCGTCGTCGCCGCCGACCCAGAGCGCGCCGTCGGCGGCCGGCGTGATGGCGGTGATGCTGCCGATGCCGAGCTCGCGGCGCGCGAAGGTGCCGTCGGGGCGCAGGACGCCCAGACGGCCATTGTTCGCGCCCAGCCAGAGGTTGCCATTCGCGTCGTCGGCCAGCGTCACGACGTTGTGACGGAACTCCTCCGGGAGTTCGTCCAGCGGCAGCACCTCGCCGTCGTCCGACACCTTCGCCATCGCCAGGTTGACGTCGCGCAGCCACAAGGCGGATCTGGTGTGGACCAGCGAGAAGATGCGGGGGATCGTCGCGCCCGAGCGCACCACGAGCGGCGAGAAGCTCTCGTTGGCGAAACGCGCGATCCCGCGCTCGGTGGACACCCACAGCACGCCCGCGCGATCCGCCTGCGTCGCCAGCACCACCGATCCCGGCAGCCCTTCGGCCTCCCCGTAATGACGGCGGCCGCCCACTCTGAAGCGCGTCAAGCCGCGCGTGCTGCCGACCCAGATGCTACCGTCAGGCGTCAGCGCGGTGGCCCTCGCGATCGGCAGATCGGTGAGCGGTGTCACGCGGTGGGGCGTCAAGCGCTGCAGCCCCGCTTGCGTGCCCACCCAGACGTTGCCCTCGCGGTCTTCGAACACGCACTGCACGGCGTCGGTGGCCAGCCCGTGCTGGCGCGTGAGGAATTCCACCGCCTGGTCGCCGTGCCGGTCGGACCGTATCCGCCACAGCCCCTGGCCACGCGTGGCGACCCAGAAGTTGCCGCGACGGTCGTGCAGCAGCTGCACGCCCCAGCCGCGATGCGGGGTTACCGGCGACGGCCTGGCCCCGACCAGCCGGAAGCCCTCGCGAAAGTCGCTGATCCACACGCGGCCTTCGGCGTCTTCGCTGAACCCCTGCCACGCGTTGCTGGCGATGTCGAACGTGTCCACCAGCACGAACCCGGTCTCACCGGCCTTGCGGCGGAACACCGACGTTCGCGACGCGATCCAGAGGCTGCCGTTTCTCGATTCGTGGATGGCCAGCACCCGCGATCCGGCGAGCGTCGGATCGGCGACGGCGTGCCACCAGCTGCCGTCGAATCGGAAGAGGCCGGAGGCGTTGCCCGCCCACAACACACCGGCGCGATCCTCGAGGAGCGTCATCACGTATCCTGGCAGCAGGCCGCGATCGACGCCGTACTGGGTCACCTTGCCGTTCTGCAGCCGTGCGAGCCCATAGGGACCGACGGTCCCGATCCACAGGCTGCGATCGGACGCGCTGAGCAGGGCGGGGATGGGGGCCACCGGCAGCTTGACGCCGCCGATGTCCGTCAGCGGAACGAACCGCACGCCGTCGAACTTCACGAGACCGGCGTCGGTGCCGAGCCACAGATAGCCGTCGTGATCCTGCGCGATGGCGGTGATGCGGCTCACCGACAGGCCGTCGTTCTCGTTCCAGGTACGGACGGTGAAGTCGTCGAGTCCGTGCACGTCCGGCCGCGCGTCCGCGGACGAATGGACGGCGCAGCACAGCGCAAAGAGGAGGAGTGTGTGTCGCATGGCCGGAGGGCAGGGATTCTGCCACGAGCGCCGGCCCGCCGCTGTCTACCTAATTGGGGGTAGGCGCGGCGACGATCTCGAGGAGCTCGACTTCGAAGATCAGCGCGGCGCCACCGGGAATCGCCTCGTTGCCGCGATCGCCGTAGGCGAGGTCGGAGGGGCAGACCAGGCGCGCCTTGCCACCGACCTTCATGCGCTGCACCCCTTCGGTCCAGCAGCGGATGACGCCCCCGAGCGGGAACACGGCGGGCTCGTTTCGCGCATAGGAGCTGTCGAACTCGCTGCCGTCGATGAGCGTGCCACGGTAGTGCACCTTCACCCGGTCCGCCGGGGTCGGCGAAGCGCCGGTGCCGGCCGTCGTCTCGGTGTAGACGATGCCCGAGTCGGTCTTGATGGCGCCGGTGGCGGCCGCCGCCTTGGCGAGAAAGGCCGCGGACGAGGCCTTTTCCCGTGCGACCAGGCGCTCGCCGCGCGCCGTCACGAGGGCCTGAATCTTGGGGCCCCATTCGTCCAGGTCCACGGCGGGCTTGCCGGCCTGGGCGTCGGCGAGGGCGCGCCGGATGATCTCGACCTCCGCCGCGCTCAGATCGAACTGCCGCAGCGAGCGCTGCATGACCAGCCCGACGGCGTAGAGCGTCTTTTCTTCGTCGGTCTGTGGCACGCCCGGGCCGGCGGGGGCCTGGGCGAACGCGGTAACCGGCAGCAGGACGAGAAGGGTCGCGAGAAGGCGCATAACCGAGACTAACCCAGATTCCGGGCGATGATACGCTCCGCGAATGCGGTTTCTGTTTGTGCTCATCGTGATGGCCACCGCGGCTTCCGCCGTGGCTCAACCAGGTCCGGCCAGGATGATGACGGCGGCCGAGTGCACCGCCGATCGGCTGGGCCCCTCGATCGCGCCGTCGGCCATCGGCGCTCCGGTCCGGAGCGTCTCGGTGTCCGCGTCGTGGGTCGAGGCCTCGAACGGCGTGCCGGCACATTGCCGGGTGGACGGCGCGATGGCGCCGGTCGATACCGCTAGCACCGCGCGGCCGATCAACTTCCGTGTCGTCCTTCCGGCGACGTGGAATGGCCGGGCGGCGCAGCTCGGCGGCGGCGGCATGAACGGCATCATCCCGAATCTCACCGGCGCGGGCCCCGGCGGCCCGTCGCCCTCGCTGCTCGAGCGCGGCCTCGCGACGTACGGCAGCGACTCCGGGCACCAGATGGTCTTCGGGCCGGGACGACGAGGCGGCGGACCGCCCGCGCCGGTTGCCGGCGCCGACGACTGGGGGCTGAACGACGAGGCGATCGCCAACCTCGGTTTTCTGCAGATGAAGAAGACGCACGACGCCGCGATGGTGCTCATCGAGCGGGCGTACGGCGCGCGACCGCAATTCAACTACTACATCGGCACGTCGCAGGGCGGCCGCGAGGCGCTCACGGTGGCGCAGCGCTACCCGTCCGACTATGACGGCGTGGCCGCCAACGTGCCCATCGTGGGCTTCTCGTCGCTGATGCTGGCGCCCGAGCTGATCCGCGTCCACGAGAAGCCGCTGGCCAGCTGGGTGACGCCCGCCAAGGTCAACGCCATCCGCGGTGAGTTCATCCGCCAATGCGACGGGCTCGATGGCCTCGCCGACGGCGTCATCAACAACTACATGGCGTGCCGCGCGCTGTTCGACGTCAAGCAGGGCGCGCGCAACCGGCACCCCTGGGCCGCGAAGCGCTGCCCGGGCAACGTCGATCCGAACCCGGCCGACACCAGCGCGGGCGCCTGTGTGACCGATGGCCAGATCTCGACGCTGGAGTTCGTCTACTCGCGGTACCTGTTCGCCACGCCGCTGGCGCACGCGGCCAAGACGTTCGGCATGTGGGTGCCCAACACCGACCCCTCGGGCAGCGGGCTGATTCTCAACGCCCGGTTCGCGGGGCAGGAAGGCGCGCCCGACGGCGCACCGATGCACTCGCATCTCGGAGTCCTGGGCGTCACCGGCTTCCTGATGAAAGATCTGTCGGCCAATCCACTGGGCTACGTCGAAGGCGGCGCGCTGGACCGCCGCCGGCAGGAACTGTCCGCGATCCTCGACGCGACCAACCCCGATCTCTCGGCGTTTCAGAAGCGCGGCGGCAGGATGATCGTCACGATCGGTACCAACGACACGCTGGCCTCTCCCGGTGCGCAGCTCGACTACTTCCAGTCCGTCGTCGACAAGATGGGTCGTGCCACGGTGGACCGGTTCGCGCGCTTCTACGCGATGCCGCAGACCGGGCACGGGCTGAGCGGGACGAATTACGGTGTGGATGGGGAGGGCAAGACGATTCCGACGGCGCCGATTCCGAACCGCTACGACCAGATCGGGCTGCTGTTCGACTGGGTGGAGAAGGGGATCGCGCCGGGGATGTCGGTGACGGTGACCGCGGGCGAGAAGAGCCTGCCGCTCTGCTCGTATCCCACCTACCCGAAGTATCAGACCGGGCCGGCGGCCGACGCCGCGTCGTATCGCTGCGCGCAGCCATGAACGCTCGCCACGGTGTCGTGATTGCGGCGCTCCTTGCAACGGTCGGCGGCGGGCCGGAGCTGCGGGCTCAGGGCCCACCGGACCTCACGGGCGTCTGGACCGACTACGTTGAACCGCAGCAGCCCAACGCTCTTGCCGGTGGCCAGGGTGCGCTCGCTCCGGGTTTGCCGTTCACCGAGGAAGCGCGCCGTAAGTCGGACGCCTACCGAAAGCTGGTCGCCCCAACCGGCGATACGCCAGGTGGCTTCTGTCTCGGACCAGGCATGCCCAGCCTGATTCTCGGGGGCGCGACGTATCCGATGGAAATCGTCCAACGGCCCGAGCAGCTCACAATCCTTTACGAGCTCCACAACGAGGTGCGCCGGATCTACTTCGGCGCGCGCAATGCGCCCGAGGCGGATCGTCTGCCGTTCCGCAACGGCTATTCCAGTGGACGCTGGGAGGGCGAGACGCTGGTCGTGGACACGACTCATCTCGTCGAGCAGGTCGATCAGCGCTACCCGCACAGCGCGCAGGCGCGCGTCGTCGAGCGCTACCATCTGACGACCGGCGCCAAGGGCGAGCGGGTGCTCGTGATCGATTTCGAGATGACCGATGCGCTCTTCTACACGCAGCCGGTGACGGGCCAGAAGAAATGGATGGCCGTGCCGAACGGACACCTGCTGCCGTACGACTGCGCCGAGGAAGGGTGGCGCCAGCGGCTGGAGCAGCTCGAGCGCGGCGCTGCCGGCAGATGATCCCGAGCGCCCGGCTCGCTGTGACACTCGTGCTGACCGTGCTGGCCGCGGCGTGCGGCACCCCAGTCGCGCGCGTGGTCGTCTACGCGCTGCCCTGATCGGCTCGGGGAATCGAGAAGGAGAACGTGGCCCCTTGTCCGGGGCTGCCGGTGGCCCACACCTGCCCGCCGTGCCTGGTCACGATGCTCTTGACGATCGACAGCCCGACGCCGGTGCCTTCGAACTCGCTCTCCGAGTGCAGCCGCCTGAACATACCAAACAGCTGCTCGGCCTGAGCCATGTCGAAGCCCGAGCCGTTGTCGCGCACCGAGAACACCGTGTCGTCCCCGCGCGACTCACTTGTAATCTCGACTCGAGGCGCTTCAGCGTATCGCGTGAACTTCACAGCGTTGCCGATCAGGTTCGAGAAGACGTGAGTCAGGAGCGACGGGTCGGCCACGATGTCCGGGAGCCGATCCAGGTGGACCTGCAGCCCCTGCTGGTTGCCGGCGCTCAACTCCTGAACGATGTCGCCGACCAGCCGCTCTGTCTGCACCACCTGTTTGTCGAGCCGCTGCCGCGACGTGCGAGCGAACCCGAGCAGGCTCTCGATGATTCGGTCCATCCGCCGAGCGGCAGCACGGATCCTGTCGAGCAACGCTCGCGCCTCTTCTGAAAGTGCCTCCCCGAAGTCCTCGTGCAGGACTCCGGCAAATCCGTTGATCGACCGCAGCGGCGCACGCAGATCGTGAGAGACGGAGGATGCGAACGCGTCGAGCTCGCGATTGGCCTCGACCAGCTCGCGATTTGCCCGTTCGATCCCGTGCGCCCACTCGCGTCGCAGCCGGGCCAGATCCAAGTGCGTGCGCACCCGCGCGAGCAGCTCGCGGGCGGAGAACGGCTTCGCCAGGTAATCGTCACAGCCGGCGTCGAGCCCCTGAATCGAGGCCTCCTCGCCGGCCCGCGCCGACACGAGGATGACGGGGAGCGTGGCGGTGCGCGCGTCGGCCCGCAGCTCCCGCACCAGCTCCATGCCGTCCATGCGCGGCATCATGACATCGCTGATCACGAGATCGGGCGGGATGGTAGCCACCGCGTCGAGCGCGTCGCGGCCGTCGCGCACGGTGGTCACCCGATACAGCGGAGACAGCAACCCTTCGAAGTACGTGCGCAGATCGGCGTTGTCCTCGACGATCAGAACGTGCGGCCGGCCCGGTTCGGTTGCGGCAGCCATGGTCTCTGCTCGTTGTCCCGATCCGGAGCCTTCGGCCAGACGGCGAGCCTCGCCGGCCTGGGCGCGGCTTGTCCTCGTGTCGACCTCCGCCGGCCTCGCCTCGGCGAGGCAGTCCGTGGGCAGATGGGCGTGCCCTTTTGGAATCGAGACGTGGAATGTCGTCCCGGCGCCGAGTGCACTTTCGACGCTGATCTGTCCGCCGTGTCGCTCGACCAGCTCGCGCACGAGCGCGAGGCCGATGCCCGTTCCCTCGCGCAGGTCGCCGGCCTTCTGTTTTGCCCGGTAGAAGCGGTCGAACACGTGCGGCAGGTCGCGGGGACCGATGCCTCGACCGGAATCCGCCACCTCGAGGCTGACGGCGGCGGGCTGTTCCGCGACGCGGACGGCGATCCGTCCTTGCTCGGTGAACTTCAGTGCGTTGGAGACGAGGTTAGAGACCACCTTCTCCCACATCTGACGGTCGAGCCAGACGGCCTCCGACAGCGGTGGCGCCTCGACGACGAACGCGAGACCGGCCGCATCTGCCGCCGATCGGAACAGCTCGGCCAAGGTGGTCGTGAGTGCGCTGACGTCGGTGGCCACGAACGTCCCGCGCAAGTGGCCGGCCTCGAGACTGGTGAGATCGAGCAGGGCGTTCACCAGCGCCAGGAGCCGCAGCGCATTGCGCTCCACGAGCTCGAAGCGCGTGCGTTGCCGGGCGCCGAGCGGCTCGCCGTGGTCAGCGAGACCGTCGGAGACCGGGCCGAGAATGAGCGTCAACGGCGTCCTGAATTCGTGGCTGATGTTGCTGAAGAACTGTGTCTTCAGCTGTTCCAGCTCCTTCGTCTGCTCGTACAGCCGTGCGAGCTCCGCGTTGGCGCCGGACAGCTGACGATTGGCCTCCGAGACCTCCTGGGCGCGGGCGAACACTTCGCGCTCGGCCCGTTCGGCCTTGGCGGCGAGCGCCTCGGTCTGGCGCGCGTTCTCGGTGTCCGCCTGCTTCAGTCGAACGAAGTCCGTCACATCCTCCACTCGGTGGATGATGTAGACCAGCGCCCCGTCCGGGGCGAAGACCGGCGAATTCACCGGACTCCAGAACCGCTCCTCGAATCCGACTCCGTTCGGCAGCGGAATGTCGTACTTCTGAACCGCCATGGTGTCGGCGATGCGTTCACGCCGCACGCGATCCAGCGAGGCTTTGAGGTTCCTCACGCCGGAGGCCTCGGGGTCGCTGGGATTGTCGGGGAACACATCGAAGAGCCCGCGGCCGACGATGTCCTCACGGCGCGTCATCGTGGCCCTCAGGTAGGCGGCGCTCACCGCGACGATGGTGAGCTCGGGATCGAGGAGCAGGTAGAGCCCGGGGCTGGACTCGAAGACCAGCTTGAAATCGCCGTCAGTCGCCACCGCTGCCCTTGAACTGATCGGCCTCGTCGGCGAACAGCACGTTGAAGCTGGTGAGCGAGCCGTAGCAGCCGCTGACGTACGCCTGCAGCTTGACCTTGGTGTCGTCGCTCAGCTCGGAGGCGTTGACCTGCTGCTCGAGCGTGCGCAGGCGGTTCCGCAGCATCACCACCTTGTGGAAGAACGTCTCGATCGGCCAGCTCTTTTCCTGCATGCCAGGCGTACCTGGCCGCAGCACCATCGTGCCGCCGCGCCACTTCGGCGCCGGTGTTACGAGGGTGACGCCCGCCTCCTCGCGAATGATGCGGCGGAGCAGGAGCTCCAGGTCATCGGATTGGTCTTGAAGCGACATGGGCGGCGCGGTCCTTTCACGGTCGCTGACGAGCGCCGCAGGCGCGCCCGGGGATGACGAGGGAGATGTGGGGCTCGATGACGACCCGCGTGGCTGCGGGCCTTTAGGCGCGCCAACACCGGCCGTGCGCGGCCCGCCCCGATAGTTGTGTTGACTCTGGCAGTAGTCGCACTGCACGCGGAGCGGCCACCCGGCCCCGTCGACGACGATAACGGTGTGCAGGCGGTCGGTCTTGCAGGCGCGGCAGAAGTCCTCGACCTCCTCGCCGGCGCGGAAGGTGCGCGAGCTCAAATCTCGAGCTTCCCGGTGCTGTCGCCGAACTGGTTCTGGTGCACGCCCAGCTTGTCGAGCAGCGACAGCATCAGGTTCGACATCGGCGTGTGCGCCGGAAACGCGAGGTGGCGATCGCCTTTCAGCTGCCCCGACGCGCCGCCGGCCACGAGAATCGGCAGCGGGTCGTGATCGTGCTGGTTCCCGTTGCTCATGCTGCTGCCGTAGAGCACCACCGAGTGATCCAGCAGGCTCCCGTCGCCGTCGGGCGTGGACTTCAGCTTCTCCAGGAAGTAGCCGAGCATCTGCACGTGATAGCGGTTGATTTGCGCGTAGGTGTCCATGCGGGTGCGCTGGTTGGAGTGGTGTGACGCGGTGTGGAAGCCGTCACGGACGCCGCTGCCCGGGTAGACCGCGCCGCTCGTGTCGCGCGCGTACATCATCGTGGAGATGCGGGTGATCTCCGCCTGGTAGGCCAGCACCTGCAGGTCGTACATCAGCTTGATGTGATCCTCGAACGCCTCGGGCACGCCCACGGGCGCTTCGGGCACGTCCGGGTTGCTGGCGGACTGCGCCGTCGCCTTCTGAATGCGGCGCTCGATTTCCCGCACGTTGTCGAGATACTCGCCGAGCCGCGCGCGGTCGCCGGTATCGAGCCTGCCCTGCAGGCGCGCGACCTTGTCGGTGACGGCGTCGAGAATGCTGCGATCCTGCTGCTTGCGCGACAGGCGCAGCGCGGCGTTGCTGCCGTCGCCGAACAGCCGTTCGAACACGACCTGCGGGCTGTTCTCCATCGGCAGCGGCAGGGTGTCGTTCCGCCACGAGATGGTGTTGTAGTAAGCGCAGCCGTAGCCGGCGCCGCAGTTGAGCGCCACTTCCTCGAGGCACACCTCGATCGACGGCAGCGGCGTGTCCTGTCCGATGTGGTCCGCCAGCAGCTGGTCGATGGTCTTGCCGCCGTGCACGGTGCCCTTCTCGGGATGCGCGCCGCTCAGGAACACGGCGGCCGAGCGCGCGTGGTCGGCGCCAGCGTCGGATCCCTTGCCGCCCGCCATCGGGTGCGCAAGGTTGCTGACGACGACGAGCCGGTCCCGCAGCTTCTCGAGCGGCTTGAGCGTTTCGGTGAACGCGAAGCCGCCGCCCTCGGTGGCCGGCGTCCACTTGTCCATTGTGGCGCCGTGCGGAATGTAGATGCCGCAGAAGCGGCTCTTGGGCAGCGCGGCGGTCTTCACCTGCGCGGTGGTCGCGGGGATCATCGAGTCGAGCAGCGGCAGCGCCAGCGTGACGCCTATCCCTTGCAGGAAGGTGCGGCGGGGGAGGTGCTTCTTGGTGATGAACATGTTGGTGCTCCGAACGGGCCGCCTGAAGGCGGCCCCTACGACTGACGGGCCGCCTGAAGGCAGCCCCCACGTACGCGAGTTACGACGCCACTCTCATCTGAAACGCCGGACTCTTCACGACTCCCAGTATCAGGTCCGAGAACCGATAGCGTGTCTTTGCCGCGTCGCGCATGATGGCGCGCACCGCCGGCATGTCGGAGTACTTCGTTTCTCGGCCCGCCCCGTACATCAGCAGCTTCTCCGTCATCACCGCGACGAACACGTCCGAGCGCGCCAGCAGCGCCTTGCGCAGCGCCGCGGCGCCGTCGATCGGCGTGCCGTCCACGAGCTGCCCGGACGCGTCGATCTTCACGCCCTCGTCGTCGCTGCGCCAGCGGCCGATGGCGTCGAAGTTCTCGAGCGACAGGCCGATCGGGTCCATGATCTTGTGGCAGCCGGCGCACGTGGGGTTCGCGCGGTGCTGCTCGATGCGCTCGCGGACGGACTTTGCCGTCGCGGTCGGCTTCTCTTCGAGCGGCGGCACGTCGGGCGGTGGCGCCGGAGGCGGGCTGCCGAGCAGGTTCTCGAGAATCCACTTGCCCCGGATCACCGGCGACGAGCGGTTGGCGTTCGAGGTCACGAGCAGCAGGCTGCCCTGACCGAGCAGGCCGCGGCGCGCGTCGCTCGGCACCGGCATGCGGCGGAAGTCGGGCCCATACACGTTGGGGATGCCGTAGTGCCGGGCCAGCCGCTCGTTCACGAAGGTGTAGTCGGCGTCGAGCAGGTCGAGCACCGAGCGGTCCTCGCGCATGACGCTCTCGAAGAGCAGCTCCGTTTCGCGCTGGAAGCCCTGGCGCAGGTTGTCGTCGAAATCGGGAAACACCGTGACGTCAGGGTTCGCGCTCTTCAGATCGCGCAGGTAGAGCCACTGGTTCGCGAAGTTGGTCACCAGCGACCGCGCCTTCGGGTCGGCCAGCATGCGGCGGGTCTGCTTCTCGAGCACCGCCGGCTGGTGCAGCGTGCCGTCGATGGCGAGCTTGAGCAGCTCGTCGTCGGGAATCGACGACCACAGGAAGAACGACAGGCGCGCGGCGAGCTCGGTGTCGCTGACGCGATAGGGCGCCTTGGGCGCCACGCCCGCCGGCGTCGGCTCGAAGCGGAAGATGAACTCGGGATCCGCCAGCACGCGGCGCAGCGCCATCTCGATCCCGGCCTCGAAGTTCCCGGTTTTCGTCTTTTCCTGCTGATAGAAGGCGAAGAGCGAGTCCACGTCGGCGTCGTTCACCGCGCGGCGATACGCGCGCCGGGCGAGCGTCGAGAGAATCTGGCGCGCACACGGCGTTTCCTCGGCCGCGGTCTTGGGTCTGCACACCAGCAGCCGCTGCCGGCTGGGCGTGTCGCTGATGCCGGTCGGGTTGTACGGTCCGGTGATGACCACGCGCGACAGGTGCGGGGCCGTGCTGTAGCCGTACTGCATGCCGATGAAGACGTCGTAGGTGCTCGACACCGGACGGCGCACCAGGTCCTCGTTCGCCGCATAGCTCTTGTTGAGGAAGGCGACGCCGATCGTCTGCGGCCCTGCCTTCAGCTTCAGCGTGAACTCGAGGCGGATGTCGGGGATCATCCGCACCCGCTCTTCGAGCGGATCCGTCGGGGCCGGCTTCTCGGGATGCGAGCCCGGCGACTGGCGCATGAAGAACATCGGTACTTCGTCGAGCTTGTATACCTTCACCCGCCGGCCGTTCAGCGTCACCTCGAGCTCTTCGCCCTCGGCGCCCTCGCCGAACACCTGGCCGAAACTGAGCTTCAGGAGCGACAGCTTGATCTGGTAGTCGCCGTCGGCGGGGAAGTTGTGCTTGACGATCGTCCCGCCGCGCGTGCCGAGCGGCTGGCCGTCGAGCGTGCGGTTCTGACTGAGATCGCCCCTGACGGTGTAGGTCACCTGGCTGGGCGCGGCGTCGCGTTCGCCCACGGCCAGTCGGCTGATCTTTGCCGCCGCGGCCACATAGCGCTCGAGCAGCGAGGGCGACACGCCGAGCACGTCGGCGATGTTGTCGAAGCCGCGACTCGAGTCGTCGGCAGGCAGCAGCGTCGTGGGGTCGATGTCCAGCGCGAGCAGGTCGCGGACCGCGTTGGCGTACTCCGCGCGGTTCATGCGGTGGAGCGGCGCGCGTCCTGGATTGGGACTGGCCGCCGCCGCTCGGTCAACGGCCGTCTCGATGCTGCCGGCGAACGCATCGAGCATCGCGCGCTCGGGCCGTCTGGCGCCCGCGGGCGGCATCAGCCCGGCGCGCACCTTGCGGACCACCTTCTCCAGCGCCTCGGCATCGGCGCCCGCGCGGTCGAGCGACAGGTGTTCGAGCGACAGACCCCCGGTCTGCACGCGGTCGTTGTGACAGGTGACGCAGTACGTCCGGGCCACCCCGGACAGCGCGTCCGCGCTCGCGCCTCCGGCCGCCGCGGCTCCCGCCGCCGCCGGCTGCTGGCCGCCCACCGACGCCCACGCGACGCCGACGAACGCGACGACGCTCGCGAAGAGGGTCCGCTTCATTTCGTCGAGGCCGATTTCGCTGCCGGCCGCTCGGCCATCAGCTTCTTCAATAGCGCGATGGCGTCCGGCTTTGCCACCGGCGGACGGATGGCGAGGAAGATGCCTTCCGCGAACACCATCGGCGTTCTGCCGCCCACGTCAGGCTGGTCGAGCGTCGCACCATGGTCGGCGAGCATCTGGATGATCGGCACCCATCCGCGGTTGGCGGCGCCGTGGATGGCCGCGAGCTTGAGCGAATTGGTGGCGTTCACATCTGCGCCGCGCTCCAGGCACAGCTTCACGGCCTCGACGTAATCCGCTTCCGATCGCGTGAAGGTCTGCGCGGGAATCCAGTTGATGCCCGAGGCGGCCATCAGCGCCGTCGAGCCCTGATTGGTGGCGAGATTGGGATCGGCGCCGTGCTGCAGCAGCAGGCGCATCACCTGGATGTCGCCCGACAGCGCCGCGCGGATGAACGGCGTCTGGCCGTCGAAGTTCACCCACGAGCCGTCGAACTGCATCAGGCCGTGGACCGGCGTCGTGTCGGTGCGCTGGTTGGGATTGGCGCCCTTGGCGAGCAGCGCCTTGATCAGATCGAGCGGGTCGCGGCCGTCGCTGTAGAGGAACGGGTACTTGTCGTGGTTGAAGTTGCGCAGCTCGATGGCCGCATACAGCGCGCCGCGGTGGTAGTCGTCCGTGAGGTTGGCGTCGGCGCCACGCTCCAGCAGCTCGGTCGCCAGCGCGACCTGCCCGTTCAGGAGCGCGATCAGGAGCGGCGAGGTGTGGTTACCGGACGCCTGATTGATGTCGGCGCCGAGCTCCAGCAGCAGCCGCGTCATCGCCACGTTGCCGTCGCGGACCGCGAAGAGGAGCGGCGACATGCCGCCATCCTTCGTCGGCAGCGCGCGCTGCCGGATGATGCCGGTGCCGGACGCGCCGCCGGCGCGCGCGGCGACGTACTCGCCGCGCGGAGCATTGACGGTGGTCTGCGCGCGGACGTCGGCGCCGCGCGCGACCAGCAGCTTCACGATGTCGGGATGGTTTTCCGTGACGGCCCACATCAGCGCCGTCTGCGCCCGCACCGGATCCTTGGCGTTCACGTTGGCGCGGCGATCGAGCAGCAGCGTGACCGCCTCGCCGTTCCCGGTCCGGGCCGCCGTCATGAGCGCGGTTTCGCCGCCGGCGGTCGCGGTATTGGGATCGGCGCCGGCATCGAGCAGCCGGCGCAGGATCGCCGCGTTGCCGTTGAGCGCGGCCAGCCCGATGGGGGTGACGCCGTAGCGGGTCGACGCCTTCACGTCGGCGCCTTTCTTGACGAGCGCCTCGACGGTCTTGAGATCGTTCTGCCTGACCGCCTGGTGCAGCGGCGTCGAGCCGTCGAGTTGCGAGCCGTCGGCGCTCGTCTGGGCCGTCGGTCGCGAGATGGCGCCTGACACAGCGAGCAGCATGCCGCCGATGAGCGCGAGGTGAGCCGTTGGTGTCCGGCGCATTTCGACTCCAGTCGTACTTGGCCCGGGGCCGTCGATTCGGGCGCTAGTTTACCGCCGTTGCCATGGCTCTACTGGCCCTGGGCCGCCATCGAGCCAAGCTGAATCGCCACGGAGAACAACCGGTCCTGTAGCGCCGTAGTAGCGTCCGCGATTGCGGGATACACCGAATCCCACCACTCAGAGTATCGGTGGCGTAACTGATCAACGCGTGCTTCCGTCTCGCGCGACACTGCTCCCTCTAAATGGCGAATCGGATCGCCACCGCCGAGGAAGACGTTCAGGGCTCCCAATCCGCTATCGACCACTCTGTGCCGCAGTTCCGCGCTTCCTGCTGTGAGTTCCTGGGGGAAAGGCAGTGTCTGAAGCGCGGCGATCGTTGCCTGTTCCAGGGCCTTCACTTCCGGTTCGATTCCAAGCTCCACAGCATCGGGACGGATAGGGGTAAGGATCTCTTCGACTTTGTTCACAGCGCTGACCTTCAAAGCGTTGAAGGTCTGTTCGTTCGAGAGCGATGCAAGGGCGTCTCGCTGCACAACCACCATCCCGTCGCGCAGTTGCATCACAACGTAGTGGAGACGCTGAAGTGCCCGGCCCTTTTCAGATGCGCGCACTTGCGACGCCATTTGCGCTCGCGTCCGCTGTTGGAGATCCCATTCCCGATGGATTGCCTCACGGATCTGCTGGCATGCAACTTGGACGGCGGCAGCCCGTTCGCTGGCGCCAAGCGCCGCACGGTGTCCGTCGTAGTGCGCCACCACTACGCCGGCCAAGTCCGAGGGCAAGTGGATCGCTGGTTGATCGGGACAGACGAAGAATGCGTGACGAC
This sequence comes from Vicinamibacterales bacterium, assembly GCA_036004405.1. Taxonomy (GTDB): domain Bacteria; phylum Acidobacteriota; class Vicinamibacteria; order Vicinamibacterales; family UBA2999; genus DASYRM01. The sequence continues at coordinate 123,481 of DASYRM010000037.1, forward strand.
GTCCGAGCACGCCCGCGAACAGGCCGAACTCGAGTAGTAGATTGTCGCGCATTGCCGGCGCCGTTTCGCCTCGCGTCAGCAGCTGATCGTCGGGTGATGCAACCAGAACGGCAAACGAATGTCGACGGAGTTGAGCCTCGAGCGCTTCAAGAGGATACTCGCCTGGAAGAAACAATTGGTGCGTCCATAGTGTGGGAGAAGTGTCGCGCGAGAGGCCCGCGAACACTGCCTCAGCCACCGGCAGCCCTTCTGATGAAGATCCGATAAAGACGTTCGGCTTGGCGACCATCACGACCGCCCCGTTCCTTCGCTACGGTACTTCTTGATGCTCTCGCCGAACTCGGTGACACGGCTGTCGATCTCTCGTGCCAACATGGTCTGAAACTCCCGGTTCTTCTTGTCGTTCTCCGCGCTCTGTTCGCGGAACAAGCGCGCCGTATGCAAGTTGGACCAAATGATCCCTGAAAATCCCACTAGCCCAGTGATGAGCAGGGCAAGAAGGACTGCTGTCGCTGACGGGTCCGCCTGGATCGCTTCGTATGTCCGTACACTGAGCAAGAACTTCCCTCCATCCAATAGCACCTTGAGGGCGACCAACAACATGAAAAGCGCTGCGACGAGGCATACCAGGGAGCCGGCGCCCACGACCAGCCATTTGAGTGTCATTGCTGCGATGCGAATCGCTCTCATCAGCTCGTCTCCGAGGATATCGGCGGCACTGGGATCGGCAACGAAAAAGACATCGTCTGAACGTGTGTTGGTAATCTCACAAATCGCGTCGCCCGCGAGATCGAAGTGAAAAGTCGTCCCAGGGGCGAGCTCGACCGACGAATCGTGGCGATTCGCGATGCGGGCTCGTACGGGGCCCGTCGAATTCTTGTCGAATCGCCATCGGGTGTCCACGAACTCAGACGGCAGGAACCCCCGGACCAGCACTCCGTTCGGACGGAGGACGACTCGATTGCCCTCAACGCTGACGAGTTGACGGTCGATCGGCATACGGCTGTAACAATACGCCAATCGAGATGCGAGCTCGGTGCAGGAGCGATGTCGCCATTTTCAGAAGCACGTCGCTCAAGAAGGTTCCAGCTGCCTCTTGATCTCGATTAGAGCGCGTGAGGATCGGCTTCATTAGAAGTGTTGTTCCAGCGGCGCCGACCTCGTACACTGCTGGACTCGTCAGAGCGGATAGAACCAGGAGAGACACACCGTGGCGAGATCCAAACATGTGTCCGTCGGCCGCCGAGGGTTCCTGAAGGGGGCCGCCACCGCGGTCACCGGCGCGGCGGCGATGGCCGCGCACGTTCCCGCGGCCGACGCCGAGGCTCCACCGCAGGCCCCCAGAACCGGCACCGGCACCGTGGCGCCACCGCCGTCGCCCGCGCAGCTCGAACGCGACGCGGGAGCGGTGCGGCCCCCCGCCGCCAGCGGGCCGGTCCGCGCCGTCGTCCGCCCAGGATCCGACCTGATGGTCCAGGTGCTGCGGGATCTCGGCATCGAGTACGTCGCGGCCAACCCGGGCTCGAGCTTCGAGGGGCTGCAGGAATCCGTCATCAACTACGGGACCCCGCCGAACGTGAAGCCGGAGTTCATCACCGCGCTGCACGAGGAGTCGGCGGTGACGATGGCGCACGGCTACGGCAAGGCCACCGGCCTGCCGATGTGTGCGCTCCTGCACGGGACGATCGGCATTCAGCACGCCGCGATGTCGATCTACCAGGCCTATTACGACAAGACGCCGGCGCTGCTCATCGCCGGCCGCGACCTCGGCTTCATCGCCGCGCACAGCGCCAACGACATGGCCGGCATGGTGCGCAGCTTCACCAAGTGGGACGCGACGCCGAAGACGCTCGAGGAGTCGCTCGTCGCCATCCAGCGCGCGTATGCCGAGGCCATCACCCCGCCGTGCGGTCCCACGCTGGTGGTGATCGACATCGACCTGCAGAAAGAGGAAGCCGGCACTCTCCAGGTGCCGCGCTATCAGCCGCCGACGGTCTCCGGGATCGATCCCGGGCAGGCGCGCGAGATTGCCAAGGGGCTGCTCGACGCGCAGAACCCGCGGATCGCGGTGGGACGCCTGCGGACGCACGACGGCGCGCGCCAGGCGGTGCAGCTCGCGGAGCTGGTGGGCGCCTCCACATCGACCAGCGCGACGCAAGGGCCCACGAGCTTTCCGCAGCGTCATCCGCTGTGCGGCCCCGGCGCCAGCACGTCGTACGACTACACGCTCGGGCTCGAACAGCCCAACGCGACCGTGTCGCTCGTCGGCCCGTCGCTCTCGACGCTCCTCAGTCGCGACCCGACCAACATCGGCTTCGGCGGCATCGCGCCGGGCGTGTCGCGCGCCGGCGGTGCCGGGCGCGGCGGTCGCGGGGGAGCCGCTGCCGGCCGCACGATCGACGTCGATGCCGAGGCCAGTCTGCCGGCGCTGATCGCCGAAGTGCGCCGTCAGATGCCCCCCGACCGGCAGCGCATCGTCCAGGAGCGCAGCGCGAAGCACGCCACCGCGAATCAGCAGGCGCGGGTCGAGGCGCTGCGGCAGGCGCTCGAGCAGCGGCGGGCCGGCTGGGACGCGAGCCCCATCAGCACTGCGCGCGTCTATGCCGAGCTGTGGCCGCTGATCGCCAACGAGGACTGGATCCTGGCGTCGCCGAGCAACTTCTCCGGTGCGCACAACGCCCAGCTCTGGGACCACAACAAGCCGTACAGCTATCTGGGCGGGCAGGGCGCCGCCGGCATGGGCTACGGCGCGCCGGCCTGCGTGGGCGCGGCGCTGGCGGCCCGGAGCCGCAACCAGATCGTCGTGAACGTGCAGACCGACGGCGACTTGAACTACGCGCCGGGCGTGCTGTGGACGGCGCAGCATCATCAGCTGCCGATGCTGACCGTGATGCACAACAACCGCGCCTGGCATCAGGAGCTGATGTTCGTCGAATACATGTGCGGCGTGCGCGGGCGCGGCACCGAGCGCGGCCATATCGGCACCTCGCTGCGCGACCCCTTCATCGACTACCGCATGATGGCAGCGGCGTATGGCATGGCCGGAGAAGGGCCGATTACCGACCCGCTCAAGCTCGCACCGGCGCTGAAGCGCGGCCTCGCCTCGGTGAAGAAGGGGATGCCGTACATGATCGACGTGATCACGCAGCCGCGATAGACGGGACAACCATGGTGATGACGAAGCGCACGACACTCCTGGCTGGTGCGGCGATCGGAATGGCGCTGCTGGCGCTGTCCACCCGTATCGGCGCCCAGGCACCCGCCGCCGGCGCTCCGCCGGCGGCCACCGCAAAGGCGCTGACGAGCCCGGTGACCGGGAGCGCCGTCAAAGGCAAGCAGCTGTACTACGACCACGCCTGCTATTCATGCCACGGCTTCAACGGCGAAACCGGCGCGCGTGCGTTCGTGCCCAACTGGCCGGCGAATCTGGCGACCGAACGCAGCTTCATCGCGTTTCTGCGCGGGCGCGCCAACGTGGCGCCGGTGCAGCCGTCGACGTCGATGCCCAACTACCCGGCGCAGTCGCTGGGCGACGAGCAGGCGAAAGATATCTACGCCTACATCCGGAGCTTCACGAGCCGGCAGCCGCCGATCGACAAGATTCCGGCGATGACGCAGATCCTCGAGGCCGCGCAGAAGCCGTACAAAAATTAGTGTGCAACAGCGGGGAGCTTCGCCCTCCTATGCCGCTATACTTCCGCCTTTACTGATGAGGCGGCCTATTCCGCGTCCGCTTCTGCGGCTCGATCAGGGCCGCCCTCAGGTCTAACCCTCGATGTTTCGACGCTCGTCGCTCGTCGCCATCGGTCTGCTCGCGCTCTGCGGATGCAAGGCCAGCTATGCGACGGTCCCCTCGCAGGCCGATGTCGTGGCGCGCGTGGTCCTTCTGTACCGTTTTCCGACCGCCTCCATCGCCGTCGGCTCGAGCGCGTCGTTCGATGCCATGACGGTCTCACCCGACGGCGTCTATCAGAGTGTCACCGCGCAGTCGCAGTATTTCTCCTCGGATCTGACCGTCGCGCGGCCGACCGGTGGCGCCGGCGTCCAAGCCGTGGGGCCTGGCGCGGCCGAGGTCGTTGTCTCCTACCTGGGATTCACGGCGTCGCTGCCGGTGAGAGTCCGACCTCAGACGCGCACCTACCCCTACATCGAGTTGAGCGGCAGCGGGACTGTCGCCGGGTACAACGCGACCATTCGCGCGATTCTCTGGTCGGCGCCGTCGCAGAGCCGACTGATCACTTCCGAGGCCACCTGGTCGTCGTCGGACCCCAGCATCGCCACGGTCACCGGTGGATCGGTCACGACGTTCCGCGTCGGGATGACGGCGATCACGGCGACCTTCGGCGGAGTGTCGGAGACGCTCTATTACCCGGTGACAACGCGGGGCTGACGTGCCGGATCGACTGCTTCCTGCGCTGGCCTGTCTCGCACTCCTGTTGTGCCCGGATGCCGTGGTGGCACAGCCGGTCGGGGCGGAGGATGGCCTCGAGATCAGCGCCATTCAAGGCGACCTCTATCGCGTTCGGGACGGCCAGCGCGAGACCGTCTTTTTGGTCACGCCCGACGGCATCATTCTCGGCGATCCGCTGTCGTTCGAAACCGCCACCGCGCTCAAGGCGGAACTGGCGCAACGATTCCCCAATCGGCCGGTGCGGTACGTGCTGCACACGCACCATCATTTCGATCGTGCTGAAGGGGCGGCGGTGTTCACCGAGACAGCGGAAGTCGTCGCGCAGCGAAATTTCGACGGTGCGCTCTCGGCCGCCAGGAACAGCTGGCCGTCCTTCTTCGGGATCGCGGACCGCAATGGCAATCGCGTGCTGGACGCCGCCGAAGTCGCGGACTCGCCGCGAGGCGCGCTCGTGCGCTCGAAGGATCGCGACGGCGACGGCCGCGTGCGACCCGAGGAGCTGTATCGCCGGGTGAACGCTCCGGAGACGACCTACGACGACCGCCGCACGATCACCCTCGGCGGCCGGACGGTGGAGCTCGTCCACACCGGCAGCCTGCACACGCCGGACATGACCGTCCTGTACTTTCCGGCGGAGCGCATCGTCTTCGTGGCGGATCCCCCGGTGGCCGGCACGCGGCTCTCATTCGGCACCGCCGCGCCGCGCGACGTGCTGCGCTGGCTCGAGGTCGTGGGTCGGCTGGACTTCGACCGCGGCGTGACGGACGACGGCCAGACCTTCTCGTCGGAGACGGTTCACGAGCTGAGCGCGTACGTGGCGGATCTCGTGGCCGGCGTCGCGGCGGGGCGCGCGGCCGGCCAGTCGCTCGACGAAGTGCAGGCGGCGCCCTTCCTCGAGCGCCACGCGTCGAAGCCGTTCGCCGTCGATCGGGCGCGCCACATCGAGGCGGTCTACCGGACCGTGCGGGTGCTGCACATGGAACTGTCGGCCGCCGCGGTGGCCAACTACGCGCCACAGACGAAGGGGTATTGCGAAGGGTTCACGACCTGCAGAGAGAGCCGCCCGGTGCCGCTCGGCGCCATCGCGCTCAGTGTGTCCGGATTGCGGATGGGGATCTCGGCGGAGTTCACCGCCGGCGACCAGTCGTGGCACGCACAGACCAGCCCCTACTACGACCAGGAATTCGCGGCGCGATCGACGAGGGCGGCGGTGATGTTCCGGTATCACTCCGCTCGCCCCGGCTTCGTGTCGGCGCTGATGGGCGGCGTCTCGGTGACGAAGACCAACATCAAGGGGATGGACCGGCGGAAGGAGACGTATGGCCTGGCCGGGGCGCCGCGTTCATTCGAAACCGATCAGTCCTCGATGGGGCTCACCGGTGGTGTCGATCTCGCGCGGCGGCTTGGCGGGCGAATCGACGTGATCGTGCCAATCCGGGTGACGCGTCTGATGGGTGAGACCCTCTACCACGTGCTTCCGTTGCGTACCGATATCCAGATCGGCGTGGGCTTCAGGTACGGCCTTGCTCGCCGGGTGAACTGACCATGCGTGCCCCGCGAGTCGCTCGTGCGGCGGCGCTGCTGTGCCTCATCGGGCTCTCGGGCGCGTGCAGCGATCCCAAGTCGATCTTCGAATCGCCCTCCTCGCCGTTGCCGACACCCAGCGGTCCGGCGATTCCGGTTCCCGTCGCGACGATCGTGGACGTGACGTTCGAGCCCCGCGCGCTCAGCGGCGGCGCCTCGGGCACCGGCACGGCCATCCTGACCGTCGCCGCACCCGCCGGCGGGCTCGGCGTCCAACTCTCGGCGAGCGATGGCGCCGTGACCGTGCCGGCGTTGGTGACGGTGCCCGCGGGCGCCAGCCGTGCCACGTTCCCGGTGTCGTCCGGAGTCGTTGGCCGGGACGCGTCGGTGTCGATCAACGCCGCGGTCGACGGTCGCGTCGTCACCCGGACGCTGGCCGTCTATGCCGTGTTGCCGACCTTCCTCACGTGGTTTTCCGACGCCGGAGACTGGGTTGGCAGCGGAGATTTCGGCCGCTTGACCACCGAGACGGCGACCTTTACCGCGTCGGGGAGCGCCTCGGGCGTCGACATTCGCGCCACCGGCGGCTCGCTCGAATTCTGGAGCCTTTCGTTCACGCCCGTGCGTGGCGGTCAGCTCCGCGTCGGCACCTACGAGAACGCGACGCGGTCTGCCTTCCGCGACAACACCTCGCCGGGCCTCGACGTCTCCGGTCGAAGCCATGGGTGCAACACGCTGGCCGGCCGATTCGAGGTGCTGGAGGCGGATTTCTCCGGGGGCCAGGTGCGCCTGTTCCGGGCGCGATTCCAGCAGCACTGCGAGAACGGCTCCGCCGCCTTGATCGGCGAAGTGCGATTCACGTCCGGCGCGCGCTAACTCAGCGCGTGCCGGCCGGGCGTGGGTGCAGCTGCAGCTTCTGCACGCGCCAGTTGAGAATCTCGGCCACGTAGAGCTCGTTCTCCGACGGGCACGCAATCTCGTGGATCCAGCCGAACTGCTTCAGCTGCTTCCCGGCCTTGCCCAGCACGCCCAGGATCTTCCCGTCGAGCGACACCTTATATATACGGCCGGGAAACGCGTCGGCCGCGTAGAGCACCTGATTCGGGCCGGGCGTGATGCAGATGGCCCACGGCGCGCCGGCGCTCTGCGTGCCGGGCGTCGCGTTCGCTGCCAGCGGGTTGCCGATCGCCGGTTGCGCGCCCGGCGGCACCGGGACGTCGAGCTTGATCTGACGCTGGTAGTCGCCGTTGCTGTTGTAGACCTCGATCCGCACGTTGCCGCGGTTGGCGACGTAGACGTTGCCCTGCGCGTCGGTCGCGATCGAGTGCGGCGTGTTCAACTGCCCGGGGCCCGCCCCTGGCTCGCCGATGCTCTTCACCCAGTCGCCGTTCTTGTCGAACTTGGCCACGCGCGAGTTCACGTAGCCGTCGCTGATGAAGATGTCGCCGTTGGCGTTCCAGGCCACGTCGGTCGGTTGGCGGAACTGGCCGTTGACCGGTGGCAGCGGCGGAACACGGTTCCGCTCCCACGGCTCCGCTTCCTTGTCGGACGCTTCCTTCTTGCGCCCGAACACCATCGTCACGTGCCCTTCCGGGTTGAACTTGACCACCATGTCCGAGCCCTTGTCGATCGCCCAGATGTTGTCGTCCTTGTCGACGCGGACCGCGTGCGCGAACGCCCACGCGTAGAGGCCCTTGCCGATCTCGCGGACGAACTTGCCCGTCTGATCGAACTCGAAGAGCTGCGAGGCCGCGCCGCCGTAGGCCGCTCCCGTGGCGCTGTTCGAGCGCGTGTAGACGAAGACGTGCCCCTTGGAGTTGACCGCCACGCCCGCGTCCTCACCGAAGTTGATGTCGGGTGGTAGCTTCAGGAAGTTGGGGACCGAGTCGAACGGGATGTCCGGAACGGCCTGCTGGGCCCGTGCCACGGACAGGACGCTGACGGCGACGAGCAGGGCGATGGCGAAGCGATTCATGGCTGCCTCCTCCGCGCAATATTAGCCTCGGTGCAGATCGACATCACGTCGAGGAACGCCTGATACCCCTTCGTGCCGACGACGAATGGATTAGGCTGCCCCTTGGAACGGGTGCGCAGGCGATCCAGCTTGGCCTGAATCGGATCCATCAGCGGATGGTTCTGGATCTCCACCTCGACCTTGGCCTTGCGCGTCGCCTCTTTGAAACGCGCCACCGATTGGAGATAGGTCTGCAGCCCCTCGTCTGAAATGATGCCGGGCGTCAGCACGGTGCCGCCGTAGAGCGCGGCCATGCGCGTCTTACCGTCGTCCTTCACCGGGAAGATGAAACCCATCGAGCCGGGTGTGTGGCCGGGGATGGCCACCGCCTGCACTTTCAGGTCGCCGATGACGATCGGCTGCCCCTCGGCAATCACCTGATCGTGCTTCGGCAGCGGCGTGGGCGGCCCGCCCTGACGGCCGCCGCGCGCCGGCGGCGGGTTCTCCATCAGGTTCCAATCCGCGGCCGAAATGTAGACCTTCGATCCGTAGTGCTCCTGCATGTAAGCCGACCCGCCAAAGTGATCGGCGTGGCCGTGGCCGACGATGACGGCTTTCACCTGCGCGGGGTCGAGCCCGAGCGCCTTGAATCCGGGGAGCAGCACCGACTCCACCTGGTTCGCGCCGAGCGCGTCGATCATCGCCAGCCCGGCCGACGTCCTGAACACGTAGGCGACGGTGCCGCTGTTGCCGATGGCGTAGACGTTGTCGAAGATCTTCGACGGCTCGATCGGCGGGTCGTTGGGGCTGTTGGCGCGCGGCGCCTCGCAGAAGAAGTGCGCTTCCTCTGCCCACGTGGCGCCGGCCGCGGTCTTGGCGCGCGCGACGATCGCCTGCACGGCGGGGGAGTCCGGTTTGGGCTCAGGCGCCTGCGCGAGCAACACCGATACTCCGACGAACGACAGCGCGAGTCCGATCAACAGTTTCCGCATGTTGCGCTCTCTCCTTGGTCAGTTCACTCCGAAGACCAGCAGCACGTTGCCCGGAATCCCGACGATGCCGCCGTAGCCCGAGGTGACGATCAGCAGACCACCGGCCACGATCGGACCGGGGCCGTCGATGCTGCCGCCCTTGGCCGCCACTCCGTTCACCGTCGGGAATTCCCGGTTGGTATCGAACTGCCACAGCAGGGTGCCGTCGTCGGCGGCGTAGGCCCGCACGCCGCCGTCCTGCGATCCCGACAGCACCGCGCCGGGGATGGCCGTGACGGCGGCGCCTTGTGCCGCGCTGCACTCGAGCCCCGTCGCCCCGCACAGCGGAGGCTCGGGCGCCTTGCGCCACGCCACCTCACCGGTCGCCAGGTTCACGGCCACGATGCCGCCCGGCGGCGCTTTCGATCTCAGCCCGTTGGCGCCGAAGTACGCCTGGCGTCCGTCCACGGCCGCGCCCCATTGCCCACCGAGCCCGGTGCCCTCGGTGATGCGCTGCTGCCATCGGATGGCGCCCTCCGCGGCCGGGTCGAGCCCCCACGCCATGCCGGACTTCTGCGGCACGACGAGCCGGTCGCGCCCCGCGACTGTGACGAGGATCGGCGATGCCGAGAAGTCGTGGTCCGGCCCGAGCACTGCCGGACAGTTGGGGTTGCCCGTATTCGTGGGGGCGCATCCCAGCGTCCATCCATCGTTCGGCGTCAGCTGCCGCGCCCAGCGCACGCGCCCGCTCTTGATGTCGAGCGCGACGATGGCGTCGGTCATCGGCTGTGGCGGGTCGGCGTAGCCGTTGCCCGTTCCCACGTAGAGCGCGCCGCGGCGGACGTCGATGGTGGCGGCCGCCCAGATGCCGCCGCCCGCGGGACCCCACAGCGGCACACCCGAGGCGTTCCGGCCGCGAGACTTCCGCTCGCCGATGGTGTAGGTTTTCCACACGACGGCGCCGGTATCGGCGTCGAGCGCCGAGAGGCTGCCACGGAAGGTGCAGCACTCGTACTGCGGTCGCCCACCCTGCACTTCTTCGTTGAGCCCCTGCACGGGCACGAACACGCGGCCGTCGTAGAACGTCAGCGCGCCGGTGATGGCGGCGAACGGGTGGTCGTCGACGTGGCGCGTCCAGATCGCTTGACCAGTGGTGGCATCGACGGCGTACGCGTTCGCGCGCAGATCGCCGAACAGGACCGCCCACCCGCGACCGCCGGTCCGCGTGCGATACGGCGCGACGGTGAGCGCGGTGCGGACCGTCGCCTGCGCGCGGAACGACCAGAAGGCGCATCCCGTGCGCACGTCGAGTGCATGCACCTCGCCGGTGTCGCTCGCCACGAACAAGCGGTTGCCGACCAGCGCCGGCTGGGCCCGCGCCGATGTGGCGTCGGCGAAGCCGAACGCCCATTTCAACTTCAGCCGTGGCAGGTCCGCGGCGGCGAGGCCGCCGTTCTTCGCGAAGCGCGTGTTGTCGAGCCCGTTGCCCCACCCGTTCCAATCGCCGGCCTGCACGTCGCCTTGAAATGTCGGCGATGACTGGCAGCGCGTCACCGACGCCGCGGGCGGCTCACTGCGCAGGGGCCGTCCTCCCAGGAACTCGGCGACGGCCCGGCGTTCGGCGTCGCTCAGCGGCGTGGCCTGAATCCGCATCTTGCCGTTGAGCAGGATGTTGAGGATCGCCTCGGGGGAATACCGCCGAAGCGCGTCGATCGACGGGGCGGCTGCCGGCTGTGCGGCGTTCGCCGGCGCATGACAGCCGGCGCAGCTGGCGCGAAACGCCGGCGGCGCCTCCTGTGCCGTCACGTGAAGCGCGCCGGCCAGAAGCAGTGCTCCGACGATCGAAAGCCGGTGGAGGTGCGTCATCGCGCGCTACTTGTATCGCCGCCCGTGGCGGATGACGACGATCGGCGCGCGCAGGACGTCGATGTGCCGCAGCGGATCGCCACCAACCGCGATCACGTCGGCATATTTTCCGGCGGCGACCGACCCCGAGTCGCGGTCCGCCCCCATCATCATCGCCGCGTCGAGCGTCATGCGCCGCAGCACCCACATCGGATCCATCCCCAGCACGCGTACCCACAGGTCGGCGTCCATCCAGGTGGAATGGCGCGCGAACTGGCCGGCGCTGCCTTCGTCGGTGCCGAAGACGAGCTCGACGCCGGCCTCACGCATCTGCCCCACTTTCCGCTTCACGATGGCTTCGGCGTCCGCGCGCGGCGCCCGCGGCTGATAGGCGGCCCAGCCCGCCTTCACTTCGGCGACGAGCGGAGCGGGCAGGCCGAGATAGTTCTCGAAGTCGTCGATGATCTCGGGCTTCGACGAGAAGTAGGCGGCGTTGAGCAGCCCGTTGGCGCCGACAGTCGGCGTCCAATACAGCGGTGGCCCCCGTTTCACCCGCGCCCGCAGCGCCTCCATGATGTCGGGCGCGTACTCAGGGCTGTCGATGCCGATGTGCTGGAAGTCGTCGATGCCCATCTGCACCCCGAGCCGCACCTCGGCGTCGGTCTGCCCGTGCATGGCCACTTTCCTTCCGCGGGCATGCGCTTCGGTCACGATTGCGGTCCGCTCCTCGGGCGACATGCGTTCGGCAAAGAAGATCTTCACGACGTCTACGCCGTCGTCGAGCAGACGGCGCGTTTTGCTGCGGGCGTCATCGGCGCCGTCGATCGGCTGGAACTGGCTGGTGATCGACGTCTGGTTCGCCGCCAGCTTGGCGAGCGCGGGACCGGCGGCATAGATCGTCGGTCCTGGGAGCGCGCCGTCGGCGACGCGACGTTTGACGCCGAGCACGGCTGCCGCCGGAGCCGCGAGATCGCGCACGCTCGTCACCCCGCCCATCAGCATCTGGCGCGCCGAGGCGGGGATCGTGACTGGTTCGAACTCCGCGTCGTGCTTGAACCAGGCCCCAGGGTTGGGGTGGCCGCTGTAGATCAGGTGCACGTGCAGATCCCACAGCCCCGGTAGCACGGTCATGCCTTCGGTGGAAATCGACTCGTAGCCTGCCGGCACGGGCAGCGTCGCCACCGTGCCGACGCGCTGGATGCGATCGCCCCGGATCAGGACGACGCTGTCGCGCACGAGCGCGCCGCCGCTGCCGTCAATGAGCGTGCCGCCGACCAGTGCCAGCCCCTTGGCCGGCGATTGCGCGGCGGCACTCGGCTGGCGGCCGCTGACGAGCAGCACCAGCGCGCACAGTGACGCGGAAAGGGACGCGAGCCGGGCGGTCATCGCCGCATTCTACGGCTGGGCGGGCTTCTTCCAGCGCGAGTAGTCGGCTTTCAGCAGGTTGCGCGGATCGGACGGCGAGATGTGGTGGCGGACGCCGTTGGCATCCTCGAGGCACTCGTCCTCGATGATGCGGGCGCCCGGCTGCATGACGCGATACAGCGTGGTGCGCAGCGTCCAGGGCCGGGTGTAGACCATCGGGTCTTCCATTCGTGCTTCGTACTCGAGCGTGTTCGCGCTGGTCAGCCGATATTTCTCGACCACGTGGAACTCGGTGCTGTGGAAGTTGCCCGCCTGGTCGAGCCACGCCAGGTCCGTCATCGCCACGACGTCGGCAATCAGCGTGTCGAACTGCCAGCGGTATCGCGTGTCGCCCATCCACCAATCGGTGGCGTCGAAGTGCGGCCGCCCTTCGGGATGGAACACGCGGAACGCGTGATTCTCCTGGTAGACGATGGCGAAGTTGCCGGGGCTCTGCAGGATCTGCAGCGGCATCGGCACGTACGTCGCGCGCGGCAGGCCCGCCTGATAGCACTTCAGCGAGGGATCGGCCGTCGCTCGGTTCCGGTAATTCTGCTGCCGGCGGGGGAGCGCCTCGGGTTTGTACGGAATCTTTCCGTCGGGCGGATCGACAACCAAGCGTTCGACGTTCTGGTCGGCGCTGCCCCGCACCTGCCAGATGCCGCGAAAGTCGGGCGTCTTGCCGTCCCAGAGGCGAGCGGGAGCAAACGGCGCTACGCGGCCGGCGTTTTGCGCGACAGAGTCAGACGCCGGCGCCGCGAGCAGGCAGGCGATCGTCGCCGAACAGAGCGCGAGCTGGACGACCCGCCCCCAGGTCACTTGGCCCTCCGCTTCTTGCCGCCGTCTTCGTCCGTGTAGTGCTGCAGGCTGCGTTCGCCTTCGAGACAGCTGTACTCGAGGATCTGCTGATCCGTTGGCACCCGCTTCAACGTGAAGCGGAATTCGATCGGCTTCACGAACACGGTCGGATCCGTGACCGTGGCCTCGTAGAGGATGGTGTCGCGGTCGATCAGCCTGAAGCGCTCGACGACGTGCTCGTTCGCGTCGACGAAGTTGCCGGCCATGTCGAGCCAGGTGCGCCCGTTGAAGTTGCTCACGTCCACCACGAACGTGTCGCCGTCCCAACGACCGCGGGAGTCGCCGTCCCACGCCCAGTAGTTTTTCGGGTGGGGGCTGTTGTCGGTGGGGATGATGCGCACGTCGTGCATCGCCTCGTGCAGCAGGGCCACGTACTTTTCGTCCTGGATGATCTGCACGGGGTAGAGGCCGCCCGGCTGGTCGAGTGATCGCGGCACGCCTGGCAGGTGGCATCGGGCCTCGGGGTCCTCGTACCCGCGCTTCAGACGGTCCTGCCGTTCGGCCTCGGCCTCCGGCGTGTACTCGTAGCGCGGCGCGGCGGGAGGTCCGCCGCCCGCCCTGCCGCCGCGGCCGTCGCCCCGGCCGCCGCCCGGCGCAGCGAAGTTGGTTCCGTCGAGCGAGCCGATGAAGAGCCCCTGAAACCCGCCGGCGCTCTTGAGCCAGAGCCCTTGCAGGTCCGGATGTCCGTCGGGGAGTCGGGGCAGACCGGCGCCGGCGGCGACTGCCGGCGGCGGTGTCCGCTGCGCCGAGAGCGGCAGCAGGCGCGAGCCGGCGATCAGCGCGCAGATTGCGGCCGCCAGGAGTGCGCTTCTCACTTGTTCGTCCCGGGTGTGCCGGCGGGTGTCCCCGATGAACCGGCGAACACCTTGCGCCCATCGGCCAAGCCGACCGTCGCGGCGTTGGCGGTGTTCGAGCCGTCCTTCGCCTTGTAGCCCTCGACCGTGATCTCGTCCCCCGGTTTCAGCGACCGCTTGGTCCATCCGAGCCGCATCAGACCGTTGGGATTGGAGGTCTCGACCATCCACCGGGCGGTCTGGCCATCCTCGCCCGTGACATCCATCGTGATCCAGCCGTGAGGATTGATCATTTCCCACTGCACGACCACGCCTTTGAGCGTCACCGGTTTCTGAAAGTCGAATTCGGCGGCGAACGAGTGGTGCGCCGACACCGCGGCGCCATTTGACGTCAGGGCTACCATTGCCGCCAGGAATACGCCGACGATCGGTTTCACGGGACGTGATTCTGTTCGATGGTCAGGCGCGTCGCTCATGAATCGTCCCGATGCGAGGTATCGGCGTGGCCGATACGTGACCCATGGACCTGCACCTGTTCGATCTCAACCTGCTTGTGGCCCTCGATGCGCTGTTGACCGAGCGGAACGTGACGCGGGCCGGGAATCGGCTGAACCTGAGTCAGTCGGCGATGAGCGGCGCGCTCGCGCGACTGCGCCACTACTTCCACGACGAGCTGCTGGTGCCGGTCGGCCGCCAGATGGTGCTGACGCCGATGGCCGAGGGCCTGGTGGGGCCAGTGCGGGACATCCTGCTGCAGATCCGCGGCACGCTGGGATCGAAGCCTCAATTCGATCCGGCCACCGCCACCCGCCATCTGTCGTTGGCGGTCAGCGACTACGTAACTGAGATCCTCATGGCCGACGTGTTGCGGGCCGCTCGTTGCGAGGCGCCGCACATCACGTTCGAGCTGCGGCCGGTGGGCCGCCGCGCCGGCGAGGATCTCGAGAGCGGCGAGCTCGATTTTCTCATCGCGCCGGAGGGGTACGTGTCGTCGTCGCAGCCCACCGACGTGCTGTTCGAGGATACCTACACCTGCGTCGTCTGGGCCGGGAGCAAAGCGGTGGGCAAGACGATCACGCTCGAGCAGTACCTCGAGCTCGGACACGTGGTCGTGAACGTGGCCGGCAACGAACCGCCCGCGAATTACGACGAGCAGTTTCTGCGGCGGGCCAATTTCAAGCGTCGCGTCGAGGTGTCGGTGCCGACTTTCAGTCTGGCGCCGCAGCTGGTGGTCGGCACGGATCGCGTTGCCACGATTACCACGCGCCTCGCGGCGAAGTGCGCCGAGATCCTGCCGCTCCGTCTGCTGCCGCTGCCGATCGCGATGCCGCCGATGGTCGAAATGCTGCAGTGGCACAAGGTGCACGAGTACGACCCCGCGCACCACTGGTTCCGCGGTCTCCTCAGGACCGTCGTGCAGCAGCTGCCGTCACAGCCGCCGGTGATCCGCGGCGGCCGCGCGGCTCGCGTCAGCGCCCGCTCTTGAGGCTGTCGTACACGGCGGTCACGAACATCTCGGTCGTCCACGACCCGGTGTTGGCGCCGTACTGCGTGTCGTAGTCGGCCGTCACCCGCGCCGCCTTCACCTGCGCCAGCGTCGCGCCGGCGGCGATCATCGCTTTGACGCGGTCGCGGACGATCACGACCATGTCGCGGTACTCGACCACCTCGTGTTCGTCGGCGAGGTAGCCGTGGCCCGGCACCACGTAGGTGCCTTCTTCTCCCTGGTGCCGGTAGACCGTCTTCTTCAGGATCTCGTTCAAGGCGCGGATCTCGCCCTGGACCGAGCCGCCGTTCTTGACGTCGATGAGGGGGTACTGAGTGGTGGTGAAGATGTCGCCCGCCACGATGACGTCGGCGCGGCGGAAGTGAATCAGGCTGTCGCCGTCGGTCACCGCGTCCTTCTGGTAGAAGAATTCGATGGCGTCGCCGTTGTGGAACTTGCGACGCCGATCCTCGAGGTAGGTGTCGGCGGGCACCGCGGCGGCTGGGGCGTTGGCCGCCTGCATGCGGACCTGCACGTTGACGTGCGCCATCATCGTCGCGTGCGCCCCCGGATCGCTGAAGAAGCCGGTGACGCCGCGCGGGGCGGCCTGCACGAAGAACGAGCCGAGCAGGCTCGGATCCTGACCCGCGTCGCCGAGCCGCGCGTTCCCGCCCGTGTGCTCGCTTCGGAAGCTGGTGTTGGCGATGAACTGGATCGGTTTGCTGGTCAGACCTCGGATCGCCGCGATCACCTTGTCCGCGAGCTTCCCCTCGCCCGTGTCGACCACGAACGCGCCTTGATCGCCGGTCTGCACGACGATGTTGGCGCCGTCGCCCACCAGCATGTAGACGTTGTCGCGCACCGGCAGGACGTGGATGCTGCCGTCGCGCGGCTCGCGACCGGTGCCCTTGCTCGTTTCCGGCGCGCGACCGGCCGCCGGCGAGAGCAGTGCACGCCCTTCAGCGTCCGTGCTCGTCCCCAGCCGTGCGTCCAGTTCCGGATACATCGTCACCGCGCCCAGCAGCCCCGCCGCGAGCGGAAGCTTGTAGCGGGTCGAGAACTCGTTCACGAACGGCTGCTTGCCGAACAGGTAGTGGGGGACGGCGTCGTCCGGCCGATCGAGGATCTGCTCGCCGTCGTCGCAGGCATACAGCCAGGCGCCGGGATCGACCGGCTGCCGCGCGAAGTCGCTGCTCCGCACCATCGGTTCGGTGAGATACACGGGATCGGAGACCACCGTGACGTTCGTCAGGTGGTCGCCGTGGCGGGTGAAGAACTCGGTCAGCGTCGCCTGATCGCTCTCCGGCGCGCCGTTGCCGCGCCGGAGCGCGCCGTTCTTCATGTGCGTCGTGCTCACCACCAGCGCGTTGCCGACGAACCGTCCCGTCGAGAAACCGCGGAACGTGTGCGGCGCCCACGCCGGTGGGTGCGGCCGGCCGTCCATCCAGATCACGCGATGCCCTTCGGTCGTCTGCGCCCAGAGATGGATCGCGACCAGCCGCTGCGTGTAGGAGTCGCGCTCCTCCCAGATCCGGAAGTTGCCCAGCGCCCGCATCTGATAGGGCGTGACGTAGGCCTCGCACTGGTGATGGCGCAGCGTCACCCGCGACGGGTCATACGAGAGCGCCCACAGGCGGCCCGCTTCGTTCAACGGGAAGCCGCCGTAGTCGGCGATCTCGGCCCCGGGTCCGCGCTCCATCAGATCCTCGTGGAGTGCCGGCGTCCAGTAGCCGCTCAAGTCGATGGCCGGAGCCTGTCCGGTGGGCGCTCCGGGGATGACGGGCGCCTGTCCGGCGAGGGTGGTCCCCAGCGCGGCCAGCGCCGCCGCCAGCAAGCCTCTTACGCCTCTCGCGCTTCGCATGTGTCCGCTCCTCATCGCGCGGCGCACGGCGTCGGGCGCCAGCGCGACGCGTCGGCCTCGCGTTTGAACTGCTGACTCGTCCAGTAGGGGGTCGCCAGGTACTCGGGGTCCACAATCTCGCTCGTCACGACCAGCAGCGAGTCGCCGCCGGGGACGTCGAAGCGATCGAAGAACTCGGTCATCACGGCGTTGCCGCTGTAGGGCACGCCGTTGCGGCTCAGATAGCCGGGCTTCATCTTCGTGGTGATCACCTTGAGCGACCCGCCGGGCGCCGGTCCGAATCCGCGTCCGGCCAGCGCGGCCTGCGGGTAGTCCCACGAGGCCGTCGAGAGCCCCTGCCAGTCGCCGCCCTCGCCCTGCGGCGGTCCGAATTTGAAC
The DNA here is from genome assembly GCA_036004405.1 of Vicinamibacterales bacterium. GTDB lineage: Bacteria > Acidobacteriota > Vicinamibacteria > Vicinamibacterales > UBA2999 > DASYRM01. The sequence goes on from DASYRM010000037.1 coordinate 140,967, forward strand.
AGACGCGTCTGCGTGCCGGCGTCGGTCTCGAGCTTGAGGGCCGTGTCGTCCTGCCAGGACACGCGCACACGCGTCGGCAGCCGCATCACGCCGGCAGCGCCGTAGGCCTTGCACTGCTCGCCGGCCGCGGCGTCACGCGCCGGATCCCAGCTCGCCGCAACCTTGCGTGCCGGAGGAAGCAGCACCACGTTCAGGCTGCCGAAGTCCCCCTTCGCGCCTGTGAACTGACGCTGGCGCCACTCCTCGGTGATGAGCGACACCCACTGGCCAGTGAGGTCGACTGGCGCCGCGGCGCGCGGTGTGGGCGGCACCGGCGGTCCACCGCGTCCTCCGCGTTGGGCATCGACACGACCGCTGAACAGCGCCACGGTGACAGCTGCCAGCAACAGCACAGGCGCACGATGTGGTTTCCGTATCACGACACCCTCTGCGCAGAGCTCGCGGTCGCGCTCACGCGCGCGCCGCGTCGGCGTAGGTTTTGATGAAGTTGAGCGCCAACTGCGGGTCCCGCCCCCGCGAGATGCCGCATTCCGAGGCGATGCCGAACCGGTCGACGCACAGTCGCCGGCCGCCCGGCTCCCCATCCGGCACCCGCTTGAGAAACGGCCCACAGTGCTGCCCGATCGCCTGGAAGACCTCCACGGGGCCGTCAAGCGCGACGCTTCCGACGAAGTGCACCGGCCTCACGAGCGATCACTCATGGCCGGGGATTCTACCGCCCGCGCCATGCGAACCCGGTATCGATCTCCGCGATGTCCGGCATCGCAAGAAACGATTCTTCCCGCGGGCTGACGCGCGCGCATAGTCGCACGACTTTCGTCGGCTCATCCACCAGGAGAACCCGCATCGTGATTCGACGCGCGCTCGCCGTCTGTGTGCTCGCTCTCGCCGCCGCCGTTCCCGCCACACCCGCCGCCGCTCAGGCGGTACGGGCCACCGTGCTGGGCACCGTCACCGACCGCACGGGCGCCGTGCTCCCGGGCGCCACGGTGACGATCACCAACACCGATACCAAGGTGTCGCAAACGACCGTCAGCGATTCACAAGGCCACTACACCCAGACAAACCTGCTGCCGGCGCCCTACGACATCGAGGCGTCCTTGTCCGGCTTTCAGACCGTGGTCCGCAGCGGCGTGCGGCTCGTCGTCGGCAGCGAGAGCGTGGTGGACTTCGCACTGGGGCCATCCGCCGTACAGGAGACCATCACGGTGACTGCCGACGCGCCCGTCGTGGAGACCGTGTCATCCTCGCTGGGGACCGTCATCGAACAAAAGCAGATCGCCGAGCTGCCGCTCATCGACCGCAGCTACTCGAAGCTGATTGCGCTGGCCCCCGGCGCGAACGAAGTGCCGCCGGCGACGGCGGGAGGGCAGTTCCAGCAGTTCTTCGGCAGGCAGCCGCAGTACACCGTGTCGGGCGCCCGCCCCGAAGGACAGGTGTTCCTGCTCGACAACACCAACGTGCAGAACTACTGGAATCGGGGCAGCGGCTCCGGCCAGCTCGGGACGACGCTCGGTGTAGAAGCGATCGCCGAGTACCAGGTGCTGACCAACACCTACAGCGCGCAGTTCGGCGGCAACGGCGTCGCCGTCAACGCGATCACGAAGTCGGGCACCAACCAGTGGCACGGGTCGCTCTTCGAGTTCTTCCGCAACGACCGGCTGGACGCCTCGAACTATTTCGACACGCTGCTGGGGCGGCCCGACCCGAAATTCAACAAAAATCAGTTCGGCGCCAGCTCCGGCGGGCCGCTGGCGAAAGGCAAGGCGTTCTACTTCGTCACCTACGAGGGATTGCGCCAGACGATCGGGCAGACACAAGCCATCACCGTGCCCGACGGGAACGCCCGCAACGGCATCATCAACGGCGTCAACGTCGGGGTGAATGCCGCAATCGCGCCCGTCCTGCAGCTCTATCCGCTGCCGACGCGGCAGACGCCCGCACAGGCCGCGCAGGGGATCGGCCGCACGGACGTGACCAACGAATCGCCGGGGCGCGAAAACTACTTCGTCGGCCGCGTGGACTACACGCTGACGCCGTCCGCGAACCTGTTCGTGCGCTACACCCTCGATCAGGCATCGGTGTTCGAGCCGAACTCGGGCTCGGCGATTCCGCTGTGGAACAGCGATGACGACTCGAAGAACCACTACGTCACGGCGGAGCTCCGTCAGGCGCTGAAGCCGACGATGGCGAACAGCGTCCGCGTGGGAGTGACCCGAACCGAGGAGAACGCCTCCCGCACCGACCTCGACAACGGCCTGCTGACGTTCTTCCCAGGACGTCAGAGCGGCTCCGTGGCTCCAGGGTCCGGCGTCACCGGCGTCGGTGGCAACCAGGTTTTGCCGTTTGTCCAGCGGCAGCGGCGCTTCATACTCGGCGACGATATCGTCTGGAGCGGAGGTGGGCATTCGCTGACGCTCGGCGCCGAGTACGAACGCCAGACGACCTTCGTGAACCTGCCGCTCTTCGGCGACGGCGCGTGGACATTTCCCAGCCTGACCGCATTCCTGCAGAACCAGCCGTCGCTCTTTCTCGGGGCGCTGCCGGGCGCCAATGACGCGGCGCGCAACATCGAAGAATGGCGGGTGACGAGTTTCGCGCAGGACCAATGGCGGTTGGGCTCCAGGTGGACGCTGAATCTGGGGTTGCGCTACGACCCGCGATCGATTGCCACCCTCGACAAGGCCGCAGCGCTCGTGGATCTTGCGCAGTCCACCGGGTTCACGACGATCACCAAGGCGTTCGGACGCAATCCGACGCTCCGCAATTGGGAGCCGCGCGTCGGCATTGCGTTCGACCCGTTTGCGGATCACAAGACGGCGGTGCGAGCCGGCTACGGTGTGTTCCACAGCGTGATTACCGCCAACCGCTTCGGCCCGGCCTACTCGCTCAATCCGCCGTATTCGCTCGGCGTGCAGGTGCGGCTGCCGTTCCCGCCGGTGCCGGTCTTCCCGACCCCGAATCCGGCGGCGTCGCAGATCACGCAGAGCCAGGCGCTCGATTTCGACATGGCGGACTCGCCGCGCCTGCAGCAATGGAACGTCAACGTGCAGCGCGAGGTGCTGCGCAACACCAGCGTGACCATCGCGTACGTCGGCAGCCGTGGCGATCATCTGCAGCGCCAGCGCGACGTCAATCCGGTCAAGCCGACCACGCTGGCCAATGGCACCGTGGTCTACGGGTCGCGCGCGGGTGCGCAGACGATTTCGAACGCGCGTGTCAATCCGGTGTTCGGCTCGCTCGTGAGCGCCAACTCCTACGCGGAGTCGGACTACCACTCGCTTCAGGTGGCACTCAACCGCCGGTTCACCAACAACCTGCAGTCGCAGCTCTCGTACACGCTGTCACGCTGCAACGACACGACGTCGGGGAATTCGCCCTTCGAGGGCGGCACGGCCGCGACGAACCCGTATGACGAACGCTACGATTACGGCCCCTGCGTGACCGGCCGTACGCACAGCCTGCGCGCCAGCGCGATCTATCAGCTGCCGTTCAGCGCCAATGCGTTCGTCTCGGGATGGCAGGTCTCGGGCATCGTCAGCGCCGTCAGCGGCGCGCCGTTCACACCGCTGATCGGCTTCGACCAGGCGGGTCTCCAGACCGGCGGAACGCAGCGCCCGAACCTGGCGTCTGGCAAGTCGCTCGACGATGCCGTCACGGGCGGGACCCTCGACACGGCGTGCGGCTGCATCGTGAACTACTTTGATCCGACGTTCTTCACGCTGCCGACCGCCGGCACGCTCGGCATCGGGGTCGGACGCAATTCGCTGACGTCGCCGGGGCTTCTCAGCGTGGATCTCGCGCTCAGCAAGAACGTGAGCCTGGGCAAGGGCCCGTATCTGCAGCTCCGCGCCGAAGTCTTCAACCTGTTCAACCGCGTCAATTACAACCAGCCGAATTCCGCTATTTTCATTGCCACCGCGGATGGTAGCGCCGCGCTCAACCCGAACGCCGGCCAGATCACCTCCGCCGGGCCGCCGCGGCAGATGCAGTTGGGCGTCAAGCTGGTGTTCTAAGGGAGATCGTGATGAGGTCACATGTGTTGAAGGCTGCCGCGCTGCTGTGTGCAGCGATCGGGATCGCGGTGGTGCAGCCCCCCCACGCGAGCGCCCAGGCGCCGGCGACGCCCACGTACTACAAAGACGTCCTGCCGATCCTGCAGAAGAACTGCGAGAGCTGCCACCGCCCGGGTCAGATTGCGCCGATGTCGTTCCAGACCTACGACTCGGCGCGTCCCTGGGCGCGCGCCGTCAAGGCCGCGGCGCAGACGAAGAAGATGCCGCCGTGGTTCGCGGACCCCGCGTTTGGTCACTTTCTGAACGATCGGTCGCTGCAGCAGCAGGACATCGACACATTGGCGCGCTGGGCGGACGCCGGAGCTCCAGCCGGCGATCCGAAGGATGGTCCGAAACCGGTGGCGTGGCCCGAGGGCGGCTGGCGCATCAAGCCGGATCTGGTCGTGGATGGGCCCTCGTACGAAGTGCCGGCCAAAGGCATCGTCGAATGGACATGGATCATCGTGCCGGGCAACTTCAAGGAGGACACGTGGGTAACCTCCGTCGAGGTGAAGCCGTCGGAGATGGCGGTCACACACCACATCTGCATTGCGTATCTGCCGCACGATTCCAGGACTACGTATTTCACGCCGAGCGCTCGCACGGTACCGCGTGACGACGAGGGCAATGAAATTCGCAGCGGTCGAGGCGCACCGCCGGCTGGACCGCCGACCACGCCGCCTGCGGGCGCTCCGGCCGCGCCTGCGGGCCGGCCCGCTGGGCCGACCCAGCTTCCGCCCGCGCTCTTCAACACGGCGATCGGGATCCTGTCGCGCAGCAACGGCCTCGAAGAGTGCTACGAACCGGGACGACCGCCGGCCGATTTCCGGCCGTTCGATGCGGCCAAGCTCATTCCCGCCGGCACCGACATCGCCCTCAACGTTCACTACACGCCGAACGGAAAGGCGCTGACCGATCACGTGCAGATCGGCTTTACGGTCGCGAAGACACCGCCGAAGCGGCGGTACCTGGCGCTGAGCACGAGCTCACCGTCCGATCGCCAGCGATTTGCGATTCCGCCACTTGAATCGAACTGGGAAGCGCCTCCGGCCCTCATCACGTTCACCAAGGACGTCGAGCTCGTGGGGTTGATGCCGCACATGCACGTGCGGGGCAAGGCCGCGCGTTTCTATCTCGATTACCCGGACGGGCGCACCGAGACGATCCTGAACGTGCCGCGCTACGACTTCAACTGGCAGCTCTGGTACGACACCTCCCTGAAGGTGCCGACCGGGACGAAGATGCGCGTGTTCGCCTGGTACGACAACTCGCCCGGGAACAAGTTCAATCCCAACCCGAAGTCGACGGTGTACTACGGCGACCAGACATGGGAGGAGATGCACTTCCCGTCGTACGGCATCGTGGTCGACGACATCCGGCTGACGCATCGCGACGTCGTCGCGCCTGGTGGCTACGTCGGCGGCGCGAGCCTGCTGGGCGGAGCGCCCTGATCGCCGAGGCTCCACGCTCCGGCACCAGCGGTCGCAAAGTAGGTCATCACGGCGGCGTAGAGCAGCGCCTCAATGCCGCCGTTCCGAATTGGCCACGGCGCACGCGGCTGCGCAATCAGAACATAGGCGAGCGCAGCCTCGGCGGCGACGACGTAGGCCGTCTGCCTGAGGAAGAGGCCGAGCATCAGCAGCGGGCCGGCCACGATTTCGATGCCGCCGGTGAACGCCGGCAATGAGTCGAGCGCGACGAGCGGGGGAGCGCCCACCCGTCCGGCGATCGAGGGCAGCACCCCGAAGATCTTCCGGACACCGTGCAGCGTGAGCAGCAGTCCGACGACGAGGCGCAGCAGGGTGCGCGCGTGCGGCTCCAGAGCTGCGGCGCGCTGCCGCAAGGCTCCCGCGGCGCGACTATTCTGGAGCCAGGCGTCGAGACTCCACGCCCCCGCCCCTGCCGCCGCGATCCACAGAAAGATGAAGGCGTTCAGCGTCGCCTCTTCGCCGCCGTTGGCGATCGGGACGAAGCCGCGTGGCGCCCAGGCGCGGAAATAGGCGACCGCCATCTCGCCGCTGAGGACGAACGCCGTCGGCCGGGTGCACAGGCCGATGACGAGCAGCGGCCCTCCCACCGCCTCGAGGATCCCGGCGATGCCGCGGATCCCCAGGAGCGACGTCTCCGGACGCGCGCCGGCGAACCCGAACAGCTTCTCCAGGCCGTGCTGCCAGAACAGGAGACCGGCGACGACGCGAACGGCGAACAGCGCGTACGGCACCGGTGAAATCTATCGCGCGGGCTGAATGTCAGCGCGCCGGAGCGGCTGGCGGGGGTGGCGGCACCGGGCCGAGACTGAGCAGATCTTCGCCGCTCTCGCTTTCGATCTTCAGGACGAGCGCGGTGTCGCCGCCGGCGCGCGCTGGCGCGGCGGTGACCACGACCTTCGTGCCGTATTTGAGCGCCTCCCCTGATTTCTTGCGGGTCCAGCCGTTGCGAATCAGCATCGCCGGGTTCGGCAGCAGCTCGCCGCTCCAGTGGCGCACCTTGCCTTTGTCGTCGGTGACGTCGAAGAACAGCTGCACATGCGGGTTCACGTACTTGAACTCGGTCACCACCGCCTTGGCCGTGAACGTTTTGGAGCGGTCGTAGCTGATGTTCGTGCCGTGGTGGGCCGCGAGCGTCGCGGTTGCCAGCCACACGCATGCGAGCGCGGCACGTGCCGCGACGGTCCTGTCCTGCATCGGTCTCCTCACTCTCGAAAGTCGAGCGCTACGGCCGGCGTCGCGGCGGAGCGGGCCGTGCGGGCGGCGCCGCGGGTTTGCCCGTGCCCGACGGATCGCGGATCACCCGGTTGAACTCGTTCTCGTTCGCAGGGGCGCAGAGATCCTCGAGCAGCGACGCCCAGCCGGACGACTGAATGAAGTCCTTCGGCAGCAGGTGCATCCGCTTCACTTCGGCGACCCACGGCTTCGTGTAGTACTTCGGATCGGTCACGGTCATTCGCAGTTCGAGCGTGTCGAAGTTGGTGCGCGTGTACTCCTCGTGCAGCACCATCTGATCGCTGTGCGGGTAGCCGAAATAGTCGATCCACGTGCGCTCGTCGTAGCCGGTCGACTCGACGACGAGCGTGTTGCCCTGCCAGCGCGCGGTGGCGTAACCCCACCACCGCGGCAGGTCGACGTCGTCGGGGCTGGGGAGCTTGCGGCCGTCGGTCCAGACCGTGCGCAGGCCGTAGCCCCACTGGAAGTGCTGGTAGATGCGGTCGGGCAACACGATGAACTCGACCGGGTCCGGGTAGAGAATCGCGCGCGGCATGCCCATCGGGTTGCAGGTGCCGTAGGTGTCGTTGCCGAGCGCGGGCGGCTGCGCCCGGCGCCGCCCGATGTGCTCTTCCGGATGCGCCTTTGCATCGGCGCTGTCCTTCATGCGGCCGTACGACGGGATGTTCTTGTCGAAGGCGGCCTGGCCCGCCGGGGTGAATGTCGGGAACTCGAAGCTGTAGCCCCGGTCGCCGCAATCGCGGCAGCGCCCGCCGCCGCCGAAGCCGTTGCCGTTTGGCGACCAGATGCCGGCCAGATCGTGCGGGTCGAACGGCAGGTTCGAGTCGAACAGCTTGAGATAGCCAGGGCCCCCGCGTCCGCGGCCGGGCGGGGCCTGCCCCGGCTGCTCGGCGCCGCGCCCGCGTTCCTGCGCGTAGATGAGACACGGGATCACGACCACGGCCGCGACCCCGACCAGCACCCTCAACCTCTTCGTCATAGTCGCCACGCGGGGGTGATTGTGGTCCGCCCGCCGAGAGGGTGCAAATGCGGCGTCCGGATGCAACGTATCGGCGCCGCCAATACGTTGCCGGGCGGCACGCCTACTTCATAGGCGAATAGTCGGTGGGTTGCAGGAACACGGACTCGACCTGGACGTGAGCGGAGGGCCGCCAGCCGACACCTTCTTCCACTCGGGGCCGTCCCGGAACGCCGCCCAGCTCTTGGTCGCGGCGTCACGGCTCTCGTGTGAGAGCAGGTAGATGAGCGTGGTCTGCGAGAGCGGCGCGTCCATCGGTTTGAAGTACACCACGTTGGTCATGCCGTGCTTCGGAAGAAGCCCAGGATTTGCTCTCTGAAGCGGGCGTGCAGAGCGTCGAGTCGTCCATCCGCCGCGGTCTGCCGGAGCGGTCCGATGAAAATTGATGACAATTGAGCCGCGCTCATGGACGGCAGTCTAGTTGGTTCCCGACGTGCGCGCCGCGCCGCCCACCACCGCTTGCATCACCATGTTCTCGAAGTCGCGCAGGAACTCCTGGTTCGAGGTCTGTGTCAGCACGATGGCGACGAGCTTCTCCTTGCGGTCGACCCAGAAGTGCGTGCCGAACGCACCGCTCCAGCCGAAGCTGCCCTCCGAAAGGTAGGTGTTGCGGGCGGCCGGATCGGTGACCACGCGCACGCTCAGGCCGAAGCTCTCGCCCTTCGGACGCCCGGGCAGCGTATCGGGCACGAACACCGACCCCATCAGATCGACGGAGCGCGGGCTGAGCAGGCGCACCCCGTTCAGCTCGCCGCCGTTGACCAGCATCAGCGCGAACTGCGCGTAGTCGGCGGCGGTGCTGAGCAGCCCGCCGCCGCCCGAGAAATAGACGCCGTTCATGAATGCGGGATTCGCGGCGGGCTTGAGCCCCTCGGGAGTGCGGGAGTACAGCTTCACCAGCCGAGGATTGCCCGTGGGCTCCACATAGATCGTGTCCTTCATTTCCAGCGGATCGAAGATGCGTTGCTTCACGAAGCGGTCGATGGTCGTGCCCGACGTGATTTCGATGATCCGGGACAGCGTGTCCCACGCGGCCGTGGCGCTGTAGGCCCAGCGCGTGCCCGGCTGGAAATCCGTGGGGACCCTGCCGAGGCGTGGAATGTAATCGGCCAGCGTCTCGTTCGGCTTGGCGGCCACCGCGCGATTGGCGGACTGACTGACGGGGCCGGTCACGACGCCGTTGACATGCGTCAGCAGGTCGCGGATGGTGAGCTCGCGTTCGATTGGAACGGTGTAGTACCGCGGCTCGGCGCCGCGTCCGCCGGCCGGCCCGCCAGCCCTGGCACCCGGCCCGGCCGGCAGCGGTACGCCGACGGTCATGTCCTTCCACTCGGGAATGAATCGCGAGACCGGATCCGTCAGCCGGATCTTGCCCTCTTCGATCATCATCAGCGTCGCCACGCCGATGACCGGCTTGGTCATCGACATGATGCGGAAGATGCCGTCCTTCGGCATCGGCTTCTTCGTTTCCAGATCCATCACGCCGAATGCCTCGTGATGGGCGATGCGTCCGTTGCGCGCCACCAGCGTCACCGCGCCGGAAAAGCTGCCCGCGGCGATGTGCCGCTGCACGAGCTCGCCGATGCGCTCGAGCCGTTTCGCCGAAAGGCCGACCTCCTCGGGTTTGCTCGACGGAGCCGTGGCGTCGAGTGCACCGGAGAAGGCGAGGTACCCGCTGACGACCGTGAGGACGATGATGGATGGGACTCTTCGTAGCATGCAGGCCCCCTTGATCAGAAGCTCACGGTGAAATTCAGTCGCGCGTAGCGCGGCGGATAGAGCGTCGTCGGATTCTTCCACGTTCCGCCCGACGCGGCGTTGCCGGCGCTGTACTGATAGGTGCCGCTCAACGCGGTGGCGTAGTTCGTGTTGAACAGGTTCTCGCCGTCCACGCCGACGTCGACACGTGTCTTGCCAAAGCGGAAGATCTTGGCTACGCGCATGTCCACCTGGGTTCGGCGATTGTCCGCGTACAGCTGGTGGTCGTCGTCGAGAAGGGCCACCGTGGTGGTGCCACCGGCCGTGCCGCCTGGCGGGATGCGTCCAAGAAGCTGCACGACGACGCTGTTGGGCACCGGCCAGTTCGCGTTGAGAGTAAGGGGCGGCTGCGAACGGATCGCCGTGCTCACCAGGACGTCCACGCGCGGAATGGTGTAGCTGGCCAGGCCGCGAATCGTAGTTTGGTACGGTGGATTGATGCGGCAGTTGGTGCTCCCCGGCCCCGACGTCCGCCAATCAGGAGTGTCGATGCGTGTCGCGCTCGCGCAGAAGTCGTCCTTCTTCCGGCCGGTGTTGGTGCCGAACTGCAGCGTGAGCCCCTTGCTCGCCCGCGCGTTGACGGTGAAGTCCACGCCCTGCCAGAAGCTCGTGCGCGCGGGGCCGAAGTCGGTCTCCCAGGTGATGTAGTTCTGCGCTGGGATCGCCGCCGCTGCGGCCGTCGGCGTGTAGACCGTGATCGGATAGCCGCCGCCGCCCGGCAGCCGGGAATCGGACGGCGCGGTGATCGTCCACGCCTCGTACTGCGACGGATCGCGCACCAGGTTGTCGGTGATGGTGAAGCTGTGGAACGAGCGGCGTGAATACGCGACGTCCGCGGACACGCGCGGCAGCACCTGCTGCTGCACGCCGATGCTCCACTGCCAGTCGTAGTCGCGCGCGCCCCATCCCTTGAGGGTGTCCGGGTTGACGCGCGTCAGGTTGCCCGACTGCCCGCCGAAGTTCAGATCGTTCCCGATCAGGGCCGCACATTCCCCGTTGGCGGTGAAGACGGCGAGGTTGCACTCGACGATCTTGTCGCCGTCGTCCGTCCAGCCTCTTGTCACGTTGTTCACCGTCCGCACGGCCGGGTTGTTGCGCGTGTAGGCGAGGCCGTTGGTGGCCGCGCCAAGATAGCGGCCGCCGTTGAACTTGATCGCCGTCGTTCCGGTGCCGAACAGGTCGTATGCGACGCCGAACCGCGGCGTAAAGTCGTTGAACGAATCCACGCTGGGAGTGCGCGGGAACGTGATCGCGGCGAGCCCGAGCTGCGGCGCAGCGGTGTTGGTGCCGCTGAGCCCTTCCGGGCTGTAGCTCCAGGCGTGGTCGTAGCGCAGGGCGCCCTGCAGGGTCAGGCGGCGGCGCGTCCACGTGTCCTGCACGAAGAACGCCTGCGTCCAGGTGCGGTCCGCCGTTCCCCATTCAGGGATGCGGACGTTGAACCCGGTGGGAACACCCTGATTGAAGTTGTAGGACAGCAGCGTGGGGTTGGCGTGACGAACCGTGCTCGCGGCCTGGAACGCCCCCTGATAGCCGACCTTCAGGCTGTGCGAGCCGGTCACGTACGACATGGACGCGTTCCAGTTGTTCGGGCTCGCGGTGTCGTCCCGATACTCGGACAGCGCGCGATAGACGTAGTTGGCGCGCGGCGCGTACGGTTTGCCCGTCGCCGGGTTGTTGGCGGTGGACAGCTCCGTGACGCCGATGTCGAAGATGCCGTCGGGCGGTAGCGACAAGAACCCGCCAGCGTGGCGATACGAGTAGTAGGTGGCCCCCGCTTCCAGCAGAACCTTGTTCGTCCGCGGGTTCGTCCAGCGCCCTTGGAGGACGTTGTACGGGACGTCGAGATAGTTGAGGGAAGCCTCAGGCGATGACGTCGCCGTCGCCGCCACCCAGTTCGCGCCGCGGGTATGACAGCCGTCGGTATCGGCCTTGAGGGGCGTGCCGTCGCATCGCTGCTGCCACTCCCAGCTGACCGACACGCGATGTTTCGCCGCGACCTGCGCCGTCAGCCGTCCGATATAGATCGACCGCCCCGCCGAACTGCGGGCGGTCAGGCTGCGATCCTCCGCCCAGTCCCACCTCGAGAGGTCGAATGCATTGGCGTTGCCGACCACGCCTTCGACGGCGGTTTCCGTGTTCAACTTGCGATAGCTGCCGAAGAACCACAACCGGTCGCGCTTGATGGGGCCGCCGTAGGAGATGTTGGCGTCGTACGCCTTGATGACACCGGGTGTCTCTCGGAGGTTCGGCCCGGGCGTGGGCGCCATCAGCTCCGGCGTCAGGTTGTTGCCGCGGAGCCCATCGTTCGAGAAGTTCGTGAAGGCCTGTCCCTGGAACGTGTTGCCGCCCGATCGCGGGACGATGTTGAGCACCGGCCCGCCTACGTCGGTCTCGCCCATGCCGCCCGCCACTGTGATGGCGACTTCCTCGACGTTCACGGTGTCGTAGATCAGGGACGAGCCGCCGCCGCCGGCGAACGCGTTGGCCACCGGCATGCCGTTCACGTTGAAGCGCCCTTCGCTCGTCGGCCCGCCTCTCGCATAGAAGAAGACCAGCCCCGGCGCCGGATTCAACGCGGCGCCGAAGGTTTCCACGCCGGGCACCATCGTGATGAGCGACCCCGAGGACCGCGTGCCCGGCAGCGTCGACACGACGTCGCCGTCGATGACCGCTTCGCGCCGGCTGGACTGGACGTCCACCACCGGGCTCTCGCCGCTGACGAGGACCGTCTCCGTGAGATTGCCGACTTTCATCTCGACGGGAATGGTGAGGGTGGCCGAGCCTCGCAGTTCGACGTTCTCGCGCCTGACCAGGCTGAAGCCTTCGAGCGAGAACGTCAGCGAGTACACGCCCGGATCGAGATTCACGATGCGATATACGCCAGACCCGTCAGTGACGGCCGTCCGTACCTTCTCGATGAGTGCCGGGCTGGCTGCTTCCACGGTGACGCCCGGCAGCACGGCGCCGGAGGGATCGCGCACGGTGCCGGTCAAGGTGCCACGCTCCAAGGCGCCCTGCGCGGCCGCGAGCGGCGTGATCATCAGCGCGAGCAGCGACACGGCCACGGACAAGCGTTGAAGCATGCAAGGGCTCCTTCGTGATCCCCCCGCCCGAAGGGCGGGCAATCAAACACTGCGCCCAGCGAGGCAAAGCCTCGCTGGGCCGGTTGGCGCGGTTCGGCCGGGATACTGACGAAGGCCCGTGCGATTCGTCAACCGTGATGAGAGATATGCCTCAGTGGAATATCAGAGGTGGCTGAACACGCGAGGCCCGCACGGTCGACCGCTGTCTCCACTAAAGCGTATTCCTCGTGTTGATAACTGATATGCGAAGTTGACACTTCGCGGACCGAACGGCGAGTCTCATGGCGCTGCCGTGGATGGCGGCGCGTCCTCTTTCAACACGGAGAATCCTATGCGACGGCCGGGAGCTTTTCTGAACCGCACGAAGGTGTCGCTGGCGGTGATCGCCTCTCTGTTGGTCGTGGCCGGCGCCCGCGGCGTCCTGGCACAAGCGCCCGCGCCGGCGGCGCCGGCGGCCGGACAGACACCAGGTCGGGGCGGACGTGGACCGATTCCGGTCGATCCGCGGGTGCAGATCCGGATGCATCACTTCGCGGAGACGAACGAAGACATTCCATATGCCTTGTTCGTGTCGTCGAAGGTGGATCCCAGGAAGAAGGCGCCGCTGATTGTCACGCTGCACGGCCTGGGTGGGACGCACACGACGATGATGCGTCCGCTCGCGCTGGATCTCGCGGAGGCGAACGGCGACATCCTGGTGGCGCCGATGGGTTACAACCCGCGCGGGTGGTACGGCATCCCGCGGGGCGTGCGACGGGGTGGACCTCCGGCGAATCCGGCCCCGGCGACGATTCCTCCGGCGCTGAACGGCGCGAACGACCCGCCGAACGTCCGCGAGCTGAGTGAAAAGGAAACGCTGGAAGTCATCGACCTCGTGCGGAAGGAGTTCAAGATCGACGACGATCGAACCTACCTGATGGGGCATTCGATGGGAGGCGCTGGAACCTACTACCTGGCGGTCAAGTACCCGAAACAGTGGGCGGCGATCGCGGTACTGGCCCCGGCGGCCTTCAGCCTCGACCCGAACTCGCTGGCCAGGATTCCGAAGATGCCGGTGATGGTCGTCCACGGCGACATGGACACGGCGGTGCCCGTCTCGCTGTCGCGCAACTGGGTGGAGGTGATGACGTCGTTGAAGATGCCGCATCAGTACATCGAGGTGCCTGGAGGGGATCACGGCAGTGTCATCACGTCGCACCAGGCGGAGGTCTTCGCGTTCTTTGCCAAGCACAAGCGCTGAGGGCGGTGCCGAAGCACGTCGATCTCAACCTGCTCCCCATCGTCATCGCGCTCTATGACGAGTTGAGCGTCAGCCGCGCGGCGCAGCTGCTTGGCGTCAGCCAACCCGCGGTCAGCAAGGCGCTCGGGCGCCTGCGCGAGGCGTTCCAGGATCCGCTCTTCGTGCGGCGGCCCAACGGCATGATGCCGACACCGCGCGCGCACGAGATCGTCCGGGCCGCGCGCGGGCACCTGCAGCAGCTGCAGGAGGAGCTCGTCAAGGGCGAGCGCTTCGATCCGGCGGCCAGCGCACGTCCCATCACGCTCGCCCTTTCGGATGTCGCCGAGATGGCCTTCTTTCCCTCCGTCCTCGGGCACCTGCGGGCGCGCGCGCCCGGCTGTCCAGTGAGCACGGTGACGGTGCCAGACGGGCAGCTGGCGCTCGGGCTCGAGCGAGGCGACATCGATCTCGCGGTCGGCTACTTTCCGGCGCTCGCCCTGCGCAATTTCCGGCATCGGAGGCTTTCGCAGCACGGGTTCGCCTGTCTGATGCGCGCCGGCCATCCGTTGTGGAAGCCTCGGTTGACGGTGGCGGGGTTTCTGGAGGCCGAGCACATCGTCGTGCGCCGCGAGGGCAGCCGCAGCCAGGAGGTGCTCGAACGGTTCGTCGAGCGCCGCAAGATGCGCCGTAAGATCGCCGTCTACACGCCGCACGTCCTGAGCGTGCCGTTCATGGTGATGGAATCGCCCTTCGTGGCGACGCTGCCTTTTGCGGTCGTGACGCGCTTCACCTCGATCACCTCGCGCGTCGTGGCGGCGCTGCCGCCGTTCGACATCCGTTACGATCTCAAGCTGCACTGGCACCGCCGCTACGATAACGAGCCGCGAAGCTTGTGGCTTCGTGATCAACTCACGTCGATCTTCCGGCAACATCAATGGCTGGTGCCGCCGAGCGGCCCGGCGCCGTTTCTCGAATCGTAGAGAGGACATCATGCGATCGACATCCGCCCTTCTCGCCGTCATTGGTGGCGTACTGATCGGTGCCGCCGTCCATGCCCAGGGGCGACAGGGCGGCGGCGGAGGGTTCGGGCCTCCGCCCGTGGCGGACGTCGCGCCGAAGCCGCTCATCCCAGCCGCCAAGCCGGCGCGGTCGTGCGAGAGCCTGACGATGGTCGCGCTGCCGAACACGACGATCGAATCGGCCGCGGTCGATCCCAACGCACCCGGCGTGTGCCGCGTCGCGGCGATCACCACCCATCCGCCGATGGGCGACAAGGTGCGCATCTGGATTGCACTGCCGGTATCGAACTGGAACGGGGGTTTTCTCGGCACCGGCGGGGGAGGCTTTCTGGGCGGGAGCCCGCTGGGCCTCGGGCAGCCGGCCGGCCTGGGCTACGTCGCCGGCGCCACTGACACTGGCCACGAGGGGGGCAGCGGCAGCTTCGCGCTCGACGCGAAGGGGCGTCTCGACTGGCAGAGCATCCGCAACAACGCGCACGTCGGGATTCACGAGATGACCGTGGCCGGCAAGGCGCTCACCAACGCGTTCTACGGCGTGGCGCCGCGCTTTTCGTATTTCACCGGGTGCTCCACCGGCGGGCGGCAGGGGTTGATGGAGGCGCAGCGGTATCCGCAGGATTACGATGGCATCGTCGCCGGTGCGCCGGCCATCAACTGGAATCGCCTCCATCCGCAGCAGCTCTGGGGGCCGGTCGTCATGAACGCGGCCGCGAATCCGGTTGCCGGCTGCAAGCTGGCGGCGGCGACCGCGGCCGCGGTAACGGCGTGTGACGTGATCGACGGCGTGAAGGACGGCGTGATCGAAGATCCGAAGCGCTGCAGCTACGATCCCAAAGCGCTCGTGGGGACGACGGCCGGGGAGTGCGGCGCCTTCACCGAAGCCGACGCGACGATCATTCGCAAGCTCTGGGAAGGTCCGCGGCGCGAGGGCGGCAGCTTCCTGTGGTACGGGCTGGCGCGTGGCGCGGATTTGAGCGCGTTGTGGAGCAGCCGCGGGACACCGCTGAAAGCGCAGGCCTTCCCGATTACCATGGAGTGGTTCCGCTATTTTCTCGCCCAGGATCCGCAGCTCGACGCCAGCACGATCACGCCGGCCGCATACGAACGCTTCTGGGATCAGTCGGTCGAGCAGTACGGGGCCGTGATCGGCACCGACAACCCGGATCTGAGTGCGTTCCGCGCCCGCGGCGGAAAGGCGATCGTCTGGCACGGGTGGGCCGATCAGCTCATCGCGGCCGAGGGCACCATCGACTACTACTCGCGCGTGCAGCAGCAGCTGGGCGGCGCGAAGCCGACGTCCGACTTCATCCGGCTGTTCATGGCGCCGGGCGTCGGGCACTGCGCCGGCGGCGCCGGGCCCCAGCCGACGGGTCAGCTCGAAGCGCTGCTGGCGTGGGTCGAGGACGGCAAGGCGCCCGAGACACTGAAGGCCACCCGCCGCGATCAGTCCGGGACGGTCGCGCGTTCACGACCGCTGTGTACGTATCCGCTGGTATCGAAGTACAAGGGGAGCGGCAGCACCGACGACGCGGCGAACTTCGCGTGCAGCACCGGGTTCTAGGAGGCGCGTGGCCGTTCACAAAACGCAGGTGGGAATCGTCGGGGCCGGACCCGCCGGGCTCCTGCTCGGGCACCTGCTGCATCTCAACGGGATCGACTCGGTGATCCTCGAAAACCGCGCGCGTGACTACGTCATCGACCGCGTCCGCGCCGGCGTCCTCGAGCAGGGCACCGTGGACCTGCTGCGCGCGATGGGCGTGAGCGAGGGGCTCGACAGCCGCGGCCTGCGTCACGACGGCCTCTACATCAGCGTCCAGCGGCAACGCCATCGCATCGATCTGGCCGACCTCACCGGCGGCCGGGCCATTACCGTCTACGGTCAGAACGAGGTGGTGAAGGACCTGATCGACGCGCGCGTCGCCAGCGGGCGTCCCCTCTACTTCGAAGCCGAAGACGTGTCCGTCGAGGGCCTGGATTCGAGCCCCGCGATCCGGTTTCGCCATGACGGAGCCGAGCACGAGGTGAAGTGCGACGTCATTGCCGGCTGCGACGGCTTCCACGGCATCTGCCGTCAGTCCATTCCGGCGGGTGCGCTGACCATCTACGAGCGGAACTATCCGTTCGGCTGGCTTGGCATCCTGGCCGAAGTGGCGCCGTCGAGCGAGGAGCTGGTCTACGCGCACCACGAGCGCGGCTTCGCGCTCTTCAGCATGCGGTCGCCGACGGTGACGCGCCTGTACCTGCAGGTGCCGCCCGACGAGTCGATCGACAGCTGGTCGGACGACGCCATCTGGGACGAGATGCTCACGCGCATGACGGCGAGCGACGGCTGGAAGCCGAACGTCGGCCGCATCGTCCAGAAGGGCGTCACGCCGATGCGCAGCTTCGTCGCCGCGCCGATGCGCCATGGCCGTCTGTTCCTCGCGGGGGACGCCGCGCACATCGTGCCGCCCACCGGCGCCAAGGGGCTGAACCTGGCCGCGTCGGACGTGCTGGTGCTGGCGCGGGCGTTGAAGGTGTTCTACGAGCGCGGGCAGATGAGAGAACTCGACCAGTACTCGGATGTCTGCCTGCGGCGGGTGTGGAAGGCGCAGCGGTTCTCCTGGTGGATGACGTCCACGCTGCACCGGTTTCCCGACGACGGGCCCTTCGACCTGCAGCGCCAGATTGCTGATCTCGACTACCTCACGAGCTCGCGCGCCGCGATGACCAGCCTGGCCGAGCAGTACGTCGGGCTGCCGCCGGAGGTATCCTTCGAGTCCGCCGGACTCTCTGGAGGCTTGTAATGACCATCGTGACCAGACGGGCGGCCCTGGCCGCAGCGCTGACCGTTGCCCTCGTACTGCTGGGGGCGCCGGCGCGTGCGCACCATTCGTTCGGGGCCGAGTACGACTCGAACCAGCCCGTGACCATCACCGGTGTCGTGACGAAGATCGAGTGGACCAACCCCCACAGCTTCATCTACCTCGATGTCACCGACGCCAGCGGCGCGAAGGTGAACTGGAAGCTCGAAGGCTATCCGCCCAACGTGCTCTATCGCACCGGGTGGAAGCGCGACGTGACGATGAAGGTGGGCGACACGGTGACGGTCTTTGCCTGGCGGGCGCGCCTCGGCGGACCGCTGGCGCATTCGCGCGAGGTCACCTTTGCCGACGGCAGCAAGCTGTTCTTCGGTCCGCCCGCCGGGACCGGCGACGGTGGCGCGGCGCCGGCCGTGAAGGTGCCGTGATGCGCGCGCCCTTCTTCGTCGCGCTAGCCATTACCGCGTCATCGATCGTCACCCTCGCACAGGCTCCGGCAGCCGTGCCTCGCGGCGCCGACGGCAAACCGGATTTGACCGGCGTGTGGCAGGGCAGCAGCGTCCGTCCCGGCAAATGGGAGGACGCCAACAACGGGCTCGGGGTCGGCGGCACCGGGAAGGATCCGAGCGCACCGCCGAGCCTCGGCTCGCAGCAGGTGATCACCGAGCCGGCGCCGTATCAACCATGGGCCGCGGCGCGCGTGCTCGAGTCGTACAACAAGCGCGGCATCGACGACCCCGCCGCGCTGTGCCTGCCGCCGGGCGTGCCGCGTCTCGTGATGGTGAGCCTGTTTCCGATCGAGATCGTGCAGACGCCGAAGCGGATCGTGTTCATGTACGAGTACATGAACGTGTTTCGATCGATTCCGATTGATGCGCCGCATCCGCCGGATATCGCGCCCAGCTACCTTGGCGACTCCGTCGCGCGCTGGGAGGGCAACACGCTGGTCGTGGACGTGGTCGGGTTCAACGACAAGACGTGGCTCACCGGCACGGGCACGTTCCACTCGGAGGATCTGCACCTGGTGGAGCGCTACACGCGCGTGAGCAAGGATCGGATCGACTTCGAGGCCACCATCGACGATCCCAAGGTGCTGACGAAACCGTGGACCATCCGCACCACGATGATGCTGCGCGAGGGCACGCGCGTGCAGGAATACGTCTGCGCCGAGAACAATCAGGATCCCGCGCACCTCGAGCGGCTGTTGAAGGAAGGCGTCGGCTTCCGCCGCTGAGATCGATCAATCGATCGTGGGGGCCACCTTCAGGTGGCCCGTCGTCTACCAGCCCTGCTGGACGGCGTAGAAGAGCGCGAGGCCGATTGCGGCGCCGACGCCCACCATCGACAGCACGGAGCTGGTGAAGTAGGGGTAGGCCAGGAACAGCAGGCCCGCCACCGCGTGCGGCCAGCGTCCTGCCTTCTTGCCGTACGTCAACAACACGAAGCCGATGCCGCCCGGGATCAGCGAGAGCAGCAGTGTGTTGGCGTCGAAGTCCATTACAGCGATTCCAGGTAGGCGGCGAACGTCTCGTTGAAGAGCGCGCCGGGGCGGCGGTCGCGCAGGCGCGCGACGACCTCGCGGCCCGGCATCCCGAGCTCGTGCAGGATCAGCCCCGCCACGAGCGCCGAGCGGTTGAACCCCATGCCGCAGTGCGAGAGCACCACGTGTCCGTCACGCACGAGCGACGCGCCGAGCTTCGCGATCCCGTGCAGCTTGGCGATGGGCGGCAGCTGCTCGTCGAGGATCGGGAAGTAGACGTAGAGGCACTCGCCAGGCACGCTGGGAATGCAGTGGTCGAGCCCGCCTTCAAGGTCGATCACCGTGTCGATCTTGAGGGATTGCAGCGGCGCCCACTCCTGAATCGCCGGTGATATGAAGAGGCGGCACTCGTCGTCGACCTGACAGACATCGAGGGTGAGCATGGCGGGATCCTACCGGTTCATTCCCGATCGCGCTGCCCCCGGTGCTCGGGCAGCAGAAAGCAGCATGCCAGGCTGATTACGGAGCAGATGGCGATGTACCACGCGATCGAGGCAGAGGTGCCGTACTGCTTGAGCAGCAGCGTGGCGACGATCGGGGCCGGACCGCCCGCGGTGATCGACGCCAGCTGATAGCCGAGCGACGAGCCGCTGTAGCGCACCGAGGCGGGAAAGCTCTCGGCGATGAACGCCGCCTGCGGCCCGTATTGGATGTCCTGGATCGGGTTCGATAGCAGGATCGCCAGGAAGACCAGCGGCAGCGAGCGGGTGTCGAGCAGCTGGAAGTATATGAACGGGAACACGATCATCAGCGCGCAACCGGTCCCGATGATGGTGCGGCGGCCGTACAGATCCGATAGATGCCCGAACAAGGGATTGGCGAGGCACGACACCACCGCCATCGCCATCACCATGTTCAGCACCAGCCCGCGCCCGAAGCCCAGTACCGTCGTCGCGTAGGTGATGACGTAGGTCGTGTAGATGTAGAAGCACACCTGCTGGCTGGTCCGGAGCAGCGTGGCAAACACCACTTCCTTGCCGTGGTGCCGCAGCACCTGGACGATCGGCGCTTTCACGATGGCGCCGGTCTTCTTGAGCTCCTCGAAGACCGGGGTTTCCTTCACGCCCGAGCGGATGTAGAAGCCGGTGATGACGAGGGCGACGCTGGCGAGGAACGGGACGCGCCAGCCCCAGTCGAGAAACGCCTGGTCCGAGGTGAACCCGGTCATCAGCGCCATCGCGCCGTTGGCGAGCACCATGCCGCCCGGCGCGCCGAGCTGCGCAAAGCTGGTGGTGAAGCCGCGCCGCTTCGGATCGGTCCACTCGGCGGCCATCAGCACCGATCCGCTCCACTGGCCGCCGATGGCCAGCCCCTGCAGCACACGGCCGATGGTGAGGAACACCGCGCCCCAGATGCCGATGACGTCGTAGCCCGGCGTCAGCCCCACCGCCATGGTGGAGGCGCCCATCACGATCATCGTGAAGACGAGGAGCTTCTTGCGGCCGACGCGATCGCCGAAGTGGCCGAAGATGGCCGCGCCCACCGGCCGCGCGACGAACCCCACGAAGAACGTGGTGAACGACAGCATGGTGGCGACGAACGGGTCGGACGACGGGAAGAACTTCTGCGGAAAGACGGCGGCGGCCGCCACGCCGTAGAGGAAGAAGTCGTACCACTCGATGGTGGTCCCGACCGAGGCCGACACCACCGCCCGGATCTGGTGGCGGCGGAGGGCGTGGTCGTGGAGGGGAACGGCAGCGGCGTCGGTCACGCGCGCATTGTATCCGCCTCGGTTCCGAGGTGAAGCCGCGCTAGGATCCGGGGCATGGCATTCCGCATGCGCCGGTCCGTCGCCCTCGTGTGTCTGCTCCTCGCGGCCGCCGTGACCTCGCTCGGCGGCCAGACCGCCCGGCCCGCGTTCGATCGCAAGGCCGTGGAGATTCCGTATCAGAAGTTCGTCCTCGACAACGGCCTGACGCTGCTGGTCCACACCGACCACGCGGTGCCGGTCGTGGGCGTGAACCTCTATTACGCCGTCGGCTCGCGCAACGAGCGGCCGGGCAAGACCGGTTTCGCGCACCTGTTCGAGCACTTCTTTTTCAACGGCTCGCAGCACCACCCCGGCGGATTCCGCGAAGCGATGGACGACCTGGGCGCCAACAACCGCAACGGCACCACCAGCCAGGACCGCACCAACTTCTTCGAGGACGTGCCGACGTCGGCGCTCGAGCGCACGCTGTTCCTCGAAGCCGACCGCCTCGGGTTCCTGGCGCCGCAGATCAACCAGGCGATGCTCGAGCGCGAGCGCGGCGTGGTGCAGAACGAGAAGCGGCAGGGCGAGAATCAGCCGTACGGACGCGTGTTCAATCACATCTTCGAGCAGATGTACCCGAAGGGCCATCCCTACAGCTGGCCGGTGATCGGCAGCATGGAGGACCTGAACGCCGCCTCGCTCCAGGACGTGAAAGAGTGGTACGCCAGCTACTACGGTCCGAACAACGTAGTGCTGGCGCTGGCCGGCGACATCACGGCAGAACGCGCGCTGGCGCTGGTGAAGAAGTACTTCGACGGCATTCCGGGCGGACCGCCCGTGGAGCGCGTCGAGCAGTGGGTGCCCCGGCTCGATGCGCCGATGCGCGACCGCATGTACGACCGCGTGCCGCAGGCGCGCATCTATCGGGCGTATCACGCCCCCGCGTGGCGCGACGAGGACATCCCGCGCCTGCAGCTCTTCGCCAGCGTGCTCAGCGGCTCGCGGAGCGCGCGGCTCGATCGCCGGCTGGTCTACGACCAGGAACTGGCGACGACCGTCACGGCGAGCGTCGAGATGTCGGCGCTCGCCAGCCTGTTCGTGATCACCGCGACGGTGAAGGACGGCGTCGACCCCGATCGCGTCGAACGGGAGATGGATGCCATCGTGACGGAGTTCCTGAAGCAGGGGCCCACCGAGGCCGAGCTCCAGCGTGCGCGCAGCCGCATCCTGTCCGACTTCACGCGCGGCGCCGAACGCTTGGGCGGATTCGGCGGCCGCTCCGACATCCTCGCGGAGAGCATGACGTTCGACGGTCGGCCCGATGGCTACCTCGATCGTCTCGAGCGTGTGGCGACGGCAACGGCGGCGCAGGTGCGAACGACCGGGCAGAAATGGCTCGAGGCAGCGCCCTACACGCTGCTCGTGTCGCCCTATCCGACGCTGCGGCCGGGGCAGTCGACCCTGGACCGGAACGTCGTGCCGCCGCTCGGCGAGCCGCCCGACGTCACTTTCCCCAAGGTGCAGCGCGCGACGCTCGCCAACGGACTCAAGGTGATTCTGCTCGAGCGACATTCGAGCGCGCTCGTCAACGTGACGCTCGCGGTGGATGCGGGCTATGCGGCCGACTCCGCGGAGAAGGCTGGCGCGGCGTCGCTGGCGCTCGACCTGCTCGACGACGGCACCACCACGCGCGACACGTTCAAGATCGCCGACGAGCTCGACGCGATTGGCGCGCGCATCACCACGGGCAGCTCGCTCGATCTGTCGTTCGTGCGGCTGCAGGCGCTGTCGAACGCGCTGGCGCCGGCGCTCGGCATCTACGCGGACGTGGTGCTGCGCCCCTCGTTTCCGCAGGCGCTGGTGGACCTGGCGAAGAAACGGCGCCTGGCACAGATCGGCCAGGAGAAGGCGACGCCGGTGCAGGCCGCCACCCGCATGATGCCGACGCTCCTGTACGGCGCGAGCCACGGCTACGGGAACCCGCTGAGCGGCTCCGGCTTCGAGCGCACGGTTTCCGCCATCACGCGCGACGATCTGGCGGGGTGGCACCGCAGCTGGTTCCAGCCCGGGAGCGCGACCGTCATCGTCACCGGCGATACCACGCTGGCGGCGGTCGTGCCCGAGCTCGAGAAAGCCTTCAGCGCGTGGAAGGCGGGCAAGGCGCCCGCCAAGCGCGTGTCGCCCGTGAGCGCCACCGCCGGCGGCCGCGTGTACCTCATCGATCGTCCGGGCGCGCCGCAGTCGGTCATCCTCGCGGGCCACGTGTCCGAGCCTGGCGGTCAGCCCGAGGATCTCGCCATCGACACCGTGATGCGCAACTTCGGCGGGCTGGCGACGTCGCGCCTCAATCGCAACCTGCGCCTCGACAAGCATTGGAGCTACGGCACGCAGGGCCTGCTGCAGGACGCGCGCGGGCAGCGCCCGCTCTTCGTGCTGGCGCCGGTGCAGACCGACAAGACCAAAGAGAGTGTCGCCGAAGTGATCAAAGAGCTGAGCGACATCGCCGGTGCGCGCCCGATCCGCGGCGAGGAGTTCGCCAGCATCATGCGCACGCAGACGCTGGGGCTGCCCGGACGCTGGGCCACGCTGCAGGCGCTCGAGGCGGCCGCGATTCAGATCGTCAACTACGGCTACCCGGATGACTACTTCTCGACCTACGCGAGCCGTGTGCGCGGGCTGCGCGAAGGCGAGCTCGACGCCGCCGCGCGCAAGTTCATCCGCCCATCACAGATCGTGTGGGTGATCGTCGGCGACCTGTCGCAGATCGAGAAGGGCGTGCGCGAGCTGAATCTCGGGACGGTGACCGTCGTCGACGCTTCGTAAATCTTCGTAGGGGCCGCCTTCAGGCGGCCCGACGGTGTACGTAGTTGCGGGTCTTTAGACCCGCCCGCCCGTACGGACCGGAATCACCATGAGACCATTGATCCGAGGAAATGATGCACATGCCCAATGTGTTGATCCGCGACCTCGACAACGACGTTCTCGAGCAACTGAAGGCAGCGGCCAAAGCCAACCGCAGATCGCTGCAGGCGGAAATCCACGATGTTCTGCGCCGAGCGAACACGCGCAACCTGGCGGAGACGCGGCGGCTCTCCTCCAAATGGTTGAAGCGGCTCAATCGTTCGAATCACTCCGATAGCGCCGCCCTCATCCGCGAGGACCGGGACGTCCGGTGAAGGTTTTCGTCGTCGATGCCAGCCTCGTCGTGAAGTGGTTCGTACCCGAGGTCCACTCGCAGACGCTCGGAAATGGCTCGATACGCCGCATGACTACATCGCACCTGACCTCGTGTTTCCGGAGGCTGGGAATCTGATGTGGAAGAAGGTCCGCCGCGGCGAGTTGAGCCCTGACGATGCGCAGGGTCTCCTCAACGACCTGTCGGCCGTCGGCATAGAGGTGGTTTCGATGCGTGCTCTCGTGTCGGACGCTCACAAGTTGGCCGTCGCCGCTGGGATCACGGTCTACGACGCGACGTACCTGGCACTCGCCGTTCGGCTCGAGACGCAGCTCATCACCGGCGACGACAAGTTTGCGCGGAGGCTGGCCGAGCACCCGGTGCTTGCTCCCCATATTCGGTCGGTTGAGGATTTCGTCTCCGAGTAGCTCTCGTTCGAGTGGCGCAGCGCTGCGCGACGTCTTATGAGGCCAGCGCCCGGGTGATGGCGGCCTGCAGCGCGGCCAGGCCGGCGCGAACGTCGGCACGGAGGTGCACGCGCAGTGCCCGGCGCTCGCGTTCGGCCAGCACCTGGAAGTCGCCGCGCGCCTGCGCGGCCTTCACCACGCCGAAGGTGAAGCGGCGCCCCGGCACCGGCAGGTCGGCGGCGTCGTCGCAGGTGAGCTGCAGGAACACGCCGGTGTTCGGGCCGCCTTTATAGGCCTGCCCGGTCGAGTGCAGGAAGCGCGGGCCGAAGCCCACGCACGTCGCGGTGCCACGCGCGTCGCGGACCGCCTGCCGGATCTGCTGGAGCGGCGCCTCGTTGGCCGCGCTCATCTCGAGATAGGCCAGCAGCGCGAAGTAGTCGCCGTCGGCGATTCGGCCAAGGTGGGCGCGCAGCACGCTGTCCAGCGTGGGCTGCGAGCCGGCCGACGCCGTGAGCGCCGCGCTGTTCCGCGCGTCGGCGTAGAGCGCGACTCCGCCGCCCGTGAAGAAGGGCGCTTCGTCCGGAAGCATGCCGGCCCGTTCGTACTCATCGGTCAGCGCGCGGGTCGCGATCTTGCTCGCCTCGACATCCGGCTGGTTGAACGGGTTGATGCCGATGTGCGCGCCCGCCACCGCGGTCGCGATTTCCCAGCGGAAGAACTCCTGCCCGATGGCATACGGCTCGTGCACGCCGATGCGGATCACCGGGTGCCCGGCGCGCTCCAGCGCGTCGACCGTCTGGTCTTGCGCGCGGTCGGGGGCGGTGGTGAGCCGGAGGTAGACGAACACGCGGTCCTGGCGGTACGGCGCCGCCGGCGCTGGCACCTCGCCGTCGATCGGGATCAGGCCGAGACCAGACTTGCCCGTGGACTCGGCGATGAGCTGCTCGAGCCACGCGCCGAGGGTTCCGATGCCGGGCGACGTGACGAAGGTCACTTTGTCGCGCCCGCGCGCGGCCAGCACGCCGAGGGCGGTCCCGAGCACGACGCCCGGGTTGGCCGCGGCGCGAACCGAGGGGCCGCAGGCGCTCACCATCTGCGCGGTCGTGCGCAGGAAGCGCCCGACATCCAGCCCCATCAGCGCCGCGGGGACCATCCCGAAGGACGAGAGCGCCGAGTAGCGGCCGCCGATCGACGGCACGCCGAAGAAGATGCGCGAGAAGCCGAGCCGCTCGGCTTCGGCCTGCAGGCTCGACCCCGGATCGGTGATGGCCACGAACCTCGCGCCGGCCTGGCCCTTGCCGACCGCTGCTTCGATGCGCGCGAAGAAGTAGCTCAGGAAGATGTTCGGCTCGAGCGTGCTGCCCGACTTGCTCGACACGATGCACACGGTCCGCGTCAGGTCGAGGCGCTGCTCGATCGCGGCGATCTGTGCCGGGTCGGTGGAGTCGAGCACGTGCAGCTCGGGGCGTCCCGTGATGCGTCCGAAGGTGCGGCGGAGCACCTCGGGCGCCAGGCTCGATCCGCCCATGCCGAGCAGCAGCACGTCGCGAAAGCCCGCCTTCGTGATCTCGGCCGCAAACTGCGTCAGGCCATCGACCTGCGCGAGCTGGTCGTCGGCCACCGACAGCCAGCCGATCCACTTGTCCTCGTCGGTGCCGGTCCACAGAGACCGGTCGCGGTTCCACAAGCGTTCACTTTTGCCGCCGGCTTGCCAGTCCTCGAGGGCGGCGTCAACGGCAGCGGAATCGTCGGGCGAAAGCGACAGGGCGAGGGTGTTCACGGCTGCCAGCATGCGATCGAACGCCGCAACGAAACAAGCTGGGCCCGTCGGCAGTTGCGGGCCATGCCCGGCTTTGGCGCGTATGAGGCAGGGGCGGCAGGAAGCCGCCCGGAGGGCCGAGTATGAGAGCGACATCATTCCTGCTGTTGTGTGCGGCGCTGGTGGCGGCAGTCACCCGCCCGGCGTTCGCGGGCCAGGAGGCCACGCCGTCTGCCACCCCGGCGGCCGATTCCCTGACCCGTGCGGCCCTCCTGGCCGCGGCCCGCGAGCAGAAGGAGCTCGAGCTCAAGCCGGTCGAGCGCTCCACCGTGGAGAAGGGCCTCTACTGGTACGACAACCAATACCTGCTGCCCAAGATCTTCGGGAAGTGGAAGGGAATTCACATCGGCGGCGGCGGCTTCCCGGCGGGCGCCGGTACCAAGTTCGGCGTCGCCTTCGACCACGCCATCGGGGCCGAGGAGAACCCGGAGCGCGCCAACCGCCTCGACGTGAACGGCGTGGCGGCCCGCAGCACCCGCGGCTACCAGCGGTACGGCGGCGGCCTGACGATGCGGCACATCGGCGGCAGCGCGATCGACGCGCGCGTGTGGGGGCAGAAGTTCGAGTTCCCGCAGGAGGATCTGTTCGGGATCGGTCAGAACAGCAGCCGGGACGACCGCACCAACTACCTGCACGAGAGCACGGAGGTGGGCAGCGAGCTGCGCTGGTCGCCGAAGACGTTCGTGACCTTCTCGGGCGGGCTGGCCTACCTGCAGCCGAAGATCGGCCGCGGCACCGACCCGCGCTTCCCGTCCACCGAGCTGCGCTTCGACGAGGTCACGCTGCCAGGTCTCACCGCGCAGCCCGACTTCCTGCGCACGGACGTGGGTGCCGCGTTCGAGCTGCGCGACAACCCGCTGCACCCGCACGCCGGCGGCCGTTACGCCGTCACGCTGTCGAACTACGACGACCGGACGCTCGGCGCCTACGCCTTCCGCAGCGTGACGGTGGACGCGCAGCACTACGTGCCGCTGCCGAACAAGTACCGGGTGGTGGCGCTGCGCGCGGCCGTCGTGATGACCGACGCCGATGCCGGCCAGCAGGTGCCGTTCTACTACCAGCCGACGCTCGGCGGCAGCCAGCAGCTGCGCGGCTTCCGGGAATTCCGCTTCCGCGACCAGAACAGCCTGGTGATGTCGGCCGAGTACCGCTGGGAAGCGTCGTGGATGCTCGACGCCGCCGTCTTCGTCGACGCCGGCAAGGTGGCTGCGACTCGCGGCGACCTCAACCTGCGCGACCTCGCCACCTCTTACGGCGTCGGCCTGCGCGTGCACAGCAACAGCGCGTTCGTGGCGCGGCTCGATCTGACGTTCAGCCGTGAGGGCTTCATTCCGCTCCTGAGGTTCGAACATGTCTTCTAAGCAGCGTTTCGTCCTGCGGGCCGCGTTTGCCGCCGCCTGCCTCGTGACCGCCGCCGGCGCCAGCACGTTCGTGGCGCCGCGCCTCCTGGCCCAGCACGCTGGAAGCCAGGCCGGAACGGATCGCCGCTTCTACGCCGACGATCCGGTCCGCCGGGACGACGACACCCGCGACATCGCGCCGGTGCCGATGGTCGACCTGTCGAAGAGCTACGAGTTCGTCAACGAAACCTTCGGCCAGTCGGTGAAGTCGTGGGGCTCGGCGCTCAACGTGAACACGCTCGGCGAGGTGCCCGACTCGAGCTGGTTCACCAACCGCATCGGCGTGCGCGACATGAGCATCGACGAGATCGTCAACGGCCCCAACCAGGTGGACGGCCCCGCGCCCGGCATGTGGCACGTCACCGGCCGCCCCGACTCCGGCATCACGCCGAAGTTCACGATCAAGGACAGCCGCGGCGATACCTACATGATCAAGCTCGACCCAGCGAAGAACCCGGAGCTGCCGTCGTCGGTGGAGGTGATCTCGACCAAGATCTTCCACGCGCTCGGCTACTGGGTGCCGGAGGACACCATCGTCACCTTCGACATCTCGCGGCTCGACGTGGCTCCGGGCGCGAAGATCCGCACCGACACCGGCGACAGGCGGCCGATCACGATGACCGACGTGGAGCGCTGGCTGACCAATACGCCTAAACGGGCCGACGGCCGGATCCGCGCGCTGGCGAGCCGCTACGTGCCGGGCAAGGTGGTGGGGCAGTTCCGCTTCACCGGCACGCGGTCCGACGACCCGAACGACATCTATCCGCACGAGCGGCGGCGCGAGCTGCGCGGCATGCGCGTGTTCGCGGCGTGGCTCAATCACGACGACGCGCGGTCGGTCAACAGCATCGACACTTACGTCGAAGAGGGCGGCCGGCACTACATCCGGCACTACCTGCAGGACTTCGGCTCGAATCTCGGCAGCGGCAGCACGTCGGCGCAGCAGCCGCGCGGCGGCAACGAGTACTTGATCGAAGGCGACAAGGTGGCCAAGGGTCTCGTGACGTTCGGTTTCTGGCGGCGCGACTGGACGAAGGTGGAGTATCCGGCCAACCCGTCGCTCGGCAACATCGAGGCAGAGTTCTTCCAGCCAGCGAAGTGGAAGACCGAGTACCCGCAGCCGGCGTTCGACCAGATGGACGACGCGGACGCCTTCTGGGCGGCCAGCCTGGCGTCGCGGTTCACCAACCCGATGATCGAAGCGTTCGTCGCCACCGGCGAGCTCTCGGATCCCGCCGCGGCGCGCTATCTCACCGAGGTCATCATCACGCGGCGCGACAAGGTGGTGTCGTACTGGATCACACGGACCAACCCGCTCGATCGCTTCGCGGTGGAGCCGGCGATTGGCGGCGCGCTCCTCACCTTCGACAACGCGGCGGTCCGCGTGAAGGCGGCGCAGCCCGGCGCCAGCTACAAGCTGCGGTGGAAGGCGCTCGACAACCTGGCGCGCACCGCCCGGCCGGTCGGCGACGAAATGGCGCTCGACGGCATGTGCGTCATGGTGCCCGCCGCAGCGTGGGGACCCACGGACGACAGCGGCGCCCGCTACGCGGTGGCGGCGATTCGCACCGAGCATGCCACTTTCCCGGCGTGGAACCGCCCGGTCGAAGTGACGCTCCGTGACCGCGGCGGCGTGATCGACGTGGTGGGCATCGTCCGCCCGGCCAGCGCCGGCGGCGAGGAGTAGAACAGTCGTGGGGGCTGGCCTTGGCCGGCGCGCCTCAGGCGGACCTTGACAGGTCCGCCTCTACGTACGGCGCCGCCGGCGCTGGTTCGGCGACACCGCCTTGATGACCGTATACCCCTTGCCGCGTTTCGGCAGGGGCGTGTCGGTCTCGGCGACGGCGGCTGCCAGGAGATCCGCGATCTCGCGCCGGTCGAGCATCGCCGCCGAGTCGAGCCTCACGAACCGGCCCTGGTTGCCGCTGCCCTGCAGCAGTCCGTGCGGATCCGGAAGCGCCACGCCGTAGATGAAATAGAGATTCACGCCGCGCGCGTACACGGCCAGCGACACGATCCAGTCGCCCCGGCGCTCGGTGGCCGCGTAGCCGATGGCGAGCGCGTTGTAGTTGTCGTAGACCAGTTCGACGGCGGCCGGCAGCCGCTTGCGCAGCTTCGTCCTGGCCGCGCGGACGATCCTCTGGACCGCGGGATCGAACCGTCCGATCATCGCGTTCAACTGTCTGGCGGGGGAGTCTACGGACGTGGCCATGTCACTCGGCGAGCGTAATCGTATCGCCGGGCCGCACCGTGCCTGGCTCGACGACCGAGGCGTAGAAGCCGCTCAGGCCCCACCGTGGAGACTCGGGGTTGCCCTTCACCACGCGCGCGTCGTACATGGCCGCCTGCACGCCCGGTCCATACACGTTGAGCGTCGCGCACGGCTGGCGCATCCGTGTCAGCTCGATGGTGGCGTCGCCGACCCGCAGCCGATGGCCGAAGCGCAGCGCGCGGCGATCGAGCCCCCGCGTCGTGAGGTTCTCGCCGAGCGCGCCGGGAAACAGCGGAAAGCCCTGCGCGACCAGCTCGTCGATCCCTTCCATCGTGATCAGCAAGACCGCCTGGCGGGCGCCCCCGTGGAAGGGGAAGCGCCACGCGTCCCCGGTGATCCCGTCGGCGGTCAGATCGCCGGACGGGACGGCCTGCTTGGGAATCCCGCCCCCCGAGATGTTGACCTGCAGGACGGTGCCTGTCACGGCCGCGGCTCGGGCTGGGAAATGCCGGCCACGTTGCCTTCGGTGTCGGCGAAGTACGCCACCGTGCCCACGGTCGGGATGTGGAACTTCGGCGCCACGATGCGGCCGCCGTTGGCCTCGATGGCGCGAATCGCCTGATCGATGTTCTCCACTTCGATCGTGCACTCGAAGCCGATCATCTTCTGTCCCCGCACCAGCTCGCGCCGCTCCTGCAGGCCGCCGCTGTGCGAGCCGTCCGGCTCCTGGCCGGTGACAATCAGATAGAAGCCCGGCGGGCCCCAGGGCTCGAACTTCCAGCCGAACACCGAGGTGTAGAAGTGGCGGGCGCGCGGCACCTCGTCGGCGTTGATGGCGAAAAAGGACACGTTGTTGGGCATGCGGGCGACTGTACGACGGCCGGCGCGCGCGTGTCTTGCGTTAGATTGACAACGAATGTCGCAAACCCGCCAACCGGCTGCCGTCGTGCGCCGGCGCCTCACCGCGGAGCAGGAGCCGTTCCTGGTCGCGCGGGCGTTGAGCACGACCTACAGCGGCGGTTCGTGCCTGCATCCGCATCGGCACGCCTCGCATCAGCTGCTGTTTGCCTCCACGGGCGCGATGACGGTCACCGGCGATCGGACGTCGTGGATGATTCCTCCGGGACGCGCCGTCCTGATTCCGGCGGGCGTGCCGCACGCCATCCGCATGTGGGGCGACGTGGCCATGCGGTCGCTGTATTTCCCGGTGGAGGTGGCGGTGCCCGTGGCCGATCCGGCGACCTGCCGCGTGATCTCGGTGACGCCGCTGCTGCGGGAGATCATCCTGCGCGTCGCCGACCTGGCGGCGCTCGACTCGCGGGTCGAGGCCGAGGCGCGCCTGATGAGCGTGTTGATGGACGAGCTCGCGGCGGCGCCGATCGAGCCGCTGCTGCTGCCGCTGCCGTCTGACCCGCGCGCGCTGACGGCCGCGAACGCCGTCCTGGCCGACCCGGCGGAGGAGGCGACGACGGACGATCTGGCCCGGCGCTCGGGCCTGAGCGCGCGCACGCTCGAACGCCTGTTCCGGGCCGAGACCGGGATGTCCTTCGGCGTCTGGCGGCAGAAGGCGCGGCTGCTCGAATCGGTCCGTCTGCTGGCGGAGCGCGGGTTGGTGACCGACGCCGCGCTCGACTCCGGCTATTCGAGCGTGAGCGCCTACATCGCAGCGTTCAAGCAGACGTTCGGATGCACGCCCGGCGCCATGCTGGCGGAGCGCCCCGAAAGCTGAGGCGGGTCAGACCGCAACTACGATCGGCGCCGGCGCGCGCGCCCCTCCGCCGCGAACGACTGGTACAGCGCCTCGATCATGGTCATGCCGCGATCGAGCAGATCGGCGTCCGCGGTGCCGGATGCGCGCAGCCCTTCGACGATCCGGCCCACCGCGACCGCCTCCGGGTGCCCGAAGCGCGCTTCCTTCAAGTCGAGGTCGTGGACGATCTCGGCGAGGTGCCGCACGGCCGGCTCCGCGACGCCGAATCGCTGTACCAGCGTTTCGAAGGTGCAGTGAGCGCCATGGTGGCCGAACTCGACATCGGCCATGTCGAACGGCACCTTCCGGCGCTCACGCACCGGCACCGACGCGGCGAAGGTGAATCGGGCGCGGGCATCGATGAAGCGCCGGATGAACCACGCCGAGGCCATCCGGTCGATGCCGGGCCGAGGCCTCGTCACCCACACGCGCCCCTTGAAATCACCCGCGCGCAGGCGCGGCGACGCGGCCGCCGGCGCAGCCCCTTCGGCGAGCTCGCGCTCGACCTGCGCCACCAGCGCCTCGGCGGCACGCCGCGACGGCGTGTCGGCGTAGTCGCGCCTGGTAATCGACGCCAGCTGCTCTTTCAGCTTGCGAAGCCCCCGCTGCATCGCCGGCCGTGCCGCCGGTGTAGCTTTGCGAGCCGCGTCGCGCGCGCGTGACGCCGCCGTCATGAACGTCCGGTATTCGGCATCGCGGTCGGCCTTCATCTGCGCGAGGAGATCCGTGTCGGTGTCCGCGTCGAGCGCCACCGCCTCGAGCAGGCTGGCCTGGCCACGATGGGCCACGATCTCGCTGCGCACCCACTCGAGATCTTCTCGCGCCTCGGGCTGGTTTGGCAGGACGTAGATCGAGTTGCGCAGCACCGCCGCGCCCACCTGCTGCAGCCGCCGCCAGATCCGCACCCGCAGATGAGGTGGACGGGCGGGCAGCTGGTACGCCAGGACGAGCCACGTGGTGCGGGTCGGCGAGGTCGCCACGGCGTTATCCTAGCACCGCGGGACGGCTTGACGTTGAAACGATCGTTTCAGTAGAGTGAAACGGCAGTTGCTTATGCATATTCGATCCTCGATCTGGTGGGCGGCTTCGGTGGCGATGTGTGCCACGTGGCTGACGGTGGGCCTCGCATCGCAGGGGAATGCGGCGTCAGGCGCGCAGGCACAGGCGGCGCCACAGGCTGCGCCGCGGGTGTATGTCGGGTCGCAGGCCTGCCAGAAGTGCCACGCCGCTTCCTATGAGCGCTGGTCGAAGACGCGCATGGCGAACGTGGTGACGGATCCGCGCGTCAGGCCGGACGTCATCATTCCGGACCTGTCGAAACCCGATCCGCTCGTCACCTTCACCCGCAACGACATCGCCTTCGTCTACGGCACGCGGTGGAAGCAGCGCTACTTCAAGAAGGTCGGCGACGACTACTTCCCGCTGAGTGCGCAGTGGGACGTGCAGAACAAGGTGTGGCGCCCCTACCTCGTGCAGCCGAACACCGACTGGTGGGTGCCGCACTATCCGGCCGACAACAATCAGCGCCCCACCGGTCCGCTGTGCGACGGTTGTCACTCGGTGAACTACGACGTGCGCACGAAGACGGTCACCGAATGGAACGTCGGCTGCGAGAAGTGCCACGGGCCGGGCAGCCAGCACGTGACGCGGCCGTCAGCGCTCAACATCGTCAACCCCGCGAAGCTCGACTCCGTGCGCGCCAACGACACCTGCATACAGTGCCACTCGCAGGGGCAGCCGCTCAAGAACCCGATCGAGGGGCGCTACTTCGACTGGCCCGTCGGTTTCCATCAAGGCGACGAGCTGAAGAACTACTGGAAGCTCGAAGAGCACAAGCTGGGCGAGACCACCTTCACGCACTTCCCCGACGGCACCGGCCACAAGAACCGGATGCAGGGGAACGACTTCGTGGAGAGCGTGATGTACCGGCGCGGCGTCACCTGCTTCAGCTGCCACGATTCCCACGGCACCGCCAACGAGTCGCTGCTGGTCAAGCCGGCGCAGGCGTTGTGCACCACGTGCCACGGCCCGGCCTCGCCGAACGGCCCGCACACGCCGACGCTGGAAGCGCACACGCACCACGCGGCAAACAGCCCGGGCAGCGCCTGCGTCGCCTGCCACATGCCGCGGGTGGAGCAGACCATCGCCAACGTGAACGTGCGCAGTCACACCTTCAACGTCATCGGGCCGCACATGACCGACGAGTTCAAGATGCCGAATTCATGCACGGCGTGCCACACCGACAAGTCCACGGAATGGATACGGACGGCGATGCGGAGCTGGCCGAACGTGTCGCCATGGCGAGTGCGGTAGTCGCGGCCGCCCGCGGGCTGAGCCGCCGTCCCGGCTTCTTCGCCTTTGCCGTCGGCACGCTCGCGGCCGGCATCGGCGGCGCGACGCTCGTGTTCAGCCTCGTTCACGCCGTGCTGCTGGACGCCCTGCCGTTCAGGGATCCCGAGGCGCTGGTGTGGATGTACAACGCGCGCACGGAGCGCGACCGCGCGCCG
The DNA here is from genome assembly GCA_036004405.1 of Vicinamibacterales bacterium. Lineage (GTDB taxonomy): Bacteria > Acidobacteriota > Vicinamibacteria > Vicinamibacterales > UBA2999 > DASYRM01. The sequence continues at coordinate 175,146 of DASYRM010000037.1, forward strand.
TTCTCGATCCCGGATCTCGACGACTACCGCCGCGGCAACACGACGCTGGCCGGCTTTGCCCTCTTCACCAACTGGACGGCGAACCTGACCAGTGGCGGTGCGCCGGAGCGTCTGGAAGGCACGCGCGTCGCCGGCAACTTCTTCCCGCTGCTGGGCGCGCGGCCGCTCGTTGGCCGCGGCCTCCTGCCCGCCGACGAAACTGGGAGTGCGCGTGTGGCCGTCATCACCTACGGTCTGTGGCAGCGGCGATTCGGCGCCGACCCCGGCATCGTGGGGCGCGAGGTGTTGCTCAACGGCGCCGCGCACACGGTGGTGGGGGTGATGCCGCGGGCGTTCCTGTTTCCCTTCCGCGACGCCGAAGTCGCCGTGCCGCTGGCCTTGCAGTCGGATGCCCGGCGGGGCAATCGCGGCGCCAACTTCCTGCGCGTCGTGGCGCGGCTCAAGCCCGGCGTGACGCTGGCGCAGGCCAAGGTCGATCTCGACGGCATCGCCCGCCGCCTGCAGGCGCAATTCCCCGACGACGACGCGCGGAAGATCGGCGTCAATCTCTTTCCCCTGCACGCCGAGATCGTGCGCGACTATCGCCAGATCCTCTGGGCCGTCTTCGCGGGCGTCGGGCTGTTTCTCGTGGTGGGCTGCGGCAATCTCGCCAACCTGCTGCTGGCGCGTGCCACCGAGCGGGAGACCGAGTTCGCCATCCGCGCGTCGCTGGGCGCCTCGCGCGGGCGCATCGTTCGTCAGCTGGCGGCGGAGGCCGGCGTGCTTGCCCTGGCCGGCGCCGCCGGCGGCGCGGCGCTCGCGTGGGCCGGTACTCGCGCGTGGCGCGTCTTCGGCCCCGACAGCTTTCCGCACCGCGCCGAGATCGGCCTCGACGCCACGGTCCTCGCGTTCGCGCTCGCGGCCTCGGCCGCGGTTACCGTCGTGTGCGCGCTGATTCCCGCGTGGCGCAGCGGCCGGCTTGCGCAGGCCCGGGTGGAGAGCACCGCGCGCGGTACCACCGCCGGCCCCGGCCGTCAGCGCGCACGCCGCGCGTTCGTGCTGCTGCAGGTGGCCGGAGCCGTCGTGCTGCTCGTGTGCATGGCGCTCAGCGCGCGCAGCTTCGCGCGGCTCGCGCGGGTGGACGTCGGCTTCGACGCGCGCCACGCGCTCTCCGTGCAGCTGTCGCTGCCGCCGCTCGAGTACGGCGATCGCGCCAGCCTGGAGCAGTTTGCCGAGCGCGTGCGGGTCCGACTGGCGTCGGCGCCGGGCGTACGGGCCGTCGGCGCTGTGTCGCTGCAGCCGCTGACCGGCCTGCTCAACACCATCGACCTGGCGTTTCCCGGCCAGCCGCCACCGCCAGCCGACGCCGTGCCGCAGGCGCACTTCCGCATGGCGACGCCCGGCTATTTCGCCGCCGCCGGCATCCCGCTCATCGCGGGGCGCGAGTTCACCGACTTCGACCGGACGGATGGCCGTCCGGTGGCGATCGTCAGCCGCAGCTTCGCGGCGCGCCATTGGCCCGGACAACCGCCGCTCGGGAAGACGGTGCAGATCGCCGACGGCCCGCCGTCGGCGCCGCTCGAGGTCGTGGGCGTCTCGGCGGACGTGAAGCAGTTCACCGTCGACGCGCCGGCCACGCCCGATTTGTACGTGCCGCTGGCGCAGATGCCGACCGGGCAGGCCGCCCTGGTCGCCTCGCGGATGTACTGGGTGCTGCGCGCCGACGGCAACCTGGACGCGCTGGGCGCCGCGGTGGTGGCTGCGGTGCGCGCCGTCAATCCCAACGTCGCCGCGTCGAGCGTGCGACCGCTCGAGGCGATCGTGGCGTCGTCGCTCGGCGGATGGCGCGTGCACGTGCGCCTCCTCGAGCTCTTCGGCGAGCTCGCCGTGGGGCTGTGCGCGGTCGGCGTCTACGCGCTGGCGTCGTACTCGGCCCGGACCCGCCGGCGCGAGCTGGCCATCCGTGCCGCCTGCGGCGCCACCGCAACCGCCATGACGCGGCTCGTGCTGGTGGGCGAGCTCGCGCCGGTGGCGATGGGGCTCGGGGCCGGCCTTCTGCTGGCGGCGGCCATCGCGCCGCGGCTGACGGCGTTGTTCGACACCTCGCCATTCGATGGCGTCGCGTATGCGGTCGTCACCCTCGGCCTGGCGGTCGTGACCGTGGTGGCCACGCTGGTGCCGGCCTGGCGCGCGTCCACCGCCGATCCGGCCGGTCTGCTGCATGAATGAGGCGTTGCGATAAAGTTGCGGCATGACGCGCCTGACGGCTCTCACCCTGGCCGTGGCCGCGACCTGTGCGCTCGGCGCGCAGGCGCCCGCTGCGCCGCTCGACTGGAACGCCCTTCGCACTGAAGTCCTCGACCGCTACCGCGCGCTGGTGCGCATCGACAGCACGGCGGGGCGCGAGACGCTGGTCGTGAACTACCTCAAGCAGGTGCTCGAAGCCGAGGGCATCCCGACGCAGACCTTCGCGCTCGACCCGGCGCGGGCCAACCTGGTGGCACGGATCAAGGGCACCGGTTCGAAGCGGCCGCTGCTGATCCTGGCGCACACCGACGTCGTGGGCGTGCAGCGCGAGAAGTGGCCGGTCGATCCGTTCGGGGCCGTGATCAAGGACGGCTACATCTGGGGCCGCGGCACGAAGGACGACAAGCCGGTGCTGGCCGCGAACCTGATGACGATGCTGCTGCTCAAACGGCGTGGCGTGACGCTCGACCGCGACGTCATCTTCCTGGCCGAGTCGGGAGAAGAGGCCGACACGACGGGAGTCGGCATCAACTTCATGGTGCGCGAGCACTTCGACGCCATCGACGCCGAGTTCGCCATGACGGAAGGGGGCGGCGCCACCATCGTCGGGTCGCGCGTGTCGCGCGTCAATCTCGGCACCGCCGAGAAGCTGCCGGTGCGGGCGCGGCTGGTGGCGACGGGCACCGCCGGCCACGGCTCGGTGCCGCGACTCGACAACCCGCTGCTGCATCTCGCCGCCGCCCTCGACAAAGTGGGACGCTGGCAGACGCCGATGCGCTTGAACGACACCACCCGCACCTACTTCGAGCGTCTCGTGCCGCTGTCGTCGCCGGAGCGCGCCGCCATCTACCGCACGCTCCTGGATCCGAAAGCGTCGCCCGCCGCGATGGCCAACGCGCAGAGCTACCTGCAGGAGCACGAGCCGTCGTCGTACTCGATTCTGCGCACCTCGGTCGTGCCGACGCTTCTCAAGGCCGGCGTGGGCGCCAACGTGATTCCGTCCGAAGCCGAAGCGACGCTCGACATCCGGGCGCTGCCGGGCGAGGACGTGGAGCGGTTCTACGCGCGGATGACGGAGATCATCGGTGACCCGGCGGTGAAGGTCGTCCCCATCCCGCCGTCACGCCCCCCGTCGCCCGCGTCGCGGATCGACACCGACCTGTATCGCGTGCTCGAGGACGTGGCGCGCCGCATGAACCCCGGTGCCGCGGTGCTGCCGTCGATGTCCACCGGCGCGAGCGATCAGGCGCAGCTTCGCGCCAGGGGCATTCAGTCGTACGGCATCGGTCCGGCCTCGACCGAAGAGGACTCGCTGAACTATCCGGCGCACGGTGACGTCGAACGCCTGGCGGAGTCGTCGCTCTATCCCTTCGTCGAGTTCGTCTGGAACGTCGTCAACGAGATCGCCGCACGGAAGTAGGGCCGCCTTCAGGCGGCCCATGGGCCGGCTAAAGCCGGCCCCTACGTACCGGGCCGTTTTCTCGGAACCTCCGCTCGAACCGAGATTCGAAATCCGCGCTTGATGAGGGAGTAGACGAGCCAGCCGACGACCGCCAACGCGCCACCCGGCTGGCGCGGCCCGCAAAGGGCGCGGGCCGCGCGCAGTATCTGGCAAACCGGCTTGACGCCGGTTCGCTATTTTGGACCCCGGCCGGGAACATGCCGGAGGGCCATAACTTTCTGGCCTTCCCGCCCGTTCCTATGACTGGAAGCGCGAATTCGGACTGAGCGTGGCGGTCACCATCGACGAAGACGACGAGCGGACGCTGATTGCGGCCGCACAGGTCGACCCGGCGCGGTTCGAGGAGCTGTACGACCGTCACGTCCAGCGTGTTTACGGCTTCGTGAGCCGGCGCGTCGGGAACCGTGCGACGGCCGAGGACATCACGTCGGCGGTGTTCGAGCAGGCGCTCGCCAGCCTGCCGAAGTTCGAGTGGCGCGGCGTGCCGTTCGCGGCCTGGCTGATTCGCATCGCAGCCAATGCGCTGACGGATCACTGGCGGAAGACGGCGCGCGAAACCGGTGAGGCGGCCGAAGTGCCCGACGGGGGCGAGCTGGACGCGATCGAGCAGCGCGCCATCGTGTTCCAGCTGGTCGAGCGGCTGCCCGATCTGCAGCGGCGGGTCATCGAGCTGCGGTTCGGCGAGGAGAAGAGCATCCGCGAGATCGCGACGGCGCTGCAGCGGACCGAAGGCGCCGTGAAGCAGCTGCAGCTCAGGGCGCTCGAGAACCTGCGAAAGGGGATGCGCCATGGCTGACGCGCTCAGCGGCCGCCTCGATCGAGTGGTGGAGACGATTCTGGCGCGCGGTGATGCCACCGCGGCGCTCACGGACCCGGAGCTGGCGCCGCTCGCCCGCCTGGCGGCGGATCTGCGGCACTACCCGAGTCCGGCATTCACGGCGCGGCTGAGGGCCACGCTGAAAGAGAGGACGAGGATGACGACCACGCTTTCACTGGCGGCTCCCACGACGACGCGGGCGCGCGAGGGCTTCACGACGATCACGCCGTATATCCAGACGAAGGACTCGCGCCTGACCGAGTTCCTGAAGCAGGCGTTCGGCGCCGTCGAAATCGAAAGCACGACGACCCCGCGCGGCGTACACCGCGAGCTGCGCGTCGGGACGTCGATGGTGATGGTGAGCGAGAGCACCGAGGAGGGCGTCGGAGAAGGCGCTGCGCCGATCCGCCCGGCTGCGTATCACGTCTACGTCGAAGACGTGGACGGCACGTATCAGCGCGCGCTCGCGGCTGGCGCCACCTCGCTCGGCGAGCCGGCGGACCGCCCGTACGGGGAGCGCTCCGGCTTCGTCCAGGACGTGATGGGCAACAACTGGTACATCGGCCGCCCGCTGAACGGACCGGCGGTGCCGGAAGGGTTGCGCACCGTCACGCCGTATCTCCACCCGAAGGGCGCGCCGGCCTACATCGACTTCCTGAAGCAGGCGTTCGGAGCGATCGAGGACGCGCGGCATCTCGGCCCGGGGGGGCGCGTGATGCACGCGCAGGTGCGGATCGGCAACGCCGTGCTCGAGCTCGGCGACCCGGATCCCGCGGAGTCGCAGCCGAGGACGTTCTATCTCTATGTGGACGACGCCGACGCCCTGTATCACCGGGCCGTGGCGGCTGGTGCCACCTCGCTCACGCCCCCCACCGACCAGTGGTACGGCGACCGCGTGGCCAGCGTGCAGGACTCGACCGGCACGCTCTGGTATATCGCCCGCCCTGCTTAAGAACCTGGAGGCGGAGAGGGCGGAGAGGGCGGAGAAGGGAGAACGCCATCTCCGCCTGTAACGACAGTCCCCGTCGTGGCACTTCCGGGTCGAACGCGCGATCAGCGCGCCTGGAGGTGTCATGACCCGAATCGACGAAGTCGCCCCGGATCTCTACCGCATCAGCGTGTATGCCGAGGCGTTCGACCTGCAGTTCAATCATTTCCTGGTCCGGGACGAGGAACCGCTGCTCTTTCACACCGGCATGCGCGGGATGTTCCCGCAGGTGCGCGAGGCGCTCGCGAAGGTGATCGACCCGGCGACCCTGCGGTGGATCAGCTGGAGCCACTTCGAAGTCGACGAGTGCGGCGCGCTCAACGAGTGGCTGGCGATTGCTCCGCAGGCCACGCCGGTCGTCGGCCTGATCGGCGCGATGGTCAACATCAACGACTTCTCGAATCGCCCGCCGCGCGCGTTGGCGCCCGACGAGCGGCTCGAGACAGGCCGTCACCGTTTCCGCTTCGTGCCGACACCGCACCTGCCGCACGGATGGGACGCCGGCGTGCTGTTCGAAGAAACCGATCGCGTGCTGCTGTGCTCCGACTTGCTGCACCAGATCGGCGACCTCGAGCCGGTGACCACCGCGGACATCACCGGACGCTACCGGCACGCGGTCGAGACGTATCAGCAGTCGCCGGTGCTGATGGACTACGTTCCCTACACCGAGAACACCGGCCGGCAGCTGGCGAAGCTTGCGGCGCTCCAGCCACGGACACTCGCCGCCATGCACGGGTCAACGTTCGTCGGGGATGGGGCGGGAGTGCTGCTTTCGTGCGACGCCCTCCTTCGAGAATCGTTGGCCCCGGTGGCCGGTGCCCCGCGTTGACGGTGGGCGCGGCACGCGGTAGCGTGCGTCGTGAATGCCCTCGGTGGTTGACGCGAGCGACGGCGAGCTGGCCCGGGCGGTGGCGGCCCGCGCGCCCGGCACGTGCGAGGCGGCCGAGAGCGAGCTGTATCGGCGGTTCGCCCCGCGCGTGCGGCTCTATGGGCTGCGCCATCTCCGTGATGAAGAGTCGGCGCGGGATCTCGTGCAGCAGGTGATGATGCTGACGATCGAGAAGCTGCGGCGCGGCGACGTGCGCGACCCCGATCAGATCGCCTCGTTCGTGCTGGGCACCAGCCGGACAATGGCGATGGCCGCGCGGCGGACCGACGCGCGTCGCGAACGGCTGCGCGAGGCGTTCGTCGCGCCGGACGCCTTCGCGGCGCCCGACCCCGGTGCGACGCTCGACCTCGATCGCCTCGAACAGTGCATGGCGCAGCTCGCGGATCGCGAACGCTCGGTGGTGCTCCTGACGTTCTACGCCGAGAGCGGCTCGGCGGCCGTCGCCGCCGACATCGGCGTCTCGGAAGGGAACGTGCGGGTCATCCGCCATCGTGCGCTGGCGAAGCTGCGCGCGTGTGTGCTGGCGGGGAGGCAGGCGTCATGACAGCGGCGTGTGCGTGGCCGATTGCCGACGAGCGGTTGATCGACTACTGGACCGGCGATCTGCCCGCGACCGACGGTGCCACGCTCGAGGAGCACCTGTTCTCGTGCGCCGACTGCAGCGCGCGGCTCGAGGCGGTGGCGTCGATGGCCGGCGGCGTCGCGGCGCTTGCGCGGCAGGGGCGCATCTCGGGCATCATCTCGCGCGCGCTGCTCAACCGGTTGCAGCGTGACGGCGTCCGCGTCCGCCAGTTCACGCTGAATCCGGGGGAGACGGTGCCGTGCGCCGCTTTCCCGGGCGACGACGTCGTGGTCACCTCGCTAAACGCCAACCTGACCGGGGTGCATGCGGTGTCGCTGCGCGTCACAGGGCCCGGCGACGTTCCGGTCGGAGCCATCGACGACATCCCCGTGGCCGCGGCGGCCACGGGCGTCCTCTGGGCGACCCCCGGCGGGTTCGTCCGCTCGATGCCGTCGCAACAGCTCCGCCTGACGCTCCGGGCGACCGACGGGGCGGGCGACATCCTGGGCGAATACGTGCTCGACCACACGATGAACCTGGAGGCGGACTAGGCAGAGGAGGCGGAGCGCGTCGTTTTGCGCCGAATTTGCGCGGATCCGCCGGGACGAATTGTCCAGCCGCCGGCGCTGTCCTGATTTAGGATCTGGCGAGGAGGAGGCACCCATGGCTGGTTCCCCCACGCTGGCGTTCCGAAGCACCCTGGCCGTTGCCGGGCTCCTGGTCTACGCCGCCGCGTCCGCGCCGACGCGCGCCGCCGAATCCGTGACGGCTCCGGTGACGTTCTCCAAGGACGTCGCGCCGATCTTCCAGGCCAAGTGCCAGGAGTGCCATCAGCCGAACTCCATTGCGCCGATGGCGCTCATCACCTATCAGGACGCGAGGCCGTGGGCGCGCGCGATCAAGGAGCGCGTCGTCGCCCGGCAGATGCCGCCGTGGCACATCGACCAGAGCGTCGGCGTGACGCACTTCAAGAACGACATGTCGCTGACCGACGCGCAGATCGACACCATCGCGAAGTGGGTGGACGCCGGCGCGCCGCAGGGTGATCCGAAGGACATGCCGCCGCCCAAGCCGCTCGTCACCGACAACGAGTGGCAGGGCGTGAAGGACGGCTTCGGTCCGCCGGACCTCGTGATCCGCTCGTCCGAGTACACGATGCCGGCGAGGCATCAGGACGTGTGGTACCGGCCGATGAGCGACCTCCCGCTCACCGAACCGCGCTGGGCGAAGATGGTCGAGATCCGGCCGACCAACATGAAGGGGCGCCGCATCGTCCACCACTCGATCGCGTACCTGGTGTTGAACAACGATCCGGAGGCGGTGAACACCGGCACCGCCAACGGCGGCGTGCGCGACTTCGGCGATCTCGTCAACCGCCGGCCGCAGCTGATGGAATGGGCCATCGGCAAGGGCTACGACCTCTTCCGCGAAGGCACCGGCAAGCTGCTCGTGCCCGGAGAGAAGATCTCGTGGGATCAGCACCTCCATGCCGTGGGCGAGGAGATCACCGCGGGCTCCGAGATCGGCATCTGGCTGTACCCGAAAGGGCAGGAGCCGAAGAAGCGCAGCTACCTGGTGGGCTTCACCGGACTGCGGCAGCGCGAGTTCGTGGACATCCCGCCGAACTCCATCGCGCAGACCGACGGCTTCACGGTGCTGCGGGAGAACACGCTCATCACCAACTTCCAGCCGCACTTCCACCTGCGCGGCAAGGCGATGCAGGTCGAGGCGATCCTGCCCGACGGCAGCAACCAGATCGTGAGCTACGTCGGCAAGTTCAACTTCAACTGGATGACCAACTACATCTACGCGGACGACGCCGCGCCGGTGTTCCCCAAGGGCACGGTCATCCACGTGAGCGCCTGGTACGACAACACCAAGGCCAACAAGTCCAATCCCGATCCCGACCAGTGGGTGGGCTACGGCGACCGCACGGTGGACGAGATGGCCCACGCGTGGATGAACGTCGTGTACCTCACCGACGCCGAGTACGCGGACATGCTGGCGAAGCGCAAGGGTCGCGTCGGCGTGGTGCCGGTGACCGGTACTCGCTAGCAGCATGCTGAGCGGCGGCCGTCGTCTCGCGTGGGCGATTGGCGCTCTTGCGGTGGTGTGGGCTGCGCCCTCCGCGCAGCAGCTCCCGAGCGAGCCGCGCCGGCAGTTCGGCACCAGCGTCACCGGCGCGTTCGAGGGCTGGTGGGAGAACGCCGACGGGAGCCGCACGTTTCTCGTCGGCTACCTCAATCGCAACAACGCGCTCGAGATCGACGTTCCGATCGGACCCGACAACCGCATCGAGCCGGGCGGCCCCGACCTCGGCCAGCCCTCGCACTTCCTCCAGGGGCGGCAGTGGGGCATGTTCACGGTGACCGTCCCGAAGGAGTTCACCGGCGCCGACCAGCGTCTCACCTGGACGATCGTCGCCAACGGCCAGTCCACCAGCATCCCGCTGCGGCTGCATCCCGACTACAACATCAACCCGTTCAGCGACGTGGCGGTGAAGAACACGCCGCCGTCGATTCGTCTCGCCGAAAATGGCGCCGCCACGAAAGGGCCGCTGGCGCTGCTGGCCGCGGCGCCGATGCGCACCGTCGCCCGGGGAGCGCCGCTCGCGCTGCCGCTCTGGGCCGACGACGACGGGAAGTTCGCCAACGCCACGATGACGCCGCCCAAGAACCTGCCGTCGCCGGTCGAGCTGGTGTGGTCGAAGTACCGAGGCCCGGGCGCCGTGACCTTCGACAAGCTGCCGCCGGTGTTCGAAGTACTGGCCGGCGGACCGGTCAACGTCCCGTTCCGCGGCAAGGCGACCGCGACCGCGCGGTTCAGCGAGCCCGGCGACTACGTGCTGCACGTCACCGCCAACGACTTCTCGGGCGAAGGCGGGTCGGGTGAGCTGTGCTGCTGGTCCACCGCGCTCGTGAAAGTCCACGTCACCCCATAACGTTCGGACCCCATACCCCGTTTCGTTGTTACGTGAGGGCCGCCGTACGTAGGGGCCGCCTTCAGGCGGCCCGTCACGGGAGGTACGTAGGGGCCGCCTTCAGGCGGCCCGTCACGGGAGGCAGCAATGAAGTGTTCGGCCATGACGGCGGTGGCGTTGGTGGTTGGCCTGTGCGCGTCCGCGGATGCGCAATGGCTGAAGGACAAGACGCCCGGTATTCCGCGCGACAAGGACGGCAAGCCGCAACTGGATGCACCGGCGCCGAAGACCGCCGACGGGCGGCCGGACCTGTCGGGGATCTGGCGGGTCGATCCTGGCGCCTACCTGGACAACATTGCCTCCGATCTCAAACCGGGCGAGACGCTGCCGTGGGCCGAGGCACTCTTCAAGCGCCGCTCCGAGGAGTTCGCCACCGGCCATCCGATCTACCGCTGCATGCCCGAGCCCGGTCCGCTCACCAGCTTCGGCATCTTCAAGGTCCTGCAGACGCCGTTCACGATGGGCATCCTGACGGAGAACGGCGCCTATCGGAACATCCTGACCGACGGCCGAGAACTGCCGAAGGATCCGAATCCAACCTGGAGCGGCTACTCGGTCGGGCGCTGGGACGGCGACGCGTTCGTGGTGTCGAGCGCCGGCTTCAACGACCAGACCTGGCTCGACTACAACGGCCACCCGCACACCGAGGCGCTGCGTGTCACCGAGCGCTTTCGCCGGAAGAACCTTGGCGAGATGGAACTGCAGATCACATTCGAGGATCCGAAGGCGTACGCGCGGCCGTGGACGATCGCCTTGACCGCCCACTACATGGCCGACACCGAGCTCATCGAGTACGTGTGCGGCGAGAACGAGAAGAGCGTGCAGCGCTTCACGGTCACCGAGGCGGAGCGGCAGCGGGCCCGCGCCACCAGTGCGGTGGCTCGCGACGTCCTCACGAAGTACGAAGGCACCTACGCGATGCAGCGGGGACCCGGACCAGCGCAGGAATACGTCGTCGAGGTGGTGGGCAACGAGCTGTCGATGAGGGCGCCGGCGGGTGGCCGCTACACGCTCGTGCCCGAATCCCCCACGGTCTTCTACATCACCGGCCAGCGCATCGAGTTCTTTCTCGACGCCAACGGCTGGCCGACGCACTTCGTCATGACGATCGTGGAAGGCGAGATGAAGGCGGTGCGAAAGTAGGGGCCAGCTTCAGGCGACCTTCAGGCGGCCCCTCCTTATACCCACCGCGTTCCCGACGGCGCCAAGACGGTATTGGACAGCGCCAAGCCGCCGTGGCGAGGATGGCAGACATGATGCGCAAACTGTTCTTAGCCGCCGTCGTCTCGACGCTGCCGGCTTCTGCGGCCGCCGCCGACGTCACCTATTACAAGCACGCGCTGCCCATCCTGCAGGCCCGTTGCCAGGTGTGCCACCGGCCGGGCGAGATCGGCCCGATGCCTTTTGTCACCTTCGAAGGCACGCGGCCCTTCGCGCGGGCCATCAAGGCGGCCGTGGCGAGCAGGAAGATGCCACCGTGGTTTGCCGATCCCGCGTTCGGCCACTTCGCCAACGAGAAGCGCCTCACCGACGCGGAGATCGCCACGCTGACGGCGTGGGCCGATGCGGGCGCGCCTGCCGGCGATCCGAAGGACGCCCCGGCGCCGGTGAGCTTCCGCGACGGCTGGAACATCCGGCCCGACCTGGTGTTTCAGATGCCCACGCCGATGGCCGTTCCGGCGAAGGGCACGGTGGAATACACCTACATCGCGGTCTCTGCGCCCTTCAAGGAAGACACCTGGGTGCTGGCCGGCGAGATCCGACCCACCGATCGCGCGCACGTCCACCACGTGATCGCCATGGTGCGGCCGAAGGGGTCGAAGTGGATGAAGCAGGCGCAGCTCGGCGCCGAGCCGTGGGCGCCGGGTCCGACGCGCCAGCAGGACATGCTCAAGGAGAACGGCGGCGACATCTCCGTGCTGTCGGCGGAGTTCCTCGTCGGCTACGTGCCGGGCATGGAGGCCCAGCGCTTCGACATCGACCAGTCCGCCAAGCTGATTCCGGCCGGCGCCGACATCGTCTTCGAGGTGCACTACACCGCCAACGGGAAGGAAGGGCTCGATCAGACGAAGGTCGGCCTCGAGCTCGCGCCGGCGCCGCCCAAGCGGCTGTTTCTGTCGATCGGCGCGGCACAGCCGGGGCTTGTGATCAAGCCCGGCGATCCGAACGCCGAGGCGAAGGCGTCGCTCAAGTTCGGCACCGACGTCGATCTCGTCTATATGCAGCCGCACATGCATCTGCGCGGCAAGGACATGCGGATCGAAGCGCGCTATCCGACCGGCGCCCAGCAGACGCTGCTCAACGTGCCGCGCTACGACTTCAACTGGCAGATCGTGTACTACCAGAAGACGCCGCTGCGTCTACCCAAGGGCACCGAACTTCAGCTGACCGCGCACTGGGACAACTCCGCCGGCAACAAGTGGAACCCCGATCCGGCGGCGACGGTGCGGTGGGGTGATCAGAGCTGGCAGGAGATGCTCTCCGCACCGATGGCGGTGATCGTCGATCGCACGGTCGATCCGAAGACCGTCGTCGAGCGCGGCGGATTCGCCGAAGCCGCGGCCCCGCAATAACACCACGCACGCCCGCGTTGATTCAACCCCGGTTCTCGTCTCCGCCGAGAAGGTATTGGACTCTCTTCGGGAGCGCGCCGAGCATGTGCAGCCATGTTCATGCGTCTATCTACCCGCGCCGCGCTCGTCGGTCTCATCTGCCTCCTCGCCGTTCCAGCCGCGTACGCGCAAGGCACACTGGCTGGAATCGTCCGCGACTCGTCGGGCGCCGTCCTGCCCGGCGTCACGGTTGAAGCCGCCAGCCCCGCGCTGATCGAGAAAGCGCGCACCACCGTGAGCGACAGCAGCGGCCAGTTCCGCATCATCGATCTGCGCGGCGGCGTCTACACGGTGACCTTCACGTTGTCCGGCTTCTCCACGGTGAAGCGCGAAGAAGTCCGGCTGGCTGGCGAGACGATCGTCACCGTCAACGCCGAGATGCGAGTCGGCCAGCTGGCCGAGACGATCACCGTCACCGGCGAGGCGGCGACCGTCGATGTCCAGAACACGACCCGCCAGCAGGTGCTGTCGAAGGACGTCATCGACACGCTGCCGACGGGCCGCAACTACGCCAGCCTGGGGCAACTGGTCCCGGGCGTGAACAGCTCGGCCCGGGACGCCGGCGGCGCCAGCGGCGACACGATGTCGCAGCTCACCATTCACGGCAGCCGTCCCGGCGATCAACGCGTCCTGCAGAACGGCGTGAACACCATGACCCTGCAGGTGAACGGCGACCGCGGGATTGCCGTGCCCAATCCCGGCATGGCCTCGGAGGTGACGGTCGATACGTCCGGGCTGTCGGCCGAGCAGGGTCAAGGCGGCATCCGCATCAACTACATCCCGCGTGACGGCGGCAACACCTTCAGCGGCTCGCTGTTCGCCACCTTCGCGAACCACTCGACGCAGAGCGACAATCTCACCGACGATTTGAAGGCGCGAGGCCTGCCGACCCCGAACGCCATCAAGACGAACTACGACGTGAACCCGGGAGTGGGCGGCCCGATCAAGAAGGACCGCGTGTGGTTCTACTTCACCGGGCGCGTCAACCGCGCCGATCAGTACGCCGGCGGAGCGTTCGTGAACCTCAACGGCTACGACCCCACCCGGTACGACGTCGTCTACGACACCAATCAGCGCGCGTATTCGCGAGCCCTGTGGACCGACGGCCAGATTCGCCTGACGACCCAGGTCACGCCGAAGAACAAGGTGGCCTTCACCTGGGACCAGCAGACGCGCTGCAGCTGCGTGGCCGGTCCCAATACGCCGTCTGCCGGAGTGCTGTCGGCCACGGTGACGCCCGAGGCCGCCGAGAACTTCCGGTCGCCCATGCAGCGCCTGCTGCACGCCGAGTGGTCATCGCCGGCGAGCAACAGCCTGCTGTTCGAAGGCGCCGCGGTGTATCGCGTGGAGCGGTGGGGCAACATGGATCAGAGGACCTCGTGGTCTCCTGAATACATCAACGCCGCGCAGCAGTCGATTCTGCAGTCCGGCGCGCTGATCCCGGTGCTGGACCTGTCGCTCGGGCGGTTTTCGCACGGCAACTTCGTCGGCTACAACAACAACTGGGTGTCCAACGCCTTCATTCGTGGCAGCGTCTCGTATCTCAGGGGCGGCCATCAGGTGAAGGCCGGCTTCTCCGATTCGTTTGGCCACCTCGACTCGCGCGTCTACGACTACTCGCCGTACGCGTTCTTCATCAACATTCCGGGTGCGCCGTCGTTCGTGAAGGTCATCAACGAGAAGGTGTCGCCGCTGCGCGCGCAGTCGGATCAGAACTACGACCTCGGGCTGTTCGTGCAGGATCGCTGGACCGTGAAACGCTCGACGATCAACGTCGGCCTGCGCTACGACGGCTTCAAGGGCACGGCGCCGGCGCAGGTGGTGCAGGGCAAGACACTGCTGACCCCGAATCGAGCCGACATCTCACTGCCCGAGACGCCGCTCGCGCGCTGGCAGGACCTCACGCCGCGGTTCGGCCTCACGCACGACGTTGCGGGCGATGGCAAGACGGCGATCAAGGTCAGCGTCAACAAGTACGTCGAAGGCCAGGCGGTGGGCTCGCTCGTCGGCGTCAACGCCGGCGGCGCTGGCCCGCACCCCGTGAGCAGCCTGGTCAATTCCACCAGCCGTACCTGGCTCGACATGAACGGCGACTTCGTTCCCCAGTGCGATTTGACCAATATCGCCGCCAACGGTGAGTGTCTCGCCGTTTCCAACCCGGGATTCGGATCCACCAACACCAACGCACTGCGCTTCGATCCGGAGGGGCTGTTTGGTTGGGGCGTGCGCGGCTTCAACTGGGAGCTCGGCCTTGGCGTCCAGAGGGAAGTGATCCCGCGCGTCTCCGTGGACGTCGGCTACTTCCGCCGCTGGTACGGGAACTTCCGGGTCACCGACAACCTGGCGCTTGCCGCGACCGACTTCACCAAGGTAAGCGTGGTGGCGCCGTCCGCGTCGGGATTGTCGACGAGCGGCAAGACGCTCACGACGTTCGACGCCAACCGCGTCGTCGCGCCTCAGAACCTCACGACGCTGGCCAGCAACTACGGCGATCAGAAAGAGCATTGGAACGGCGTGGACGTGGGTGTCAACGCGCGCCTGGCCAACGGGCTGTTCCTGTTCGGCGGCGTCAGCACGGGCAAGACGATGCTCGACAACTGCGACGTCGCGGCCAAGGTGCCCGAGTCGCTGGCCGTCGCCGGCGCCGGCGGCGCCTTGACGTCGCGCCCGATCGAGTACTGTCAGATCGAAAGCCCCTTCCTCACGCAGGTGAAGCTGAATGGGGCCTACACGATTCCCAGGGTGGGCGTGCTGCTGAGCGCGGCGTTCCAGAGTATTGCCGGCCCGGTGGTGCAGGCCAACTATGTCATCACCGAGCGCGCGCCCGGCGTGCCGCTCGTGGGCGGTTCAACGGCGACCGTCGCGTTGCTGCCGTCGGCGGCCGGCGTCGGCACCGAGTACGGCGAGCGGCTGAATCAGCTCGATCTCCGCATCGGCAAGGTGGTACGGGTGGCCAGGACGAAGACGGTGTTCAACGTCGATCTGTTCAACCTGTTCAACGCCAACGCGGTGACCGCCGAGAACGCCGCGTTCCCGGCGGCGTTCCGCCGGCCCACGCAGATCATGCTGGCGCGGTTCGTCAAGATC
>DASYRM010000038.1:0-83471 GCA_036004405.1 Vicinamibacterales bacterium
CTCAAGCCCAAGATCGCCGTCGTCAACAGCTCGTCGGAGCTGGCCATCTGCTTCAGCCACCTGGACGGCATCGCCAAGGTGGTGAAAGAGGCCGTCCGCGAAGCCGGCGGCCTGCCCTTCGAAATCCGCACCGCCGCCCCCAGCGACTTCATCATCAGCGCCGGCGCCCAGGGCGGCTACATGCTGGCGAGCCGCGATCTCGTGGTGAACGACATGGAGATCGCAGTGGAGGGCGCGCAGCTCGACGGGATGATCTGCCTCTCATCGTGCGACAAGACACCGCCGGCGCACATGATGGCCGCGGGCCGCTTCAACATCCCCACCATTCTCGTCATCTGCGGCTACCAGCCTTCGGGGCACTACAACGGCGCGCACGTGGACATCGAAGAGGTGTTCATCGGCTCGGTGCGGGCGATGTTCGGCAAGCTGTCGAAGGAGACGCTGGCCGGCATGTGCGACCACGCGATCACCGGCCCCGGCGTCTGCGCCGGCATGGGCACCGCCAACTCGATGCACATCGCCTGCGAGGCGCTCGGGATGACGCTGCCCGGCGCCGCGCCCATCCTGGCCAACAGCCCGGCGATGTTCGAACGGGCCCGGCAGTCGGGACGGCGGATCGTGGAGATGGTGTGGGAGGACCTGAAGCCGCGCGATGTCATGACCGCCGGGGCGTTTCGCAACGCGGTCGCGGCGGTGCTGGCGGTGAGCGGCTCGATCAACTGCGTGAAGCATCTGCAGGCCACGGCGGTCGAAGCCGGCCTCGACCTCGACGTCTTCTCGCTCTTCAACGAGCTGGGGGCGCGCGTGCCGGTGCTGAGCGCCGTGGCGCCCAACGGCGCGCACACGATCGATCAGTTCGAAGCCGCGGGCGGCGCGCGCGCGCTGCTCGCGAGGTTGTCGCCGCTGCTCGATCTTCAGGCTCGCACCGTCACCGGCCGCACGCTCGGCGACGACATCGCCGGGGCCGGCGTCGGCGACGACGAGGTGATCCGCCGGCTCGACCGGCCGTACTCGCGCGCCGCGTCGATCGTCGTGCTGCGCGGGTCGCTGGCGCCCGAAAGCGCGATCGCGCGGCCGGGCCTGCGCCCCGCGGGTCAGCCGACCCGGCTCACCGGCCCTGCGCTGGTCTTCGATTCGGTGCCCGAGGCGCTGGCGGCCTTGCAGCGCGGCGAGCTGCGGCCGGCCCAGGTGCTGGTGCTCCGCGGGTGCGGCCCGGTGGGCGGCCCCGGCATGGCGGGCTCGGCGTCGCGCGTCGTGTTCGCCATCTATGCCGAAGGGCTCGAAAACGACGTCGCGTTCGTCACCGACGGGCAGCTTTCGGGGCTGTGCAACAAGGGGCTCACCGTCGCCGAGGTGTCGCCCGAGTCGGGCGTCGGCGGCCCGCTGGGCCTGGTCGAGAACGGCGACGTCATCACCGTGGACGTGGAGGCAGCGCGATTGGATCTCGAGGTGCCGGCGGCGGAACTGGCGGCGCGCCGCGCGCGCCTGGGCGAGCCGACGCTCTCGCCCGCCACCGGCTATCTCTCGATTTACCGTCGCAGCGTGCAGCCGATGTCGACGGGCGCGGTGTTGATCGAACGCGAGCGGCGGGGCTGAAGCCCCGCCCTACGTCCCCACCCGCCTGACCCGCCTCACCCGCCTAGAATTCCTTCGCGGGCCCCGTGATGTGGTGCACGTAGCCGTTGTTCTCGTTGCAGATGTATTCCATCAACTCTTCGCCCGGGCGCAGACGCGCGGTGAAGGTGATCTTGAACGGACGGGTGTAGGCCCCCGGATCGTCGATGGTGGTTTCAATCACCAGCGTGCCCAGCGTGGTCCGCGTGTAGCGCTCGACGGTGTGCAGCTGCTCGGTGTGCGGCGTGCCGATGAAGTCGAACCAGAACTTGTCGTTGAACCCCACGGTATCCACGACGAGCGTGTCGCCGTCCCAGTGGCCGACCGAGTGTCCGTACCAGGACGGATCGAAATCCGCGGGATGTTTCCGGCCGTCCATGAAGATCTGCCGGTAGCTGTGGATGTTGCCCTCGAAGAGCAGGAACGTGTGCGTGTCGGTCTGGAGGATGCGCCACGGGTACGGGTCGCGGCGCGGTACGCCCGTCGGCAGGCAGTTCGCTTCGGGGTCCTCCTTCGACTGGCGTGCGTCCATGATCTTCTGCCACTCGGGCTTGATGGGCAGCGTGTCGCCCTTGGCGAGCCCCATCTTGATGTCGCCCACGGGCCCTCCGCCCTGCCACACGCCCGAGAGATCGATATGGCCGTTCGGCAGCCGTTTGACCGGACCGGTCGGCGGCGCGGGGCCGCGCTGCTGGCTGCCGGCACCGGCCGGCGACGTGGGCGCGGGCGGTGTCTGCTGCGCCGACGCGACGACGAGTGCGCCGACGCTGAGAGCGAGTGGGAGCGCGAGCTCGGAAATGCGCATCATTTAGGTTCCTTCCCGTCCAGAGGCCCGTCAGCCCACAGCCAGCCAAAGCCGAGAGCCCAAAGTCCAGAGCCTTCTCAGTTCGCCGGTGGCGGGGCGTCGCCGCCCGACGATCCGGCGAACACGCGGCGGCCGTCGGCCAGCCTCACCACGCGCGCGTTGGCCATCTTCGACCCATCCTTGGCCATCGCGCCTTCGACGGTGACTTCGTCGCCAACGTTGAGCGACGTGCGCGTCCAGCCGTTGCGGCGCAGCACGTTCGGGCTCGCCAGCTCGAGGTTCCACGTCGTGACCGCGCCCTTGTCGTCTTTGACGTCGACATAGAAACGGGCGTGCGGGTTGGTCCATTCGACCTTCGACACGGTGCCCTTGAGCGTCACCGGCTTGTTGGCGTCGTACTCGGCGGCGAACGAATGATGGGCGATCACGCCCGGCGTCCAGAGCGCCGTGCCCATCGCGACCAGCACACAAACCAGCTTGGCTCTCATGCCGCGAATCCTACGCTCCCCGTCGCCGGAGTGTAAAGCTGCGAGTGTCCCGGCCGCGTGATGCGCGGCATGAATCCCGGGCGCGGCGCCCGGCTGGCAAGGCGCGAAGAGCGAGCTTATTGGGCATAAGTGAGCGATGAGCAACGCAGCCAGGCGGGATGCCCCGCCCGGGAGTCATGTTGCGCATCACGCGGCCTGGACACTACAGTAGCGGCCCGGAGGCGCGCGATGAGGACACGATGGCTGCCGGCCGCGGCTGGCCTGATGGCAATCACGGGAGCCCTCTGGCTGACGTCGTGTGCGTCACCGCCCAGCACGCAGGGGCTGGCCAAGAACGCGGCCGCCGCGATGGGCGGGCTGGATCGTCTTCGCGGCGTGCAGACGGTCGCGATGAAAGGCGGCACTGGCACGCGGCTCCGCCTCGGCCAGATGGTGCACGCGACCGACGAGGAAATGCCGGCGTCGCTCACCAACGTCGTGGAGACGCTCGATGTCGCCAACGGCCGCGCCGCCCTCGACTACGAGATCAAGATGGGCGACTTCGGCCAGCACCGCCAAGAGGTGCTGACCAAGAAGAACGGGAAGGCCGTCGGGCTCGAGAACGTCGCCGGGCGGCCGCTCGCCGTGGTGTCGCCCTCCGGGCTCTTCAGCTGGGGCACGCAGAATTCTCCGGAGTTCGTGCTCAAGCGCAACGTCATCGGCATCATCCTCGGGGCCGCCGACACCTCGTCCACCGAGATGCCGCAGACCCGCGACTTCGCGGGGTCGCCGCACGCCTTCGGTACCCTGCGCCTGGCGTCGCGCGAGACGATCGGTCTCTACTTCAACACGCAGACGAAGCTGCTCGACGGCTACGAGACCACGGACACCGAGTCGATGCTCGGCGATCAGCCGTCGGTGTACACCTTGTCCGACTATCGCGAGGTGGCCGGCGTGAAGCTGCCGCACAAGATCACGATCGTCAAGGGCGGCAAGCCGTATTCGGAGGTCCAGTTCGCTTCTGCGGCGGTGAACGATCCCAGCCTCGCTGGCGTGTTCGTCATTCCCGAGGCGGCCAACGCCGAGGTCGACAAGGCCATCGCCGCGGGCGACTACTCCCCCATCACGATTGCAAAGGTGTCCGACGGCGTCTTCTTCGCGCGCGCGTACTCGCACAACAGCCTGGTGGTGGAGTTCCCGTCGTACCTGGCGGTCGTCGAAGCCGCCTACACGGACGCGCAGAGCGCCACGCTCGCGCGCGTGCTGGCGGCGCAGTTTCCCACCAAGCCGATCCGCTATGCGGCCGTTACCCACTACCACTACGACCACACCGGCGGCGTGCGCGGCCTGGCGGCCGTGGGCGCCACCATCGTGGCCGCGAAGGAGCACGAGCCGATGCTGCGGCCGATCATGGACACGCCGCACACCAACCCGCCGGACGCACTGGAGCTGGCCAAGAAGGAGGGCAAGGCCGGCGGGATCGAGTTCTTCGAGGGGAAGAAGGTGATAAGCGACGGCGGCCAGACGCTGGAGCTCTACGCCGTCACCGGCATTCCGCACGTCGAGCCGAAGGTGCTGGCCTTCGTGCCGAAAGGCGGCGTCCTCTTCCAGAGCGACCTGTTCTTTCCGGGGACCGGCGCCCCGGCAGGGCCGGACGCGGTGGCGCTGCTCCAGGCGGTGAAGACGCTGAAGCTCAGAGTGATCACCAACGCCGGCGGGCACGGCGGCGTCGGGCCGTTCGCGGAATTGGAAAAGGCGGTCGCTAGCGCCCCGCCGGGATCGCCTGCTCGAAGTTCTCGAGGCGGGCGTTGATCTGCTGCCAGCGCGCCTGATCTTCCTGGAGTTCCTTGGCCAGGCCGCTCTCGCGCCGCTTCAGCGCCTGCTGACGGCGGTCGGCCTGCAGCGCGGCGGCTTTCGCGGCCGCCAGCTGCTTCTCGGCTTCCTCGCGCACGTCGTTGGTCGCGCCCAGAACGGCCTCCTCCAGCGTTTTCAGCTTTCCGGCCGCGTCGGTGCGCGCCTGCGCGTTGGCGACGAGTTCGGCTTGTACGGCCTCGAGCTCGCGCACGACGCCGGCGATGCGCTGATCCTCCATCTGCAGCCGGCCCACCAGGAGCTGGGCGCGGATGCTGGCGGCGGCCGCCTGGTTCATCTCGGCCCGCAGGGCCTGCACTTCCACCACGAGCTCGTCGAGCGTCGCATCGGGCCGCCGGGCCTGGCCGGAGGCCACACCCCCAAGGACCAGGGCGCCCAGTCCGAGCATCCAGGCAGCGCGAGCGGTGACTGGTTTCGAAAACAGTGTCTTCAGCATGGCCACGCTTATTTCATCGGCCGTCGCTTGCTGGATCTGATGGAGCGTATTGCCCGTGTTTTCGCACAGGTGACCGAATCTCGATCGTCTTCCCGATGCAACCTGATCGAGAATCGGCCAACGCGAGCGATACCCCAAAGTCAATAGTGCGGATCCGGGCTAGATGATCTCGACCCCGGCGGCAGTCAATTGCCGCCGGGTCGCTTCCATCCGCGATAGCCCAGACGCCCCTGGCAGGTGACTGCTGGCACGGCTGCCCGTCAGCGCTTCGATGACCGCCACTCGAACCCCTCGGTCTCGCACCGCGCGCTGTGTGGACAGCGCCGACGCCACCACGCACGTGGTGAACTGAAACCCCACGACGGCAATGCGCGTCACCCCGCCTCGAACGGCGTCCTCGATGGCCGATCGAAACTCGGCGGACCGCCAGGCGTCGTCGTGACGCTTGGTCACGACGAGGTCGTGCGGCGACATCGACTCGGCCACACCACTGGCCCATTCACAATCGACGTTCGCTCCGGGCACGCACACCTGAGCCATGCCATCACTGAGGTCGCCGCCGGTGAATTGCCCCGGAACGTACTCCGAGCGCACCCAGATGGTGAGGCCCGGATGCTCGCGGGCGGCAACGAACGCGCGCAGCCGGTCCAAGGCCTCGAGGCACGGCCGCAACTCCTCCACGCCGTGGGTACGCCACAAGGATCCCGCGGGATCGACGAACGCCCGCTGCGGGTCGATGACGACGAGCACGGTCTGATGCGGCGGGATCACGGCCGCCTGAACGACCTTCTCTTCACGAAGTCCTCCATCAGAGTCCACAGCAGACGGGCCCTTGAGATCGACGCCCTCGATCTCGATCCGCCCGTTGGAGACATGGACGGCGTTCAGCGAGTCTGTCACAGGGGAACCGGCCCCGACACCCGGTGTCCAACGCAGTAACACCGACCGCGCCGGCGCGGTCTCCTTGGCGGTATCTGGCAAACCGGCTTCACGCCGGTTCGCGATCACATACGTACGTGGCCCGCGTGCAGCGAGCCGCGTCGAGGAGGCCTTGTATGCGCGTCTGGACGCTTGGCGTCTCCGTCGTCTTTCATCTCTTCGTGATCGCGAGCGTCATCGTGGCGCCGCTCTTCGCCACCGGCGACCTGCCGGAGCCGCGCCGCGCCGCACCTGAGTACATCCTCGTGACCGCGCACATTCCCGAGCCGCCTCCGCTGCGACGGCCGGACACGCCGGCGCCGCTATCGACGTCGGCGGCGCCGCTCACGGCGCAAGATCACATCCTGCCCGAGACACCGGTCGCGCCACCGGTTCCGGGCCCGACTGATTTCGGCATCCCCGGCGGCGAACCAACCGCCGGCAGCCCCCTCCCGGGCAGCGTCGTGAACGATGATCCGCTTCCGCCCCCTCCTCCGCCTCCTCCAGCGCCGAGAACGCCGGTGCGCGTCAGCGCACTGCAAGCGCCGCGGAAGATCCGGGACGTCGCACCGCGCTATCCCGCCATCGCGCAGTCGTCGAGAGTGGAAGGGGTCGTCATCCTCGAGGCGGTCATTGCCGAGGACGGCAGCGTGCAGGACGTGCGCGTGCTGCGATCGAAGCCGCCCCTCGACGACGCCGCGGTGGAGGCCGTGCGCCAATGGCGCTTCACGCCGACACTGCTGGGCGGTCAGCCCGTGCCCGTCGTGATGACGGTCACGGTGTCGTTCATGCTCAGTAAATAAGGGACGTCAATAGAGGCGCATCTTATAGGCCTCTTCGACCGAGGCCTGGATCTGCTCGGCGGTGTCGCGCACCTGGGTCTGGTCCTTGAGCATCTGGCCGTAGGACGGCAGCACGCTGCGATCGACCTTGGCCGAGTCGTCCCAGAGCTTCGAGCGCAGGATGGCCTTGCCGCAGTGCAGAAAGGCCTCGCGCACGGAGACCCGCAGCACCGAGCGCGGGTGCTTGCCGTTGACGCTCCAGCGCTCGAGGAGCGTCGGGTCGAGCGAGATCTCGGCCTCGCCGTTGACGCGCAGCGACTCGGTAAAGCCGGGGATGAGGAACAGCAGGCCGACCTGCGGGTTGGCCTCGATGTTCATCAGCGTGTCGAGCCGGTTGTTGCCCGGCCAGTCCGGAATGAGCAGCGTGTGATCGTCGAGGACGTGGACGAAGCCTGGCTGATCGCCGCGGGGGGTCACGTCGGCACCCTCGGCGCTCGACGAGCCCAGGCAGACGAACGGCGACAGCGCGATGAAGTTGCGCATGTGACCGTCGAGGGCGTGCTGCATCTTCTTGACGGCACGCTCGGAGGGTGGATCGGTGTAGCACTCTCGCAGCGACGACATGGGCGCCTCCTGCTCCGAGCATAGCAGCAGAGCCGGGCCCTCCCGCAAGAGGGCCCGGCGCACGCCTCGCTAATTGCTTGGGCGGAGGAACTTCTGGAACGTCCAGTGGGCCACGTGGGTGCCCTGCTGGCGGGCCTCTTCGTCGGCCGAACGGAAGTGGATGCCGAGCCAGATCCGCGCGTTGACCACCTGATCGGCCGCGTCGGAGAACCGCTCGTAAGAGCGCGACTTCTGCACGGCCAGCGGCGCGTTGCTCGTCACGGTGAACGCGAACTCGTCGGTGCCGAAGAAGTGCTGGAGCGTCGTCACCATCGCGGCAGTCACGTTGTTGGCCCCCGACGTGTAGTCGGGATAGTTCGGGTTGTTGATCAGCGGCTCCCAATTGGGATCGGGCACGGTGTTGGGGTTACCGTCCGTGTCTCCGAGTTGAATCGCGGTAATCGGCCGCCAGAAGTTGTAGTGGTACTTCGTCTCCCAGCAGCTGATCACCGCATCGGCTGTCGCCAGGTTGGCCAGCGCGAACAGGCGCGCGCTGTCGCCCAGGCTCGAGATGTGGGCAACGGCAATGGCGCGCAGCGCACGGTTCCACTGCGCCACGAAGTTCTCGGACCAGAAATATGCGAGGTCGGTCTGCGCGGCGGTGCGCGCCCCGCTGAACCGCGCGCCGAAAGTCTTGACTTCGTCGTACTCCCGCGCGTACTGCTCGCTCGTCATCGGCGGTGGGGGCTGCGGGCGGAACTGCGAAGGGCGGAGCAGCGTGTACGGTTGCGTCGTTACCAGGTACGGCGTGGCCATCGGCGCGAACGACGGCGGCGACGGCGGCGTCCCGATGTACGAGGGCGTCGGTCGCCACGCCCCGGGCTCAGTCGAACCGGTGAACGCGGGCACGGCGAAGGGCGGCCGATACTGCGTCAGCAGCGCGGCGGCCGCGGCGTCGCCAACCGCCAGGCCGGGATCGCCGATCAGCCCCTGCGCCGTCAGGTAGTTGAGATAGTCCGCGTCGAGCGATGCCTTCTGCGCCGGGTAGATGCCGACGAGGACGCCGTGGGCGGCCGCGGCCACGGCGGCCGACGGCGACCCGGACGCGCCGGGAATCGAGACGTAGTAGGGCTCGAATCGACCTTCGTAGGCCTGCACGGCATCGTGAATGGCAGCGTGCACGAGCGCGACATCGAGGAAACCCGCGCCGCCCGGTCGCCCGATGGTCACGGCCTTCAGCGTGATGTCGTTCCACGCCGTGACGGCGTCGGCCCAGGCGGGCACAACCGCCGCGAGCCAGATCCCAGCCACCAGTCCTGCGGTGCGCCGTCGTGTCATCGTGCGCAGCAAGCCCAAACTCTTGTTCCACATACAAGCCTCCCTGTAGGATCGACACCCAGCTCAGGCTGGATGCCCGACCCGCATCGTGTGCTGCAGGCCGGCCGGAAGTCGCGGGAGTTCCGGGGGATTTCGGGGGGATTGCGAGAGGCGGAGCGGTGACGGTTCGATTCGGCTCCTTCGCGTTGGCGGCAGACTCTCGGAGACTGACGCGCGGCGGCGGCGATCTGCATCTCACACCGAAGGCGTTCGATCTCCTGATGCTGCTCGTCGACGCTGCGCCACGCGTCGTCCCGAAGGCGGAGCTGCATGCCCGTTTGTGGCCCGACAGCTTCGTGGCCGACACCACGCTCGTCGGTCTGGTCAAGGAAGTGCGACGGGCGCTCGGCGACACCGATGGCGCGGCCCCCATCATCCGCACCGTCTCCCGGGTCGGTTATGCCCTCGCCGTCCCCCTCCAGCGCGGCGCGCGCGACGAGACCGGGCGGGGCCACTGGCTGGTGGCGGACGGGCGGTCGTATCCGCTGCAGGAAGGGGCCAATGCCATCGGCCGGGAGCCGGCTGCCGCGGTGTGGCTCGACTCGAGCAGCGTGTCGCGGCGCCATGCCATCATCACCGTCCTGCCCACCGAGGCCCGCATCGAAGATGTCGGGAGCAAGAACGGCACCGCCGTGAACGGGGCTCAGGTGTCCGGGGCGGTCGCGCTGCGCGACGGCGATCGCGTGTCGATTGGCTCGGTTCCTCTCATCTACCGATCGGCCGCCGCCACACAGTCCACGGAAACGCACATCAGTACGATTACGCCGGCCGAAACGTTCGAGCAGTAGAAGAGATGTCGCCCGCTCCCGGCACACGCATCGGCCCCTACGAAGTGCTCGGTCCGCTCGCGTCGGGCGGCATGGGCGACGTGTATCGTGCCCGCGACACCCGGCTCGCCCGTGATGCGGCCCTGAAGCTGCTGCCCGCCGACGTGCAGCTCGATGCCGGCCGCGTGGCCCGCTTCGAGCGCGAGGCGCGCACGCTCGCCACCCTGAGTCACGCCAACATCGCCACCCTGTTCGGCGTCGAGGAGTGGAACGGCATCCAGGCCTTGGCGATGGAGTTCGTGGAGGGGCAGACCCTCGCGGATCATCTGGCGCGCCCCGACCGGGCCGGCGCCCTGCCGCTCGCCGAAGCGTTGGCCATCGCCAGACAGATCGCCGTGGCCCTCGACGCCGCCCACGAGCACGGCATCGTGCACCGCGATCTCAAGCCGGGCAACGTGATGATCCGGCCGGACGACACCGTGAAGGTGCTCGACTTCGGCCTGGCGATGGGCGCGCCCGACGACCAGGGGGACGCGGGTACGTCGAGCACGCTCACCGGCGCCGGCACGGTTGTCGGCACGCCCGCCTACATGAGCCCCGAACAGGCGCGCGGCCAGCGGGTCGATCGCCGCACCGATATCTGGTCGTTCGGCTGCGTGCTCTTCGAGCTGCTCAGCGGGCGCCGCGCATTCGAAGGCCCCACGTCGTCGGACGTGCTCGTAGCCGTGCTCGAGCACGATCCGGAGTGGTCGCGTCTCCCCGCGTCGACGCCGGCGCCGCTTCGGCGTCTCTTGAGCAGGTGCCTGACGAAGGATCCGCGTCGGCGCCTGCGCGACATGGGCGATGTGGTGCTGGAGCTCGACGAGGTATCGAACGGCGGCGATTCACGCGGCACGATGGCGGCCATCTCTCCCGGTATCCGCCGCTGGTGGCCCCTGGCTGCGGCGATCGTCGCCATGGCGGCCGGTGCCGCAGGCTGGCTTGTCTGGGGCCGCACGCCCGCCCCGGCGATCGAGCCTCAGCGCTTCGCGATAGTGTTCCCACCCGACGCGCCGATGAGCGTCGTCGGCGGCATCGACCTGGGGCACCTGGCGATCTCGCCCGACGGCTCGCGGATCGTGTATCCGACGCCACGGGGGCTGGCGGTGAAATCGCGCGACCGCCTCGAGATGACCTTCATCGATCTCCCGGGCGAGAACGCCAACTCGCCGTTCTTCTCTCCCGATGGCCGGTGGATCGCGTACACCACGTCGTCGACGAGCCTGCGCAAGGTAGCCGTGAGCGGCGGGGCCTCGGCGCAGGTCGCCAGTACCGGCAACGCCGCCGTGGGCGCGTGGGGCGACACGGTCATCGTCTTCGCCGATCAGCGCGGGCTCTTCCGCGTGCCGGCTGAGGGCGGCCGCGTCGAGGCGGTGCCGCTCGAGCTGGGCCCCAACGAACAGGCGACGCTTCCAGACGTGCTTCCCGGCGGGCGTGTGGCGCTCGTCACCATCATCACGACGAAGTCGAACACGCCGCTCCGGGCCGCGATGGACGCCTCGTCGCGCATCGACGCGGTCGACCTCGATTCGGGCGCGCGCAAGACCGTCGTGACCGGCGGCGGGCAGCCGCGCTACCTTGCCAGCGGGCATCTGGCGTTCGGCTCCGGGAACACGATGCGAGCGGTCGCGTTCGATCCGCAGACGTTGCAGGTCCGCGGTACGCCGGTGGAGGTGATGACCGATGCCGGCTCGGCCTTCTTCGGGGCGTCGCGCGAGGGGACCATCGTCTTCCTGCGCGGTTCCGAGGAGGCCAATCTGGCCACGCTCGTCTGGGTCGATCGCAGCGGGCGCGAAGAGCCGCTCGGCGCACCGGTGCGAGAGTACCACTACCCGCGCATTTCGCCAGACGGGCGTCGGATCGGGCTCGACATCGGCGGGGTCAATCGCGATCTCTACATCTGGGACATCGCGCGCCGGGTAATGGAGCGCTTGACGACGGACCCGGCCGAGGACGCCATGGTGCGCTGGAGTCCGGATGGGACTCGCATCGCGTACGCGAACAGCCGCTACGGGATCCCGAATGTCTTCTGGCAACGTGCCGACGGCACCGGCGCGGCGGAGCGGATATTCGAGAGCGCCGTACTCAGTCAGCCCGGCCCCTTCACGCGCGACGGCGGCATGGTCCTGTCCGAGCTGGTGCCCGGCCGCGGCCGTGGTCTGCTGGTCGCGTCGATTCGGCCGCCGCACACCCGACGCCGGCTGCTGGACAACGCCGTGAACGCCGAGCTGTCGCCCGACGGCCGCTGGCTGGCCTACGGCTCGACGCAGTCCGGCCAGTTCGAGGTGTACGTGACGTCGTTCCCGGACACGCAGGGCCGCTGGCAGATCTCGACCGGCGGCGGTCGCCAAGCAGCGTGGTCACGTGACGGCCACGAGCTCTTCTATCGTGATTTCGCCGGCGCGCTGATCGCGGTGCCGGTCACGCTGTCGCCGACGTTCGAAGCGGGCGCGAGCCGGCGGCTGTTCTCGGATCCGGCCTATCGCGGCAGCGGTTCGTCGTTGTCCGATCGGACCTACGACATCAGCCCGGACGGCCGGCGATTCGTGATGATCCGGAACGTCGACCAGCCGCCTCGGTCGCTCGCGGTCGTGCAGAACTGGTTCGACGAGCTCAGGCGGCGCGTGCCCGTGAATTAGGTCGGCGCCGGCGATGCCCACCGAGGGCACTCGGGCGCTCCGCCCCTCAAAACATCAGGGATCGGACGGCACCCGGCGTGGCAGACCACTTGCAGCCGCTCCCCTAGGAGGCGCACGTGACAAGGGTTCTACTGGCAAGTGGGCTCGTCGCCGCGACGCTCTGGGCCGCCGGGCCGGCGGCCGCGCAGGCTGGGGGCGTGGTCGGCTCCAGTCGCCAGGCGGAAGACCGGCGAGTGGACGAAAGCTCCCGGCAGACCCAGGCCGTCCGCCAGACCGAGGCGCCCAAACCCGCGGACAGCCACAAACAATTCGACACGGCCAAGGGCGAAGCCAAATCCGCCTCTCAGCGGCAGCCTGAACCGCAACGCCAGGCGGAGCCGCAACGGCAGCACGAGCCCCAGCGCCAGGCGGCGCCCGGCCGGCAGGACAACTCCGGTCACTGGAACGATCCCGGTCCGGCGTGGCGGTCCAACGGTCCTGCCTGGCGCGACCAGAACGACCGGCCGAACGCACCGCGCCCCGGCGAAGATGCCTTCCGGTCGAACGGGAACACCTACGCCCCGCGTAACGGCGACCGGCGCCGCGACCGCGACTCCCGCTACGACCGCGGCCGCAAAGACAACAGCAACACCTACTACAGCTATCCGTACATCATGCCGTTCGGCTTCGGAGCGTACGTGCCGTCGGCGATTCAACTCGAGCCGGCACCCGCCCCCGCACCCGCTGCGCCTTCGAACGACGAGCCTCCGCTCGGCTTCCTGCAGCTGCGCGTGCAGCCGCGCACCGCCGAGGTGTACGTGGACGGTGCGCTCGCCGGCACCGTGGACGATTTCGGCGGCCGCGGCGCCAGGATGGTGCCGGCGGGACCCCACCGCGTGG
Source organism: Vicinamibacterales bacterium (assembly GCA_036004405.1). Classification (GTDB taxonomy): domain Bacteria; phylum Acidobacteriota; class Vicinamibacteria; order Vicinamibacterales; family UBA2999; genus DASYRM01. The sequence continues at coordinate 13,199 of DASYRM010000038.1, forward strand.
AGATTGTGGCGCCCGGCTACGAGACGCTGACCTTCGACGTGCGCGTCCCCGAGAACGACACGGTCACGTTCACGCGCGAGCTCGAGCCGGCGGTCCAGCGATCGGCGCCGCCGCCCGTGGTGATCCCGCACAAGGCGCTCTACGTCGTGCCGCAGTGCTACATCGGCGACCGTCCTCCCCTGCCGAGCGACATGCCGGCCGGCTGCCGCGTGGAAGACGTGCGCGTCATTCCTTGAGCCCTGGGCCGTGAGCCCTGAGCCATTCCATAATTCGGAATGGCTCTCGATATCCGTCCCGCGACCGCTCGCGACGTTCCGCTCATCCTCGACTTCGTCCGCGGCCTTGCCGAGTACGAACGCATGCTCGATCAGGTCGAAGCGACCGAAGCGCGCCTGCACGCATCGCTGTTCCCCGACGACGGTGGCGCGCCGGCCGCTCACTGCGTGATCGGATCGGTGGACGGCGCGCCGGCGGGCTTCGCGCTCTACTTCTTCAACTACTCGACGTTCCTGGCCCGCCCCGGGCTGTACCTGGAAGATCTGTTCGTGGAGCCGGAGTTCAGGGGAGCCGGCCTCGGCAAAGCGCTGCTGCTCCACCTGGCCGCGCTGGCTCACGAGCGCGGCTGCGGGCGGATGGAGTGGGCCGTCCTGGACTGGAACGAGCCGGCCATCGGCTTCTACGAAGCGCTCGGCGCGAAACGGCTCCTCGATTGGCAGATCTGCCGGCTGGATAGCGCGATGTTGGAACGCCTGTCGTAGAGGCGGACCTCAAGAGGTCCGCCTCTACGTACTTCGTGCGCGGCGTCGGCGCAGCAGGCGCAGGGTCCAGAGAAATCCCACCGCCAGGAACGGCAGCACGTAGACGGCCAGGAGCGGCAGCGGCGGCCGCAGGTCGTAGGTCGCCTGCACACGCGTGCCGACGGCGCCCGCGCCCCACGGCCCGTCCACGATCACCCGCACGGCGAACGACCCTTCGTGATCCATCACCAGGCCAGCGTACTGACGCGCGACATCACCATCGACCGGCGTGGCCGCCACCTCGACGAACGGCCCGTCGCGATCGAGCGGCCGGATGGCCACGCGGGCCCGCGTCGCGGACGGAAGAGTGCCGTCGCGGCCCGGCTCGATGACGACCCAGAACTGACCGCCCGGCATCCGGTCGTCGGTAGCGTCGGGGTCGGTCCAGAGCGACAGGCGATACGCGCCGGCGGTCTGGTGCGAGACCACCGGGTAGGGCGGCCCACTGTGCGCCGCCGCCGGCTGCGCCGCCAGCAGCGCGAGGAGCCCAAGCGTGACGCGACCGACAACTCGAGCTCTCATCCCAACGCCCCCGCCCCCGCGGCGCGCATCTCCATCGGCTGCGCCAGCATCCACACCGCCGCGGCGAAGAGCAGCAGCGTCACCACCACCCAGGGCATCGCCGCCGCAAGCGGGCGCGACGGGCTCTCGCGCTCTGCGATCAGGTAGGTCACGGCCACGGAGCCCATCGCGCCAAGAGCGAGCAGCCCGAGTTGGAGCGGAAACAGCGCGCCGGGCGGCGCCCCTACCCACGTCCACCACGGCCCGCCCAGCCAGGCCCGCCCGGAGAGATCGAGCACCGCACTCTGCGTCACCGGCACCACGGTGAAGAAACCTGTGAGGAGATGGAATGCGTAATGCGCCGCCCACACGCCGGCGCCGAGGGGTACGAGCCCGTACACGAAGGCTAGCAGCTGCCGCCGGATCGGCGAGCCGATCACGGCGGCGGACCACGACGCGGCGCCACCGAGCAGCACCGCCGGAGCGAACCCGAGTGCCAGCACGAAGAGCACGCCCAGCACCATCGCCTCGCTGGTGGTACCGAGCCAGGCCCCGATCTGCCGTTCGAGCGTGTAGACCGGTGTAATCATCCCGAGGGCGTTGATCAGCGCGCCGAACACGAACACGGCCACCAGCGCCGCCAGGTCCCACCGCTGGGCGAGCCGGCCGATACCGGACCGCCGCCGTCCGTCGGCGATTTCAAAGGCGGGTACGCGCGTGGCGAGCGCGATGTTGTCGTGCGGGCAGGCCTGCACGCAGTCGAGGCACAAGGTGCAATCCAGGTTGCCGACCTTCGCGGGCAGGAAGAGCGCCAGCTCGCATCCGCGCCGCACGACGTGCAGCGGCGCCTCGGGAGCCCGCCGCCCTTTGATGCAATCCACGGTACGGCAGGCGCTGCACGTCGCGGGCTCGCGCACCCGCAGCTCGAACGGCGACAGCATCGACGTCACGAAGTTGAACTGTCCGATCGGGCACACGTACTTGCAGAAGCTGGCGCCCGCAAACACGGTATCGATGGCGAGCGCGGCGCCGAAGTAGGCGAGGACGAGCCACGCGGTGGCGCGCGGCAGCGCCCACAGGTCGAAGAGCTCGTACACGAACAGAATCGCGATGAAGAGCCCGATGGCCGGCCACTTGCGCCGGAGCCAGCGCGGCCAGCGTGCCGCCGGGGCGTGGAGACGGCGAGCGGCGTCGCGCACCAGGATGAAGGGGCAGCCGGTGCAGAACAGGTTCCCGGCTGCGAGCAGCGCGACGATCAACAGCCCGCGGTAGTGCACCCACGTCAGGACGGTGGCCAGGTTCGCCGGCGCCAGCTGCGGGCCGGCGAGGCCGTGGAGCACCATCAGGGCGGCCACGGCCAGCAGCACGAGCTGCAAAGCCGTCCGCGCGTGCCTCCACCGGAGCGCCGGACCGATGACCGGCCACGAGAAGACGTCGGATCCGATCGCGGGTGTCGTCACTCCGGCGGCCGCACGCGGCGGACGTCCTCCTGTAGATCGATGGGCCGGCCGTCCTGGCGCGTCCCTTGCACCCGCACCACCCAGTCGCCCGCCATGGTGAAGCGCACGCGGGCACGATAGCCGCCGCGGCCCTGCTCCTCCACCGCCGCCGTCACCGGCGCCATACCCGGGTGCGCCATGAACGCCTCGAGCTGCAGATGCGCGCCGGTCACCGGCCGCGCCATCGCTTCGTTCAGCTGGATCTCTGCGACCGAGTCGCGGCCGGCGGCCGGATCAGGCGTCCAGTGAATGGTGAGGTGCGGCGCCGCCGCGCCGTCGGGCGTCGTGCACGCGGCCACGAGCACCAGCAAGGACCCCGCGATGTACGCGAGCGGACGGCGCGCAGCCGGGCCGCCGCGCCGCGTCACGCGGTGGCGGTCACGCCATGATCCCAGCTGCAGGTGCACTTCAGCCTCGCGGCCGACGGCGGCGGGAACATGTGGTAATACATCGCCACGGACATCGGGATGAACACGATGGTGTTGTAGAAAAGGTGCAGCTCCACGCGCGGCACGAAGAACTGGACGAGGCTCGTCGGCACTGGCGCCCCACCCAGGTTGTGACCGCTCCAGTACTGCGCGAGCAAGAGGAAGTGTTCGATGTGGTGGAAGAACTGGATGCCGAGCGCGATCGTCCACCAGCGGCGATCCTCGCGGCCCAAGAACCCCGGCCGCAGCGTCCACAGCCCCACGAGCATCACCACCGCGTAGCCGTAGTGCAGCAGCTCGCTCTTGATGATCCACGGATAGAAGTAGCCGAGGAGGCCGCGCGCCTCGGGCACCGGCCAGCCGAGCGCATAAATCTGCAGCGTCTGCAGCAGATGCTCCGCCCAGTGGGCGAGCACGATCAGCATGAACACCTGCATCGCCCGCTCGTGCCACGGGCCGTTGAGGCGCTCCACGAACGAGATCTGGTCGCCGGCCGGCTGCGCGTGGACGATGGGCGTGGCGTGCATCCGAGTCTCGGCGATCGTAGCGCACCCGGGCCAGGCGAACGCATTATGCGAATGCATTAGGCCGGGTTCCTACCCACCTGACCCACACGCCCTACCCGCCTTACCAGCCCTGTACAATTCGCCCGTGCGCGCTTCTGTCGTCATTCGCGCCGCGCTGTCGGCATTCATCCTGGTCCTGTTCGTCATTGCCGGCATGGGGTGGACGTGGGCCAGCACCCACCAGACGCCGTCACAGGCGCTGGCCAGCCACGCCGTCCTGCTGCTCAGCGCCGTGGCCGGGGTGATCGGGCTGGTGGCGTTGTGGCGCGGATCGCGCGCCTGATGGATTGAGGGTTACGACCGCCGGCGAGAGCGCTGATACCACTCGCGCCACGCCGCGGCGTCTTGCGGCAGCGACTGCCCGGTGATGTCACGCAAGGCCTGGAACACCCATCCCCGCGTCTGGTCGTCGAGCGACGGATCATCGGCGTAGTCGAGGAACCGCGGCACGGCCCGGCGGCGCTGCTCGGCGCTGAACATGCCCGACTGCGCCAGGCCACACGCGGCGCGTTCCCGCACCGACGCGGCCGGGTCGTCGTGGAACACCGCGAGCAGCGGCTCGATGGCGGCGTCGGCCGCCAGGAACGCCAGCCCTTCCACGGCCCAGTAACGGATGTTCTGGTTGTCGTCGTGAATCGACGCCATCAGGATGTCGAAGACGCGCTCGGGTTCGAGCCCGCGGTTGCCGAGCAGCGCCAGGTCCCACATCGCGTTCACGCGCACGCCCTGCTCGCCCTCGCGTGCGATCGGCTCGAGCCCTTCGAGCGTCTCGGCCGACTTCACCAGCCCGCGCCCCGCGATGTCCACTTCGACGCCGGCCACGCGCACGGTCAGATCGCTCGAGTTGATCGCCGTCCTGAAGAGCGAATCCAGCCTGCCGTTCAACTCGATTCGGCCGCGCCAGCCGCGCACGCGCGCGGCAATCTGCTCGTTGGCGCCCTGGTAGTGGTTGATCGCGCGCTCCAGCAGGAGCTCCGCCTGTGCCTGCGGCGTCATCCCGTCGAGCGCCTCGGTTTCGTGCTCCGACAGCACGTTGGCCGACGACGGAACCGGCGGATCGGTGAGCCCGATCGCGCGCGCCACCGGCTGCCAGGCGGCTTCGAGCGCTCCGTGGCCGGCGGCGAACATGCCCAGCACGAAGGCCACCGACGCAAGAAGCGTCGAACGGGCGCCGAACGAGCGTGCGGTCATCCAGGGGCCAGGCGCAAACGCGATGCCCACGCCGTCGCGTGCAGTCGAAGGCACTCCCGGCCGCCGCCGTGTCGTGACATGACACAGCGGCTCACGACTCCGTCGTCAGGCCGCCTTCGATCGGCGCGCCTCCCCGGCCTGTGCCGCGCGCGCAGCCACCCGGCCGGCAATCCGGTCCGCATCGCGGCCGACGCCGTGAATCATCTCGGACGACATCGAATACAGGAAGTGCAGCCCGACGAAGAAGAGGCCCGGCTCCCGTGCCACTTCTCCCCCTTGGTGCTCGGGCAGGCCGTCGGCGCCGAATACCGGCAGATCGAGCCACGAGAAGCCGGGATGGAATCCTGTCGCCCACACGACGTTGGTCACGTCGAGGACGCGCCCGTCGGCGAGCACCGGCTTGCCGCCGCTCACCCCCGTCACGCGAGGCACGCGCTCGATGCCGGCCTTCGTCAGCTGGTACGGCTTGGTGCGTACGAGCGGGCCGCCGCCGTACAGCATCTTCGGCCGCATCCGACGCCCCACCGGGTTGGCGATGCTGAGAATGCGATGGAACATCAGCCGCAAGGTGAGGCGCATGAGGATGATGAGCGCCGGCCGCTTGTCGATGTGGAACGGCACATGGCCGGTGTCGCGTCCAGCCACGACGACGCGGTGGCGGTGGACGACGTCGAGCGCGATCTCGACGCCCGAATTGCCGGCGCCGGCCACGAGCACGGGGCCGGCCTGCAGCTGCGAGGGGTTGCGGTAGTCGAGCGAGTGGAGCTGCTGGATCGACGGATCGAGATCGGCGGCAAACGCCGGCACCGCGGGCCGCTGATGATTGGCCATCGCCACCACCACGTTGTCGGCCTCGAACCGCTGGTCGCCGGCCACGACGACGAAGCCCTGGCCCTGTCGCGACACCCGCTCGACCCGTGTGTTCAGCCGGACCGGGAGATCGAAGTGACGGGCGTAGGCTTCGAGGTAGTCGCCCATCTCGTCCTTGGTCGGAAACCGGTTGCGGTCGCCGGGGAAGGCCCAGCCGTCGAGGCTCGAGAACTTGCGCGGCGTGAAGAGCCTCAGCGAGTCCCACCGCTGGCGCCAAGCGTCGCCTACACGCGCGCCGCCATCGAGGATGACGAACGGCACGCCCCGCCGGTGCAGGTGATAGCCCACCGACAATCCCGCCTGCCCGGCCCCCACTACCACCGTGTTCACCCGCTCGGTTCTCATTGCGCTCGCCATGTCGCCCTCCTCTGCCCCACGTAGACGGCGGTCTTCAGACCGCCCTGGAGCGAGCTCAGAGTAGAACCGCGGCGCGCTGCTCCGCATCGGCCGGAATACCCAAGTGCGTCGAGGGATGCGGCGTGGGTAGAACTATGTAGGCCCTACCCGCCCGACCCGCCCGACCCGCCTCGTGGATCAGAGGAGCTTGTGTTCGTAGGCGTAGGCGGTGGCCGCGGACCGTGAGGACAAATCCAGCTTGGTGAAGATGTTGCTGATGTGGCGCGCCACGGTCTTCTCGCTGATCGAGAGCTGGGCGGCAATCGCGCGGTTGGTCTTGCCCGCGGCAATCTGCCGCAGCACTTCCACTTCCCGGCCAGTCAGCCCGCCGCTCGGCGCCGCGATTTCCGGGGCCTGGAGCGTCGACAACCGCTCGACGTCCGGGCGGGCGCCGAGATGCTCGAACACTTCGACCGCGGCGTCGATTTCCATCCGCGCGCCTTCGTCATCGCCCAGGGCCGCGTAGGCCGAGCCCATGAGCGCGCGGACTCGCGCCACTTCGTAGGGCGCCGGCACGTCCTGCCACAGTTCCCACGCCTCGCGAAGAAGGCCGACGGCGTCGCGCGGCTCGCCGGCCGCCAGTGCGATCGCCCCGGCCGCCTGCGCCACCGCGGCGCGCAGGGCCGGCGCGCCCAGCCGCTCCGCCAGCTCCGCGAGCTCACCCGCCGCGGCGCGTGCGGCGGCCAGATCGGCCGACGCCAGCAGGATGTCCACCGCCGCATGCAGCACCAGCGCGCGCGCCCGCTGGCCTTTCGTCTCGTGCAGCGCGCTGCGGATGGCCGCATCGGCCGCCGCGGCATCGCCTTGCGCGAGCCGCAGCAGCGCCAGCCCCGGCTGCGGGCGGCGGCCGGCGCGGCTCGCCTGGCGATAGCCCTCCTCGGCAGCCTCGAAGTCGCCGCGCACGCGGCAGATTTCCGCATGCTGATAGAACGCCGCCGCCGATTCGGTGGGGTCGCTCGAGGCCAGGCGCTCGCAGGCGCGGCGCGCTTCTGCGACGGCGTCGTCCCACGCGCCGTGCAGCTGCAGCAGCTCCGACCGCCGCACCAGACACTGTCCGCGGAACGGCACCATGTCGGGATGCGCGGTGCACCACGACGTCATCGCGTCGGTCCACTCGTGGGCCCGCCGCAGATCGAACAGATCGTGACAGGCGCTCAGCACGCTGCAGTAGACGATGCCGGTCACGATCGGTCCCACTTCCCCGGCCGTCACCGCCACCATCACCTCATCGAAGCGGGCCAGGCCGGCGGCTGTCTGCTGCTGCCAGAGCATCGCGCGCCCCTCGGCGTGGCGCGCCAGCGCGATCAGGTCGGCGTGGCGCAGCCGATCCCCGATCGCCGCGGCTTCGACAAAGGCGGCACGCGCGCCAGGAATGTCGCCCTCGCTGGCCTTCCGGTGCCCACCCAGGCACAAGAGGAACCCGCGCTCCACGCAGTCCTCGGCGTCGCTCGCGAGCAGGCGCTCGGCCCGCGCCAGCCACCCGGCGGCTTCGGCCTGACGATGCTTCTGGTCGGCGAGCGAGAGCAGTCGCCAGATGGCCGACGCGGCCGCGCGACGGCTGTCGCCGCGATCGAGAAAACGCTGGAAGGCGCGGGTGCGCGCGGCGGCGCTGGCGTCGTCGAGACCGATCAGCGCTGCGGCCGCCGCAAGGCGATCGAGATCCTCGGCGTCGAGGGGCGACGCGCGGTCCGCGTCCGAGAGCGCAGCAAAGGCATCGGCCCAGGCCTGCCGCTCGTAGGCAGCTCGTCCGCGCTGCAGCGCGTCATCCATGGAGCTCCGGACATTCTAGCGTCCGGGGATCCAAGGGCTAAGGGCCAAGGCCCAAGGCCTAGTTTGGCCCGCGACCGTGTTCGAACCCGAAGCGTTGCACCGTGCCTTGCCACACCGGCTGCCAGCGTCCCTCCACCCACCAGCCCACCTCGCCGCTCGACGGCACGCGCATGCCGTCGACCGTGACGTAACCCGCGAACCGGCCCTCCCACGGCGTGGCCACGTAGGTCGTGCCGTAGCTGCGCGGCCGCTCGGCAGCGTACACCGAGGCCACTTCGCCCGCGTCGTTGAAGCGGAACTCGATCGTCGCCGTCTCCCCACCGTGCGTCAGCGTGGCCGCGGTGCGGTTGCGATCCATTGGCGTCCACGTCAGGTCCTCGCTCGGCAGGAGCAGCGTCGGACTCCACGGTGCTTCGGCCAGCAGCCGGTAGAGGTCGCCGGAGTTGAGATCGTGGCTGCCGTGATCGGCCGACATCGTCACCGCGGAAAGGAGCGCCACCCGGCCGTCGCCCACGCCGCCGACGTAGATGTCGCGGATGCTTGCATGGACGAGCGGCATCAGCTGCAACCGGGCATCCCACACAAAACCGCGCGCCTCGGGCGCAATCGTTTCCTCGGCTGTAAAGGCGAGCCACTGCCCGCTCTCCACACCAGTGCGCAGGCGCCCGGCCTGCTCCAGCCGCACGCTCGCCAGCCGCGGCTGGCCGTCCTGGAGCGCCAGGCGGAGGTAGCGCTGGACGGGTGCCGGCAACCCGTCGAGCGCAGCAAGCGACACCGCCGGCAGCGAGCCTGGCACGGCCGCGGTGAGCGCGGCCGTCGCGGCGCCGGTCTCGCGCGTCCAACGGCGCGCCTGCAGCGGTACGAGGATCGCGCCGGCAGTCAGCGCGATGGCCAGCCCGATGACGATTGCCCGGACCTTGCGACCAATCAGGGGACGTGTGGGCGCCAGGGGCGCCGCGATCGATTCGGTTGCGCTGATGGCCATGACCATCTCCTCGAAAGCCGGCTAGGCCGGCCGCTGCTGAAGTCCCTGCAGGAACCGGACGATCGCGTCGATCCGCGCCGCCGCGTCGCCGCCGGTGCCCGAGCGCTTGAACACCGCCCCCCACACCGGCATGTCGCGATCGCCGTGAGCGGCGACGCCGGTGCCGTCGACCACCTGCCGCACGCGCTCGGCGGGAAACACGCCGCCGTTCCGCATCGCGAACGTGGTCAGGTCGGGCGGCATGCGCCGCAGCTGGCCCGCCATCGCGCCGTCACCGCGGCCGGCGGCCCCGTGGCAGGTGGCGCAGTAGGTGCGGAAGAGCGTGCCGCCGTCGGCGGCCGCCGATGCCGGGGACGGAGCCGGCCCCTGCTGAATCGACTCGACGAACGCGACGAGGTTCTGCAGGCGCACCGTGACGCGGGCGTCGGACGCGTCGAGCGCCCGCAGCGTCGGCCCCCACACCGGCATCTCGGTGCTGCCGTGCGCGGATGCGCGCGCCGAGCCCTCGATGAAGTCGAGCACGCGCTGGCGCGGGAACACGCCGCGATTGCGGCTGGCCAGCACCGTCAGATCCGCCGGCTTCGTCTTCAGGGCGAACGCCGTCGGCCCGTCGCCGTGGCCCAGGCGGCCGTGGCAGCTCGCGCAATAGAGATCGAACGACACCGATCCGACGAGCGACTCCGGCACGAGCGGCGGCAGCGCCTGCCGTGGCCCCTGCGCGCCGACCCCCGCCACGATTGCCAGCGCCATCCCCACCGAGCTCCACATCCGCACCATCGGCGACCCTCCGAACGGAGCGGCTACAACATTCGTTCCGTTCGCGCGGTGGGAGCGAATGCCGGCCACACACGCCCTCTCGGCGGGCGGCACTCGATGACATGCGGAGGCTTTCACACCTCCGCGGGAATTTCCCCGCCCTTGCGGGCGGCGCCGCGGCAAATGCGCCCAATCGGCAACGCGCGCACCACGCCGAGGGCTGGCACGAGGAGTGCTCCAGCAATGGTCATGGACACCACCACCTCATATCTGGGCCTGAGGCTGGCGCACCCGTTCATCGCCGGCGCCTCGCCCATGGGGTACAACCTCGATACGATCAAGCGGCTCGAAGACGCCGGGTGCGCCGCCGTCGTCCTGCACTCGCTGTTCGAGGAGCAGATTTCGCTGGCCACCGAGGGGCGCGTGGCGCACGTCGACGCGCTCGACCCGCGCTTCGCCAACATCGTTGCCGACTACCCGCCCCCCAAGGACTACAAGTTCGGGCCCGACGGCTACGCCCAGCACCTCGCACGAGTGAAGGCTGCGGTGGGCATCCCGGTGATCGCCTCGCTCAACGGCCACACCGGCGAGTCGTGGCTGAAGTTCGCGCAGATCATCGAGCAGGCCGGCGCGGACGCGCTCGAGTTCAACTACTACGACATCGCCACCGATCTCACGGTGCCCGCGGCCGCCGTCGAAGACGCACTCGTCACCGCCGTTGGCAACCTGACGCGCACGATCCGGATTCCGGTGGCGGTGAAGCTCACGCCCTTCTACACCTCGTTCGGGAACCTGGCCGCCGCGCTCGACGCCGCCGGCGCCAGCGGTCTCGTGCTCTTCAACCGCTTCTACCAGTCCGACGTGCGGACGCGCACGATGACGCTCGAGCCGCAGGCCGAGCTCTCGACGAGCGCGGAGCTTCCGCTGCGGCTGCACTGGCTGGCGCTCCTCCACGGGCGCGTGCGCCCGTCGCTGGCGGTCAGCGGCGGCGTGGCCACGCCCGACGACGGCATCAAAGCGCTGCTCGCCGGTGCCGACGCCGTGCAGATCGTCTCCGCCATCCTCCGCCACGGCCCCGGGCACATCGCCGCGATGCGGCAGGGGCTCGAACGCTGGCTCGAATGGCAGCACATCGAGACCGTCTCGCAGATGGTCGGCCGCGCCGGCCTGCAGGCGAGCCCCGATCCCGCGGCCTTCGAACGCGCGCACTACATCCGCACGCTTCAGAGCTGGACCCGATGACCGACTTCTTTGCTGCGCTCGAAAACCTTCCGTTCTCGATCTGGCTCCGCGAGTCCAACTCGATCTGGGCCTACCCGACGATGCTGACGCTGCACACGATCGGCTTGGCGCTGCTCGTCGGCGCCAGCGCCGCGCTCGACCTCAAGGTGCTCGGCTGGGGACAGGCGATCGCGCTCACCGACCTGCGACCGATGTTCCGCTGGATGTGGATCGGCTTCTGGGTCAACGCGCTCAGCGGCGTCGTGCTGCTGGCGGCCGATGCCACCACCAAGGCCGCGGCGCCGATGTTCCTGATCAAGCTCGGGCTGATCGCCGTCGGCGTGGTGATCATGGCGGCGCAGCGCCGCGCCGTGTTTGCACCCGCCGCCGCCATCACGCGATCGGCCCGGGTGCTGGCCGCCGCGTCGCTGACCGTGTGGTTCGTCGCCATTGCCGCGGGACGGTTGATGGCCTACCCGGGCCTCTTTTTTGGACTCTAGGGCAGAGAGGGCGGAAGCGCTATGAGCCACTGGATCGTCACCACGCTGAAAGCCACGTCGGTGTCCCACTTCATGACCGGCTCGATGTGGGCGTGGCCGCTGTGCGAGACGCTGCACTTCGTCGGGCTGGCACTGCTCATCGGCGTGGTGGGGATGCTCGATCTGCGGCTGCTCGGCCGTCTGCGGCACCTGTCGTACGCCGCCGTGCACAGCCTGATTCCGTGGGGCATCCTCGGGTTCGTCATCAACCTCGTGACGGGGGTGTTGTTCTTCGTCGGGGCGCCGGACCAGTATCTCGACAACGTCGCCTGGTGGTACAAGCTCGCGTTCCTGGCCATCGCGGGCCTCAACGTCCTCTACTTCGAGACCACGCAGGCCCGGCGCGCCCTGGCAATCGGCCCCGGCGACGACACGCCGCGTGCGTTCAAGGTCATCGGCGCAATATCGGTGCTGTCATGGTTCATGGTGCTCTACTGGGGGCGCATGCTCCCGTTCATCGGGACCGCGTTCTGATCGATCACCCGTCCTGAAGCGGCGCGGCTGAGCCGGCCTTGTCCATCTCGACCGGCAAGCCGTACAAACGCCTGGCTGTACGAGCTACAGCCCCAACCGTAGCCAACACGCCAACTCGCTCATCCGTGGCGTCTTCTGGCTGATGTCGGGGTGGCCCTGGCCTTGCAGCGGCGACAGCGATGGCCTCACGGCTTTTTTCAGCTCCCCTCGCACGAGTCGTCCTCACGCTCGGGCTGATGATGGCCGGCGCGAGCGCCGCCACCCTGTTTGCGCAGCAGCCGCGGCCGGCCGAGCGTCGCGCCGAAGCGCCGGCGCCCGCTGCGACTCAGTCGCCCCTCCCCGTCCCCTTTTCGACGTCAGACAGCAGCGAGCTGAAGCTCACGACCATTCAGGAAGTGCGGCGCTCGCTGGTCCGCTTGCCGCTTGCCGCCGGGCTCGGCGCCCTGCTGGCGCTGCGCCCGCGGCGCCGCGGCACGCCGCCGCGCTCGGTGGCGGTGGTGCAGACCCAGATCGTGCTCGCCGGCGTGGGCGCCGTGATCATGCTCATCGTCGGCACCAGCCTGGCGCGCGCGTTCGGCATCGTTGGCGCAGCCAACCTCATTCGCTACCGGTCGAAGATCGACGATCCCAAGGACGCCGTCGTCATGCTGTGCGCGCTCGCCGTCGGCCTCGCCTCGGGCGTCGGACTGTATCTGATTGCGGGCATCGCCACCGGCTTCCTGCTCGCGCTCCTCTGGGTCATCGAGTCGTTCGAACCCCGGGCGCTCAAACTGTTCGATCTGACGATCACCGCCGAGAACGAAGCCGAGTCGCTGCGCCCGCGCATCGAGCAGGTGCTGCGGCGATTCCGGCTGCCATTCGAAGGCCGTGCGCTCACCACCAACGAGCTCAGCTACGAAGTGCAAATGCCGTTCGACGCCTCGACCGATGCCGTGTCGCACGGCATCGTGGCCCTGTCACCCAGTACCGACATGGGCGTCGTGTGGACCGACAAGAAGTCGAAAACCAAATAGGACACCGTGAAACTGATCACCCAACCCGATGACGGCATCGCGCCGCTGCTGATGGCGATAAAACGCGCGAAGAAGAGCATCGACATCGTGATCTTCAGGTTCGACCGTGTCGAGCTGGAAAAGGCGCTCGCGGCGGCCGTGGGGCGCGGGGTCGCCGTGCGTGCGCTGGTCGCGCACACCAACCGCGGCGGGGAGAAGCGGCTGCGCAAGCTGGAGATGTCGTTTCTCGCGTCGGGCGTGACCGTGTGCCGGACGGCCGACGACCTGACCCGGCATCACGGCAAGATGATGATCGTGGACGGCGAAGTGTACGTGTTCGGGTTCAACTACACCGAGCTCGACATGAACCGCAGCCGCAGCTTCGGCCTCTCGAGCAAGGATCCGGGGCTCGTCAAGGCCGCGAGCACCCTGTTCCAGGCCGACTCCACCCGGCAGCCGTACGAAGCGACGCACGAGCGCCTGGTGGTGAGCCCGGAGACCTCGCGCAAGCTCCTCACCGATTTCATCAAGCGCGCCAGGAAAGAGCTGCTGATTTACGACGAGAAGGTGTCGGACAAGGCCATGGTCAAGCTGCTGCGCGAGCGTGTCGCGGCCGGCGTGCACGTGCGGGTCATCGGCAAGGTGGTCCCGGCGGTCACGGGCATCACCACTGTGAAGCCGAGCCGCCTTCGCCTGCACGTGCGCGCCATGGTGCGCGACCGTACGGCCGCCTTCGTCGGAAGCCAGAGCCTGCGGCGCCCGCAGATCGACGGGCGGCGCGAAATCGGCATCATCGCGCCGCACTCGAAGGTGGCGGCGGCCATCGGCAAGGTGTTCGACCAGGACTGGATCGACGCGCTGCCAAAGGCCGAAGCGCGCGAGAAGGCAGCGGCCGAGGAAGCGGCGGAACCTGCGTTGGCGCGTTAGGCCGTGGAGAGCTCCCTCGACATCAATCGTTTTCGTGTTCCGGGCCGCGGCCGGTTTACCCTGGCCAGCCGCGACCCCGCGGACACGGCACCATACGAATCCAGCGACGGCACGCGCAAGGTACTGGCCAAGCGCGTGCACCAGCTGGTCGAGCTCTCCGATCTGCTCTACGCGCAGAGCCGGTGGTCCGTGCTTTTCATCTTTCAGGCGATGGACGGCGCTGGCAAGGACAGCGCCATCAAACACGTGCTGCGCGGGCTCGACCCCAGAGCCACGCAGGTCTACAGCTTCAAGACGCCGTCACAGGAGGAGCTGAAACACGACTACATGTGGCGGTGCCTGAAGAGCCTGCCCGAACGCGGGCGCATCGGCATCTTCAACCGTTCGTACTACGAGGAAGTGCTGGTGTCGCGCGTCCACCCGAAGATGATCGAACAGCGGCAGCTCCCCGCCAGCTGCGTCACGCCGAACATCTGGCGCGAGCGCTTCGAGGACATCCGCAACATCGAGCGCTATCTCACCCGCAACGGCACCGTCATCCGCAAGATCTTCCTCAACGTGTCGAAGACCGAGCAGCGGCGCCGCTTCCTGATGCGGCTCCACAACCCCGAGAAGCGGTGGAAGTTCTCGCTCAACGACGTCAACGAGCGCCTGCGGTGGAAGGAATACATGGCCGCGTACGAAGAGGCGATGCAGGCGACCAGCACGGCGGAGGCGCCCTGGTATGTGGTGCCGGCCGACAACAAATGGTTCACGCGCCTCGCCGTCGCGGCCATCACGATCGAGACGCTCGAGAGCCTGCACCTGAAGGTGCCGGCCCTGTCGCACCACGACACCCGCGCGCTGAACCACGCCCGGCGCCGCCTGCGCTTCAAGAGATAGCGGCCCGCTCAAAACGCGGACCGCGCGCAGTATCTGGCAAACCGGCTTAACGCCGGTTCGCTATTCAGATCAGTCGAAGCCGATGGCGACCAGCGTCACGTCGTCCTCGGGCTCGTGACCGTCGGCGAAGCGTTCGAGGTCGTCGACCACGCGTTGAAGCAGCGCCGCCGGGGGCAGGGTGGCCGCGGCCGACAACGCCGTTGCGAGGCGAGGCAGATCGTACATGCGCCCCTGGCGGTCCACTCGTTCGGTCACGCCGTCGGTGTAGAAGAGCACGCGGTCGCCCGGCTCGAGCTGACTGGTCGTGGCCGGGATGGCGTCGAGCGGCATCAGCAGCAGCGGCGGCACCGCGTCGACGGCCAGCGGCCGTACCTCTTGCCCGGCGCGCACGAGGAGCGGGTGCAGATGCCCGGCGCAGGCGACCGTCAGCTCGCGCCGCGCGGCGTCGACGGTGGCGTAGATCGCCGTGGCGAACATCTCGGTGTCCCACAGATACTCGAAGTGTTCGTTGAGAGTCCGGAGAACGGCCGCCGGATCGGCGTGCACGCCGCGATGGGAATGCAGGGCCGCGCGAATCATCGCCATGATGATGGCGGCCGGCGCGCCGTGACCCGACACGTCGGCCACCATGACCCCGAACCGATCGGCGCCAAGCGGGAGCACGTCGTAGTAGTCGCCTCCGGCATGGCGGCTGGTCTGGTAGCTGGCCGCGAACTGCACCGCGGGGTGCTCGGGGAGCGCTGGCGGCAGGATGAGGCGCTGCATCCGTCCCGCGCTCGCCAGCTCGCGATTCAGCCGGTCGCGGCTCCGGCGCAGCTCGCGCTCGAGATACTGCCGCGTCAGGTGAGTGGCGACGCGCGCCAGCACCTCCTCGGCCTGAATCGGTTTGGTGATGTAGTCCACCGCGCCGAGCTGCAGGCCCGACACTTTGTCGGACACGTCCCCGAGCGCCGAGAGGAAGATGACGATCGTGTCCTGCCCGGCCGGATCGGTCTTGATGGCGCGGCACACTTCGAAGCCGTCGATCTCGGGCATCATCACGTCGAGCAGCACCAGGTCGGGCCGCGCGCGCTGCATGATGTCGAGCGCCGTGCGGCCGTCGCGCGCGGCGAGGATGCGATGGCCGGTGCCGTGCAGGGTGCGGACCAGCACCTGCAGGTTCACGGGGCTGTCGTCCACGACGAGAATCGTGGCCGCGGGCAGCGTGAGCGCGCCGTCGGCGGTGCGGCTGCTCATCGACCCGAGGATTCGCCGGATCCGATCGTGGCGGCCAGCGCCCGCAACCCGTCGAAGTCGAACGACTGGACCATGGCGGCAATGTGACGGCCCAGCACGGGGTCGGCGCCCTCCCCGCTCATCAGCTCCTGCGCCAGCGCCTCGAGGTCCGTCACGGCGCCGAGCTCGACGCCCTCGCGGAGCCGCGCGGCGATATCCAGCCGCGCCGGTGCGTTCATGCTCGCGAACGGCTCGGCCGCGAGGCTCGAGACGAAATGCACGCCGAGGTGTTTCTGCAGGGCCGCAAAGAGCGCGCCCGCGCGGACCGGCTTGGGGAGATAGTCCACACAGCCGGCGCTCAGCGCGGCGGTGCGCGTATCGCCAAAGGCGCTGGCGGTGACGGCAATCACCGGGATGTCTGCCGTCTCCGGGTCGGCCTGCAGCCGCCTGGTCGCCTCGAACCCGTCGAGGTCGGCCATCTTCAGATCCATGAAGATCACGTTCGGGCGGTGCTCATGCGCCAGCGCCACCGCTTCGAGGCCGCCTGCCGCCGTGATCACCCGCACGCCCCCGCTCTCGAGCAGCGCCGCCAATATCCGGCGGTTCACGGTACTGTCGTCCGCCACCAGCGCCGCCACGTCCTCGCCGTCGGCCAGGCGCGCGTCGAGCGGCGGCGCCGCCAGATCCGCATCGGTCGCGCCGTTGTCCGACACGCCCGCGGGCACGAGCGGCAGGTCGAAGTAGAACCGGCTGCCCAGGCCCGGCTGGCTCTGGACGCGCAGTTCGCCGCCCATCTTGGCGATGAGGTGCTGACTGATGGTGAGCCCGAGCCCGGTGCCGCCGGCGGCGGCGCCCGACCTGGTTTGCGTGAAGGCCTCGAAGATGGCGAGAAGGTCGCCTGACTCGATGCCGACGCCGGTGTCGCTCACCTCGAACAGCAGCCGGTCGTCCCCCGCCTTGGCGATCGACAGGTGCACTTCGCCCTGCGCGGTGAACTTGACGGCGTTGTTCAGCAGGTTCAGGAGGACCTGGCGCAGATGGCGTCCGTCGAGCACGACGCGCCGCGGCGTGTCCGGCGCGATCGCCATGCCGAGCAGCAGCCCCTTGCGGCGCGCGGCCTCCGCCACCAGGTACTTGAGATCGATGGCCATTTGGGCGAGGTCGGTGGTGGCGGCCTCGATGTCGAGCCGCCCCGCCTCGATCCGCGACAGGTCGAGCACGTCGTTGATGAGATCGAGCAGGTGCGCGCCGCCCTTGGCAATCGCCTCGAGCGCCTCGCGCTGCGAGGCGTTGAGCGAGCGGTCGCGCTGCAGCAGCTGCGCGTAGCCGAGCACGCCGTTGAGCGGCGTGCGCAGTTCGTGGCTCATGTTGGCGAGAAACTCGCTCTTGGCGCGGGTGGCGGCCTCGGCCGACTCCTTGGCGAGGCGCAGCTGATCGTCGCGCTCGCGCCGGTCGGAGATGTCGCGAAGGAAGGCGCCGAAGAAGTAGCCGCCCTCGACGCGCATCGGCGAGGTGATGGTGATTTCGACCGGGAACTCCCTGCCCGCCTTGTGCAGCGCCACCAGCTCCAGCCGCTGGTTGACCACCGGGGCCTCGCCAGTCTGGTGAAAGCGCTGGAGACCCTTCACGTGCGCCTCGCGGAACGCGGCTGGAATCAGCGTGGTGACCAGGCTCCGGCCGAGGGCCTCGTCGCGGGTCCAGCCGAACGTCCGCTCGGCCTGCGTGTTCCACGCGATGATCGCTCCCGAGGAGTCGATGCCGATGAACGCATCGGGCGCCGTGTCGACCAGCATACGGGCACGGGACTCGCTGTCGGCCAGGCGGGCGACGGCCGCGCGGCGCTCCTCGTCGGCGAGCCCCGCCACCATCAGGTGGGCGATCGCGATGGCGAAATGCTGCTCGTCGGACGTCCAGGCGCGCGGGCTCTTCTGTTCGGCGCAGAACACGCCTACCGTCACGCCGTTCTGGCGTAGCGGCACGTCGAGCATCGAGTAGATGCCGATCGGCACGAGGTAGGTGGCCTCGAACTCGCGGGTGCGGAGATCGGAGCGGGCGTCGCTGGCATCGATCACGCGCTCGGTATCCAGCGCCTCGAAATACCGCGGCGCGCCCGCGCGTGACAGCGCCAGCCCGGAGCTATGGCGATCGAGGGCCCGTTCGTACAGATTGGCACACACGATCCAATCGCGGCCGCGCTCGAACCGCCACATGCTGACCCGATCGGCGCCGAGCGTGTGGGCGGTCACCGACAGGATGCCGCGAATGCGCTCGCGGAACGAGTCGGGTGAATCGGCATAGCGGGCCATGAGCTGGGTGAGCGCCGCGCTCTGGACGGCCAGCCGCTGTTCGCTCGCAGCGAGGGCCCGTTCGGCCGCAGCGTGTCGTGGGGTCGGGTCTGGCGGGTTGGCGGTAGACATGGGAAACGCCCGGCTGCGCGGGAAGAACCTTGAGAGTGTGCCCGACGGCCACGCCGGCGTGCAAGGGTAGTAAGGTTGACACCCCTCGGGCCGGGGCCTACGATTCGAGCGATGTTGAAGATCGACGCGTGCCTGGCGTGCCTGGCCTTGACGGCGCTGTCCGGGACGGCGCATGCGCAGGCACAAACGCCGGCGCCCGCGGCGCCGCAGCGGCCGGCGCTCCCGCCGCCCGCGCCGAAGACCGGCAACCCCACGCCGGGTACGCCGCAACCGGATCCGCCCGTCCTGGCCGATCGCATCACCGTGAGCGGCTGCCTCACGCACGCGCCCGGTGCCGGCGCCGCGCCGGCCTCGGCGCCGACGACGCCGGCCAGCAACCGCTTCATCCTGAGCGGCGCGAAAAAAGACGGGGTCGTGCCTCCCGAGACGGGCACGTCGAGCGTCGCCGCGGCGGCGGCCGCCTCCACCTACCGGCTCGAAGCGCTCGACAGCCAGTTGTCGCCGTTCGTCAACGCGCGCATCGAGGTGTCGGGCGAGGTGAAGGGATCGGCGGAGGGCCCGCCGCTGCTGCTCGTGGAGTTCGTCCGGAAGGTTGCCGCGAAGTGTCAATGAGCGAACAAGGAGTGTCGCAGATGGTTCGATATGCCTCGGGAGCCCTGATTCTCGCGCTGGCCCTCGCGGCCGCGTCGGGCACCACCATCACGGCCGCCGACCCCGCACCCACGTTCACAAAGGACGTGCTGCCGATCCTTCAGAAGAATTGCCAGTCGTGCCACCGTCCGGGACAGATTGGCCCGTTCTCGCTCCTCACCTACGAGTCCACGCGGCCGTGGGCGCGCAGCATCAAGGCCAAGGTGGCGTCGCGCCAGATGCCGCCGTGGTTTGCCGATCCCGCGCACGGCGCCTGGGCCAACGACCGGTCGTTGTCGCAGACGCAGATCGACACCATCGCGAAGTGGGTGGATGCCGGCGCCCCGCAGGGCGACGCCAAGGATGCGCCGCCGCCGATCGACTGGGCGCCCGACGGCTGGCAGATCAAGCCAGACCTCATCGTGCGCGGCCCCGAGTTCAGGGTGCCGGCCCGGCCCGAGAAGAACGTCATCGAGTGGACGACGATCAACATCCCCAGCGGCTTCACCAAGGACACCTGGATCACGTCGGTGGAGGTGAAGCCGAGCGAGCTCGCCGTCACGCACCACATCTGCATCTCGTTCACGCCGCACCGGCCCAACCGCCCGTACTACGTGATGAACTACAGCGAGTCGCCGCGCGACGAGGACGGCGTGGCCACGGATCGCAGCGCTGGCGTGGCCGGGGCTCCCCCGCCGCCGCCGCCCGGGCAGAACAATCCGGGCACCGCGGCCAACGGCGGCTTCTGGTGCTATGTGCCCGGCGGCGTGGCCGACGACTACCGTCCGTACGGCGCCGGCAAGCTCGTGCCGGCCAACATGGACATCCAGGTGCAGCTGCACTACACGCCCACCGGCAAGGAGGTCGTCGATCGACCGCTCTTCGGCTTCACGGTATCGGAGGAACCGCCGGCGCGGCAGTGGCTCGCCACGCAGGTGTCTGGCGCCGGCGCGAATTTCGCGATTCCGCCGAACGACCCGAACTGGGCAGCGCCGCCGGCGCAGGTGGAATTCCTTGCCGACGTCGAGCTGGTGCAGATGATGCCGCACATGCACCTGCGCGGGAAGGACATGACGTATCACGTCATCTTCCCCGACGGGCGCGATCAGGTCGTGCTCAGCGTGCCGAAGTACGACTTCAACTGGCAGATCGCCTATCAGGCGGCGCAACCGATCAAGATCCCGAAGGGGTCGCGGCTGCGGGTCGAAGCGCACTACAACAACTCGTCCTCCAACAAGTTCAACCCCGATCCGACCCGGACCGTGTATCCGGGGCGCATGACCTGGGAGGAGATGTTCAACCCGTTCTTCGGCGTGATCGTCGAGAAGGGGACCGACCCGACCAAGGTCATGAAACTGCTGTTCGGTACCGTCGCGGGTGATGGAGCTTAAGACCGGACTGCGGGTACGTAGAGGCGGACCTTCAGGTCTGCCTGTCGTGACGCTTCTCCTCCTTCTGTGCGTGGGCCCGGGTCTTCAGACCCGGGCGACGGCGCAAAGCGCCCGCGAGGTGACGATCAGCGGCTGCCTGTTGAGCAACGGCTACGCGGGCTTTCAGGTGGAAGAAGCCGTGCTCGACGCGATCGACGGCAAGCCCGCCGACGACAAGACAAAGGCCGCGGCACCCGCCAAGTGGATTCTCGACGGCGGCGGCAACCTGCGCCGCCGTGTCGGTGAGAAGGTGCAGGTTATTGGCAAATCCGAATGGCGCGCCGACGCCAAGGACGAAGCGCCCGGCACGCCCCACCTCGAGGTGACGTCGGTCACCACGCTCGCCGCCAAATGTACGTAGGGGCCGCCTTCAGGCGGCCCGTCATTACCAGGCCGGATTGCGGTCGCCTTTGTACTGCCAGCGGGCGCTGCCCTCGTTGAAGATCTTCCGCTTGGTGAAGAACCACTGCCCGTTCACCTTCACCAGCTCGTCCTCGTAGTGGCCGAAGCCGCCGATGGTGTTGGCGCGGGTCGCATTGTCGTTGCCGACATGGAACCACGAGGAGCGGCCGACGGCCTTGTTGCCCTCGACCTTGATGACGATGTTCGTGATCTGGTGGCGCCCCGCCGACGGCCGCAGGGCCTCGCCGTTGGGCCCCTTGGTCACACGGTTGTTCGGCATGCCGCCTATCACTTTGATGATTGCCTCGCGCCCCTTCACGTCGCCCTCGCCGTAGTCGAGGATGCCGTCCGGGGTGAACGTCGAGGCGTAGAGCTGCGGATCGTGGAAGTCGAGCGCGAAGAGATACCGCGCCTGCAGATCCTCGATCTGGGCGCGGTCCTCTCCGTAGTTCGAGCTGGCGGCGGACGATACATTCGACAGGAGCGATCCCGCTGCGAGACCGGCCAGGCCGAACACCAGTGCAATCGTCGTCTTCTGCATCATCCGTCTCCTGAGTGGCGTCAACGGGCCGCCTGACGTGTCCACCGTAGCCTTGGCGAAGGTGGAAGGCGGCCCCTACGTACCCCGACGAATTACGCGAGCGCCTTGCCGTAGAGCGCGAGCAGACGGCTCCACGCCTTTTCAGCCTGCGGCTCGTTGTACACGCCCGAGTCGGGCGGGCACCAGCCGTGCGCGGCGTTGGCGTACACCTCGACTTCGGCGGACAGGCCCGCCTTCATGAAGGTGTCCTTCAGCACGTCCTTCTCCATCGGCCGGGCCATGTCGTCGTTGGCGGCAATCGCCACCAGGAACGACGCCTTGGTCTTGGCGGCCATCGTGAGCGGGCTGTCGGGATTGGGCGTGACCAGGCCGCCGCCGTGGAACGATGCCACCGCGCCGACGCGGTCGGACACGTTGGCCGCCGTGCGGAACGCCATCGGGCCGCCCATGCAGTAGCCCTGCGTGCCGATCTTGCGGTTCTTGGCCACCGACTGCTGCTGATCGAGCCACGCGACAAACGCCTTGGAATCGGTGGCGTGCGTGGTCGCATTCAGCGCCTGCGCCAGCGGGAGAAGCGACGGGATGGGCGTGGCGGCGCCCTGGGCGGCCGTCGGCGCCTTCTGGACGCGGTAGAACGGGTTCACGACCAGCACCGAATAGCCGTTTTCGGCGAGACGCTTGCCCATGGTGCGAAACGCGGGCCGCAGGCCGAAGATGTCCGGCCAGACCAGCACGCCGGCGCCGGTGCCGGTGGACGGGTGGACGAAGTAGGCGTCGCACGTGCCGTCCGGCGTCTTGATCGTCACGTCGCCGTCGGTGACGGCGACGGCGCCGACGACTTTCGGCAGCGCCATGGCCATGCCGGCGCCAAGGAGCGCGCCGAACTGGCGACGCGTCACCCAGCCGCGGGCTTCGAAGTCTTTGGTTGTCTCAGCATGATCCTGATCGCACATATTCGCTCCTTGGTCGAGGCAACTCGACGGGGATGTTCGAGCGTCCGGCCGAAACTCTATACGATTTCAATTCCGGGAGTATGTATCGATCACACGGTCGAGGGCCCGGCGGCAGACCGCGCAGAAGAAGTCCGCCCGGGTGAACATGATGCAGTCGGCCGACGGGCGGTAATACCCCGTCGCCTCGTAGCGCGCGCCCTCGAAGGCTCCAACCACGCCCTTGTATTTCGCGAACATGGCGGCGTCTTCCTGCTTGTTCCTGGCGAAAAGCGCCTCCATCTCCGCCTCGGGCCGGTTCTCGGCGCGCAGCCGGTTGCGCACCTCCTGATACGCGCGGGAGCGCTTCTCGTACGCCTCCTTCTCCCACGGCGTGGGCAGGGGCGTCCCAGGCGTCACCAGGTCCTTCCACTTCAGGGTGGCGGGATCGAGCAGCGCGCTGATGTTCGGCTCCCACGGCTCGTCGCGCTTCGTCGCCGGCAGGTAGGCGACGGGCGAGGTGTAGTACTCGTCGGCGAGCGCGGCAAAGTGGTGGCCGAACTCGTGCACGAAGACGTAGGGCGCCTCGGCGCTGTCGGCGGCCACGGTGCTGTAGAGACCGTAGATGCCGCCACCGCCATAGGTGCGGGCATTGACGACGATCTCCACGACGTCGTACGGCGCATACGAGGCGTAGCGCCGGAACGCCTTGTTGTCGAACGCGAGGACGTAGCGTTCGGAGCCGAACGCGTCGTAGGTGCTGCTGATCGGGTTGCTGCGGTGAACGCCGGTCGAGGGGCGCGAGATGCCCGACTCCTTCGCGGCCGGCACCAGCCCCCACACGTTGAAGTCGGCGCGCCGTTCCTTGAACGGCGACGTCGAGAAGAGCACCATCAGCAGCCGCTTCGAATCGGCCTCGAACTTCCTGCGCTCGCCCGCCGTGTAGCCGTCGCCGAGGATCAGCAGATCCACCTTGTTGGCCGGGTCGCCGTGCTTCTCGAGCTCGATGAGCGCGCCCGGCGAGGGCTCGGGCCGCGCCGGGTTCACGAACATGTTCGCGGGATCGATGGTGGTCGTCCAGAGATCACGCCACGCCGTGTCGTCCCCAGGGCCGCCGCCGACTCGCTTGCGGATCGTGACCGTGACCGGCGCGCGCGGGGTGGGAAACCGCACGGACTCGTGGAAGGTGCGCGTCATCTTCGTGGCTTCGTCGGTCGTGGACCACTCGTCGAAGATCGAGCCGAAGCCGCGCGAGAAGAGCAGCATTTTCGACGCCGCGTCGCGCACGTCGAAGCCGTAGGCGCCGTACTTGATCGGGTCGACCTCGCGTCCCGCATGCCCGGACCAGACCGAAGGTTCGATCACCGCTTCGTCGAACGAGAAGAGCTCCTGCCTCGCATCGCCGGTGTGGAAGTAGTCCACCCGCATGGTGCGGATGGGGCCTGACGGCGCAGGGGCCTGCGCCGCCGTGGCCGCCACAGCCAGCAGTGCGAGGATCAGAACCCGCACGGGAGCTACGGCTCGCACGCGCCGTCGGCGGCTTTCACGCGCGACACCCGGAACTCGGGGAACCGGGGCCCGATGCCGGCGCCACCCCCGCCCGGCTGTCGTTTGACCGACTCCTGCGACGGATCCAGGGCGACGCCGCGGGCGCCGGCCACCGGACCCACGAGCCCGCCGCCGACGGCCAGACCGCCGCCGTCCGGCGAGGGGCCTACCAGCTGCACGCGCTGCCCCGCCCATCGCGACAATCGACGGCCCTTCAGTTCATAGCGCGAGATGCCGTCGGCCTCGGCGAAGATGTACCGCCCCGACGCGTCGGGCTTGGCGCTGACGCAGCCGGTCATCGTGATCTCGGTGGGGATCTTCGGCGTCGGAGCCGGAGCCCGCTGCGCGCTGAGAACCGGCGCCAAAAGCGCCGCGGCCGCGAGAGTAACCAGAGTCTTCGACATCATCGTGCTCCTGTTAGGGCCCTTAGGTTCGACCACCATCACATCATGCCTAGTCAATTCTCCACCATCGGCTTCAGCATCACGTCAGGGGAAGAGCTGGCGGCGCTGGCCAGCCACGTCGCCGACAAAGCCGAACGGATCTCCACGCCGCCCGGCGAGTATCTCAAGTGGGCGCCGCCCTCGGGCGAGCAGTTGTGGCTCCAGATCAGCCCCGAGGGCGACGCCATGGGGATGAGCGCGCATTTCGAGGGGAAATCCACGGTCCGGGTAGCGGTGGAGGCACGCGTCGCGCGGCCCTCGCAGACGCCGCTCGACGGCACCTTCCTGGCGTGGGCGAACCCGCCCGAAGGTCGCGCCTCCGGCGGCGACTACCCGTTCGCGTTCGACTGCCCCGACGCGGCGGTGCACGCGGATCTGGCGCTGCCGGTGACGGTCACGGCGCAGGTCGCGGCGTTCGCGCAGCAGGTCTCGCTCTACGAGTCGATGGAGTCGTACGCAGCGTCACAGGGCGTGCCCGCAACGAAGTCGTTCATCCCGTCTGGCCTCGTGTCGCCCTCGGGCGAGCCGTTGACGCCGCCCGAGTCGCACGCGCTCATCGCCGGGCCCGTGATGGAGGCCGACACGCGCGCCAACGCCGTGAGCGGCGCGCCGTTCGTGTGGGCGCTCGTGGACAGCCTCGGCGGCACGTTCGACGTCGTGATCGATCCCGAGTTGCTGCCCCGGATGCCTCGCCCGGGCGACGTGCTCGCCGGATGGTTCTGGCTGTCGGGCCGTCTTCTCGCCGGCGCCTCGCCCGGCAAGCCGGCGGGACGCTGGTTCCACCGATTGGTCGGCCGCTAGACCGGCCAGTGTGTATACTCACGCGCCAAGTCCCCTGGTCCGTTTTCTGTTCCAGTTTTTTTGCGAGGTAGACCCCGGCAACAGACGCCTTTTTGAGGAGGAATGAATGGGTCCACTGTCCCTCCGGTCGGCGGCGTTCCTTTTGGTGGTCCTGCTCCTTCCCGCTGCAGCGTTCGCGCAGGCCGCAATAACCGGCGTGGTGCGTGATGCCTCCGGCGCCGTCCTTCCTGGAGTCACGGTCGAGGCCAGCAGCCCCGTCCTGATCGAGAAAGTCCGCTCCGTCCTCAGCGACAGTACCGGCCAGTATCGAATCGTCGATCTGCGTCCGGGGACCTACACCGTGGTGTTCACGCTACCCGGATTCACCACCGTGAAACGCGACGGCATCGAGCTCAAGGGCGACTTCGTGGCCTCGGTCAACGCCGACCTTCGCATCGGCAGCCTCGAGGAGACCGTCACGGTCACCGGCGCGTCGCCGATCGTGGACGTGCAGAGCGCCCGCGTGCAGACCGTGCTGGATCGCGACGTCCTCACGGCCATCCCGACGTCGCGCGGCGCCAACGGCATCCAGGCCCTCGTTCCGGGGATGGTCGTGGGGCTGGCCAACGGCGACTCGGGCGGCATCACCGGCGGCAGCGGCGGCATGACCGGCTTCATCCACGGTGCCCGGGCGTCCGACTCTCGCACGCTGCACGACGGCATCAACACGGGGTGGGCCGGCGCCAACTCGAACGCCGCGGTCTCGAACGTCGCCGGCTCGCAGGAAACCGTGCTGACAACGTCGGGCGGCCTGGGCGAGGCTGAAACCGGCGGCGCAGTCCTCAACATCATCCCGCGCGACGGCGGCAACACGTTCAGCGGCACGGTGTTCTACTCGGGCGCCAACGGCGCCATGCAGGGCAGCAACTACACCGACGCCCTCAAGGCCGCCGGCCTCCGATCGCCGCAGGAGCTGAAGAAGGTCTACGACTTCAACCCGATGGGCGGCGGACGCATCATCCGCGACAAGCTGTGGTTCTACCTGACCTACCGCGAGGTCGTGGCCGAGAACACGGTGCCCGGCATGTTCTTCAATCGCAACGCCGGCAACCCGAATGCGTGGGTCGTGGACTTCGACACGTCGCGGCCTGCTTTCGTCGACAGCGTCACGCGCAATGCGATCGGCCGGTTCACCTGGCAAATCTCGCCGCGCAACAAACTCAGCATCAGTCACTCCGAGCAGTACGACCGGCAGAACAAGACCGGCGGCGGCAGCGCCACGCGGGCGCCCGAAGCGCAGGGCATGCGCTACTACACCCCCGGCCACATCCAGCAGGCGACGTGGACGTCTCCGTTCACCAACCGGCTGCTGTTCGAGGCGGGGTGGGGCGACTACCTGTCGCGCTACGCCAACTTCGCGCCGCGCGTGGACGGCTCGCACAACGACAAGATGATTTCCGTCGTGGAACAGTGCGCGCCGAGCTGCCCGAACAACAACGGCTACCCGGGCAATCCCAGCATCCCTGGCATTGCCAACCTCATCTACCGGTTCAACCAGCCGCTGCAGCAGGGATTCGAGCGCCATCAGATCGGCACGATCGCGCAGATGCGCGCCTCGGCGTCGTACATTCCCGGCTCGCACAGCGTGAAGGTGGGCTATCAGGGCAACATCAGCCACCCGAGCCAGGAGTACTACAACTTCACGCCCTTCATTCAGTACCGGTTCAATAACGGCGTACCGAATCAGCTCAATCAGACCGGCGTCTATCCCGGATTCGTGAAGTACCAGCGCAACATCCTCATGACCTCGCTCTTCGCGCAGGACACCTACACGCGGGCGCGCCTCACGTTGCAGGGCGGCGTGCGCTACGACGGCATCGGCACCAGCTACCCGGATGTCGGCGCCGGCGGCCCCGGCTATCAACTGATGCCGACGCGCATCTTCTATGCGGCCGGCACCACCGACGAGATCCACTGGAAGGACGTCACCCCGCGCATGGGCGCGGTGTACGACCTGTTCGGCAACGGCAAGACCGCCGTGAAGCTCAACATCGGAAAGTATCTGACGGCCTTGACGGCGAGCAACAGCGACCTGGATCTCAACCCGCTGATCCGCACGGCGCTCCAGACGACCCGGACCTGGAACGACTCCTTCTATCCGGTTGGCGACCCGCGGCGCGGCAACTTCGTGCCCGACTGCGATCTGGTGGACGCGAACGCCAACGCCGAATGCGGCCGCATGGACAACCAGAACTTCGGCAAGGAGATCTTCACGAAGTCGTTCGACCCCGGGCTGATCCACGGGTGGGGCAAGCGGACCTACAACTGGGAGATGGGCCTCTCGCTGCAGCAGGAGGTGCTGCCGCGTGTCGGCGTCACTGTCGGCTACTTCCGCCGCTGGTTCGGCAACTTCTACACCGCGAACAACCGGCTGACGACAACGGCCGACTACACGCCGTTCAGCATCCCGATCCCGATGGACTCGCGGCTCCCGAACGGCGGCGGCGGCACGGTGACCGGCCTCTACAACCTCGTGCCCGAAAAGGTCGGCCAGGAGGATCTGTATTCGCAGCTCTCATCGAACTTCGGAGAGATGAGCGAGAAGTGGCACGGCATCGACGTGAACGTCAACGCCCGCATGCGCAACGGCCTCACCGTCCAGGGCGGCATGAGCACCGGCCACCGGAGTCAGGACAATTGCGATGTGCGCGGCGCGCTCCCAGAGACCTACAGCTGGGCAAGCACCCAGGCCGTGCAGACGACCCGGGTGACGACGTCGACTGGCGCGCTGGCCAACCCGTACTGCCACGTGGTCGAGCCGTTCCTCGACTCGTACCGCGGCCTGGCCACTTACCTCGTGCCGAAACTCGATCTCCAGGTGAGCGGCACGTGGCGCAGCGACCCAGGGCCCGAGCTGCGGGCCGACTACGTGGTGACCAGCGCCATCGCCCAGCCGTCTCTCGGGCGGCCGCTGTCGTCGGGCAACGTGACGGTCAACCTCGTCCAGCCGGGCACGCTCTACGGCGCGCGCCAGAACAACATCGACATACGAATCGCGAAGATCATCCGCTTCGGCAAGACGCGCGCGCAGTTCGGCGTGGACGTCTACAACCTGCTCAACACCGACGTGGTGACGGGCTACAACAACGGCTACTCGGCCACCGGCGCGTGGCTGACGCCGACGACGATCCAGCCCGCGCGCTATGCGCGCCTCAATCTGGAAGTGAATTTCTGAGCCGTGGGGGCCGCCTTTAGGCGGGCCCGTGAACGGGCCACCGAAGGTGGCCCCTACGACTGGACCCAGCGCTGGGGCTTGCCGGTGCCGTCGTCGGTGCCCTTGATGTACCAGTTCTTGCCCTGCGGATCGTGATCCATCGTCGTCATGAAGTCGAACGGCGCCTGGAACTCGATGTAGTCGAAGCCGGAATCGGAGGCGAGCAGCTGATGCCACTCGCCGGCCGGGATGAGCACCAGGTCGCCGGGGCCGACGGGACGGCTGCCCGAGTCCTCTTTCACTTCGCCGGTTCCCTTCTCGATGAAGTAGAAGTGCTCGGGCACGATCGGGCTCGTCTTGGACGCCTGGTGCACGTGGCGCGGCGAGTACGCCTGGGGTGCGTACACCATTCGCCCAATCTGCAGGTCCCAGGACTGCGACAGGCCGGTCTCCGTGTTCACCCAGAACGTCCGCTCGCGGATGGCCCGCTCGTCGATGAGCGAGCGGAGCTGTGACTCGACGAAGACGTAGCCGCGTGGCGCGGCGACGTCGGTTGCTTTGGCCGTGTGCTTCGGCACCGATACGACGAGCAGGGTGAGCGGCGCGCCGGCGGCGGTCAGCGTCGCCTCCTCGCCCGGCTCCAGATACACACCCGCGCGGCGCGGCAGCGCGTGCTCGCTGGTCTGTCCGGCGGCCGTGTGCGTCACCCGCGCGTCGTGCCCTTCCAGGACGTAGGCGACCTGGGTGCGGTCGCCTGGCGCGAGCCGGTGGCTCTTCCCCGCCTCCACCTCCTGGATCGCGACGCGCACGCGCGTGCCGCGCTCCGCCGGCCCCAGGATGCCGCGGACGCTCCCGCCGCCGGCTGCTGTTCTTGTCTGCTGGTCGATATTGATGATCGTGATCACGATGCCAGCTTAGATCGGCCGGCGTGCTCTAATCGACCCATGCGTCATCACGCCTGGCTGATGTTCTTCGTGACCGCACTCGGCCTTGCGGCCCTCACGGTGGACGCGCAGTGGCTCCACCAGCCGATGGCCGGCGCCCCCCGCACGCGCGACGGCAAGGTCAACATGACCGGACCGGTGCCCCGCCTGGACGGCAAGCCGGATCTCTCCGGCATCTGGCAGGTGCCGGGCGAGCCGCGCGCGCCCGGCGGGCTGTTCGGGCTCGGCGAGTCGCTCAACTCCAAGTACTTCCGCGACGTCCTGTCGGACTTCCCGCCCGATCAGCGGCCGCTCACGGCCGAGGGCGCCGAGCGCCTCCGCCGCAACGGCCAGCCCGGCGTGTTCAACCCCGTCCTCAACTGCCTGCCGGACGGCATCCCGCACGGCGACCTGCTGCCGGAGCCGTTCAAGATCCTCCACTCGCGCGGGGTGATCGTGATGCTCTACGAGGTGGAGACCACCTTCCGGCAGATCTTCATGGACGGGCGGAAGCTGCCGATCGATCCGGCGCCGGCGTGGCAGGGCTACTCGGTGGGCCGCTGGCAGGGCGACACGCTCGTCATCGACACCATCGGCTTCAACGACGTGAGCTGGCTGGACGCGCGGGGCACGCCGCGCAGCACCGAGATGCGCATCGAAGAGCGCATCCGCCGGCGCGACTTCGGTCATCTGGAGCTGACGATCACGATGACCGACCCGCGCACGTTCACCAAGCCGATCACCATCCGCGTGGTGGCCGAGCTGATGCCCGACACCGATCTGCTCGAGCACTACTGCCTCGAGAACGAGCGCGACGACCGGCGCATGCCCGGGCGCGCACGACCGTAGGGGCCGCCTTCAGGCGGCCCATTCGACGGGCCACCTGAAGTGACGGGCCACCTGAAGGTGGCCCCTACGTACCTCTACTGCCAGATCTTCACGCGCTGCTCGGGCGCCAGATACAGCTTGTCGCCGGGCTGCACGTTGAAGGCGGTGTACCACGCGTCGACGTTGCGCACCGACCCGTTGACGCGATTGAGCGCCGGCGAGTGCGGGTTGGACAGAATCTGCGAGCGCAGCACCTCGTCGCGCAGCTTGCCCCGCCACGACTGCGCAAATGACAGGAAGAAGCGCTGGTCGCCGGTGAGACCGTCGATGACCGGAGCGTCCTTGCCGCCGAGCGAGCGCTTGTAGGCCTGGTAGGCCACGCCAAGCCCGCCGATGTCGCCGATGTTCTCGCCCAGCGTGAGCTGTCCGTTGACCTTGAGCCCCGGCAGCGCTTCGTAGGCGTTGTACTGCGCTACCAGGCCCGACGCGCGCCTGGTGAACGCGTCGTTGTCCGCCTTGGTCCACCAGTCCTTCAGCGTGCCGGTGGCATCGTAGAGACGGCCCTGGTCATCGAAGGCGTGCCCCATCTCGTGGCCGATCACGGCGCCAATCCCGCCGTAGTTCACCGCGTCGTCGGCGTGGGGATCGAAGAACGGCGCCTGCAGGATGGCGGCCGGAAAGGTGATCTCGTTGGTGCCCGGGAAGTAGTAGGCGTTCACCGTCTGCGGCGTGATCAGCCACTCGTCCTTGTCCACGGGCTTCCCCAGCTTGTTGACGTTGAAGCGCCACGACCACACGTCGGCGGCGTGGACGTTGGCGAGCAGGTTGCCGGGCACGATCGCCATCGACGAATAGTCCTTCCACTTCGCCGGGTAGCCGATCTTGGGACGAAGCGCCGCCAGCTTCTCGAGCGCCTTGGCGCGCGTCTCCGGTCCCATCCACGCGAGCGTCTCGATATTGGCCTTGTAGGCGGCCCGCATGTTCTCGACCAGAGCGTCGATCTTGGCCTTGGCTTCCGGCGGGAAGTGCCGCTTCACGTAGACCTGACCGATCGCCTCGCCGAGCGCGTTGTTGACCAGGTCGGTCCCGCGCTGCCACCGCTCGCGCTGCTTCTCGCGGCCCGCCAGCGTCTTGCCGAAGAACGCGAAGTTCTCGTCGTCGATCGCCTTGGGCAGGTACGGCGCGTTGTTGTGGAGGTGGTGATAGGTCAGGTACGCCTTCCAGTCGTCGAGCTTCTGCGAGGTGACGAGCGCCGCGATGTCCTTCACCGCTGACGGCGTGTTGACGTTGAAGAGGTCCCACTTCGCGAGTTCCAGCGCGTCGAACATCGTCTGCCAGTCGAGCCCCGGTGCGAACGCGACGACCGCGGCGCGCGCCTTCGGGTTGTAGTTGGCGATGGCGTCGCGCGTCTTCTCGGCGGCCCAGTGCACGCGGGCGATGCGCGTTTCGAGCGCCATGATCCGCGTCGCCTTGGCCGGGCCGTCGGCGATGCCTCCCAGCGTGAGCATGCGCCCGATGTGCGCGACGTAGGCCGTGCGGATCTCCTTCAGCTTGGGGTCGTCCTTCAGGTAGTAGTCGCGATCGGGCAGGCCGAGACCCGACTGCACGAGGTTCACGAAGTAGGCGTCGGGGTTCTTGTCGTCGGGACCGACGTAGACGCCGACCGGGGACATGAACCCCGGCTCGCCGAAGAGGCGCGACAGATCCGCGGGCGTCGCCGCGGCGGCAATGCGATCGAGGTCGGCCTTGAGCGCGCCGATGCCCGCCGACTCGATGCGGGCGGTGTCCATGAACGAGCCGTAGTAGTCGCCGATCTTCTGCTCGATGCTGCCCGACGCGGCTTTGGCCGCGACTGAGTCCTCGATGATCTTCCGGACGTTCGCGCGCGCCTCGTCGTCGAGCACTTCGGCGACGCCGTACGAAGCCTTGTCGGCGGGGATCGCGAAGGTGTCGAGCCACGTGCCGTTCACGTTCGCAAAGAAGTCGTCGCCCGGCTTGATGCCGGCCTTGCGCGTGGTCAGATCCACGCCGAAGGTGCCGAAGGCCGGCTTCGTCACCGCCGGCGGCGACGCCGGCGCCGCGCTCCCTGCCGGAGTCGATTCTCCGCCGCGGCAGCCCGCGGCCAGCAGGGCCGCCATCGCCACCACCGCACACCCCGTCCACTGCGCCGACGTGTTCCGCACGTCCGTCATCTGGCTCCTCCCGAAGGTCGTCGTCTGGACGTTCCACCTTCGCCGGGGCGGCTACAGTGGACAAGCAATGGTAGTGTCCCCGCGCGCGCTGGGACCAGATGTGTGACGAGCGCTGCAGGCGAACCTGAAGGTTCGCCTCTACGTATGCGCGGCCTGACACAGCAGCGACAGATTCAGGGTCAGAGTTTGCTGTATTCTTCCGGGCGGCGTATCACTCTCCTACCTCAAACGAGGCATCCATGAAGCGACTGGGACTTCTTTTCGCGCTGTGCGGTGTTGTGGCCCTCATCGAGCGGCCCGCCGCCATGATTCCGGAACAAGTGAAGATTGAAACGGGTCTGCTGTCGGGTACCGTCGGCACCACGCAGCCCACCGTCCGCACGTTCAAAGGCATTCCGTTTGCGGCACCGCCGCTGGGCGACAACCGATGGAAGGCGCCGCAGCCGGCGGCCAAGTGGGACGGCGTCCGCAAGGCGGACGCGTTTGGCGCGCCGTGCGCCGCCGGTGCTCCATTTGCTGGTCGCGGCGGCGGGCGTGGTCCGGCGCCCGGGGCGGCTGCTCCCGGCGCAGCCGCTCCCGCGCAGGCGCCGGCGGCGCCCGCCGCTCCGCCGCGCGAGCCCGCGCGATCCGAGGATTGCCTCTACGCCAACGTCTGGACCAGCGCCTCGTCGGCCGGCGACAAGCGTCCGGTGATG
Organism: Vicinamibacterales bacterium; assembly: GCA_036004405.1. Classification (GTDB taxonomy): domain Bacteria; phylum Acidobacteriota; class Vicinamibacteria; order Vicinamibacterales; family UBA2999; genus DASYRM01. The sequence goes on from DASYRM010000038.1 coordinate 46,180, forward strand.
GTGTGGATCTACGGCGGCGGCTTCACCGGCGGCTCGGGCGGCCTGTCCTGGTATGACGGCGAGAACCTCGCGGCCAAGGGACCGGTGATCGTCACCTTCAACTACCGGCTCGGCTCGCTCGGCTTCTTCGCGCACCCTGAACTGGCCAAGGAAGCCGGCCATCCAGGCTCGGGCAACTACGGGATGATGGACGCCATCGCGATGCTGCAGTGGGTGAAGCGCAACATCGGGGCGTTCGGCGGCGATCCGGGCAAGGTGACGATTGCCGGTGAATCGGCCGGCGCCATCATGGTGGGCGCGCTCGTCGGCTCGCCCCAGGCCAAAGGGCTCTTCGTCCGCGCCATCGCCGAAAGCGGCGGCTGGATGGGGCTGCAGATGAACAAGATGCAGCCGGCATCCGTCGCCGAGGCCAACGGCGTGAAGGCGATGGAGGCGCTGAAGGTCTCGAGCCTCGCCGAGCTGCGGGCCAAGCCGCTCAACGAGCTGACCATCCAGGGGCAGTCGGGCCTCGTGATCGACGGCTACATGATTCCCGAAGACACGTCGCTCACGTTCCAGTCCGGCAAACAGAACGCCGTGGACGTGCTGACCGGATCCAACGCCGACGAAGCGAACTTCGGCATCTGCCCCGGCGCCGGCCTGGCCGGCCGCGGCGGCCCCACGCCGCTCACCGCGGCCGCGATGCGCTCGACCGCCGAGCGCCGCTTCGGGACCGAAGCGGCCGACGCCTATCTGAAGTTGTACAACGTGGCCGGCGATGCCGACGCGCCGAAAGCCGCCCACCTCGCATGCGCCGAGGAGGTCAACTGGAACATGCGGCAGTGGTCGGTGGCGCAGGCGGCCAAGGGCAAGAAGGCCTACACCTACTTCTTCTCGCACGTGCAGAACGTCAACGGCCAGCCGTCGCCGCAGGGCGCCACGCACACCGCCGAGATCTCGTTCGCGTGGAACAACCCGAAGGGGCAGGCCAACCAGACCTGGACGGAAGGCGATACCAAGCTGGCCGATCAGATGTCGTCGTACTGGGTCAACTTCATCATGAAGGGCGATCCGAACGGCGGCGGCCTGCCGCAGTGGCCGCAGTACAAGAACCTCACCGCGGGCAAGGTGATGGTGTTTGCCGACAGCCCGCAGGTGGAGACCGCTACGCCGGCGGCAAAGCTGCAGTTCTACACCGCCGCCTATCAGCGCATGCTGCGGAACGCGACAAACTGACTCTGTAGAGGCGGTCTTCAGGCCGCCCTGCTCAGTGCGCGGAAGTTGCATGGAACTCTTCACGGAGGGTTCCATGCGACTCACACTGCTCGCCGGCATCTCCACCGTCGCTCTGCTCCTGAGCAGCTGCGCCCGCTCGGACGATCCCACGCCAGGCCCGGCCACCGATACCGGTATCTCGGCCGCAGTGAAGACAAAGCTGCTCATCGATTCCTTTACGCCCGCGCTGCACATCGACGTCTCCACCAAGGATCGCGTCGTCACGCTCACCGGCAAGGTCAAGAGCAGGGAAGACAAGGAAGAGGCGGTGCGCGTAGCCCGCGCAGTGGGCGGGGTGCGCTCGGTGGAAGACGAGCTCGTCATCGCCCAGAACTTCTGAGCCAGCTGTAGAGCGCGGTCTTCGGACCGCCCTGCTCAGTGCGCGGAAGTTGCAACAGCTCTCCTGCAAGGAGGGCCTCATGAGATTCAGGATGCTCATCGGCGCGTGTACGCTCGCGCTGTTTGCTACGGCATGTGCTCAGTCGGACACCGGGATTACGACGGCCGTCAAAGGCAAGCTCGTCGCCGACGACCTGGTCAAGGCGCGGCAGATCAACGTGGATACGAAAGACAAGGTCGTCACGCTGACCGGTGAAGTGCAGACGCAGGCCGAGGAGACGCGGGCCTTGGAGATCGCCCGCGAGACCAACGGCGTGCGCGACGTGATCGATCAGATCGCGGTAGTACCGGAGCACGCAACGGGGTTCAGCCCGCTGCCCCCGCCGGTCGTTCCCTAGCCGACACGTCCCTCGCGGTCGCCGGCGGTTCGCCGCCGGCGGCCCCTCGTGACCCGCTCCGGCGGACGCGTTATCATCTCGCCGTTGACGCGGGCGTTGAAGCAAGCACTCTCTATTGGCGTCGCCGTTGCCGCGCTCACCGCGGCGGTGCTCGGCCAGGTGCGGCCGGACAGCCCCGCGCCGGCGGGCCGCGCCGCCGAACAGGCGCGTAAGACGATCGACACCTACTGTGTCGGCTGCCACAACACCCGCGCCAAAGCCGGCGGGCTCGCGCTCGACGCCACCCCGGTCGATGCCGTCTCCGAACATCCCGACGTGTGGGAAGCGGCCGTGCGCAAGCTGCGCGGACGCTTGATGCCGCCGCCCGGCAACAAGCAGCCAGAGCAGCGCGAGATCGACACCTTCGTCACCTGGATGGAAGCGCAGCTCGACGCCGCGGCGGCCCGGGGGCCGGCGGCCGGTCACGTGCCGGTGCAGCGCATGACGCGCACCGAATACGCCACGGCGGTCAACGACCTCCTCGGGCTCGAGCTCAACGCGAAAGACGTGCTGCCCGCCGAGATCGAGGTCAACGGCTTCGAGAACGTCGCCACCGCGCTCAGCACCTCCCCTGCATTCCTCGATCAGTACGTCGGCGCGGCGCGGCGTGCGGCGAAACTCGCGGTCGGCGAGCCGGTGCCGAAGGTCGGCAGCGCGCACTACGTGAAGGCGAAGGGCGACGACCAGGCGGCACACATCGACGGCCTGCCGCTCGGCACCCGCGGCGGGATGAAGTTCCGCCACACCTTCCCCGCCGACGGCGAGTACCGGTTCACGTTCCCCGACCTCGGGGTGGATCTCTACACGCGCGTCGTCGAGACCAAGCACACGCTGGTGCTGCTCATCGATGGCCGCGAAGTGTTCCGCGAATCGCTCGGCGGCCCCGCGGACATGAAGACGGTCGATCGCGGCGGCGCGCCGGGACGTGCCAAGGTGATGGAGCGCTTCACCAACGTCCCGGTGCAGGTGAAGGCGGGCACCTACGACATCGCGGTGGCGTTCATCGAGCGCGCGCGCATCGAGTCCGACGAGTTTGTCGGCTTCCTGCCCGGCGACGAGTTCAGCCGCGGCGACCGCTTTCCGCGGCTGGTGGACGGCGTGACGGTGCGCGGCCCGTTCAACGCCACGGGCGTCTCCGAGACGGCGAGCCGGCAGAAGGTGTTCGTGTGTCACACCGACGATCGCGCCTGCGTACGTCGTATTGCCGGGAATCTCGCGCGACGGGCGTTCCGCCGGCCGGTGACCGCCGAGGAAGTGGAGTCGCTCCTGCCCTACTTCAACGAGGGGCGGACGCTGCCCGGCGGCTTCGACACCGGCGTCGAGCACCTGATCGCCGCGGTGCTGGTGAGCCCCGAGTTCTTGTATCGAGGGGCCGGCGATGCAGGCGAACCTAAAGGTTCGCCTCTACGAAGGCTCACGGATCTCGAGCTGGCGTCGCGGCTGTCGTTCTTCCTCTGGAGCCAGGGGCCCGACGACGCGCTGCTGAAGGCGGCGGCGGCGAAGCGGCTGAGCGATCCGGCGCTGCTGCGCGCGCAGGCGCTGCGGATGCTGAAGGATCCGCGCGCGGCCAGCCTGGTGCGCAACTTCGCGCTCAAGTCGTTCGACCTCGACACGCTGTCCGAGTCGCAGCCAGATCCGAACCTCTTTCCCACCTTCACCGATCTGCTGCGGCAGGACATGGCCACCGAGGCCGAGTCGTTCCTGTCGAGCGTGCTCCTGGAAGATCGCAACGTCGGCGACCTGCTCACCGCCAACTACACGTTCCTCAACGAGCGGCTGGCACGCCACTACGGCATCAAGTCGGTGTTCGGCCCGCAGTTCCGCCGCGTCACGCTCGATGAGCCGCAGCGCTTCGGTCTGCTGGGCAAGGGCGCGATGCTGCTTCACACGTCGTACGGCAACCGCACGTCGCCGGTCCTTCGGGGCGCGTGGGTCATGGGGAAACTGATGGGCACGCCGCCCACGCCACCGCCGCCGGATGTCGATACCGACCTGTCGCAGCCCAAGGGCGAGCCGCCGAAGACGCTGCGCGCGCGGCTCGAGAGCCACCGCTCGAAGCCGGGGTGCCGGCAGTGCCACGGCGTGATCGACCCGATCGGGCTGGCGCTGGAGAACTACGACGCGATCGGCCGGTGGCGCACCATCGATTCGGAAGCCAACGCTCCCATCGACGCCAGCACGGTGCTGCCGGACGGCCGGCCGGTGAACGGCCCGGCCCAGCTCCAGCAGGCGCTCTTCGGGGGACAGGACCTCTTCGTGCGGGCGTTCACCGAGAAACTGACGATGTATGCGCTCGGGCGGGAGCTCAAGGCGTACGATATGCCCCAGATTCGCGCGGTGGTGCGCGGCGCGGCCGCACAGGACTACCGGCTGTCGGCCCTTGTGTCCGGCATCGTGACGAGCGATGCTTTCCGCATGCAGGCGAGGGACTAGCCATGTTTCTGACGAAACGCCATCTCTCCCGCCGGACGGTGCTCAAGGGCGCCGGCGTGACGCTCGCGCTGCCGTTCCTCGACGCCATGGTGCCCGCCGCCACCGCGCTGGCGCAGACCGCCGCCAAGGCGAAGCTGCGCACCGGCTTCTTCTACATTCCGCACGGCGCCATCCTCGGCAACACCTCGTTCGGCCCCGAGATGGACAAGTGGACGCCGAGCGGATCCGGGGCGAGCTTCAAGCTGAGTCCCATCCTCAAGTCGCTCGAGAAGCAGAAGCAGTACGTCACCTCGTTCGGCAACCTGCAGAACGCGGCGATGATCGGCGGCGTCCACAGCCTGGCGCCGGCCACGTGGCTGAGCGGCATGAAGCCGGAGCGCGGGTCGAAGGCCAGCATGTCCACCACGCTGGACCAGGTGATCGCGCAGCACCTCGGCCAGGACACCACGCTCCCCTCGCTCGAAGTGGCGTCGGAGACGACGCAGCAGGCGGCCGCGTGCAGCAGCTCGGCGTGCTACTACAACACCACGCTCTCGTTCCGCGACGCGCACTCGCCGCTGCCGGTGGAATACAACCCGCGCAAGATCTTCGCGGCGCTGTTCGGCGAGGGGGACACGCCGGAGGAGCGCGCGGCCATCACGAACCAGACCAGGAGCCTGCTCGACCGCATCTCCAGCCGCACGCGGGCGCTGCAGCGCGACCTGGGCGCGAGCGACCGTGTCGTGTTCGACAACTACCTGGAGACCGTGCGCGAGATCGAGCGCCGCGTCCAGATGGCGTCGGCGCGCGACCTTTCGGCCATCGAAGTGCCGGAGGCGCCCATCGGCGAGCTCGACGCCTTCGAGAAGCAGGTGGACCTGCTGTTCGACCTGATTGCGCTCGCCTACCGCGCCGACCTGACGCGCGTGGCCACCTACATCATGGTGGCCGAGGGCACCAACCGCACCTACAACCACATCGGCGTGTCGGATTCGTTCCACCCCGTGTCCCACCACGCCAACGACATGAGCCGGCTCGAGAAGCTGGTGAAGATCCAGACGTGGCATGTGGAGCGCTTCGCCAGCTTCGTGGGCAAGCTCGCCGCGGTGCCGGACGGCGACGGCACCCTGCTGGACCACTCGCTGTTCCTCTACGGCTCGAACATGTCGAACAGCGACAAGCACAACGGCCATCCGCTGCCGACGATCCTCGTGGGCGGCGGCAACGGCACGCACAAAGGCAGCCAGCACATCGAGCCGTCCTCGCCGACGCCGCTTGCCAACCTGCACATGACGATCCTCGAGAAGGCGGGCGCGCCCCAGAAGACGTTCGGCGACAGCACCGGCACCATCGCCGGCGTGTAATGCCGTCGTGGGGGCCACCTTCAGGTGGCCCGTTGAAAGGTGCCAACCGTCAATGCCCCTTGGCCGTCTGACGAGCGATGCCGCGTGCGGCCCTTCGATTGACAACGGCGCTCCTGGTGCTCGCGGCGGCTCCGTCCACGGAGCAACGGCACCTCGCATCGCCAGAGGGCCATACGATGATCGTGATCGATGGGCCCGTCTCGGTGCGCATGGGCTCGCCGATCGGCGAAGCCGGACGCCAACCCGCGTCCGATGCGGCAGCCGAACCCCAGCACACCGTGGCGATTCCGCGCTCTTTTGCCATCTCGGCCACGGAAGTCACCATCTCGCAGTTCCGGCGATTTCTCGACGCCACTCCGGCAGTGAAGAGCGGCTATCGGTTCGACGACGCGCCCACGCGCATGGCGGACGTGCTCAGCCGATTCAGCCCCGAGGATGATGGGCCCGCAATCGCGATGACCTGGTACGAAGCCGCGATGTACTGCAACTGGCTCAGCGCCCGCGAACAGTTGCCACCGTCTGAATGGGTCTATCCGGCAGGCGTCCTGCGTCACGGCTTCCAGCTGCCAGCCAACTACCTGCAACGCCGCGGCTACCGGCTGCCAACCGAGCCCGAGTGGGAATTCGCCGCTCGAGCGGGCACCTCCGCGGCGCGATTCTTCGGCGAGTCTGAGGCGGCGCTCGGCCAATATGCGTGGTTCGCGCGGCATCCGCCTCGCACCAAGAGCGCCCCGGTCGATCCATCCGATCCGCAGCGCACGCAGCGCGTGGCGTCGCTGAAGCCGAATCCTCTGGGCCTGTTCGACATCTACGGAAACGTGTGGGAGTGGACGCAAGATCGGGTCGAGCGCTTTCAGACGCCGGACGTGCGCGAGGATCGTGAAGACGCGGTGCTGCGCGTATCGGACGGCGATGCCCGCACGAGGCGCGGGGGCGCGTTCCCCTATGGGGCCGCCTTCGCGCGATCCGCCGCGCGCGGGCCAGTCACCAGCTTGCCGACGAACCGCCGCGACAATCTCGGCTTCAGGGTCGCAAGAACCATTCGCTGAGCTCTGCCTTCAAGCTCATCGCCGCTGCGCGTAAGCGATGTGCGCGGCTCGTCGATCCACGAAGCGAGTCGCGCGAAATCATTCGAGAAATACACGCGCGGAGCGGTACGCCGGTTGCTCAATCGGTGGCTTTCACAAGGAGCCACCGTTGAACACTCTCGAACAGGACCATTCAATCTCGCGCCGTGAGTTCACTCGCGAATGGGTGCTGGCGATGCTCGCCGGCGCTGCGATTACGATCACCGGCTGCGGCGACAGCGACAGCCCTACCGCGCCGTCACAAGGCGGAGGCGGAGGCTCGACCACGCAGGACGTCAGCGGCACGGTGAGCGCCAACCATGGCCATATCGCCACGGTCACAAGTGTCCAAATCACCGCCGGAGCGGCGATCGCCAACCTCGACATCATGGGGACTGCGACGCACCCGCACACGATCTCGCTGACCGCAGGTCAGGTGCAGCAGATCGGCAGCCGGCAGCAGGTCGCGGTGACGTCGACCACCGACGCCGGCCATCAGCACACGGTGACGTTCAACTGAAAGACGGGCCACCTGAAGGTGGCCCCTACGATGGTCGACGGACGGGCCGCCTGAAGGCGGCCCCTACGACGGACGGGCTGAAGACGGGCCACCTCAAGGTGGCCCCTACGGCAGTGGCCCCCGCGACGGCTATTTGCCGCGTGAGCGGATCATCCGCTGGTACGAGTTCTCGCCTTCGAGGCAAAACTCGTCCACCAGCTCGGTATCGGGCTCGATGTCCTGCGCCAGCTTCACAGTGAACGGCTTGGTGTAGTTCTTGGGGTCGTCGATCGTCAGCTCGATCTCGAGCGTCCCAAAGCTGGGGCGGCGGATGCGCTCTGTCATCTTACCGACGTCGCTCATCGGGCTGCCCCAGGTGTCGATCCACAGGTCGTCGCGGAAGCCGCGTGTCTCGACGACCAGGGTGTCGCCTTCCCAATGGCCGACCGAATAGCCGTTCCACGTCGGGTTCATGTCCTGCGGGAACGGACGGCCGTCGATGAAGATCTGCCGGTACATCGCGTTCACTTCGTAGAGTAGTACCAGCAGCTTCGGGCTGTGGATCGACTTGGTGAGGTGCGGCAGCGTCCACGCCCGCGGCGGGTTGTCGGGCAGGCAGCGCACGTGGGGATCGTCGCGGCTGTCGTCGGCATGGCGCGCGGCGACGAGCTTCGCCACTTCGGGCTTGTAGGGCAGGCTGCCGCCGGGGAGATTCCGTCCGAGGTTGCCGCCCAGCGGCGAGCCGCCGATCTCGACCCCGCAATTGATGAACGGTCCGCCTCGGCCGCGGCACCGGTTCGGATCGGCGGCGTGCCAGAGACCGGAGAGGTCGGGGTGGCCGTCGGCCAACCGCGGCACCGGCGCGTTGCGATTGAGCGTGCCGTCCGCGTTCCGCGGCAGGCCATCGGTCGGGTACTTGATCCACTGGCCCGACGTGAGCGCCGGCGCCAGGACGATGGTGACGAGAATCAGACCAAACCGCCGCATGTCCCCTCCACGGGCCGCCTGAAGGCGGCCCCCACGTACCTACCTACGGGCCGCCTGAAGGCGGCCCCCACGACGGCCCTCACGTACCTACGCCCCCCAGAGCTCGCGCGTTGCCAGGGCGGCGCCCTCCGCGAGCGCGCGCAGCTTGGCCCACTGGATCGAGGGGTGCACGCGGCGGATGTAGGCGCCCTGGGCGAATCCGCAGTCGGTGCCGCCCATGACGCGCTCGCGCCCAACGACCTTCGCCAGGCGCGTCAGTCGCTGAGCCACAAGCTCGGGGTGCTCGACGATGTTGGTGTGGTGCGTGACGACGCCGGGCACGAGCACCTTGTCGTCGGGCAGTGTCACCGTCTCCCACAGCTTCCACTCGTGCTCGTGCCGTGGGTTGCCCTGCTCGATCAAGTAGTAACGCGCCGGCACCTGCAGCACGAAGTCGACGACCTCCGCCAGCGGCGGATCGAATGCGTGCGGACCGTGCCAGCTCCCCCAGCACACGTGATAGCGCACCCGCTCCGGCGGAATGCCGCGGAGCGCGTGCTTCAAGGCGTCGATACGCAGCTGCGCCCAGCACCGGTAGTCGGCCACCGAGCCGCCGCGCGAGAGGATCGAGTCGTACTCGTGCACGAGCACGGCGTCGTCCACCTGCAGGAAGAGCCCGGACTCGGCGATTGCCGTGTACTCGACATGCAGCGCATCGGCGAGCGCGAACACGAGCTCGTCGTCCGTCTTGTAGTACTCGTTGTTCAGCCAGTATGTGCTGGCCGGTGCGACCACCGGCAGGAAGCCGGCGGTCGCCGAGGTGCCGGCAAGCGCCGCCTTCAGCCGGTTGATATCGCGCTGCAGCAGCGCCTGTCCGTCATAGGTAATCGGCCCGGTGCAGGTCCACACTTCCGGTCCCGTCGGCGTCACGCCGCGGCGCGCACGCACGCCCTTCTCGCCAATGAACGACACACGGTTGATGCGTGCGGCGAGCACCGCATCGTCCTCGGCGTAGAACTCGGGAAACTGCTGGCGGTCGCGGCTCGGCGGCATGAACGAGGCGCCGGGCTTCTGCGCCTTCACCTCGAGCCCGCTCAGACGTTCGTAGAGATATGAGATCCAGTTGACCTTGCCCACCTCGCCGTCGCTCACCACGTCGATGCCCGCGGCGGTCTGCTGGTGCACGAGCTCGGCGACCGCGTGCGTCAGCGTGGCGTCGCGCGCCGTGTCGTCGATCTCGCCGCCGCGCTCGATCTCGTCGAGATAGGCCAGCACTTCCGGCGGACGAATCAGGCTCCCAACGTGCGTGGTGAGAATGCGATCGACAGTCGGCATACGGCAGTTTCTATGGCAGCTCGGCGTCCGGTGCAAGCACCGCGGCGGCCGGCCTGGCGTGGCCGGCCTCGGCCCACCACGCCGCGCCCATCGAGCACAGACTCAGGACGGCAAAGCCGACCACGAGCGGCAACACGGTGCCGTTATAGCTCTGGCCGATGAGGGTGCCCAGCGTCAGCGAGATCAGCATCGAGGTGGCGCCCACGACCGCCGACCCGGTGCCGGCAATCGCCCCGAGCGGCTGCATCGCCAGCGTGGTGAGGTTCCCGAACAACAGCCCGATGCCGAAGAACGACACCATGAAATACGCCATCAGCAGCAGGAGCGGCGGGCGTCCGCCAGCCAGCGCGGCGATGCCGGCGAACGCAACCGAGATGGCGAAGATGCCCCACAGCGACCACTGCGACAGGTGGCGCATCCCGTAACGGAGCACCAGCTTGGCGTTGGTCAACGACGCGCCGCCGATGGCGACAGCCAGCAGAGAGAAGTAGAGCGGGAACCGCGCGCCGAGCGCGTACAGCTCCTGGAGGATCTGCTGCGCCGAGGTCAGGTAGCCGAGGAAGGCGCCGAACACGAACCCCGCCGCGATGGTGTAGCCGACGCTCACGCGGTTGGTCACCACCTGACGCGCCGCTTCGGCAAGACGCCGCAGCGAGAACGGAATCCGCCGCGAAGCGGGCAGCGTTTCCTCCTGCCGCAGGCCGAACCAGATCGACGTGATCAGACCCATCACCAGGTAGACCACGAAAATCGAGCGCCAGCCGAACACCTCGAGCAGCGCCTGGCCGATTGCGGGCGCGATGATCGGCGCGAGGATGAAGACCGCGGTGACGAGCGACATCACGCGCGCCATCTCGCGCCCCTCGAAGCGGTCGCGCACGAGCGCGATGGTGATCGTCCGCGGCCCGGCCACGCCAATGCCCTGCAGCAGCCGCCCGGCGAGCATCATCGGAAAGGTCTGCGAGAGCAACGCCAGCGAACACCCCACGGTGAAGACGATGAGCCCCATGAACGCGGCGGGCTTCCGCCCGGCGGCGTCGGAGAGGGGACCGTAGAAGAATTGCCCGACGCCGAACCCGAGGAACAGCAGCGACACCACGAGCTGGTTGTCGTTGGCGCGCGCCACGCCGAGCGCGGTACCGATGGCCGGCAGCGACGGCAGCACCATGTCGATCGAGAGCGCCACCAGCGCCGTCAGCGTCGCCATGAGCGCGACGAACTCGCCGAAGCCCGTCGCACGACCGGAGGCTGCGCCGTCCGTCACGCCTGGTCCACCAGGTCCAGGAAGAGCCACTTCTTCCCGGCGGCCACGCCGGCGAGCTCGCGTCCGGTATTGCGGATCACGGGCGGCGCCGACGTGATGTGCTGCGTGCCGGCGTGCATGTCGCGGAACAGCCGCTGCATGGTGCCGGAGCGCAGCGCAATCGTCCCCGCCGCCGTGTAGGCAAACTCGCACACCTCGTGGCACGACCAGGTGATGTTGGCGAGCGCCAGCCGGAGCAGCGTGTGCTGCCGGACAGTCAGCGGCGTCCCGGCCTCGGCCGACGCGGTCGCGTCGCTCCAGGCCTCGCGCACGAAGGCCTTGGCGGCCCGGTATTTCCCTTCCGCCTTCGCGTACTGCTCGTGAAATCCTTCGCTGGTGGCCAGCGTGCCAGTGCGGCCGACGCCGGCCTGCACCTTGGCGGCGAGCTCGTCGAGGATGCGGCGGCCGATGCCAGCGGCCCAGCTCGAGTGGCACAGGATCGCCAGGCCGATGATCCCGAGCGAATAGAGGTGCCCGCCGCGCCGTGGCGTTTCCGTCGTGGCCGGGTGCGTGAACGCCTCGGGCACGAACACGTCGTCGATGCGGTAGTCGATGCTGCCGGTCGCGCGCAGCCCGAGCACGTCCCAGTTGTCGATCAGCGTGGCCTCGCCCACCGGCAGCACGAAGATGCGCGCCTCGCCGGTGTCGGGCACGACGCCGAGCGTGTGGATGTGCGTGCCGTGCTTGATGCCGGAGGCGAAGTTCCACGACCCCGTCAGCCGGAACCCGCCGGCGACCGGCGTTGCAGTACCCGGCCGCGTGCCCTGCCCCGCAATCACCGGCAGGCGATCCTTCCCGAACAGCTCCGCCACCGCCGCCTCGCCCAGATACGCCCCACCGGTGCCGGTGGCGAGGCACGCCGCCATCAGCACCCAGCCGGCCGACGGGTCCGCATACGACACCTGCTCGAGCACGTCCATCGACGGCAGCGGGCCCAGCTCGAGGCCGCCGCGCAGCGAGCAGGGCACCCACATCCCGAGCAGCCCTTCGCGATGAAACGCTTCCACCACCGGCTCGGCCAGCTGCCCATCGCGATCGCCGGCTTCCGCACACTCCTTGGCGATGGCCGCCACCGCCTGGGTTCGATTTGTCATATCGCTTCAGTATCCGCGAAAACGCCATCGTATGATGGCCCCCCGGGGAGCCAGCAGCATGAGCGTAGGGGTCGGCGACGGCACGGCGATGATGGCGGCCTTCGTGGCGAGCGGCCCGATCGGACCGCAGGCGCGCGAGCGGGCGGCCGCCGCGTTCGCGGACACGATCGGCGTGATGCTCGCCGGCGCCCGCGAATCGGCCGCGCGCATGGCACAGGCGATGGCCGCCGAGGAAGGCACGGGGCCGTGCGGCGTGCCCGGCACCGCCATTCGCACCGGCCCTCAGCTGGCGGCATTTGCCAACGGCGTGGCGGCCCACGCGCTCGACTACGACGACATGTGCTTCGTGTCGCTCGCGCATCCAAGTTGTGTGCTGGTGCCGGCGGCGCTGGCCGCCGGCGAGCTCACGTCCGCGCGCGCCTCGCTTCTCCTCGACGCGTATGTCGCCGGCTTCGAGATCGAGTGCCGCCTCGGCGCGGTGATGAACCCGCGGCACTATCACCAGCGCGGCTGGCATTGCACGTCGTCGATCGGGACGCTCGGCGCGGCCGCCGCCGCCGCGCGCGTGCTCGGCCTCGATGCGGCACGCGCCCGCCACGCGCTCGGCATCGCGGCGTCGGCCGCCTGCGGCGTGAAGGAGAACCTGGGCACCATGGTCAAGCCGCTGCACGCAGGGCTGGCGGCCCGCAACGGTGTCATGGCCGCGCAGCTGGCCCAGCGCGGCTTCACCGCGAGCCTGCAGGCGCTCGACGGCCCGCAGGGCTATCTGGCCGCGATGGACAGCGAGCACCGGTCGCTGGACCCGGCCACGGCCGACCTCGGCACGCGCTGGGAGATTCTCGAGACCGGGGTCACGGTAAAGCTGTACCCCTCGTGCGCCGCCACGCACCCGCCGCTCGATGCCCTGATCGACCTGCAGCGCCGCGAGGGCTTCACGCCCGCCGACATCGACGCGATCGACGTGGAGGTGGACTCCATGACGCCACGCCTGCTCATTCATCCTTCACCCGCGGACGGGCTGGCGGCCAAGTTCAGCATGCCGTTCTGCGCGGCCGCCGCGCTGGTGTACGGGCCCCCCGATCTCGCCACGTTCGACCTGACGCACATCCGGAACCCGGCGGTACAGGCCCTGATGCCGCGGGTGACGCTACGCGCCAACCCCGCCTTCGACGCGGCGGCGCCGCTGTCGCAGGCGCGCGTGACCGTGCGGTTGCGCGATGGTCGCCAGTTCGTCGAGGTGTCCGACGGCGCGCGCGGCTATCCCGGACGTCTCACGGACGGCGAACTGTCGTCGAAGTTCGCCGCGTGCGCGAGCGGCACGCTGACGGCGGCGGGCGCGGCAGCGGCCTGGGCGGCGCTGCAGGATCTCGGCCGGATGACGGACGTCCGCGACCTCACGGCGACCGTCGCCACCACCGCGTAGGAACATGGCCGGACCACTCCAGGGCGTCACCGTCGTGGCCATCGAACAGGCGGTCGCCGGCCCGTTCGCCACCCGCCAGCTGGCCGATCTCGGCGCCCGCGTGATCAAGATCGAGCGGCCCGACGGCGGCGACTTCGCGCGCGGTTACGACACCACCGTCAAGGGGCTGGCGAGCTGGTTCGTGTGGTTGAACCGGACGAAGGAGTCGGTGACGCTGGATCTCAAGCGGCCGGAAGCGGCCGACGTGCTCGATCGGCTTCTCCGTGGCGCCGACGTGTTCCTCCAGAATCTGGCGCCTGGTGCCGTCGATCGCCTTGGACTGTCGGCCGCGGCGCTGCGTAGCCGCTATCCACGCCTCATCGTCTGCAACATCTCCGGCTACGGCACCACGGGACCCTACGCCGACAGGAAGGCCTACGACCTGCTGATTCAAAGCGAGGTGGGCCTGCTGTCGATCACCGGCACCGAGGACACGCCCAGCAAGGTCGGCATCTCCATTGCCGACATCTCGGCCGGCATGTACGCCTATTCCGGCGTTCTCGCCGCGCTGCTGACCCGCGCGCGCACCGGCGACGGCACCGTGCTCGACGTGGCGCTCATCGACACGCTCGGCGAGTGGATGACGTATGCCGCCCTCTACACCGAGCACGGCGGCACGCAGCCGCCGCGGACTGGCGCCACCCACGCCACCATCGCGCCCTATGGCCCGTTTCGCACGCACGATGGCGCGCTCGTCGTGGCGGTCCAGAGCAATCGCGAGTGGGGGCAGTTCTGCGCGCACGTGCTGCAGCAGCCCGCGCTCGCCGACGACGCGCGTTTCGCGACGAACGCGCTGCGCGTCCACCACCGGGAGGCGCTGACGAGCGCCATCGAAGCCGTCTTCTTGGCGCTGCCGCTGGCCGAAGTCCTGCGGCGCCTCGAGGGCGCGAACCTCGCCAGCGCGAACGTCAACAGCGTCCGCGAGTACGTACAACATCCGCAGCTGACCCATCGCGACTGCTGGCGCGAAGTAGGAACGCCCGGCGGACCGATCCGCGCACTCATCCCGCCCGTCCGGATGGAGGGCGTGGAGCCGGTGATGGGCGCAGTGCCGGCGCTCGGGCAGCACACTCGGGCCGTCCTCGAGGAGCTGGCATTCGACGGTGACACTATCGCCCACTGGGCGCAGAGCGGAGTGATCTAGTGGCTGATCTCGCTGAAGATCAACGGCTCGTCGTCAACACCATCCGCGAGTTCGTCGAACGGGACGTCATCCCGGTGGCGTCGGACATGGAACATCGCGGCGAGTATCCCCATGCGCTCGTCGAGACCATGAAGGAGCTCGGGCTCTTCGGACTGAACATTCCCGAGGAGTACGGCGGCAACCCGGTGGACTACACGACGTTTGCCGTCATCTTCGAGGAGCTTTCGCGCGGCTGGATGGCGCTGGCCGGCATCATCGGCACGCACCTGGTCCTTGCCGACGTCCTCGTGCGGTATGGCACCGAAGAGCAGAAGCGACAGTTCCTGCCGCGGCTGGCCACGGGTGAACCGCGCGGCGGCATCTGTCTGTCGGAACCCAACGCCGGCACCGATCTGCAGTCGATCAGCACGGTGGCGCTGCGCGATGGCGACAGCTACCGCGTGACGGGATCGAAGATGTGGGTTACCAACGGGCGCTACGCCCAGGTGTTCCTGCTTCTGGCCAGGACCGACCCCGCCGCCAGTCCTCCGCATCGCGGCATGAGCGCCTTCGTCTTCGAGAAAGGCGCCCCCGGTCTGACGGTCGGACGCGACATCGACAAGCTCGGATACAAGACGGTGGAAACCACCGAGCTCCACTTCGACAGCTTCCCGGTGCCGGCGGCGAACCTGATTGGCGGCGTCGAGGGGCTGGGGTTCAAGCACGTCATGACCGGGCTCGAAGCCGAGCGGATCAACGTGGCAGCGCGAGGCCTCGGCCTGTCGCGCGCCGCCTTCGACGAGGCGATCCGGTACGCCCAGCAGCGCGTCACCTTCGGCAAGCCGATCGCCGAGCACCAGACGATCCAGATCAAGCTGGCGGACATGGCCACCAAGATCGAAGCGTCGCGGCTGCTGATCTACTCCGCCGCGGCGAAGAAGGACCGCGGCGAGCGCTGCGACGTCGAGGCCGGGATGGCCAAGCTCTTTGCCACCGACACGGCAGCCGAGGTCACCCTGGAGGCCATGAAGGTGATGGGGGGCAACGGTTATTCGAAGGACTTCGTCGTGGAGCGGCTGTACCGGGACGCGCCGCTCGTGGTCATCGGCGGCGGCACGAACGACCTGCAGCGTCTCATCATCGCCAAGGGGCTGCTGGAACGATACCGGCGGACCTGAGCCGGCCAGTCGTGGGGGCCGCGGCCTCCGCAGGTGGGTAGGCGCATGGGCTCCAATATGTCGCATACTAGCGCCGCGCGGTCATGCTCGATCGAAGACAGCTTCTGACGGGAGTCGTCGGCGGCCTGCTCGGCGGCCCGCTGACCGGTATTGCCCTGCCGCGCCCTGCCCTGGCGCAGCAGCCCGGTGTCACCGCTCTCAGCAGCCGCGTGGCGCTGGTGACCGCCGGCCGCACCAACGTCCTGGCGCTCACGACGCCCGACGGCCTGGTAGTCGTGGACAGCGGCGCGCCGGACCTCGTTGAACCGCTCATGGCCGCGCTGCGGCCGCTCGGCCGCGTGAGCACGGTCTTCAACACGCACTTCCACCCCGAGAACACCGGCGGCAACGAGGCGCTGCGCCAGGCAGGTGCCGCCATCGTAGCCCACGAGAACACGCGGTTGTGGATGGCCACGCCCACGTGGCTGCCCACCGAGGATCGCTACCGCCAACCGCGGCCGAAGGGCGCGCACCCGACCAAGACCTTCTACATCGACGGATCGATGCAGCCGGCCGGCGAGCGCATCGACTACGGGTATCTGATCGAGGCGCACACGAGCGGCGACGTCTACGTGTTCTTCCGCGACTCGAACGTGCTGGCCGTCGGCGACGTCGCCTCGCCGGCCCGCGATCCCGAGCTCGACTACCTCACCGGCGCGTGGATCGGCGGGCGGGCCGACGCGCTGGCGCGGCTGGTGGATCTGGCCGGCCCCGAGACGAAGATCGTGCCGGGGTTCGGACCGGTCATGACCCGCGCGCAGCTGCAGGCCGAGCGCGATCTGATGAAAGCGATCTACGACCGCACCGTCGATCGGGTCCGCGAGGGCGACAGCGCCGAGGACATGCTGGAAGGCGGCGTGCTCAACGGGCTCGCGCGCACCCTGACGGATCCGCACAAGTTCCTGTACGACGTCCACAAGGGCCTCTGGGCCCATCACAACAAGCTGTCACCGAATGTTGTCTAGCGAGGCTTCGCCTCAGACCAGCAAGCATGTCGGGTCTGGCTTCGCCTCGCTAGACCCAGTATTTAATTGCCCCGCCTCCGGCGGGGCGTAGACGTCTTGACCGAGGAACACTTGACTCAAGATTCGACATTCCGGGCGGTCAAGACGTCTAGAGTGCTCGCATCGTTCGCGATCTCGCTGGCCGCCGCGGCTTCGGCTCAGGCGCAGTCGGTGCTGGCGGACAAGATCCAGGCCGGCGATCGCAAGGCGGCGCTGGCCCTCATTGCCGGCGGCGCCAACGTCAACCAGACACAGCCCGACGGCTCCACACCGCTCCACTGGGCGGTGTATCGCGTGGACCGCGAGCTGGTGGCGGCGCTGCTCCGCCGGGGCGCGAAGGCCAACGTCGTCAACAAGTACGGCGCGAGCCCGTTGGCCGAGGCGGCGCGCGTGGCCAACGTGGACCTGGCCGGGATGCTCCTCGAGGCCGGCGCCGGCCCCGACGTCGTCAACGACGACGGCCAGACGCCGCTGATGCTGGCCGCACGCACCGGCGCCATTCCGATGGCAAAGCTGCTCGTCCAGCACGGCGCCGACGTGAACCGACGCGAGACGTATCGCGATCAGTCGCCGCTGATGTGGGCGGCCGCCGAAGGGCACGCCGAGATGGTCGAGTTCCTGGTGGCGCAGAAGGCGGAGCTCGATATCCGCGCCAAGTCCACCGACTGGGACACACAGATTTCGAGCGAGCCGCGCGTGCAGTACCGGCCGACCGGCGGGTTGACGCCGCTCCTCTACGCGACGCGCGCCGGCTGCCTGCGCTGCGTGGCGTCGATTGTCGGGGCCGGCGCCGACGTGAACAAGCCGAATCCCGACGGCATGACGCCGATGATCATGGCGCTCGACAACGGCGCCCCCGCGGTGGCGCACTACCTGCTCGACCACGGCGCCAACCCGAACACGTGGGACTGGTGGGGCCGCACCGCGCTCTACGTGGCCGTGACGATGCGCGGCGGGCCCGACAGCCGCCAGGGCCCGCGGCCGCCGGAGTCGCTCGCCTTCATCACCGCGGTGCTCGACGCCGGCGTGAACCCGAACCCGCAGCTCGCCTTCAAGGAACCGAGCCGCGGCGGGCGCGACAACCGCTTCCGCGACGATCTCCTCACGACGGGCGCCACGCCGCTCCTGCGCGCGGCGCAGACGTTCGACAACGACGTCGTCCGCGCGCTGCTGGCGCACGGCGCGCTCGTCGATCTGCCGAACGCGTCCGGCGTGACGCCGTTCATGGCGGCCGCCGGCGTCGGTAGCCGCACCGGGTCGAGCGTGCTGGGGCCCGGCGCACCCGACAACGTCGCGGCGCTCTCGATCGAGACGATGGAGATCCTGCGGAAAGCCGGGGCCGATGTGAACGCGCGCATCACGGACGTCACCAGCCTCACGGGACGCATTGCACGCACCAACACGATGACGAGCCGGCAGGGCCAGACGGCGCTCTTCCACGTCGCCGAGCTTGGACGGACGGCGGCCGTGAAGTACCTGCTCGAGCACGGCGCGAGGGTGAACGTGAAGGACGACGCCGGCAAGACGCCGCTCGACGTGGTCCGAGGCGAGGGCGGCGGGAACGCACCCAGCCGTCAGGCCATCCTGGCGCTCCTTACAGGAGCGGTGTGAGCGTCCAGTCCGGCGACTCGGTCAGGGCCTGGTACTCGGCTGGCGAGATCGACCGCTTGGAATAGCGGCAGGCGATGACGAAGCAGTTCTTGCTTTCGTGCCACTCACCTCGCACCACCTCGCACTGGAACCGCTGAGAGGCGCCCATCGACATCTCGAGCACCTCGCCGACCTTGGGAATCGACTCGACCTCCACGCGCTTGGTGAAGCGAACTTCGCTGTTGGAGATCGTTTCCGGATTCTCCTGGCCCTCGCGGCGGATGCGGAGCGAGGGGATCCTCAGGTTGATTTCTACTGTTTGTGCCACGCAGGATACAGGGTACTCCACATGAAGGTTCCCGTCCGCAACGCTACCGCCTCGGCCTTTGCCGCGGCGCTCGATGCCCTGCTGCCCCAGCTCCGACAGGACCGGTCGATCCTGGCCGCAATCCTGGGCGGCAGTCTCTCGCACGACAAGGTGTGGGCCAAATCCGACATTGACCTGCTGCTCGTGACCGCGGACGACACGCTGGCCGGCCCGCCGCACGTGTCGCTCTACGCCGACGGCCTCAACGTCCACGCGCTGGTGATGCAGCGGGCCGCGTTCCGGAAGCTGGTCGAGGGCGCCGTGCACCAGTCGTTCATGCACTCGTTCCTGGCCAAGAGCCGCGTGCTGTTCACGCACGACGACACCATCGCCGACCTCTGCGCGCGGCTCCAGTCGATCGGCGAGCGCGATACGCGCCTGGCGCTCCTCGAGGCCGGCACCTCGGCGCTGCCGTGCCTCTACAAAGCGCACAAGTTCCTGGTGACCCGCGGCGACCTCGACTACACGGCGCTCTGGATCCTCTACGCCGCCACGCCGCTCGCCCAGGTTGAAGTCATTTCGGCGCGGAAGCTCGTCGACCGCGAAGTGATCCCGCAGGCGCTGGCGCTCAACCGCACGTTCTTCAAGACCATCTACACCGACCTGTTGAACGCAAAGAAGACGCAGAAGGCCGTGGCAGGAGCGCTGGCTGCGGCCGACGCCTACATGGCCAAGCGAGCGAAACGCCTCTTCGCTCCGCTGCTCGACTACCTGCGCGAAGCCGGCGAGGTCCGGTCGGCCAGCGACATCGAAAGCCACTTCTCGCGCACACACGGGATTAGCGGTCTCACCACGGCGTGTGAGTACCTGTCCGACCAGGGCCACATTGCCAAGGCGTCGGTCCCGGTGCGCGCCACCAAACGCAGCTCCACATCACTACAGGAGCTGGCGTTCTTTCTGGCCGATGAGTAGCCAAGACCGGCTACGTCCGTGGGTTATTGACAATGCCGGCGGCGGGGTTCAGCATCTGCGTAGATCCGCTGAACGCCGCTCGGCGTTGGGGGCAGGTGGATCGCACGGTTGAGAACGCCCCCACCGGTCCAGTCAGACAGGTAGAAGAAAGGAGATCAGCGGCATGAACTCGATTGCTGATGGTGCTCCACCGAACCTCGATTCCCCGCGGGTGGTGTTTCGCTGACTCGAGCGCAAGGGTTCTCTGACGCTCGCGGAGTTGCTTCCTCTCGCCTCGCGCGCCTCTTTGTGGGCAACCAGCCATCGCTCCGGCGATGCAGGCGCGAGGGCCGGAGCGGCTACGAGACTTCCGCGGCGGTAGATGCCGGACGTCCGGTCGAGTGACGCGATTCCCCCACGCGGGGCAATACGGACAACGCGCGAAATCCCAAGGGGCACCCGAAAGGGCGCCCCTTGGATACACTTCTCGGACCCGATGACGAGCAGGCGCGCAGGCGAACCGAAAGGTTCGCCTCTACGTACAGAGCAGGCACGGCCGAACGGCATGCGCACGACCGTGGCCGTGCAGGGCGCGCGCGTCCACAACCTGAAGAACGTCTCGGTAGAGATTCCCCGCAACAGCCTTACCGTCGTCACCGGCCTCTCGGGCTCGGGCAAGTCGAGCCTGGCGTTCGACACCATCTACGCCGAGGGGCAGCGCCGCTACATGGAGTCGCTCTCCAGCTACGCGAAGCGCTTCGTCACGCAGGTGGCCAAGCCCGACGTGGACTTCGTGTTCGGGCTCTCCCCCGTCATCTCGATCGAGCAGAAGACCGTCGCCAGCAACCCGCGCTCGACCGTCGGCACGATGACCGACATCGCCAGCTACCTGAACCTGCTCTTCGCCACCATCGGGCAGCCGCATTGCCCGCGCAGCGGCGAGGCGACGCCGAGCCGTACGGCCAGCCAGATCCTCGAGGCGATTCTGGCGCTGCCCGAGGGCACCGAGATCGAGCTGCGGGCGCCGGTGTTCAAGGTCTACGGCGAGGACCTGAGCTACGTCTTCACGGAGATCCGGAAGAAAGGCTGCCGCCGGCTCATCGTGGACGGCAAGGCGATCGACATTGCCGACGAGACCGAGCTCGAAGCGGCGGACGTCGAGCACATGGACGCCATCGTGGACCGCTTCGTTGTGAGCCGGAAGCACGAGAAGGCCATCCGCGCCGGCATCGCCGCCACGCTCCTGGTGGGCGACGGCCTGCTGCAGGCCCACGTGGTGAAGGGCGCCTCGAAAGCGGAGACGGAGCGCTTCTACAAAGGGCTCTGCAGCCCGTCGCACCACTTCGTCTACGGCGACATCGGGCCCGAGTACTTCATGTTCAACAACCCGGAGAGCGCCTGCCGCACCTGCGGCGGTCTCGGGGTGGACAAGCTCACGCACCCGGACCTGCTGGTGCCCGACGTCAAGCGCAGCATCATCGACGGCTGCTTCGTGAAGGAGGCGTTCCGCTACAACCCGGAGACCTGGGACGGGATCCAGATGTTCAGCCTGTCGAAGGCGCTGGGCTTCCCGCTCGACAAACCGTGGAAGGACCTGCCCGAACGCACGCGGAAGGCGATTCTCTACGGCATCGAGCCCAAGAAAGTGAAGCTCCTGGCCCCTCCCGGCGCCAAGGCCGGAGCCAAGAAATGGATTTCCAGCCAGATCGGCAAAGAGGTCGGGGTGGCCGGCATCGCCCGGCGTATCGAGCGCTGGTATCGCCGCTATCGCCAGCGCGGCGAGGCCAACTCGAAGATGGAGGCCTGGCTCGACAAGGTCATGATCGAGCGCACCTGCCCCGACTGCAACGGCACGCGGGTCCGCCCCACCCGTCTCCTGTTCACGATCGGCGGCAAGACCCTGTACGACGTCGGGCAGCTCCACTTCGACGAGCTGCATGCCTTCATCGGCAGCATCAAGCCGTCGGGCCGCGGCGCCGACGCCGGCCGGCAGGTGCTCGGCGAGATCCGCAACCGCGTGGAGCTATTGCTCGGCATCGGCCTCGACTACCTGAACTTCAACCGCCGCTCGAGCACGCTCTCCGGCGGCGAGTCGCAGCGCATCCGACTGTCCACGCAGATCGGCTCCGGACTGATGGGCATGCTCTACGTACTGGACGAGCCGAGCATCGGCCTGCACCCCAAGGACAACGTCAAGATGATCGCGACGCTCAAGAGCCTGCGCGACATCGGCAACACCGTGATCGTGGTGGAGCACGACGAGGACACGATTCGCGCCGCCGACCACCTGGTGGAGATGGGGCCCGGCCCCGGCGTACACGGCGGCGAAGTGGTGGTGCAGGGCGCCCTGGCGGACCTGCTGCGGAACAAGCAGTCCCCCACCGGGCAGTACCTGTCGGGCGCGCGCGAGATCGAGACCCCCGCCCGGCGACGGCCCGGCAGCGGCAAGGCCGTCACCATCCGCAAGGCGCGCGAGAACAATCTGAAAAGCGTGGACGTCGAGTTTCCGCTCGGCAAGCTGATCGCCATCACCGGCGCGTCGGGATCCGGCAAGAGCACCCTGGTGAACGAGATCCTCTACAAGGCGCTGTGGAAGCGGCTGGTGGACACGCGCACGCTGCCCGGCGACCACGACGGCGTGGACGGGCTCGAACACGTTCACAAAGTGATCAGCATCGACCAGACACCGATCGGCCGCAACAGCCGCTCCAACCCCGCCACCTACGTGGGCTTCTACGACACGATTCGGGACCTTTTCACCGCCGCGCCGCTGTCGGTGGAGCGCGGCTACAAGCCGGGGCGATTCAGCTTCAACGTCAAGGGCGGCCGCTGCGAGGAGTGCCAGGGCGAGGGCGTCATCACCACGCAGCTCTACTTCATGCCCGACGTCGAGGTCACCTGCGGCGCGTGCAAAGGCGCCCGCTTCAACGCCGAGACGCTCGAGGTGACCCTGCGCGGCAAGACCATCGACGACATCCTCAACATGTCGATCGAAGAGGGCGTCGCGTTCTTCGAGAAGGAACCGGTGGTGCGTCGCAAGCTCGAGGTCCTGCACGCGCTCGGCCTGGGCTACCTGACGCTCGGGCAGTCGGCCACGACGCTCTCGGGCGGCGAGGCGCAGCGTGTGAAGATCGCCACCGAGCTGAGCCTTCTGCAGCGGGCCAAGCATACGATCTACATCCTCGACGAGCCGACCACGGGGTTGCACCTGGCCGACATCGAGCACCTGCTGCAGGCGCTCAATCAGCTCGTGGACGCCGGGCACACCGTGATCCTGATCGAGCACCATCTGGACGTGATCAAGACCGCCGACCACATCATCGATCTGGGCCCCGACGGCGGGCATGCCGGCGGCGAGGTGGTGGTGACGGGAACGCCGGAGAAGGTGGCGGCCTGCAAGACGTCACACACGGGGCGTTTTCTGAAGACGCATCTCCACTAGACATGCATTTGGTCTGCCGCGCTCTGCTGGTCCTGGTGTGCACGGCGAGCGGATACGCTCAGGCGCCGGCCTCGTCTGGTCAGACGCAGTCCGAGCCGATCGAGCCGCAGCCACCGGTCACCGTCGAAGAGCACGTCACGGTGTCCGCCACCCGTACGGACAAGCGGCTCGAGGACCAGGCGATGCGCGTCGAAGTGCTCGGGCGCGAAGAGATCGAAGAGAAGATGCTCATGACGCCCGGCGACATCGTCATGATGCTGAACGAAATGGGGGGCATGCGTGTCCAGGCCACCTCGCCCTCGCTGGGCGCGGCCAGCGTGCGGATTCAGGGAATGCGCGGACGCTACACGCGCGTCTTTTCCGATGGCCTGCCGCTCTTCGGCGAAGTGGGCGGGCTTGGCCTGCTGCAGATTCCGCCGATGGATCTGGGCCAGGTAGAGGTGATCAAAGGCGTCGCATCGTCGTTGTACGGCGCCGGAGCCATGGGCGGCGTCGTCAACCTGATCTCGCGCCGTCCGGGCCGGGAACGACAGCGCGAGCTGCTCATCAACCAATCCACACGCGGGGCGACCGACGCGGTGGCCTGGTACGCGACGCCGGCGCGGACGGGATGGACGTTCACGTTCCTGGGCGGGGGCCATCGGCAGACGCAGAACGACGTCAACGACGACCAGTGGACCGACCTGGCGGGCTATTCGCGCGCCGTGGCGCGCCCCCGCGTCTTCTGGGACGACGGCAAGGGGCGCACGTTCTTCGCAACCGCGGGCGTGACCGCGGAGGATCGCGAAGGCGGCGGCACGCCAGATGGGACTCGCTACGTCGAAGCGCTCGACACCCGGCGGGTGGACGCCGGCGCCGTCGGCCAGATCCTGCTCCGGCAGCGATACGTGCTGGGCGCCAGAGCCGCGGTCATGCTGCAGCGCCACGATCATCGATTCGGAGACCTGCGTGAGCGCGATCGCCACGAGACAGCCTTCGGCGAGGTGACGCTTCGTGCTCCCGCCGGCCGGCACACACTGGTGGCGGGGGCCGCGGTCGAGCGGGATGCGTATCGCCCGACGGACCTGCCGCAGTTCCGCTACACCTTCACGGTGCCAGGGGTCTTCATCCAGGACGACGTCGATCTGGCGCGATGGGTGTCGGTGAGCGCCAGCGCCCGGCTGGATCATCACAGCGAATACGGCACGTTCGTGAGCCCTCGAGCCTCGGCGCTCCTGCGCGCGGGTGCCTGGACGAGCCGGCTTTCGATCGGCACCGGATTCTTCGGGCCGTCGCCGCTGACGGAAGAGACCGAGGCGGCGGGCTTGTCGCGCCTGGTGATCCCGCGGCCGCTGCGCGCCGAAGAGGGTCGCAGCGCCTCGCTGGACATCGGCCGCACCGATGGACCTCTCTCGTACTCGCTCACGTTGTTCAGCTCTCGAGTCCGCCGTGCGATCGACGTCGATCGCTCGCAGGGGCTCGTGCTCACCAATCGCTCCGCGCCCAGCACGAACACCGGGGTCGAAGCGCTCGGCACATTCCGGCACGAACCCTACGCGGTCACGGCCACCTACACGTTCGTGCAGGCGCACGAGGTTGACGATGGACGGCGGCAACAGGCGGAGCTCACGCCGCGACACTCGGCGGGGCTCGTGGGTATGTGGGAACGCGAGGGCGTGGGCCGCCTCGGCATCGAGCTCTACTACACCGGCGTGCAGCGTCTCGAAGAGAACCCATTCCGGGCCATCAGCCGGCCCTACGTCATTCTGGGCCTGCTGGCCGAGCGTCAGGTGCGCCGGGTCAGGCTCTTCGTCAACGGCGAGAACCTGACCGGCGTGCGGCAGACCCGGTGGGATCCGCTGATCCGGCCGACGCGCGCGCCGGACGGGCGCTGGACGGTGGATGCCTGGGCGCCGCTCGAAGGTGTGAACGTCAACGGGGGGATTCGCCTCGGGTGGTGACGGCTCGCTTGCAACTATTCAAGTATTCGTTAGAATACTGTTTCTCATATGCCCGCCATCCGCGCCAGCCGGCCGCCGCTCAAACGGGCCGTCTACGAACAGGTTGCCCGCATCGCCCGCGCCACCGCCCATCCCGGCCGCCTCGAGCTGTTGGAGCTCCTGGCGCAGGGCGACCGGACGGTGGAAGCGCTGGCCGGGCAGACGGGCCACAGCGTGGCCACCACCTCGCACCACTTGCAGATCCTCCGGCGCACGCGCCTGGTGGATGCGGAAAAGAAGGGGTTGTACGTCACCTATCGGCTCGCGGATCCGCTCGTCGGCGACTTCCTGCTCGACCTGCGACACATCGCAGAATCTCGGCTGGCCGAAATTCATCACATCACCCGGCAGTATCTCGAGGAGCGCGGCGAGCTCGAGGCAGTGGACAACGACGAACTGATCCGGCGGGTCCGCGACGGCGCGGTGACGCTGATCGACGTCAGGCCGCGAGAAGAGTACGTCGCCGGACACCTGCCCGGCGCACTCTCCATGCCTGTGGGCGACGTGAAGGCGCGCGCGGGGGAACTGCCAAAGCGGCGCGCCATCGTGGCCTACTGTCGCGGGCCCTACTGTGTCATGGCCATCGACGCGGTGGTCACGCTTCGCCGTTTGGGCTTTGAAGCGCATCGTCTGGAGCTGGGCGTTCCCGAATGGCGTGCCCGAGGCTGGCGGGTGGTCCGTGGCTGAAGTCCGGCTCGGGTTACGCGAGAACGCGGCGCAGTTCGCTCTGCTCGTGGTCATCAACGCCTTCGTGGGGGCGATGGCCGGCCTCGAGCGCAGCATTCTTCCCGCGATCGCCGAGGACGAGTTCCACCTCGCCGGCCGCACGGCCGTGCTCTCCTTTATCGTCTCGTTCGGAATCGCCAAGGCCCTGACCAACTACGTTGCCGGCCGGTCCGCGGATCGCTGGGGCCGCAAGCAGGTGCTCATCGCGGGCTGGCTGGTGGCGGTTCCGGTGCCCTTCCTGCTCATGTGGGCCCCACTGTGGAACTTGGTGCTGCTGGCAAACCTGCTGCTCGGCGTCAGTCAGGGACTCACCTGGTCCACGACGGTGGTTATGAAGATCGACCTCGTCGGGTCCCGCCAACGCGGACTGGCGATGGGCCTGAACGAGTTCGCCGGCTATCTCGCGGTGGCCGCAAGCGCGCTCGCGACGGGGTGGATTGCCGCCCGGTACGGGTTGCGGCCCCAGCCGTTCTATCCCGGCGTCCTGTTCGTCGCCTGCGGGCTGGCGCTGTCGGTGCTGCTCGTGCGCGACACCCGTCAGCACGTGTTGCGAGAGGCCTCGCTCCACGCCCGCACGTCGCCGGCGCAAGCGCTCGCACCGCTCGATGTCTTCTGGCGCACGTCGGTCCTGGACGCCAACCTGTCGAGCGTCAGCCAGGCAGGGTTGGTGAACAACCTGAACGACGGCATGGCGTGGGGGCTGTTTCCGCTGGTCTTCGCCGCGGCCGGTCAGGACCTGGCCGGTATCGGCGTATTGTCGGCCGTCTACCCCGCGACGTGGAGCCTCGCGCAGCTCGGGACCGGCGCGCTCTCGGATCGAGTGGGGCGAAAACGCCTCATCGTGTGGGGCATGTGGCTGCAGGCGGCCGCGATCGCGATGGTGGCGTTTGGGCGCACGTTCGCCGGATTCGCGGTGAGCCTGGTGTTGCTCGGGCTCGGTACCGCCATGGTGTACCCGACGCTCCTGGCCGCCATCGGCGATGTCGCTCAGCCGTCGTGGCGCGCGTCGGCCATGGGCGTCTATCGCCTCTGGCGCGATCTCGGTTATGCGGCCGGCGCCCTGCTCGCTGGCGCCGCGGCCGACGCGTTCGGCATGCGCGCGGCCATCCTGCTCGTGGCGGCGCTGACTTTCCTGTCTGGCGCGCTCTCTGCCATCCGAATGGAGGAGACGCTTCGACACTCACCCGTGGAGGTGCTATGACGACGCAAACCACCGTTGACCGAACCGCCCTCGAAAGCAAGGTCAAGAGCATGTACTCCGACGTGGCCGCCAACCCGCACGGCGAGTTCCATTTCGAGATGGGGCGCGCCATGGCGGAGCGGCTCGGCTACGCCGTTGCCGATCTCGATCGCATTCCGGCCGACGCCATCGACTCGTTTGCCGGCGTCGGCCACTTCTTTCACCTGGCCGGGTTGAGTCCTGGTGAGCGCGTGCTCGACCTCGGCAGCGGCTCGGGCATGGACAGCTTCATCGCCGCGCTCCGCGTCGAGCCGGGCGGCAGCGTGGTCGGCGTGGACATGACCGACGCACAGCTCGAGAAGGCGGAACGGCTGGCGCGGGAACACCGGGTCGCGAACGTGACGTTCCGAAAGGCGTACATCGAGGACACCGGACTCGACAGCCAGTCGATCGACTGCGTCATCTCGAACGGCGTCATCAACCTCGCGGCGGACAAGCCGCGGGTCTTCCACGAGATCGCGCGCGTCCTCAGGCCCGGCGGGCGGCTCGCGCTGGCCGACATCATCACCGCCCTCCCCTTGCCGGAGACCGTGGTCTGCAACGCCGACCTGTGGGCGGCCTGCATTGGTGGCGCCGCGGAGCGCGAGGCGTACCGGACCGCGATCGAGGGCGCGGGCCTCACCGTCGAGCGACTCGAAGACAATCGCGAGTATCGCTTCATCTCGGAGCGCGCACGCAAGGCCACCGCGAAGTGGGGCGTGGCGAGCGTGTCCATCCTCGCCCGCAAGCGCGACTGACATGCCCACGCTCATCGACGCCGACCTGCTGCGCGCCTGGCTCGACGCCCGGCACCCGGTGACGGTGCTCGACGTTCGAACCGACGAAGACCGCGCCCAGTGGGCCATTCCCGGCAGCCTGCACGTCAACGCCTACGCGGCGCTGCGCGGCGGGCAGCCGGGCGCGCTGGCGACGCTGGAGCTTCCCGCCGATCGGCCGGTCGTAACCGTCTGCAACGCCGGCGGGATCAGCCAGGCCGCCGCCGACGTGCTCGGGCAGCGCGGCTTCGACGCGCGGTCGCTGGCTGGTGGCATGAAGGCCTGGAGCCTGGCGTGGAACGTCGCGGACGTGCCGCTTGCGGACACGTCGGTTCAGGTCGTTCAGGTGCGGCGCACGGGCAAGGGGTGCCTCTCCTACATCGTCGGATCCCAAGGCACGGCTGTCGTCATCGACGCGTCGGTATCGCCGCAGGTGTATCTCGATCTTGCGCAGGCACGCGGCTGGACCATCCGATCGGTGCTCGACACCCACCGGCACGCCGATCATCTGTCGCGCGCTCGTGAAGTGGCCAGGCTCAGTGGCGCCACGCTGGTCCTGCCACGATACGACCAGGTCCGCTTTCCGCACACCACCATCGCGGACGGCGAGCACGTGGACGCGGGCGCGGCACGCCTGACGGCGATGCACACCCCGGGACACACCACGGATAGCACGGCCTACGTCCTGAATGACGCCGCCGTCTTCACGGGCGACACGCTGTTCATCAACGGCGTCGGGCGTCCCGACCTGCACGCGGCGCCGGCGGCGGCTCGTGAACGGGCCCGCCTGCTG
Source organism: Vicinamibacterales bacterium (assembly GCA_036004405.1). Classification (GTDB taxonomy): domain Bacteria; phylum Acidobacteriota; class Vicinamibacteria; order Vicinamibacterales; family UBA2999; genus DASYRM01. The sequence goes on from DASYRM010000038.1 coordinate 74,839, forward strand.
TTCGATTCCCTTTCACGCCTACGCAGGCTCGCTCCGAATTTGACCGTGCTGCCCGGACACGCCAGCGCACCGGTCGCCTTCGATGGCCGGGCGATTGCCGCGCCGATGGCGGACGTCGCGGCGTGGCTCCGCCGGTGGCTCGAGTCGGAGTCGGCGTTCGTCGACCGCGTGACGTCGAATCTCCCGCCCACGCCGCCGAACTTCGCGCGCATCGTCGAGTTGAACGAGGCGGGTGACCTCCCGATCGACGGCGTGATCGAGCTCGAGGCCGGCGCCAACCGGTGCGCGGTCACCTAGTCCGGTTCAGGTTCGAGCGATGACTTGTTGCAGCGGTTCACCATTTCAAAGCACCGCGAGTCAGCATTTTGACCGGGCGAAGGTCGCCGGGGAACTGAAGCGGTACCGAGAGAACGGGCTCGGTCCCACCACCCGGCTGCTCGTGGACGGGATCGCGGAGTCCGGCACGTTGGGCGGCTCGGTCATTGACGTCGGAGCGGGGATTGGGAGCCTGGCGTTGGCGCTCCTCGAACGAGGCGCGTCGAGCGCGGTGATGGTTGACGCGTCCGCAGCCTACGTCGAAGCCGCGCGTGGCGAGGCCGCAGGTCGTGGGTGCGCCGACAAGATTCGGGTCGTGCACGCCGATTTCGTCGCCGCGGCGTCCCGAATCGAGGCGGCCACCGTCGTCACGCTCGATCGGGTCGTGTGCTGTTATCCCTCGTTCGAGCCGCTGCTCGACGCCGCCGCGGCCCGTGCCGAACGGTGCCTGGCGCTCTCCTACCCGCGCGACAGGTGGTACGTGCGCGCCGGGATGGGGCTGGAGAATGGAAGGCGCTGGCTGGCGCGGAACCCGTTCCGCACCGTCGTGCACCCCGTGGCAGCAATCGACGCGCTCATCACCCGGGCTGGATTCCGGCTGGCGAGCCGCCGCGAGACATGGATGTGGTCGGTGGACGTCTACGTTCGCCGCTGAGACCCGTCAGCGCGACCCGTCGCGCTCGGCGGCGCGCGACGCCCTCAGGATGTTGGCCACGCCGTAGTTGCCACGAGCGCGAAGCGTTCGATCACCTTCACCCGCTCGGTTCAGTCAATTTTCGCGCTACTTCACGAGGGCGGCCAGGTGCCCGGCCCGGCAATCGTGCGCGTGTGATGAAAGGTGTACTCACCGAGCAGCGACTCTCCCTGCTCATCCACGGCCAGGAGACGGGCGACCATGGTGTTGGACGGCGACGCCTTGGCGATGGTGATGGCCCACTGGCAGAGCACTTCGCCGGCATCGGCGCGGACGGGGATGTCGGCCATGCGCCGCCATTCGGCGCCTTGCGCGTCGCACCAGCTCAGATCGACGCGCGGAGCGCGGCTCACGTCGGCCGCCAGCCGGGCAATGAGGAAATCATCGTCGGCGGCCACCGTACATTGCACGCTCTCGCCCGGTTGCGTCGCGTACTGGCGGACCCGGTGGCCCTGGTGCTCGGCCTGCTTCACCATTCGCTCGCTGACGACGACCTGGAGGGACCCGGACCGCGCCAACGTGCGGAGGCTTTCGGTGAGCGCAATCGTCGAGCGGAGCCGATCGCCACAGGCATCGCACGCCAGCAGGTGCGCTTCGAGTGTCTCCTCCGCGTCGGGCGACAGCAGGCCCAGCCAGTAGTCCATCAGCGCCGATGCGTCGATCGGCTGCAGGCAGACCACGGGGCCGGGCGGCGGGGTCATGACGCCGACTCCATGCAGACCCTCAGGTTACGAAGCGCGCGATGGCGGATGACACGAAGGTTCGCCTCGGACACGCCGAGCGATTCGGCGGCCGCCGCGGACGTCTGCTCGTCGTAAAAGGTCAGCACCACCACCGACCGCTCACGTTCCTTCAGCATCTGCACGCAGTGCGCCAGCCGCGCATCGTCGGGCGGCGGCATGGTTTGCGGCTCGGGGATCAGATCCGCGCCGAACTCCGCCAGCAGACGCTCCTGCCGCTGCGCGCGGCGGCGCAGATCCATCACCACCATCCGGCACGTGCCCAGCGCGAAGTGCGCCAGCTTTTCCGGCTCTCTCAGACGGCCGGCTCGCAGCCCTTGGAGCAGCGTCAACAGCACCTGCTGCACGAGATCGTCGGCCGCGGGCGCCGACCGCAGATGACGAAGCCCATACAGCCGGATGCGCGGGCCCAGTCGCCGGCACATCTCGGCTTCGGCGTCGTGGTCGCCGTCCGCGATGCGGACGGCAAGATGCGCGTCGCTTCCGTCGAGGGTCAATCGTCATCAATTCTACGCAACCCTTTGCCGATTGACGTCTCCTTCAAGGCATGCCGTTGAACGTGTCTCGGACCATCCGCACGCTGCCGTCCGCAAGCCGCGCGTAAACGGTCAGGTACGTACCACCCGCCGGCACGCCGGCTCCGCCGTCCTTCGGCACGAACGTCGCCTTCCAGCTGCCGTGATCGATGGCGATGTCGCCATGGTCTTCCATCGCGCCCGGCTGGAGACCGAAGTCCTGGATGCGGAAGTTCGCGAACACGTGCGTGAACCAGCCGCGAATGGCCGCGGCCCCGGTAAGCACCGGCTGCCCCGGCGGGAGGAACACAGCCTCGGGCGCAAACAGCGCCGTGGCCGCGTCGACGTCCCCGGCGTTGACGGCGGCAACGTGCTGCGCGCGGACGCGCTCGACGGCCGGCGTCAACGAGGTGGACCCGACCGCACTCTGCTCGCCCGGGTCTTCCGGAAGCGGACCCAGGATGTCGATGTTGAACCTGGCGGCGGCATCCATCAGCATGGCCATGTCCGGCGGCCCTGGCACCGCGTCGAGCGGGGCGCACAGTTCGAGCACGAACTTCTCGAACCCGGCCGGCGCGCACAGCAGCAGCATCCGCGCTGGCCGCGAGCCGAGCACCTTGAAGCCGTGCGGGATGTCGCGCGGGCCATACACCCACGTCCCGGGGCCGGCGGTCATCCACGTGCCGCCGCACACGATCCGCACTTCTCCGTCGAGCACGTAGAACGCTTCGTCCTCGTTGTGGTGCGTGTGATACGGCGACACCAGGCCGGGCGGCATCGTCACCGCCTCCAACAGACAAAAGCGGCCGTCGGTGGCGTCGCCGGTGGCGTGCAGCACCGACGGCGAGCCAAAGAACTGGAATTCCACGTCCTGGCGGGTCTTGAGATAGGGCTGGCGGGTCTGAGCGATCACTGGGGTCCTCCTTGGGGCGGCCGTGTCCTGACGTCCGCGCTCTATCCCCCATGTGTCGCCGGCACCCGATCCGTTACACCATGTAAGCTAGCGCCGCACATGGCGCTCCCAGGCCATCGGTCCTACCGGCTCACCGCCATCGACATGCTCCGAGGGCTGGCCATCGTGGTCATGGCCATCGATCACGTCCGGGACTACTTCCTGATCGGCACCAGCGCCGACCCGATGACGGACCCCAACGTGTCGGCTGGACTCTTCGCGGCCCGCTGGATCACCCACTTCTGCGCGCCGGTGTTCGTGCTGTTGGCCGGCACCAGCGCCGGTCTGATGTCGGGACGGAAGACCCGCAGCGAACTGGGGCGGTTCCTGTTCACGCGCGGCGTCTGGCTCATCGCCGTCGAAGTCTTCGTCATCGCCACCGCGTGGAGCTTCGCCCCCGGCGGCATCCCGGAAGCCGGCGGGCGGGCGTGGACGGCCATGCAGGTGATCTGGGCGATCGGCGGCAGCATGGTCGCCCTCTCCGGCCTGCAATGGCTTGGACGGAACGCCTGTCTGGCGCTCGGGGTTGCCGTGGTAGTCGGGCACAACCTGCTCGATCCCATTTGGCCGGCGAGCCAACTGTTCGACCAGCAGTGGCCGCTGTGGGTGGCCCTGCATTCGCCGATGTCGACCCCCGCCGGGCCGTTCCTGTTCGTGTTTCGGTATCCGCTGCTCCCGTGGATCGGCGTGATGCTGCTTGGCTTCGGCGTCTCGCGAGTCTTCGAGCTTCCGCCGGGGCGGCGGAACGCGCTCTTGCTGCGGGGCGGCGTCGTCGTCACCTTGGGCTTCGTTCTCCTCCGCGCGTCCGGGTTCTACGGCGACCCCAATCCGTGGCAGCTGCAGCCGGGTGGACTGGTGTCAACGGTTATCGACTTCCTCAACACCACGAAATACCCGCCCAGCCTGCTGTTCCTGCTGATGACGCTGGGACCGGCCGCCGTTCTGTGCGCCCTGGCCGATCGAGTTCCCCGCGCAATCAACGATGTTCTGGTCACGTTCGGTCGCGCGCCGTTTGCGTTCTACGTGGCGCACCTGTATCTGATTCACCTGTTGAGCGTGCTTCTGGGAGTGGCCCAGGGGTTCACTGCCGGTCAGACGATGACGATGGGCCGCTTCTATCCCAGCGGCTTTGGCGTCGGACCCTTCGCAACCTTTGCCGTCTGGGTGCTGGTCGTCGCAGCGCTCTATCCCCTCTGCCGCTGGGTCGCAGGCGTGAAGGCGCGCCGCCGCGACTGGTGGCTCAGCTACTTGTGAGCCGTGGGCGTAAGATGAGCGCATTCTGGAGCAGGCCATGAAGAGATCGCTCGTCGCCTTTCTCGTCGCGTTCGTATCGGCCTCCGCCGCGATCACCGCCCAGCCCGGGCCTGGCTTCGTTCAGCCCAAGACGCCGTGGGGGGATCCCGACCTTCAGGGATTCTGGCCCGGCGTCGAGATGCAGGGGGTGCCGTTGCAGCGCCCCGCGCGGTTCGGGACGCGGAACGTGCTCACGGACGAGGAGTTTGCCCAGCGCGGCCGCGAGATCAAGGAAGAGGAAGAGTCGCTGGTCGCCGACATCGACGTGTTCACCGCGGAGGTGAACCCGAATTGTGCGATCCGGTGTCCCACCTCCCCGCAACCGCACTGGCAGGAGACCGGCAAGCCGTCGCGACAGGCGTCGCTCATCATCGATCCGGCCGACGGCCGCCAGCCGCCGTTGTCGGCCGAGGGGCTGAAGCGCCAGGCGGATCTGCAGGCCGAAGCGCGCGCGCGCCGTGAACGGCTCCAGGGGCGCGAGGCCGACACCTATCTCGATCGCAGCCTCTACGACCGCTGCATCACGCGCGGCGTGATGGGATCGCTCCTGCCGACCATCTACAACAACGGCAACGAGATCGTGCAGGCGCCCGGCGTGGTGGTCATCCGCAACGAGATGATCCACGAGGCGCGCGTCGTCCCGCTCGACGGCCGGCCGCATCTGCCGGGCGGCGTCAAGAGCTACATGGGCGACTCACGCGGACACTGGGAAGGCAACACGCTCGTCGTCGTGACGAAGAATCTCAACGGCATGACGGGTGTGGGCGGCAACGGCGGCGGCCGCAGCAGCGACCGCCTGACGATTACCGAGCGCTTCACGATGCTCGACAAGGACACGCTGCAGTACACGGCCACCATCGACGATCCGGGTACGTGGACGCGGCCGTGGACGTTGTCCTTTCCGTGGAAGCGCGAGCCGGTCTACGGGATGTTCGAATACGCGTGCCACGAGGGCAACTACGCGATGCGCAACATGCTGACGATTTCGCGCGCGGCGGAGAAGGCGACCGCAGGGAAATAGCAGCGAAGCCTGCGATGTTCAGAGGGAAGCGCCAGACAACGAATCGAAAAAGCTGGCGCGCCCGCCGCGACTCGAACGCGGGACCCCCGGCTTAGAAGGCCGGTGCTCTATCCAACTGAGCTACGGGCGCCTGGACGGTTATCTTACCGGTACCAACCGCGCCCTTTCGCCACCGACCAGCGCTCGTGCGCGTGGTCACCGGGGGCGAGCTGCAGGGTCGTGGATACGGCAGGTCACCTCGACGGTGCAGGCGCCTCGGCAACAATGACAGCCGTTACCAAACCAGCTTCCGGCGCTTTGCAAGCTCAGGCCGGGCGTCTCGGAACAATGCACGTGGCAGCGTCTGCTGCTAAGCTCCCCCGAGAGCTCGCTTTTCAAATCTGTTCGCATCTCATGACATTCGTTCGATTTCAGTACAGACGCGCGCCTGCTGTGCTTGAAAACGCTAGGGAACTCCCGGACACTACGCGGCACATCGTTTGAAATGGAGGACTGTCAGACTTGTCTCCCACTTAGGTGAACCCAGGGTGCCCAACACGCGAGCGCACAAGACCGAACCCCTCCCGGCGGCAACCCCGCCCGAAACGGTCAGCGACCTTCGTCACTGGATCAAGGAACTGCTCCCTCTCACCGCCGCCCAGCAGGCCTCACTGCTACAGGCGGTGGATCACGTCATGGCACGGCACGAGCTGATGTGGCAGGCGTCGAAGCAGGAGGCGCTGCAAGCCATGTCCACCGGCTTCTCGGACCGTATGCGCCGCATGCGCGAGGAGCTGGCCGCCCGCGAGACCACCGTCAGCAGCATCACCCGCTACTTCGAGCAGCTGGTGGCGGACCTGACCGACCGCGCGCACCGCGATCCGAAGACGCGGCTGATGAACTTCCGGCGCTTCATCGAACGCCTCGAACAGTTCCTCGAAACCGAACAGCGCGGCCACTGGTGCGCGGTGGGCCTGGTGGACATCCGCGAGTTCAAGAAGTTCAACGACACCTACGGGCACGCGCTCGGCGATCGCATCATCGAGCGGGTGGCGCGCCTGCTGTGCGAGCAGATCCGGGCTCAGGACATCGTGGCGGGGGACGGCGCGAGCGACGACAGCCACGAGCTGCACGCGCGCTTCGGCGGCGACGAGTTTTGCTTCCTCATCCCGGACCTCAAGGACGCCCACGACGGCTGGATCATCGCCGAACGGTTCCGCACCGCGGTCGAGCGCCACGACTGGACTCGCGAAGACGAGCACCTGACGCCAGGCTGCGTGTCGGTGGACGTCGGCGTCGTCAGCCTGCAGCTCGGGGCCGTGGAACAGCGCCGCCTGGTGGCCCGGCAGCTCGCGCACGACCTGCTGTCGCGGGCCGATCGCGCCATGTACCTCGCCAAGATGGAGCAGGCGCAGCACGTCGAACCGGTGCGGGTCCGCATCGACGACGGCGTCCTGGCCGAATTGGCCGCCGAAGGCGTGGCCTAGCTCGCCCTACCCTCAGACCAGCCCGGTCCGGACGGCTCAGCCGCCGTGTTAGAATTGGAAGTTCTGACCTGCACGGTGGGTGTAGCTCAGGGGTAGAGCGCCGGATTGTGGATCCGGATGTCGCGGGTTCGAGACCCGTCACCCACCCCAACTCCTTCAAATTCATTAGAGATTTCGGGCATTTTCGCGCCCCTCGAATCTCGTCTCCAAGATGATGTCATGACGACGTCGGCTCCACGGCCTGCGTAGACTGTGCGGTGTCCACCCGCACAGACGCTCGGGGCGAAGGAGGCCGAGATGCGGATTGTCGGCTGCGATCTACACGCGAGCCAGCAGACGATCGCGATGCTGGATCGCGACACGGGGCACATCATTGAGCGCGTCGTGCAGCATGAGGGGACGGCGGTTCGAGATTTCGACGCCGGGCTGCCACCGCCGATTCTCGTGGGCATCGAAGCGACCGGATCGATGGGGTGGTTCGTCCGGTTGATGGACGACCTCGGGATCCCCTGCCGGGTCGGCGACCCGGCGAGGATTCGCGCGGTCGACACGCGGCGCCAGAAACACGATCGGCGGGATGCGCGACTCCTGTTAACGCTGTTGGCGGAAGAGCGTTTCCCCGCGATCTGGATGCCGTCCGCGGAGGTGCGAGATCTGCGGGCGTTGCTCCGGCATCGCGACCAGTGGGTGCGCATGCGGACGCGTGTGAAGAACGCGCTGCAAGGCATCGCGCTGGCCTCTGGCGTCCGGCGCGGCGCCGGCCTCTGGAGTCAACGCGGCCAGGCGATGCTAGCCGCGCTGCCGCTCCCGCTGCATTCGGGTCATCGGCGAACCGAGCTGCAGGGCCTTCATGACCATCTCACGACGCATATCGAAGCGCTGGATGCACAGGTCCGCACGTACGCCGACGCGCGCCCACAGGCGCGTCGACTGATGACGCATCCGGGCGTGGGTCCGGTGACGGCATTGGCGACGGAGGTCTTCCTCGGCGATCCCGCGCGCTTCGTCGACGGCAAAGCGGTGGGCAGCTATATCGGGCTGATTCCGAGTGAATACTCGAGTGGCGATCGGCAACGGCGCGGTCGCCTCACCAAGCAAGGCAATCCGATGTTGCGCTTTCTCTGGTGCGAGGCGGCCATTCATGCCGCACGGCGAGATCCGGCGCTCGGGCGGTTCTATCGACGAAAGCTTCAGCAGAAAGGGCTCGGGAAAGCGCGCGTCGCCGTCGCGCGCCAGTTGGGGATTCGGTTGTGGGTCTTGTTACGCGACGAGATCGATTACGCGGAGTTCTGCCGTCGCACTCCAGCACGAGCGACGGCACGGTGAGGCCTGGACGCGGGTAGGCCTGTGTGGAGATGTGGTCGGTTCTCGGTGACCGGCAAAATGAATAGGCTCCCCGCCTCCCGGTGACGGGAGTTCGCACAGTCATCATGGTCCGGCGTGACCGAAGAGATGTTTGGTCGGCACCACCGGTGTGGAGTGGTTGAATCACGCGAGCGTGGAGGGTGGACATCGTTAATGCGGACGACCTGAGCCACGGCCGCCTCCGCCAACTCTTGGCTGTTGAGAGTCGGCTCCGGCGGCCTGAACGGAGAACGTCTGCCTTGACTTCGCCGATGTCGTCAGAGATGTCTCCA